>CAZLPW010000007.1:0-61844 GCA_964561495.1 uncultured bacterium | reverse complement strand
ATAGGTAACGCGGGTGTTCAAGTATTGATTAATTATATTTTGAAAGCCCACCTCTTCCATGTAATTGTTTAGATTGTATAAACCATATTTATAGTAGTTAGCGTTATAACAATCAGACAATCCAAACTCAAAAGGGCTGGAGTTTTCATCAATAACCCTGTTCTCGTCTAGATATAAAAATGAAGGCGTGTTTGTTGAAACGTAGACAAGCTCTATCTCCCTGTTTTCTAAAATATCGTTTGCCGCTCTCCCTCCCGCTGCATAGCGCACTACCATCTGAGATCCAGCAGAGTGCCCAGTTAGTATTATTTTTTTTAGATTGGGGTTGTTATTTGCCAGCCGGTGATATATTGTGTCTAAGGAAGAAAATGAGCTCATCCTCTCTGGTCTCGGATTGGACTGTGTGTTTCTTGATAGATCACCCGCGTTCCAATCGCTGTCGGACCAATAAAGAACAGATGTGTCAAGGTTGTATAGGTTAATGTCTTCTTGGTTTGGGAAAAGCGGAGCTAAAACAACCGTTGAGTCTGCAATGCCAATAGAGCTCGTTGCTGTACTAATTATACTAAAGTGTTCGTCCGCATTGCGCCCTGATCCGTGGATTGAAATCACGGCGTATTTCACATCAGCTGAAACCGAGTCCAGGTCTACATTCCTATAATAAGGTTGGGTTAAAACATGTCCACTCAAGTTAAAGGAAATTCTATCAGCAGGAATATTTGGAAGTGCAATTAAAAAATCGAAAACCAAAGCCCAAAAGAGTGTCTTTTTTAAATAGAATGTTTTGTCCGCCATATAGAAAAGATTAAACCTTTTCTAGGAAGAAATAAAACTTAATTTTTCCTCAATTGATTTTATTGTTTTATCAAGGTTTGAGTTTTTAGGCCCTTTTTGCTCTATGGTTTTAATTGCGTGTATTACAGTTGTATGGTCTCTGCCTCCAAAGCTAAGGCCAATAGAACTTAGGGAGGCGTCTAACAGGTTTCTGCACAAATACATGGCCACCTGCCTTGCCTGCACAATCTCCATTCTCCTGCTTTTTCCAACAATGTCTTTGTGCGCTACGCCAAAAACATCAGAAACCTGATTAATTATGCTTTCCGAATTAAGACCAAGGTCGAGCTTGTTCCCTGTTCTTTCTTTAACGACCTCTTTGGCTAAACTAAAGTCGATATCTCTGTTCATTAATGAAGATTTAGCTAGTATTCTAATAATCGTGCCCTCAAGGTCTCGAATGTTGCTTTTTATGTGTGTTGCTATAAACTCAATTATTTCATAAGGAAGCTCTATCCCATTTTGTTCTGCTTTTTCCATGAGAATGGCAACACGAACTTCATAGTCTGGGGGCTGGATATCAACAACAAGACCAGACTGAAAACGAGAAAGCAGACGGTCCTGAAGCCCCCTCATCTCGCTTGGGTACCTATCTGCCGTTAAAACAATTTGTTTTTGTGACTGGTATAGCTCGTTGAAGGTATGAAAAAACTGCTCCTGGGTTTGTTCTTTACCAGAAAAAAATTGAATGTCATCAACTAAAAGAATATCTGCTTTTCTATAAAGCTTGGCAAATTCGATGGTTTTGTTTTTACGCAAACTGTTTACAAAATCAAGCGTAAATTTTTCACTGGTCGCCAGAACAACGTTAAGGCTCGGGTCCGTTTTTAAAGCTTCGTTACCGATTGCGTGAATAAGATGTGTTTTTCCAAGCCCCACGCCACCATATATAATCAAGGGGTTAAAAGACTGCTTTCCTGGCTCGCTAGCAACAGCCTGAGATGCTGTCTTTGCGAACTGATTGTTTGCTCCCTCAATAAAACAATCAAATACATATCCCTTGTTTACTGGACTCGGTTTTTTAATTATTATCTTTTTCCTTTCTTTTGGCGTTTCGGTCGCTCCCTTCTCCTGTCTTGCTTCACCCTCGCCCTCGCCAACCATAAACAGAGTGCTTATTTTGTTTTTTGATATTTTTTTTACTGAGGCGTCAATGGTTTTTCTATAGTGCGAATCAACCCACTCTAAGAAAAACTGATTTGGCACCTCTAGCACTATTTTATTTTTAGAAATTTCTTTTGCTTTTATCGGATCGATCCAAGTGTTAATAGCGTGAACAGGTAACCCAAGAGAAAGATCTTTTACCGCGCCAGACCACAATTCGTTTTTATTCATGTATAAATGTTTTCCACAAGTTATCCACAGCGCCCTTACCTTTTAAAATTACAAGAGATTTTTATACCGACACAACTGCCTTTTATTTTTTTTCTTTTTGGTTTTGCCTTAAGATTGTTGTTTTTGTATTTTCGCACGCTTTTTTGGATACATCATGAAAAGAACATATCAACCAAGTAAGAGAAAAAGAAAAAACAAACACGGGTTTCGCTCTCGGATGGCCTCCGTCGGTGGTCGTCGCGTTATTAGTCGCCGGCGTAAAAATGGCCGGATAACACTGTCTGTTTAGTTTTTATCTGTTTTCTAATAAAAACCTTTTTGGGTTTCCGTTTGGTGGGCTTACCCCCCCGCCAGACAGGCCCCCATACAAACCCTATAAACTTTGATCAATAACAAGTGGACAGAAACACCCTATTAGCCTTTTTATTAATTTCATTGGTGCTGATTTTAACACCTTATTATATGGAATTTGTAAACCCGAGACCGGAGGTAGACACCTTTGAAGAACAAACTGCGACAACGCCGCCACCCCCAACAGAAGAAACCCTTAAAACAGAAAAACCCAAAAAAACACTAGAAAAATCAAACAAAACCAAACAAAGCCAAAAAGAGTCTTTGTTCACTTTTGAAACAGACCTTTACGAAATTGTTATCTCAAATAAAAATGGAGGCTCCATTGTTTCTTTTAAGCTTTTTGAGTATTTAACACATGACAGTGTTTATGTTAACCTTATAAACGAACTAAACAAAAACAACCTGTTAATCTCTGTTCGGTCCAACAGCGGTGAAGATCTAGACCTGGAGGACCCTTGGTTTGTTAAACAAAAACCTTCAACCCGGGTCATAAACGAGCCAACAACGCTGGCTTTTTTTAAAGAAACAGCCTTAGGTAAAATAGAAAAGTCTTTAACCATTTATCCAGACTCATATGTTGTTGAGGTAGACATAAACACAGAAAAAATCTCGGAGGGCGTGTTCGCTGGTCAGTACTTTTTTTCATGGAGAGGCGGCCTTCCTCTAACAGAAAAAAACAAAACAGATGACCTTATGTATACAAACTCTTTTGTTTTTCAAGGTGGAGAGCTGGAAAAAATTAAAGCCGATGGCACCAACTATCTTGAGTCAGATTACAACGGCATAACAGACTGGGTTTCTACCAGGACTAAGTATTTTACCGCCTCTTTTGTTCCCAATAAAAACACCCAACCAAAGTCTGCAATCGTCGGGTCACAAAAAAAGGGGGAGTCTGAGATATATGATTTTTCTTTGGCCCTGTCAGCCTCTGCCAACTCAAGCATTCTCTTATATCTCGGGCCCTTGGAATATGATAGAATAAAAACTCTTACGCCAACCCTTGAGGAAATAATGAGCTTTGGATGGGGCCCAATAAAGCCGATATCAAAGGGTGTGCTTTGGACACTAAAAAAAATGAAAACCCTTATACCAAACTATGGATTTATTTTAATCCTTTTTGCCATAGCAATAAAGGTTCTTGTCTACCCGCTAACCAAAAAAAGTTATGAATCAACTCAGGCTATGCAAAGACTCGCACCAGAAATAAACAAACTAAAAGAGAAATACAAAAACAATCCACAAAAGTTAAATCAGGCAACAATGAAAATGTATAAGGAAAAGGGGGTGAACCCACTGGGCGGCTGCCTTCCGATGTTGTTGCAAATGCCACTGCTGTTTGCGCTTTTTGTTGTTTTTCGATCAACGATAGAGCTTAGAGCAGAGCCTTTTGTTTTTTGGATAAAAGACCTTTCTTCACCAGATGTTATTTTTTACCTGCCTTTTTCATTGCCTATATATGGTAACGGCGTGGCCGTTTTGCCAATACTAATGGGGGCGTCAATGTTTGTCCAGCAAAAGCTAATGTCTGGTGGGGTAGAACAACAGCCACAACAAAAAATGATGCAGTATTTCATGAGCGTGTTTTTCTTTTTGCTTTTCAACCAGTTTCCTTCGGGCCTAAACCTTTATTACACGCTTTTTAATGTTTTGACAATTGCCCAACAAAAACTTTCTCCTCGAAAACCCATAGGCCCGGGCACAAAAACGGGGTAGCGACACATGCCCTCAGGTGTTAGCCCAAAAACAATTGTAGCAGAATCGTCTCCACCTGGGCGTGGCGGAGTATCATTGATCAGGGCCAGTGGGCCGCGATCTCTTTTTTGTTTGTCAAAAATAACAAAGAAGAACCAAAAAAACTACCAGCCCCGGGTTGTTTACCACAGGCGCCTTTGGGACAAGAACGGAGATCTAATTGATCGGGCCTTGGTTACCTATTTTAGTAAGCCAAACTCTTATACGGGAGAAAACACAGTGGAGGTTTCTTGCCACGGCTCTCCCCTGGTCGTGGCCAAAGTTCTTTCTGTTTTTGTTTCTTTTGGAGCTGTTTTAGCCGAGCCTGGTGAGTTTACAAAAAGAGCATTTCTAAATGGCAAACTAAACATGTTGCAAGCAGAGGCGGTAGGAGAAATCATATCTGCAAAAACAGAACGCTCCCTTCAGCTCAACCAGAAAATATTAAATGAAAACGATGCTGGGGGCCTAAAAAAAATAAAATCTGACATTGTTTTGGCGGCGTCAAATATAGAACACGCACTAGACATCTCTGATGAGGACCTGGGCGGCAAATTTTTTATAAACACAATAAAATCAATAACTTCTGTTGTCAAAAAACTTGAAAAATACATTAAGAACTACAGGGAAAACATAAACCACCTCCGGCCCCCAACGGTGGTTTTTTATGGAAAACCAAACGCAGGAAAGTCCACACTGTTTAACGCGTTGCTTAATCAGGAAAGAGCAATAACAAGCGCAACGCCCGGAACAACGCGAGACACAATTGAACAAGAAACTCAGATCGGGGGCTTGTGTGTCCGCCTTGTTGACACCGCGGGAACAAGAGAGACCAGAAACGAAGTAGAGGCAGAGGGATTACGTCGCACAAAAAAATCTATTTCAGAGTCCGACCTAGTGCTACATGTTGTAGAAGGTGTTGATAATATTGAAGATACTGAAAACAAAATTGTCGTTTACAACAAAAATGATTTGATAAAATACAGTAAACAAAAAACGCCAAAACACAGAGCGGTTTACACTTCAGCTAAAAAAAGAGCTGGGCTTAACAGCCTAAAGGAAGAAATAAAAAAACATCTTTTAGCTAAAGAAGCCAAAACAAATGGGTCAATCATTACAACAACCCGTCAGCTACAAGCCATAAACGAATCTGTTGTGTCCTTAAAAAAGGCACTTCACATTCTAAAAGAAACCAACCCTGAGATAGAGCTGGTTGCCTTTGAGCTGGTGGAATCAACCAGGTCCCTTTCTGCTTTGCTGGGGACCACAAGCGCAGAAGACATTATGGAAAACGTGTTCGAAAACTTCTGTGTCGGCAAATAAGTTTCACGTGAAACAATCAGGTTTATATGATGTTGTTGTTGTTGGCGGTGGACACGCTGGCATAGAGGCGGCAATAATATCTAGGAAACTCAAACAAAAAACGGTTTTAATAACCCAGGATAAAAAAGCCCTTGGCCGCATGTCCTGTAACCCCTCAATAGGGGGCCTGGCAAAAGGACAGATGGTTAGAGAGATGGATGTTTTGGGTGGCTCTATGGGCGCCGTCGCTGACACCGCTGGAATACAGTTTAAAGTTTTAAACAAAAAAAAGGGGAGGTCCGTGTGGTCTCCTCGAGCTCAGGTAGACAAGCGGCACTACGAAAGCCTGGTGCAAAAAAAAACAACCCGCGCTGAGGTAAAAACAGTCTCCGGTGAAGTGGTTTCTTTAAAGACAAAGAATAACGCCGTTTCTGGGGTTGTTCTTTTGGATGGGTCTGTGATCAAAAGCAAGGCCGTCGTTTTAACCTGCGGAACATTCTTGAACGGTCTAATTCATATTGGAGAGAGGAAAATTCGGGCAGGTAGAATGGGAGAGGGGCCCTCTTTTGGGATTACGGAGTCCTTATCTTCTTTAGGCTTCAAAACAGGGCGGCTAAAAACAGGGACCCCCCCGAGACTTATCAAAAACTCAGTCAACTGGTCTTTCGCAAAAGAAGAGTTCGGGGACAAAAACCCTGTTCCCTTTTCATATTTTACTGAAAAGTTTTTTCCAAAAAACGTTCTCTGCCACAGTTTCAAAACAAACAAAAAGACAAAAGATGTTATATTAAATGAAATTAACAGGTCTCCTATGTTTTCTGGAGACATTGGCGGTGTTGGGCCACGATACTGCCCCTCTATTGAGGATAAGGTTTTCCGCTTTGAAAAACAAGACCAGCACACTCTTTTTTTTGAACCCGAGTGGATTAATTCTGATCAAATATATGTTAACGGCTTTTCCACAAGCCTACCAGAAGAAACCCAAATTAAAGCGCTTAGAACAATTCCCGGGTTAGAGTCTGCTTCTTTTTTTAGGCCTGGATACGCTATTGAATATGATTTTTTTCACCCCGCTCAATTAAAATCAACGCTTGAAACAAAAGAGCTTTCTGGGTTGTTTCTGGCGGGGCAAATAAACGGAACATCTGGATACGAAGAGGCTGGGGCCCAGGGGCTTATCGCTGGAATTAACGCATCTAAAAAAGCAAGCGGAGGGAGGCCCCTGGTTTTATCAAGAAGCTCTTCATACATAGGTGTTATGATTGACGACCTTATTACAAAAGACACTTTTGAGCCCTACAGAATGTTCACCTCAAGGGCAGAGTATCGACTTTTGCTTAGGTATTCAAACACAGAAGAGCGGCTCCTCCGTTTTGCAAAAGACAACGGCCTTCTAAAAAAAGAAGAGTGTTTCCTATTAGAAAAGACCATCGCATCTAAGGAGGGGCTTCTTAGCTGTTTAAGCCGGTCGGTTGAGCCCAAAGACCTCACTAAAAAAGAAATCGTGATTAAACAGAGCGTGCCAGCAAAAACCGTTTTAAAACAACCCGCCTGTCAAATTTCAGACCTTCCTCCTGGTTTGTTTTCTGAGGTTATGAAAGGTTTCGACTTTGAGCCCTGGCTTGTTGATGAGCTTTTTTTTGAGACAGAAAGCAAAATTAAATACGCCGGCTACATAGAGCGACTAAAGGGCGAAATAAAAAAACTGTCCCAAAACAACGAAAAACAAATACCAGACGGCTTTGACTATGAAAACGTTTTGGGGCTTTCAAGCGAGGCAAAAGAGAAGCTTTCTTATATAAAACCCGAAACAGTTGGTCAGGCTTCTAGAATTTCCGGTATAACACCAGCCGATGTTTCTATAGTTTTGGTTAATATTAAATAGGACAGCATTGTTTCACGTGAAACAAAAAAAAGAATCGCCTTTTGACCCTGCCTTGCTTAACCATCTTTTAAGCGGGGGGTCTGTTTCTGGTTTTGACCGGTCTTCACTGGCTCTTTTTATAAGCCAAAGCTTTTTAAAACGGTCCGCTTTTTTTTCATTTAAAAACAACCGCCTCGCTTTTGGTTTTTACGACTCTCTTGAGTCTGCTGGCCTTGAGTCTGTTTTTTATTACCCTGAAAAGTCAAACAAAAAAAGGGTTCCTGGTTTTGTGTCAACAAACGAAAGATACAGACAAGAAACAATCTACAAAGCAACAGACCATAAAAATCCTTTGGTCTTTTCCACTTCGGTTTTACAAGAAAAAAACATAAAAAAGACGCCTGGAGCCCAAAAAGTTTTTTTTGTTATAAAAGAAGGCGAGAGGCTTGATCGGGATGCGCTTGTCTCTTTTTTAATAAACGCGGGGTATCAAAAGGAGGGCTCTGTTTTCACACCTAACTCTTTTTCTGTTAGGGGAGATATTGTAGATGTTTTTCCTGCTTATTTTCAAAACCCCTTTCGGTGTTCTTTTGATTTTGATGTGGTTGAGCGCCTTACTTATTTTGACCCATCCTCTCAGGTTTCAATTCAAAATGTCAAACAAGCCCTGCTAAAGGGAGACGAGCCCCAAACTATTGGTTTTATTAGACTTATAGATGTTTTTTGTTTTTCAGATGTGTTTTGCGTTGAGTCTAAAAAGGGTTCTTTTTCTATTAAAAAAAGCGACTCTAACTCTTCCAACATAGAGCTTGACGTTGTTTCTGTTTTAGCGAAAGGTAAAAACAAAAGAGAAAGAACAAAAAATCTTTTTTCTGTTGTTCGTTCTCTGAGGCCAAAAAAACTGTTTTTTTCTGGTGACCCAAGTGAACATAAAATAAGTCCAAACAAAAAAATTCGGGTTTTGCCTGGGGTTTGTGGCTTTAGTTTTTATTTAAAACAGAGTGGTGTTTTTGTTTTTTCTGCCACAGATATAGATAAAGAAACCAAAACAACAAACAAGTGGGTGCCAAAAAACACTACAGCGCCTGAGCGCCTGTTACTGCAAGACATATCAGAAATAAACACCGGCGACTTGATAGTTCATAAAAACTTTGGGGTTGGAATCTACCAGGGCTTAAGCATAAAAGAGACAGCTGTTGGAACACAAGAGGTTATTAATATAAAATACAAAAACAATAGTTTTGTTTCTGTTTCTGTTGATAATATAAATTATGTACACAGACACCTTGGTTCTGGCAAGGAACCAAAAATAGCAACCCTGGGCTCTGGGCGTTGGGACCTTGAAATTAAAAAAGCTCAGGCATCTGTTGTTCTAGTCGCAAAAGAACTTGTAAAGCTATATGTGAAAAAACAGCGCGTTCGGGGCTTTTCATATAAAGAAGACATAGAGATGGAGGCCGCATTAAAAAGATCTTTTCCTTTTCTTGAAACACCAGACCAAAAAAAAGCAATAAAAGAGGCTCTTTCTGATCTTTTAAAAAAAAGCCCAGCAGACCGCTTGATTTGTGGTGATGTTGGTTTTGGTAAAACCGAGGTCGCCCTAAGGCTAATGATGCGGGCTGTTGCTTCTGGGCGTTCTTGCATTTTTTTATGCCCAACAACTATTCTTGCAGATCAACACTTTATTACTTGCGCAGAGCGCTTTGAGCCCCTGGGTGTTAACGTTGAGCTGTTGTCGCGGTTTAAAACAAAAAAAGAACAGTCAGATATATTAAGCCGCTGTTCAAAGGGCGCTGTTGACATTCTTGTCGGAACCCATCGCGTTTTATCAGAGGACGTTGTTTTGCCTTCTCTGGCTTTGTTTATTATAGATGAGGAACACAGGTTTGGCGTAAAACACAAAGAAAAAATCAGGACCATTAGGTCGATGCTTGATGTTTTTACGCTGTCAGCAACGCCAATACCAAGAACACTGCAACACAGCATGGTTGGGATACGTGATATTTCAAAAATACAAACGCCGCCTATCGCAAGAAAACCAATAGAAACCAGTGTTGAATATTTTAATTGGTCCACCATAAAACAAAAGATAGAACAAGAAACTGCTCGCGGAGGGCAAGTTTATTTTGTTCAAAACGATATTCCAACGCTATCTTATGTGGCTAAAAAAATAAGCGGGTTTTTTCCATCGTGTTCTGTCGATTTTATTCACGGTCAAATGCCAAGTCGAGATTTAGAGGAGCGTGTTTTGTCTTTTTTTAATGGGGGCATTGATATTTTAGTTTGTACAACAATAATAGAGTCTGGCCTAGACATAACAAATGCTAACTTAATAATTATTAACAACGCTCAAAACTTTGGCCTTTCTCAGCTCTACCAAATGCGCGGCCGCGTTGGTCGCGGAAAAAGAAGGGCGTCCTGCCTTTTGTTGATCCCAAAACACAAACTAAAAACACAGGCATACAGAAGGCTAAAAACAATTGAAAAACTCTCAACCCTGGGTTCTGGGTATGATATTTCTATAAAAGATTTAGAAATCCGTGGGGCAGGGTCTGTCTTTGGTTATAAACAAAGCGGCCACATAAGTTCGGTTGGTTTTGAAATGTATTGTCAGCTTTTAAAAAAAGAGCTAGACAAAACAAACAAAACGGAGCCTTCTCGTTTTTTGGATGTGGATGTTGTTCTAACAGAAAGTGCTTATATACCAGAAAAATATATTGAAAACAAAAAACAAAGAATTGGTTTTTACAATAGGCTTTCATTCGCAGACACCACCAGGGAACATAAAAAAATACATAAAGAACTAATTGATCGCTTTGGGCCAATAAGAAAACAAACAAAAAACCTGGTGTCAAAGCTTTATTTAAAAACCCTATATAAAAAAACAGCTGTAAATAAAATATTTATTTCATCAAAAAACATCGAGTTCGTTTTTAATGATTTTTTTCCATTTAGTTCTGCAGAAACTCTTATATCATCATTAAAATCTTGGGCAAAGAAACAAGGGGTTTCTTTTGTTTTTGGAACAACAAAAAATGATAAACTCAGATTTAATATTGGGTGTTGTGATATAAATGATGCTTTCAGTCTAGCAAATAATTTTTTTACCTTGCTTAATTAAAAAAACATGAAATCTTTTTTCCTTATTTTACTTTTATTTTGTTTTTACAATTGTGAAAAGAACAAGAGCGAGCCAGGTTTTGTTATTGCTCGAGTTAAAGACAAAGAACTTACCATCAAAAACTTGGAAAAAGACCTAAAGCCAAAACAAAGAAACACAAACCAAATTAAAAGCTATATTAATGACTGGGTAAACCAAACTGTTTTGTTTGAAGAGGCAAAAAAAGCAAACCTTCATAATGATCTTTTTTTAAACGAAATGAAAGAAAAGTATTTTAAGCAACTCGTTGGCGAAACTTTTTTAGAAACCAAAACTTTTTTACCTGACCTTGTTTCTAAAAAAGAAATAAAAAAATATTATGATAAAAACAAACTTTCTTTTTCTCGGCTAAACGACGAGGCTTTGGTTTATCACTTTTCGGTCTCTTCTAATAATGAAGCAAGAATTCTTCAAAAAAAACTTAGAAAAAAAGATTCTGGCTTTGCGCTGGATAGTTTGTTTATTAAATACGAGGTCTCTTTAAAAAAAATAAAAAGCGGGCGAGTACCAAAAAAAATTAATGACCACATTTTTAATAACAAAAAAATTGGTGTTCTAAAGCCTCTTTTGTTTTTTGATAAATACCATGTTATAGAGGTAGTAAAAAGATACAAAAAGGGCTCTCTTATTGGTCTGGATGATGCCTACGATGAAATTTATCAAAGAATAATAAAACAAAAACAACTCACAAAAAAAACAAAAGTATTAGACAGTTTAAAAAACGCATACAATGTTTTTATAAACTCGGAGTATAATTAAAATGAAAAAATTAATTTTTATTTTTTCTTTAGTTTTTTCTAACCAAAATGAAATAATTGATGGAGTTGCGGCTGTTGTTGAAGAACATATTATTTTAAAAACAGACCTGGCCCAGCTTATTAACATGACCCTTGTCCAACAAAGAATAGATCCACAAAAAAACCCCGAGCTGTTTATCTCTTTACAAAAAAACATCTTACAATCTATGGTTGATCAAAAAATTTTATTGGAAATGGCTGAAATTGATTCCGTTGTTGTTGGAGAAAAAGAAGTAGATAATGCAATTGACCAACAAATACAAAACCTAATAGCTCAAGCTGGGGGAGAAAAAAAGGCAGAGCAGGTTTTAGGCCAAAGTATAAAGTCTTTTAGACGTGAGTTTTGGTATGATATGCAAGAAAGACTTATATCAGAAAGATATCAGCAACAACTAATTAGTAAAATAACAATATCAAGAAACCAGGTTTTGGATTTTTATAAAACATATAAGGACAGTCTTCCTTCTTTTCCTATGACAGTAAAGGTTAGACACATACAAATTCCTGTTAAACCAACAAAAGAGAAAGAAGAAAAAACGGTGTCTTTATTAAAATCAATAAAAGAAAAGATAGTTAATGGTGAATCTTTTTCTGATTTAGCTTCTGCTTACTCAATTGACCCATCAAAAAACAACGGCGGTGAGCTGGGCTGGGTACGAAGAG
Organism: uncultured bacterium; assembly: GCA_964561495.1. Classification (GTDB taxonomy): domain Bacteria; phylum Fidelibacterota; class Marinisomatia; order Marinisomatales; family UBA1611; genus CAZLPW01. The sequence continues at coordinate 49,804 of CAZLPW010000007.1, read as the reverse complement.
GAGAGCTGGTAAAAGAATTCGAGACAACCGCCTTTACCTTAAAACAAAATGTGGTTAGCGAACCCGTAAAAACAAGTTTCGGATATCACCTGATTGAAACGCTGGATAAAAAAGGCGAAAAAATAAAGGTTCGTCACATACTTATTAAACCAGAAATTGATAGTGACGACACAGAAAGAGCCTTCAATTTATCTAATACAATAAAAGACTCAATTAAAAATTTAACTGACTTTAAAAAAATGGTAAAAAATCACTCTGTCGATAAAACCACAAAAGAGATTGGAGGAGATCTGGGTTGGATAACACCCGAAAATTATCCTATTCCAGAAATTGGAAAAGCTATTAAATATATAGAGTTAAACTCCTGTAGCCCTCCTATTAACACTTCTTTTGGTTTTCATTTGTTGTGGATGGAAAACATAAAAAAAGGTGGAAAGCCAGACCCAAATAATAATTGGCCACAGCTGGAGGAAATAGCTTTAAACAAAAAAAAGATGGACTGGTACCAGGAGTGGATTGAAAAGGCTAGAAAGAAATTCTTTATAAAAATAATAAATAGTTAATTATTTGTTAATAATATTTTTTTAGTTTTTTTATGTTTTTATTTGGGTAAAAAAGGCAGTTGTTAATATTTTTAAAAATTTATTAACATAATGTTTTACTTTAATTTAAAAGGTATAAATATGAACAATTATATTTTTATTAAAATTAAAAATATTTTATTAACATATTAACAAAACATAATAATAATAAATTAATTAAATAATAAGTTTTTATTTAATAGAAAAGAGTTTTAAAAAATTTTTGTTTTTGGTATCTTTAACTACCTAATTAAATAATATAAACAAACGTTTTTTATATAGGTTAAAAATGAAATTTTCCACATCCAAAACCGAATTACAAAAAGCACTACAAAAATTAGCAAAAGCAATTCCAACAAGATCAACTCTTCCAATATTAAATTCTGTTTTTATAAAAATAGAAGGAACTGAGGCGCTGCTTCGATCAACAGATTTAGAAATAGCAATAGAGTCAAAAATACCAGTTAGCGTTGAAGAAGAGGGCGCTATCTGTATTTCTCTAAAAACTCTTTTAAATATAACATCTGAGTTACCTGAAACAAGAATAACTCTTGAAACAAACGAAAAGAACAAAACAGTAATAAATACAGATTTTGGAGAATATGATCTTATGGGAAGCCCTGCGGAAGAATTTCCTGAGGGAATACAACACAATGAAAACGAAACAATGAAGATATCGTTGGGTTTGCTTAAAAAAATAATAGAATCAACTCTTTTTGCTGTTAGTAAAGACGAGCTAAAGCCTTCCTTGTCGGGTGTTTGTTTTGATATAAAAAAGGATAAAATAACTGCCGTTTCTACAGATGGACACAGGCTAGTAAAACACATTCAAAAAAAAACCAATACAAGTGAAGAAATAAAAAACATAATTATTCCAAAAAAGTTTTTATCTTTTATTTTAGCTCAGACAGGAGAGGGTGATTTGGTTCTTGGTTTTGGAAACAACACGCTCAAAGCAACACAGGGAAAAGAAAATATAATTACAAGACTAATAGATGAAGTTTTTCCTGATTATGAAGTTGTTATCCCAAAAGACAATAACAAAATATTAAATATTAACAAAAAAGATCTTTTAGGTGCTATTAGGAGAGTTTCTATTTTTTCTAACAGGTCTACCCACCAGGTTGCATTAAACCTTTCCACGGACGGTTGTGAAGTTACAACCGAAGATCCAGAAAGATCTTCTAAAGCAAAAGAGTCAATATTAGCAGCATACCAAGGAGAAGAAATCAGAATTGGTTACAACGCAGAATATTTAAAAGACATAGTTTCTCATGTTCAAGGAGAAGAAATAACAATAAAGTTTGGCTCATCTGTTACAGCTGCGCTATTTAGTTCTTCTGAAAAAGAAAAAAACGAAGAAAACACAATGTTGCTAATGCCGATTAGGTTGAACAACTGATTTTAAGATTTAAAATACAAGTTTTTGGGCATTCAAACAATTAAGCTTAATTCTGTTAGAATACACAAAAATTCTGAGTTTGGGTTTAACCCAAACCTCACAATTTTTTTTGGTAAAAATGGCTCAGGAAAAACAACAGTGTTGGAAGCAATTAATTTAATATCAATAGGAAAAAGTTTTAAAACACACAAACAAAAAGAGTTGATTAACAGCAAATCGGATAACCTGGTTGTTGTTGGTTCCTTTTTAAACAATAAACAAAAAAAAGATAAAATAGCAGTTAGTGTTTCAAACTACGATGGGCAAAAAATAAAGCTTAATGGAAAAACAATTAGCAACAGAAAAGAGATAATAGGAAGAAATCCTGTTGTTGTTTTATCCCCAGAAGAACAAAAAATAACAACAGGCCCCCCTTTGACACGCAGACAGTTTTTTGATAGAGTTTTTTCTACTGTTTCATACGAATATATTATTTTATTACAAAAATATAATAAAACCCTAAAGCAAAGGAATGCTTCTCTTCTTCTGCAAAACAGAAAAGAACAAGAAGCCTGGATCAACAGCCTTTCTGATTGTGGTACAAAGCTCTGGAGCCTCAGACAAAAACAAATTGAAAAATTCAGCCATGTTTTTTATTATATTTCAGAAATGTTTGACAAAAAAACAAAAGTAAAAATAGGCTATTTAAACAATGTTTTAACAAACAAAAAATACAAAGAAACCCTATTTAAAAATCTAAAAAGAGACATTGAAAACAAAAGAACAACAAAGGGGCCACACCGCGACAACATTAATTTTACCTGGTTTAAAAAAAACACAAAAACGCACTGTTCGCAAGGTGAAAACAAAATATATCTTGTTTTATTAAAGCTTGCAGAACTACAGTTTTTAATGAACGAAACAAAAGAAACCCCTGTTTTTATGATGGATGATTTGTTTGCAACTCTGGATCTGGAAAAAAGCAAAAGAACCGTTGAGGTGTTAGAAGAACTAAACAAAAAAAACAAAAACAAGTTTCAAACAATTATAACAACTACAGACATAATAAATCTTGAAAAAAGTGGCTTTCTCACAAAAAACATAAAGCATCAAATGCACCACCTTGGTAATTAATGGAACACATACAAAAAGCAATAAAAAGTTTTCTAAAAAACACAGGTCTAGAGAACGGGGTTGCTCAGCAAAAAGCTATAGAAGTTTGGTGTGAGATTGTAGGTGAAAAAGTGGCAAAAAACACAAACGCCGAGTCCATAGAACACGGTACGCTAACAGTAAAAACAAAAAACCCAGTTTGGAGACAAGAGCTTTTATTTCAAAAAAAAGAAATCATAAAAAAGCTTAACAAAAAGCTAAAAAAAAACATAATTAAGGAAATTAGATTTTTATGAACATAGAGAAAAGACAAACAGACTATAGCGCAGAGAGCATAAAGGTTTTAGAGGGGCTTGAGGCTGTAAGAAAAAGGCCTGCTATGTATATTGGAGACGTGGGAAAAAGAGGACTACATCACCTTGTATATGAGGTTGTTGACAACTCTATTGATGAAGCGCTGGCTGGGCACTGTACAAAGGTTTCTGTTTGTTTTAACCCAGATGGCTCTGTTACGGTTGAAGATAACGGAAGGGGGATCCCCGTTGATATTCATAAAGAGGAAAAAAAACCAGCTGTTGAGGTGGTGATGACAGTTTTACACGCAGGTGGAAAGTTTGATAAAGACTCTTACAAGGTTTCTGGTGGCTTGCACGGTGTCGGGGTTTCTGTCGTAAACGCTCTTTCGGAGTGGTTGTGGGTTGAGGTTAAGCGAGGAGGAAAAAAATATAAACAAGACTATAAAATTGGAGTAACACAAAACAAACTCTCAGAAACGGGCGTCTCAAAAAAAACAGGAACAAGGGTTTGTTTTTTGCCAGATAAAAAAATATTTAAAGCAACAGAGTTTGAGTATTCAATAATCTCCGAGCGGCTTAGAGAGTTGGCTTATTTAAATAAAGGCCTAGAGATTGTTTTGGTTGATAAAAGGAAAGAAGAAGAAAAAGAAGACACCTTTCGATTTAATGGTGGGTTGAGTGACTTTGTTAAATATTTAGATGAAAACAACAACCCTCTCCATAACAAAATTATAACAGTTAATAAAGAGGACGGAGAGGTTCCTGTTGAGGTTGCGCTTCGATACGGCAATATTTATAATGACAACATATTGACATTTGTAAACAACATTAACACTATAGAGGGGGGCACACATCTTTCTGGGTTTCGTTCTGCTTTAACGCGCTCAATGAACAACCATGCGAGTAAAAACAATCTAATAAAAACCAAGAAAAATGAAAAAATCACTTTAACGGGTGAAGATTTTAGAGAGGGCTTAACCGCTATTATAAGCGTCAAGGTTTCAGAGCCCCAGTTTGAAGGGCAAACAAAAACGAAACTTGGAAATGGGGACGTAAAAGGAATTGTTGACAAAGCTGTTTATGAGGGTATTTTAGATTTTTTAGAACAAAACCCATCAATTGGAAGAAGAATAATAGAAAAGGCGTTACTTGCTGCGAGGAGTCGATCAGCAGCCAGGAAGGCCCGAGAGCTTATAAGAAGAAAAAGCGCCCTGGGGGGGTCTTCCCTTCCTGGAAAGCTTGCAGATTGTTCAAACAAAGACCCCTATTTTTGTGAGCTGTATTTAGTAGAGGGCGACTCTGCGGGTGGCTCTGCTAAGCAAGGAAGAGACAGAAGAACTCAGGCTATCTTACCCTTAAGGGGAAAAGTTATAAATTCAGAAAAAGCAAGGATAGACAAGCTTCTATCCAACAATGAAGTTCAGTCTATAATTACAGCGCTTGGGGCGGGCTTTGGTGGAGCAGAAGATGAGTCGGGTGAAAAAGCTGCGGGGGATTTTGATGCAGAAAAACTTAGATATAATAAAATCATTATTATGACCGATGCTGATGTTGACGGATCTCACATTAGAACCCTTCTTTTAACCTTTTTTTACAGAAAAATGAAGGGCGTTATAGATAACGGGCATTTATATTTAGCGTTACCGCCTCTGTATAAACTATCACAGGGAAAAAAAGCAGCCTACGCATACGATGATAACGAAAGAGATTTGGTTGTTAGCCGAATGAAGAAAGACAATAAAAACACAAAGGTATCTATTCAAAGATATAAAGGCTTGGGAGAAATGAATGCAGATCAGCTTTGGGAAACAACCATGGACCCAGAAAGGAGAACGCTAATGCAGGTTACTGTAGATAGCGCAGTTGAAGCGGCTGAAACATTCCAAAACCTCATGGGAAGTGATGTTGAGGCGAGGCGAACGTTTATAGAAAAAAACGCAAAGTTTGTAGTTAACCTAGATATTTAAAAATGGAAAAAAAATGAACGATTCAAACAGAGACAACACACTACCTAGAGACATTGTTGAAGAAATGAAAGAGAGCTATTTAAATTATTCTATGTCGGTTATTGTGTCTCGGGCTTTGCCAGACGTTAGAGACGGTCTTAAGCCTGTTCATAGAAGAATATTATATGGAATGAGTGAGCTAAGCTCTAATTGGAACAGACCATATAAAAAATCAGCCCGTATTGTTGGTGATGTTTTGGGAAAATATCATCCACATGGAGACGGTTCTATATATGATGCTTTAGTTAGAATGGCCCAAACATTTTCAATGAGGTATGAGCTTGTAGACGGGCAAGGAAACTTCGGTTCTATTGATGGTGATAACGCAGCTGCAATGCGTTACACAGAGTCTAGAATGACGCGTCTTTCTGGTGAGATGTTAAAAGACCTCGAAAAAGACACAGTGGATTGGGAAGAAAACTTTGATGAAACGCTAAAAGAACCAAGCGTTTTACCATCAATTGTTCCAACTCTTTTGATAAATGGCTCAGAGGGAATAGCTGTTGGAATGGCTACAAAAATCCCCCCCCACAACCTAACCGAAATATCAAATGGGTTAATATCTATCATTGATAATGAAGCTATATCAACAAACGAACTCATGGAACACATTAAAGGACCAGATTTTCCAACTGCAGGTATTATTTTAGGGTTAGACGGTTTAAAAGAGGCCTATAACACAGGACGAGGAAAAATTAAAATGCGAGCCAGGGCCCACATTGAAACAGCAAAAAGCGGCAAGGAAAGCATTGTTATTACTGAAGTCCCATATCAAACTAACAAATCAAACCTTGTTGAAAAAATCGCAGATTTGGTGCGCGATAAAAAAATTATAGGAATAACAGACCTTAGAGATGAATCTGATAAAGATGGTATTCGCGTTGTCGTAGAAACAAAAAGGGATGCTGTTCCAGAGGTTATTTTAAACCAGCTTTATAAACAAACGCAACTGCAAGACACTTTTGGTATTATTCTTTTGGCTCTTGTAAACGGTGTTCCAAAAATAATGCCAATAAAAACTGTTTTAAATCATTTTATTGATTTTCGCCATGATGTTGTTGTTAGGCGCACAAAGTTTGAACTGAGACAAGCAGAGGCGCGAGCTCATATACTAGAGGGGCTTAAAATAGCTCTAGATAATATTGATGAAATAATTTCCATAATTAGAGGAAGTAAAGACCCCGCCTCTGCGAAAGAAGGCCTGATGAATGGATTTAATCTTTCAGAAATTCAGGCACAAGCAATATTAGACATGAGGCTTCAAAAGCTAACAGGTCTTGAGGTTGATAAGGTTGTCGAAGAATATAAAGAATTAATAAAATTAATTTCTCATTTTAAGGGAATTCTAGAAAACAAAAACCAGCGGATGGAAATAATAAAAAACGAAATAATTGATATTAGAGACAGATATGGAGATGAGCGGAGAACAGAAATCATTCCAGTAGACACAGAGTTTTCTATGGAAGACATGATTGCAGAAGAAGAGGTTGTTTTAACAATAACGCACAAAGGCTATATTAAAAGAACAGCGTTAAACACATATAGAACACAAAGAAGAGGGGGTCGAGGTGTACAAGGGGCCGCTAGTAAAGAAGAAGATTTTGTTGAACATCTTTTTATTGCTAACACACATAACCACATGCTTTTTTTTACAGACCAGGGAAAGTGTTATTGGTTAAAGGTTTATGATATTCCACAGGGCGGAAGAGCAACGCGAGGAAGGGCGATTGTTAATTTAATTGGTTGTGATCCAGGTGAAAAGGTTGAGGCGTTTGTTAGTGTAAAGGAGTTTGATGATAACCATTATATTGTTATGGCGACTCGAAACGGCATAATAAAGAAAACCGTTTTATCAGCATACGGAAAGCCAAGAAAAGGTGGAATTTATGCTATTGAAATAAGAGATAAAGACAAACTCATAGAGGCTCGAATAACAAACGGAGAACATGACATTTTACTTGGTACAAGAGAGGGAAAATCTATCCGTTTCTCAGAATCAAACATTCGACCAAGTGGAAGAAAAACAATGGGCGTAAAAGGAATAACATTAAGTTCAAAAGAAGACTATCTTGTTGGTATGTTGGTTGTAAAAAGGGAAGGGACTGTTTTAGTTGCAACAGAAAAAGGATATGGTAAACGTACAGATGTTCTACAATACAGAACTCAAACCAGAGGAGGAAAAGGCGTGATGACAATGCGCTGTACAGACAAAACAGGTAAAATGGTGAAAATAATGGAGGTGGTTGACTCTGATGATTTAATTGTTATTACAGACTCAGGTGTGTTAATGAGACAGCCAGTAGCAGACATTAGAACGATTGGTAGAGTGACACAGGGTGTTCGTTTGGTTAAGTTAGACGATGGAACAACTATATCTTCTATAACGAGAGTGATAAGTGAAGAAGAACCTGCAACAGAATTAAAAAAAATTGAAGAGGAGCCTGAAAAAACAGAAGAAAACCAATGATAGATAAAAACAACCTAAAAAGTGTTTTATCGCGAATTGTTTCTGCAAAAGACAGGTCTAATTATAATAAAACAGTTGAGATAGTAGCTGTCACCAAAAACCACCCCGCATCTGTTATTGCTTCTTCGTATAACATCGGACTGCGACATATAGGTGAAAACAGAGTTCAAGAGGGTGAAAAAAAAATTAGAGAAATAAAAACACAAAACCTTCCAGGTTTGACCAAGCGATTTATTGGACATTTACAATCAAATAAAGTTAACAAGTGCCTTGATGTTTTTGATACAATAGACTCTGTTCACTCATTTAGATTAGCGAAAAAAATATCTAACAGAGCAAATGTTATTGAGAAAAAAATTCCAGTACTCTTAGAAGTGAAGACGAGCGAAGAAAAAAGAAAGTTTGGGTTTAAACCTGAAGAAACAAACGAAATGTTGTTGTGTACAGAGCTTCCAAATATTCAAGTTCAGGGATTAATGACAATGGCTCCTTTTACCCAAGATCAGGAAAAAACAAGAAAGTCTTTTTATACATTAAGGCTTTTATTAGAAAAGTTAAATATTCAAAAACCAGAATTAAAAATGCAGGAACTTTCTATGGGCATGAGTTCGGATTTTGAAATTGCGATAGAAGAAGGTTCAACAATGATTAGGCTTGGCACTGTTTTGTTTGGGCAACGAAAAACTTAGTTTGAAAGCGCGTGGGAAATTTTTGCACCAAGTCTAACGTTGTTTAAAGCTAAAGATTTGTTTGCCACAAGAGAACGTCCTTTAGATTGAGTTAATATGCTATTTAGCAAAAAAGGAGTTAGGTTTTTACCATAAACTTGTAAATCAGATGCTTTCTTAAGTGCATTTTGTATGGTTTGTTCGATTTCTTGTGTGGAAATATTGTGTTTCTTTGGTATCGGGTTTGATACCAAAACGGAAGAGGACAAACCAAAAGAAATGTGGTTTTTAAACGTTTCCACAATTTTTTTTATAGCATTAACTCGTTGAATTTTAAAAGCTGTTTTCCTAGAATAAAAAGCCGAAAACGTATTTGTTCCATAACCTAAAACAACAACACCATTTGTTTCTAGATTTTCTATTGTTTTTCCAATGTCTAGTATTGCCTTTGCTCCAGAAGAGATAACAATCATAGGTGTTTCTTTTAGAGAAAGGAGGTCTTGAGAAACATCAAGGCTTTTATTAAACCCTCGATGTACACCACCAATCCCGCCAGTAGAAAAAACCCGAATCCCTACGTTGTATGAAATTTGCATTGTAGCTGAAACGGTTGTTCCACCTGACCAGCGATTTGTAATTGCAACACCAATGTCACGGCGAGATATTTTTTGATTTTTTTTATTATTGCAAATAAAAGCAAGTTGATCAAAAGAAAGCCCAACACAAACACAACCGTCTATTATACCAATTGTTGCAGGAGTAACGCCAAGTTTCCTACAAATACTCTCAGATTTATTAGCAAACTTTAAATTATCTGGGTATGGCATGCCATGTGTAATTATTGTTGATTCAAGCGCCAAAACGGGTTGGTTGTTTTTAAGGGCGTTATCAACCTCTTGCGATTTGATAATGTGTCTAATGGCTTTTAAAACCTAACTTTGTTGGATAAAATTTTAACAAAAACTTTTAAAAAAGCACAGAATAGTTATGATAAAAATAGATCCACAAAAGTTTGGTCTTCCAAAAAGAATAACACTATATAAAGAAAAAAACAAAGTTTTGATAAAAGCCAGACGAAAAAGTCGCATTATAATGAAGGACGGTTTAAGATTTGTTGATATTGCAGAAAAAATAAAAAAAAACGACAAAGAACAAAAAATAGCGCTGCTTACAAATGCGCCTATATGTAGTAAAACAAAAGGTTTTTTAAAAACAAAAAAAATTTCAATTCTTGAACTTTAAAAAAGTCATTTAAAGTTTGTTTTTACCCAAAGATAAACAGATTTCTAAAGAAGTTTTTTTATTGGCGCTTCCAATAATCCTTAGCAACCTAAGCCGGGTTTTAATGAGCATTGTAGATATCGCTATGGTTGGCCGGCTCGGAAAAGAAGCGATTGCAGCAACGGGAATGGGTGGAATGTTAACCTGGGGCGCTCTAAGTGTTGTTTTAGGTGTTCGAACGGCGGTTCAAACAATTACATCTAGACGGGTTGGTCAAAAACGAAAAAAAGAGTGTGGAACCGCTTTTCACAACGGCTTAATTATGGCGCTTTTCTATGGTGTTCCAGTTTCTGTTTTTGGAATGCTTTTTTCAAAAAACATAGTTCCTTTTTTTATAAAAGATGAAATAGCAACACCTCTAACCATCGAATATACCAGTATTGTTTTTTTGAGTATAATTTTTTCTGCAATAAGTTTTGTTTTTGTGGGGTTTTTAACTGGAATTGAAAAAACCAAACCACATCTGGTTGTAACAATAGCAAGTAACTTTCTAAATGTTTATTTAAATGCGGGTCTTATTTATGGGTCAGAGGGGGTTAAAGCCTTGATTGACACAAAACTACCAGGATTGACTTTGTTGTCTGGTCTTTGGAGTTGGTTGCCTTTTCCAGCTCTTGGAGTAAAAGGTGCGGCAATTGCAACCTTACTGTCAACCTTGTTTATGTGTGCGCACTACTCCTTTTATCTCTTTAATAAAAAGATGAGAGAAGACTATCGCGTTTTCTCTTTTTCTTTGAATATTAAAATGATGAAAACACAACTTCGTCTTGCTGTTCCAATGGGGCTTCAAGAAACCACCATAGCTATTGGGTGGAGTATTTTTTATAAAATAATGGGAATTATTGGGTTAGTAGAGCTGGCTACAACTGAGCTTGTATTTGTAATAATGCACGCTTCTTTCATGCCCGCGATTGGCGTTGGACAAGCCTGTGCAACTCTTGTGGGAAAACATATGGGAGAAAAAAACACAACAAAAGCCGAAACAAGCATATATGAATCTATAAGAATTTCTGAATATATAATGGGAACCATGGGAATATTATTTGTCCTTTTCCCTGTTTTTTTTCTTAGGATATTTACAAACGACCCCGAAATAATTGCCCTTGGAATTATTGGAATAAGAGTTGTCGGGTTTTTACAGTTTGTTGATGCTATAGGTATGACCCTGTGGTTTGCATTGTCTGGCGCTGGAAACACTTTTTTCCCTGCGCTTGTTGAATCTTTGCTTATTTGGCTTGTGATGATTCCAGGAAGTTGGTTCATCGGGGTATATCTCAAAGTAGGTTTTGTTGGCCCCTTTACTTTACTTCCATCAATTTATATAACATTTGCTACAATTATGGTTATGAAAATTCGAAAGGGCGACTGGAAAAACATTGAGGTTTAGCTTGATATAGTTCATTCTTTTTTAAGCGCTAACCATTGTAAGTTCACTATCAGAATCTTTTGAAAAAAAATTATTTATATGTCTAAATCATATACTGATTCCGACCCCCAAGAAACACAAGAGTGGATAGACTCTATTGATGATGCGTTAGAAGAACACGGGTATGAAAGAACACGTTTTTTATTAGAAAAACTAATAGATCACGCACAAACACACGGCGCACGACTCCCTTTTAACACGAACACACCCTATATGAATACAATCCTTCCTACGGAACAACCTGAGTACCCAGGAGACCGAAAAACAGAGAGAACAATAAAATCAACTGTACGATGGAATGCAATGGCAATGGTTTCAAAAGCAAACAAGGAAACACCAGGAATTGGGGGACATATTTCAACCTATGCATCAGCTGCAAACCTATATGAGGTCGCTTTTAACCATTTTTTTAAAGGAGAAGACCATAGTGCAGGCCCAGACTTGGTGTTTTTTCAAGGGCATGCTTCTCCTGGTATTTATTCAAGAGCTTTTTTGGAGGGAAGAATTAACAAAGAAAACCTTTTTAACTTTAGAAGAGAACTTGCGCCATCTGGAGGGCTTAGTTCATATCCACACCCATATTTAATGCCAGATTTTTGGCAGTTTGCTACTGTATCAATGGGCCTTGGTCCAATGGTTTCGATTTACCAGGCTAGGTTTATGAGATATATGGCAGATCGGGGTTTTGTTGAAGAAAAGGGTAGGAAAATATGGGCTTTTTTGGGTGATGGAGAAATGGATGAGCCGGAATCCTTGGGTGGTTTAACATTAGCAGGCAGAGAAAAACTAGACAATTTAATATTTGTTGTAAATTGCAACCTTCAAAGACTTGATGGGCCAGTTAGGGGCAATGCAAAAGTTATACAAGAACTAGAGGGTGCTTTTAGAGGAGCAGGGTGGAATGTAATTAAAGTAATTTGGGGTTCTGATTGGGATGATCTGTTGGAAAACGACGAAAGCGGATATCTTCATAAAAGAATGGAAGAAATAGTTGATGGTGATTTATTAAAATATGTAGTAGAGGGAGGTGCGTATTTTCGGGAAAAGTTTTTTGGTAAATACTCAGATCTTCTTAAGCAGGTAGAGCATCTTAGCGATGAACAGCTTGAAAAACTTAAACCAGGAGGTCATGACCCTGTAAAGATTTATTCTGCATATAATGAAGCTGTTAATTTTAAGGGAAAACCAACGGTTATTCTTGCTAGAACAATAAAGGGTTATGGACTTGGTGATGCAGGCGAAGGAAAAAACATCACCCACAATCAAAAAAAACTTTCTAAAAAAGAAACTCTTTACTTCCGAGATAGGTTTCAGATTCCATTATCAGATAAAGAAGCAGAAAAAGCACCTTTTTTTAATTTTAAAAAAGACTCGTTTGAGTTTAATTATCTAAGAAAACAAAGAGAAAAGCTTGGCGGATTTATACCAAAAAGATCAAACAACCCTAGAAAACAAAAGGTTCCATCGGTAAATATTTTTAAAGAGCTGTTAAATGGAAGTAAAGAAAGAGAGGTTTCTACAACAATGACCTTTGTTCGGTTGTTAACCCTTTTGACAAAAGACAAAGAAATTGGTAAAAACGTGGTTCCAATTATACCAGATGAGGCCAGAACCTTTGGTATGGATCCGTTGTTTAGGCAGCTGGGTATTTACTCGAGTCAAGGACAACTTTATGACCCTGTGGATTCTGATCAGTTTTTATATTACAAAGAATCAAAAGAGGGTCAGATATTAGAAGAAGGAATAAATGAAGCAGGGGCTATTTCTTCCTTTATATCCGCGGGAATGAGTTATAGTACATATGGCTTTCACATGGTTCCTTTTTATATTTATTATTCTATGTTTGGTTTCCAGCGAGTTTGGGATTTTATTTGGGCCGCTGGGGATATGAGAGTTCGGGGTTTTCTTTTGGGTGGAACAGCGGGAAGAACAACTTTGAACGGAGAAGGGTTGCAACACCAAGATGGGCATAGTCACCTTGCTGCTGCGGCAACGCCAAACATAAAAGCGTATGATCTTTCGTATGGTTATGAAATCGCTACTGTTATTCACAAGGGTATGGTGGAGATGGTAGAAGAAGAAAAAGATGTGATTTATTATTTAACCCTAGAAAATGAAAACTATAAACACCCACCAATGCCAGACAACATAGATCAAGATATTATTAAAGGCTTATATAAAATAAAGTCTTCTAAAAAACCAACGATTAGGTTGCTTGGAAGCGGGCCTCTTATGAGAGAAGCGCTAGAGGCTGCTACTCTACTTCAAAACGACTGGGGTGTTGAACCTGGGGTTTGGAACGTTACCAGCTTTAGTGAGCTAAGGAGGGAGGCCGAAGAGGCAGAACGATGGAATTTAATTAACCCAGAAAAAAAACAAAAAACATCTCATCTAGAAAAATCATTAAGCAAACATAAAGTTCCTACGGTTGCTGTTTCTGATTACATTAAAATGGTAGCAGAACAGATTGGCCCTTATGTACCAGGGCCCTATTATGCATTGGGGACTGATGGTTTTGGGCGTAGTGAAACAAGGGAGAACTTAAGACGGTTTTTTGAGATAGATAGATATTATATTGTTTTAACTGCTCTTAGAGCTTTGGTTAATGAGGGTGAGGTTGAATTGTCTTTGGTGTCCAAGGCTATGAAGAAATATAATCTTGACCCAGAAAAGCCAAGTCCAATAACAGTTTAAGGGTTTTTTATGATTTATGATATTTTATTACCAGACCTAGGAGAAGGCATCGAGTCTGCAGAAGTGAGTGAAATACTTGTTTCGATTGGAGATGTAATTGAAAAAGAGGTAACTATGCTTGTTTTAGAATCAGATAAAGCATCTATGGAAATACCATCAGATGTTTCTGGTGTTGTAAAAGAGATTACTGTTAAAAAAGGGCAAGAGTTAAGGGTGGGACAATTGTTGATAAGGGTTGAATTAAAAGAAGATGTTCCAACACAAGAAACAAGACCTGAAAACAGAAAAGAAAAGGAAACAAAACCTGAAAAAGAAGCACCAAGCCACACTAAAACAGAAAAGAAGAAAAAACAGATAGATAGCGTTTTTGCTAGTCCAGGTGTTAGGCGCTTATCTCGGGAACTTGAGATAGATCTAAAAAACATAACACCCACAGGACAAAAAGGAAGAATAACAAAAGACGATCTTCATTTGTATATAAAAAGTAAATTAAACGGAACAGGGCAGTCTAAAATAAAAACACCAAAGAAAAAAATAGATTTTAGTATTTGGGGTCCAACAAAAGAAAAGCCTTTAACAAAAATTCAAAAAATAACAGGAGAAAAGCTTCAGGCCGCTTGGAATGAAATACCACAGGTAACTCAGTTTAGTACTGCAGATATAACAGATCTAAATAATTTTCGAAAAAACTTAAAAGAAAAAAACAAAGAAAAAGAAATCAAAATAACTTTTTTACCTTTTTTAATTAAAGCAGTTGTTCTCCTTTTGGAAAAATACCCCCATTTTAATAGTTCATTGGATCATAGTGAAAACAATCTAATAATTAAAAACTATTATCATATAGGAGTCGCAGTTGATACAGAACAAGGCTTGGTGGTTCCCGTAATTAAAGACGCAAACAAAAAGAGTTTAATTGAAATATCTAAAGAGTTAGAATCGATCAGTAACAGGGCTAGAGATAAAAAACTATCAGCAAATGAAATAAAAGGGGGAACTTTTACAATATCTAGCTTAGGGGGAATAGGGGGTTCTTATTTTACCCCAATTGTGAACTCTCCCGAAGTAGCAATCTTAGGCGTTTCTAAAAGCACATGGGAACAGGTGTATGATGAAAACTGGAAAGAATTTAAACCTCGTTTTATGTTACCATTTTCTGTGTCTTATGACCATCGGGTAATTGATGGTGCTGACGGCGCACGTTTTGTTAAAGACCTTTCTTTAGTTTTAGAAAGCGTAAACAATTTTAAAGAAGAAAGAGATAGTTAATTTGGACAAAAAACACTTTCAAGTTGTTGTTATTGGTTCTGGCCCAGGTGGTTATTCTGCTGCATTTAGAGCTTCGGATTTGGGGAAAAAGGTGTTGTTGGTTGATAGAGATGCAAACCTTGGAGGTGTTTGTCTTAATCGCGGTTGTATTCCTTCAAAATCATTGCTCCACATTTCTAAAATAATTCAAGAAGCTCAGAAAATGCAAAAGGCTGGGGTCTTTTTTGGTGAACCTGTTGTCAATTTAAAAAAGGTTCGTGATCACAAAAACAAAATAGTGAAAAAGCTAAACGTTGGAATTGGGCAGATGGCACAAGCAAGGGGAGTAAAAACAATTCAAGGAAGGGCCAGCTTTCAATCAAACAATGAAATAAAGATTGAAATGGATAGTAACTCAATGCTGGTGACTTTTGATAGTTGTATTATTTCAGCCGGTTCATCATCAGCAAGTCTTCCTTTTTTAAAAGATGATCACCCAAGAATACTCACATCAAAAACAGCATTAGACTTAAAAGAGATACCCGAATCTATGTTAATTGTTGGTGGTGGTATAATTGGTTTGGAGCTGGGCCAGGTTTATTCATCTTTTGGATCTAAAGTAGACCTGGTGGAGTTTTTACCATATCTAGCAAGTGGAGCTGATCGCGATTTAATAAAACCACTTGAGCGTGATTTAAAAAAGCAATTTAGATCGATCATGACCAGTACAAAGGTTGTAGAGGTTGACACCTCTTTTGATGATAAAGTCCTTGTTGTTTTAGAAAGTGAGTCAACCAAACAAAAAAAACCATACCAATCTATTCTTTTAGCAGTTGGGAGAAAACCAAATCTAGAAACAATAAAAATACAGAATACAGATATAAAAACAAACAAAGAGGGTTTTATAAGTGTTGATGAACAACAGCGCACGAACATAGAAAACATTTTTGCTGTTGGAGATATAGTTGGTGATCCAATGCTGGCTCATAAGGCAACCCACGAAGGCAAAGTTGCGGCTGAGGTTGTTTGTGGTCTTTCATCTGCTTTTGACAAAAGAATAATTCCAAGTGTTATATATACCGACCCAGAAGTTGCTTGGGTGGGGGTAACTGAAGATATAGCAAAAAAAGAAGGAATAGAATATGATAAAGCAGAATTCCCTTGGGCTGCAAGCGGGCGCGCCATTTCAATTGAATCTATCCAAGGGAAAACAAAATTATTGTTTCATAAAAACACAAAAAGAATTATTGGAGGAGGAATTGTTGGTACTGGCGCAGGGGATTTAATTACAGAGATAACACTTGGCATTGAGCTAGGAGCAGATGCTGAAGATATTGGACTAACAATTCATCCACACCCAACAACAAGCGAAACAGTCTCTGGGGCAGCAGAAGTATTTGAAGGTACTGTGACAGATTTGTACCTTCCTAAAAAGTAAAGGAGTCTTTAATGAGGAAAATAATACCTTTATTCATTGTTTTTTTTGTTTTTGCGCAAGAAACAAATAATTCAATCCCAGCATCAAAAGAAACGGAGAAAAAATTAAAAAACATTCTTACAGCAGCTCCAAAAATAAAAAAAATGGAGGATGCCATTAAAGGGAAGGTTCATATTCCAGGGCTAATATCACTCTATCAAGACTCTGTTTCTGGTGCCCTTTCTATGGTAATCAACAAATCTCAAATCGGAGCAGAGTTTATTTATTTTGTACACGCAAAAGAGGGGCAGCTCAATGCGGGGGTTTTTCGCGGTAACTATAGAGGATCAAGAATAATAAAATTTAATCGCTATTTTAATCGGATCGAGTTTGAGATACAAAACAACTCTTTTTATTTTGATCCAAATAGCCCTCTAAGCCGAGCCGCCGATGCAAACATAAGCACGGCTGTGTTAGCGTCTGAGTTTATTACTGCAGAGTCTGATAGTTTGGTAATGATATCTGCAGATAATGTTTTTTTAACAGAAGCGTTACACCAGATATCTCGAGCAACAAATCCAATGGCAAAAAACAAAAACCCCTTTAGGCTTGGTCGACTTGTTAAAAACAGATCAAAATATTCTAATCTGAAAAATTACCCTGAAAACACAGATATTTCTGTACAATATGTTTATAGCAACCCAAGGCCAACAAACTGGGGGTCAGATGAGGGGTTGACCGATGCAAGATCAGTTAATGTTACTCTTCAACACAGTTTTATTGAAGTCCCGAAAAATGAATATAAACCTCGATATGAAGATCCAAGGGTTGGTTATTTTGTTACTGAGATTACAGATATGACAACGGCTGATGATGTAACACCTTATAAGGACCTGATACATCGTTGGAACCTCGAGAAAAAACATCCAGAGCAATTTGTTTCTGTTCCTGTTAAACCAATCACCTGGTGGATTGAAAACACTACACCAGTTGAATTCCGAGATGCTATCCGAGATGGGGTGTTGGCTTGGAATAAAGCTTTCGAAAAAGCAGGATTTAATAATGCTTTAGAAGTGAAAACACAACCAGACGATGCAGAATGGGAAGCGGGTGATATCCGGTATAATGTTTTACGGTGGACCTCCTCACCAAACCCACCTTTTGGTGGGTATGGTCCAAGCTTTGTAAACCCTAGAACTGGCCAAATATTAGGTGCGGACATTATGCTAGAGTTTGTTCATTTTACTAATAGAGTAAAATACGAGCGTCTTTATGAGCCAATAACGACTGGGAACCAAGCTCAAGAAAACAAACACATGTGTTCTTCTGGAAGTGCAAAACACCAAGGAAATTTGTTTGCATCAAAGGTTTTAAAAAGCACAGGTCGGTTTTCTTCGCTTGAAGAACACCGCCTCATATATGAGGCGATGGTTAATCTTGTTCTTCATGAGGTTGGGCATACACTTGGTTTAAGTCATAACTTTTATTCTAGTAATTTTCATAGTTTAAACAATATCTATGATAGAAATAAGACAGAGCCAGTTGGGCTTACCTCATCCGTAATGGATTACGAGATGGTAAATATTGGAAAACACAATAACTGGACAGGACAATATTATTCTACAACACCAGGGCCATATGATATTTGGGCCATTAAATATGGGTATGAATCAACCTTAAAAAACCCCGTAGATGAAGCATCTCGAGTCTCTCAGCTTTTAGCCGAATCAACAAAAGAAGAGTTAAAATATGGAAACGATGCTGATGATATGAGGTCACCAGGAAAGGGTGTTGACCCAAGAATAATGATTTTTGATATGAGCAATGACCCTATTGGCTATGCTCAGGAAAGAATGGATCTAATTAGATCTTTGTATAAAGGCTTGAGAAAGCGGTATGAATTTCCTGGAGAGTCTTATCATTCATTCACTGACGCGTTCTATGTTTTAAACAGGGAGTATAGAAGCTGCTTAACGGTAATCTCTCGTTATGTAGGTGGGATGTATATGGACAGGTCTATGGTTGGACAAGAGAACAGTGAACTGCCGTTTATGGCGATCCCGAAAGAAACTCAAAAATGGGCGATGGCCCTGTTAGACAAATATGCTTTTTCTCCAAATGCTTTTTCTGTGCCGAATGATATTTATAATCATCTCCAATGGCAAAGAAGGGGCTGGAGCGGAACGAAGGATCACAAGATACATGATCAGATATTAGACCAACAAAGGAATGTTTTAGATCAGCTACTTCATGTAAATGTTTTAAAAAGAGTATCAGATAGCCAATTATATGGAAACAACTATTCTCTGTCTGATGTATTTCAAGATATTACAGATGCTTGCTTTGCTATAGATGCAGGAACTAGCGTCAGTAGTATTCGCCAAAATCTGCAAACAGATTATACGGAAAGGCTAATAAAAATGGTTTTAAATAAAAAAGGTGAAAAGTATAATAACCTTACAATTTCTTTGGCCTATGCAAACCTCCAAAAAATATTAAAGCACGTAAATAAAAAATATGGCGTAGATGATGCAACAAAAGCACACAGAGAGTTTTTACACTATCGAATTACAGAGGCTCTAGATACATAATAAATTAACCTATAAAAAAAGGAGCAATCGTGAGAGGGCAGACTTTATGTTTTTTAATATTTTTTTTTATTGGATGTTCCGATAGCGAAATAATGAAAAAACACCCATTAGACAAATCTAAAGAAAGAAAAATAATCTTAGAAAACGGATTAAAAGTATATCTATTATCTGATCCAGATTTTAATATGTCATCAGCTTCTATGAGTGTTATGGTTGGTTCTTTAGAAGACCCAGGTGATAGGCAGGGGCTAGCTCATTTTTTGGAGCACATGCTTTTTCTTGGAACGAAAAAATATCCAAATGTAGATGAGTATGGAAAATATCTAAAAACAAACGGAGGGTCTTCTAATGCTTATACAGCAAGAGACCACACAAATTATCATTTTCAAGTTTTGCCAGATGGTTTTGAAGGAGCAATAGATCGATTTTCACAGTTTTTTATAGAACCACTTTTTACGGAAGAATATACACAGAGAGAGGTTAATGCTGTTGATTCAGAGCATAAAAATTATTTAATGAACGATTTTTGGAGATCTTTCCAGGTGTCAAACCTTTTTGTAAAAGATAAACACCCAGCTAGAAATTTTAATGTTGGAAACCTTGAAACTCTTGGTGATATAAAAAGAGAAGAGTTAATTGAGTTTTATAAAAAACATTACAGTTCAAACAGAATGGCTCTATCTTTATTGAGTAAACACAGTTTAGATCAAATGGAGACTTGGGCAAAAAAATATTTTATTGATATTGAAAATAAAAATTTGAATGAAAACAAGTATGATTCAAAGGTTTTTGAAAGGAAAAAAACAATACGAATTGTTCAAATAGAACCAGTGAAAGATATTAGAAGAATGACCTTAAGTTATTTTGTTCCAGGTGTTAGGCTTCAATATTTACAAAAACCATCCAGGCAATTAGGCTTTATACTTGGTCACCAAGGAGAAGGAAGTCTTCTTTCCTATTTAAAAAACAAAGGGTGGGCAACCAGTATTTATGCTAGCATAAGATCAGAAACAAAAGAATATGATTATGCTCAAATAAGAATTGAATTAACAAAAAAAGGATTAGAAGAATATCAAAAAATTATAGAGGTTACTCATTCCTATATTGAGCTAATGAAAAAAGCTGGTTTTCAAAAACATGTGTTTGCCGAATTAAAAACAATGGCAACTCTAGAAGAAGTATATTCAAACAAAGGAGAAGGTGCTAGAAGAGCAGAGAATATCGCTAACGAACTAAACATGTATAATTTTAAAGATGCTGGAAGAATTAGCTATGTATATGGAGAACCAAACCCAGAAAACTTTGATTCTTTACTTTCCTATTTTAAACTCGAAAACATGCTTGTTTTATTAAGTGCAAAGGGTCTAGAGACAGAGAATGAAGAATATTATTATAAGGCTAAATATTCATATTTTGAAAATGATAATCTTTATTCAGCGTTATTAAAAAATGAAGCTAGCTATAGTTTTAAGCTTCCAAAGCCTAATGATTTTATTCCCAAAAAAGTTAGAATACCTAATCGTGAAATAAAAGAAAACAACAAACCCCGTCTTTTGATTAATAACAAAAACACAAAAATATATTTTGGAAAAGACCATGAGTTTCTTCGACCAAAGGGGGTTATAAGCTATAAAATACTATTTCCAAAAAACAAAATAAACACAGAACACCGCGCTCTTCTTAAGATATATATAGAATGTGTTCGCGAGTCAATGAATGAGATTGGTTTTCCAGCAAAGCTAGCGGGGCTTTCATATTCATTGTTTGATGGATATGAGGGTATTTATTTAACGGTAAGTGGCTATACAGAATCAGCTATAAAACTCTATACCATTATGCTTAATAATATGAAAAAAATAGATATATCAGACGAAAAGTTTTTGGCAATAAAAGATAAAATAATAAGAGGGTATGAAAATATTCCTTTGTCAGATGCCTATCAACAGGCCAGAGAAAAAAACGCAGAAATATATCACAATGTCAAGTTTAATTGGAACGATTTGGTACCAATAGCAGAAGCAGCAACAATGAAAAAAATTAAGAATTACGGGGAACAGATTTTTAGTGAAATCTCTGTCGAGGGTTTTATATATGGCGATTTCGAAGAAAAAGACGCAAGAAAAACCCTAAGGCTTTTTAAAGAAAAAACTGGGTACAAGGGAATAAGCCGTTCTGATGCTTTTGAGCTCAAATATTTAAACCAAGAAAATCCCGAGATAATTCAGTATGTTGATTTTTTAAAAGTGAACAATTCTTGTTTTTGGAGAGAATACCAAATTGGTTTAGATACCCCAGAGCTAAGAGCTAAGGCAAAAATTATTGGTAAAGCAATTCAACAACCTTTTTATACTGAAATGCGTACAAATCAACAGCTTGGTTATATAGTTTGGTCTTATGTTTTTAATCGTGATGACCTCTATTATTTATCGTTTGCTATTCAGTCGGGGGCTTATCCAGCTGATGAGTTAAACTACCGTGCTGATAAATTTATCTCAAGTTTGCCAGAATATATAAAAAACATGGATTCAACCACATTTAATCAGATAATAGAATCTTCTATTGAAGAACTTGAAAAATCCCCAAAAAGTATAGCCGAAAGAGGAAACAAGTTGAAAAATCTGGTTTTTGAATTCGATGCTGATTTTGATCGTGATAAAAAAACAGTAGCCGCATTAAAACAAACAAACAAACAAAATGTTATAGATCTTATGGAAAAAACAATAGGCAAAGAAAAACGAAAAATGGTAAACACCCTTGTTTTTGCTAAAGAACATAAAAATAAAAATAAATTAAAAAGTTCTTTTGAGGATGTTAATATCTGGAAAGTCAGTCGCACATATCGATAAGAATGCCAAAAAAAATTATTTTAATTGCTGCTGTTACTGTTGATGGTTATATAGCAAGACACAGCAAAGAAATAACAAAATGGTCCAAAGATTTACACATTTTTAAAGAACAAACAATGGGGTGTTCTTTAGTTGTTGGAAGCAACACGTATAAAACCTTAAAAAAAGAACTTTCAGGTAGAAAACTTTTTGTCGTTCATAGAAATGACAAGCCAGCTAAAATCTTATCTAAAATAAATCAAGACAAATGTTATATTATAGGAGGAGGAAGAACGTTCTCTAATTATTCATCCTTTATAACACACTTGTTTGTAACCCCGCATCCATATGTGTTTGGATCGGGTGTTCCACTGTTTTCTGAGAAAACAAAAGAAATGAAATTAGATTTTATAAAAATAAATATTGTTGATCAAGATTTAGGAATATATCAGTATCAGTATAAAGTTGTAAAATGATATTAGGTCGACTGGTTTTTGTTTTTTTTTGTTTCTCTATTTGCCGTCCAATTAGTTCTGGTGGCAATCTTTCCAAAACGCAAAGGGCTATGGATGTTCATCATTATGATATAAGAGTAGAAATAGACCCATATAAAAAAACAATAGCGGGGACTGTGGGAATTAAATTTTCTTTGAAAAAAAAAGTAAAAAAATTAGAAATTGATCTGTTGAAAACGTACAGAGTTTCCAATGCTTTAATTGATGAAATGCCAATGGCTTTTTCCAAAAGAGGAAATAAAATAATCATTGACAAAAAAGATCTGAGTGTTAATGTTGTATATAACTTAAAACTAACTTATAAAGGGGTTCCACCAGTTGCAAAAAACCCCCCATGGGAAGGAGGAATCACATGGTCAAAAAGCGAAGACGGCTATCCTTGGGTTGGGCTATCTTGCCAGCACGAAGGAGCACACATTTGGTTCCCGTGCAAAGAACACCCAAGTGATAAACCCGATAGTGCAGATGTTTTTATCACGGTACCAGAGCCTTTGAAGGTGGCAAGTAATGGGTTGTTAGAAGGAATAAAAAAAGAAAAAGGGAGAAGAGAGACCTGGCACTGGAAAACAAAAAACCCAATAAGCACATATAATATTAACTTTACGATTGGAAACTTCGATATAATTACAAGAAGATCTTTTGTTAAAAATGAAAAAGTTTATATGGAATATTACGTGTTGCCAGAGTCTCGCTATGGAGCAGAGGAGTTGTTAAATAAAGCTGAAAAATATTTAGATTTTTATTCAAATATTTTCGGGTCGTATCCGTGGTTAAATGAAAAATTTGGTTTAGTAGAAACCCCCTATCTTGGAATGGAGCATCAAACAATTATTGCATATGGAAACAAATACAAAGAAACCAAAATGGGCTATGATGGGTTGTTGTTTCATGAAATGGGGCACGAATGGTGGGGAAATTTTTTAAGTATTTCAGATTGGTCCGATTTTTGGATCCCCGAGGGTTTCGCCACCTACGCTGAGGCATTATACATAGAACAAAATTTTGGTGTAGGAGCGTACCACGCTTTTATGGAAAACACATGTCGAAAAAACATTCGAAATGATAAACCACTTGTACCAAATAGACACGCCACGACCGATCAAATAAAAGGAACAGAGTTTTATTATAAAGGAGCATATGTTTTACATATGTTGCGCTATCTTGTTGGATACGATGTTTTATTACAAACGCTTAAAGAATATCTATATACACCAAAACCAAGCAACAACCAGACAAGTACAAAAGAGTTTATTAAATATTTGGAAAACAATTCTAATATGGAACTTAGTTGGTTTTTTAATCAATTTGTTTTTTCTGAGAAGCTTCCTACTTTGTACTCTAAGTCTAGATCTTATAAAAACGGGGAAAAACAATTTGTAGAGCTATGGTGGGCTGAATCGATGTTTCCTTTGCCTGTTGAGGTTCGATATAAAGGAACATACGCACAAGAAAAAATACAGATTAACATAGGAGATAAGCCTACGGGTATCTCTATTCCATCAGGGTCTGTTCTTGAAATTGATCCTCAAAAATGGCTTTTGTTTAACAATAAAAACTTTGATAGAATTGAAAAAAACTAAAAAAGCAATAAAACTGAATAAGAAAAAAACAATTTTTATTTCTACGGCTATATTTTCTGTTTTACTAATATATTTTTATATATGGTTTCAGCATCCAGAACCTAAATATGAAGGAGAGATAAGGATACAAGGCTTGAAAAGCCCTGTGGATGTTTACTTTGACCAGTGGGCAGTTCCACATATTTTTGCAAAAAATTCCAAAGATTTGTTTTATGCTGCGGGGTATTTAGCAGCAAGGGAAAGGCTTTTTCAAATGTCAATGGTTGCCTTAGCAGTCAGAGGAGAACTTGCGTCTGTTCTTGGAAGAGACTTTTTGAAGAATGATATATATTTTCGCACGTGGAGGATAAACGAAACTGCAAAAAAACTTTCTCAAAACCTTAGTGATGATACAATTGAAATTTTATTAATGTTTTGTGCTGGGATTAATGCCAGAATTGAAGAGATAAAAGCAGACCCACCATTTGAGTTTAAAGTGTTGGGGTTTGATCCTCCATATTGGGATCCAACTGTGGTCACTGGGTACGCACGGATGATGGCTTGGGAATTACAATCATCATGGGAACAAGAAGTGTTATACGGGGCAATCGCATCCTATTTTGGCAGAGAAAAGCTTGAAGAAATTATTCCTGAATATGACCGTCAAAAACCAACGATTGCGAGAGAAGACTTTAAATTATTAAAGCCCATGTATGATGTAGTCTTAGACTATGAAAAGTTTAATAGACAAATTTTTGGACAGCCTTCATCGGATATAGGTTCAAATAGCTGGGTTGTATCAGGCAGCAAAACAAAGACTGGAAAACCTATTTTAGCTAATGACCCTCACCTTGCTTTTAGACAACCGACAAGGTGGTATGAAATGCATCTTAAAGGAGGAGGTTTTAATACTAGTGGGTTATGTATTGCTGGTATTCCTGTTCCTATTTTAGGTCAAACAGAAAGGTGTGCATGGGGCTTTACAAATGTTATGACCGATGACCTAGATTTTTTTATTGAAGAATTAAACCCGAAAAACCCAAACCAATATTTATCTGATAAAAAATGGAAGCAAATGAGTAGAAGATCAGAAACAATAAAAATTAAAGGCGAACAAGATACAACGATCATAATAAGAGAAACAAGACATGGCCCAATTATAAGCGATCTTCACCCGTTATTAAAAAATAAAAAGGTTGTAATGTCTATGGAGTGGACTGGTCACTGGAAAACAAATGAAATGGATGCATTCATTGGCCTTAATTCAATGAAAAACTGGAAAGACTTCACCAAAGCTATAAAACAGTTTGGCGTTCCTGGTCAGAATATTATTTATGCGGATATTGATGGAAACATTGGATGGCGGCCAGCGGTTTATATTCCTGTGCGACGTAATGCTGATTTGTTTATTCCTAGAGATGGAACTATAACACTTAATGATTGGAAAGGGAAAGTTCCCTTTGATGAAATGCCCTATTTGTTTAATCCGTCAAAAGGCTACATTGCAACCGCAAACAATAAAACAATTGGGAATAAGTTTCCATATTATATATCCAATCTATGGGCTGATCCGAGTCGTGCCGATCAGATCGTTTCGCGTTTAGATACAATGGAAAACATAACAATGGAACAGATGAAGTCTATCCAATTAGACTACACATCAAGGTTTGCAATTGAAGTTCTGCCACATATTTTAATGACTGAAATTGGAAATGAGAAAGGGAATTTAAAAAGGGCTTACACGTTTTTAAAGAACTGGGATGGAGTAGAGTCGGTAGATTCTGAAGCCGCCCTCGTTTTTCATTCAATTGTCAGAAGCCTTGTTCTTGGTATTTATGGTGATGAACTGGGTCTTTTGGGACAAAATTATATTGACAGCTTCATGAGCTTGAAATATCTACATAGTAGAAACCTTAGAGAAATATTAAAAACAGGAGCCTCTTCTTGGATTGATAATATATATACCAAAGAAAAATTTGAAATAATATCAGACATTCTTCGAGAGGCTGTTATTAAAGGTGTTAAAGATATCGAAGAAAAGTATGGTCCAAACACTTCAAACTGGAAATGGGGTGACGCTCATTCCTTGACGCACAAACACTTGTTATCAAAAGTATCAATTTTAGAAAAATTGTTTTCCTTAAATGTTGGACCCTTTCGCTCTGGTGGTTCAGCTAAGAGCCCAAACGCTGGTGGTTACTCTTACAATGATCCTTTTAAACAAAAAGCTGGGGCATCAATGAGAAGAATAGTTGATTTGTCAAACATGAATGAGACCCAGTGTATTATACCAACAGGACAATCGGGATTACCAGATAGTCCTCACTACCGAGATCAAGCAGAGATGTTCCACAGTGGACAATATAGAACAACTAGGTTTAATGAAAAGTATATTCGATCTAGCACGGAGTTTAAACATTTAATCCTTACACCAGAATCGTGATTTTTTATTTTGTTCTGGCGGTTTTTATTCTTTTAATTGTAGGCCACACTTTTTATTGGGAAGCAAGGAAAAAAACTGTAAATCTCCCCAAATACTTTGCCCACAGAGGGGTAAAAATCAATTTTCCTGAAAACACACTTGCTTCTTATCAGGATGCTATAAATTTGGGTTTTAATGGACTCGAAATCGATGTTTGTTCTTTAAAGGATGGTACGGTTGTTTGTTCCCATAATTATGATTTAGAAAAAGAAACTGATGGTACGGGATGGTTGTTTGATTTAGACTATAGCCAAATAAAAAAATTTCAAACTGGTATTAAATCGCATCCGAAAAGTTGTCAAAAAATCCCTAGGCTAATCGATGTTTTGGAAGTTTTACCTAAACAAACTTTTTTAAATATTGAGATTAAATACAAAAATATTTTTGATTTTTCAACAGCAAGAGTAATAGCTGAATTAGCAAAAAAAAAAATAATTGATCAACCGTTCGTGGTTTCAACTTTTAATCCATTAATTGTTGCTTATTTTAAAGCATTTCACAGACAGGTTCTTATCGGTTATTTGGTTGAAAACCACAAGTGGTTATGGCTGATGAATATTATTCATCCAGATTTTTTACACCCAGATGGTCTTATAATTAATCAAAAAATTATAAATAAATGTAAAAAACACAATCTAGAAATAAACACATGGACCATAAACTCAATTGACGCAGTAGAGTGGTGTCATAAAAACAATATTTCGAGTGTTATAACAGATAACCCACAGATAATAAAAAAATGGAAACAATAAATGTAAAAGAATTAAAAGGGCTTTTTGATTCTCATTCTAAAGATTTTGAGTTGTTGGATGTAAGGGAATCCAATGAAATAAATTTTTGTAAATTAGATCAGGCAATTCATATTCCTATGATGTCTATTCCAAAAAGGCTCAATGAATTAAACAAGAAAAAAGATATTATAGTAATGTGTCACTCAGGAGTTCGATCTATGCAAGTATGTTTATTTTTAAATCAGAATGGATATAATGCAATTAACTTAAATGGCGGAATTGATGCGTGGGCTATAGAAATAGACCCAACTATGAAAAGATATTAAGCTTGTAATTTTATAGTTTTGCGCTAACTGAAAAATGCAAAAACAAAAGAGGGTTTTTTTCTTCAGCAGGCATATATAAAGCCAACCCTTGGTTAAACCATAATTCGCTTGATACTTTTTTATTAAGAGTGATATCAATTTCTTGGCCTATTGTATTTCCTGAGCCTTGCCCAGTAAAAGAATGAAAAGAGACTAGCATATCAGATTCTCTAAAAAAATCAATGTTTGCCTTTAAATTGAATTCTATTAGACCATCGTGGATGTTGTCTTTAAAAGCAGAGTTGGTGCTGTAGTCATAGAAGCCATGATACCGATGAGAAGAACCAAAAAGCTTTGAAAAACCTTCAGACTTTTCAGAGGTTGTAGTATCATCACCAGAAATATATTCGATTCCAAGTCCAATATCTTTTAACCAATAAAAAATATCGGTTTCGTATTTAAAGTTTAATGAAAGAAGGGAGGCAAAAATATTGTCTCCTGTTTGTAGTGCGGTTTCTCCTTCGAAAGAAAAAGAATTATACAAAGCCTCTGAACGTAATCCAATGGTATAGGTGTGGTGCGCAGCGGCAATAGATAATGTGTCTAGGCTTAGGGTTCTAAAGTCTAACGTGTAAAGTTCCAACGCTGGAATATTTCTGTTTTTCATTTTCATAGAAAAATAAGCACCCCTGATTCCAGTATCTAATTGATCATTATGTAAAGTTGGATTATCAATATCCTGTGAAGAAGGCAATCCAGATAGGTGTTGATTTTTTAAATAAGATTGGTATTCCAATACAGATAGTGTGAACATCTGAAGCTCACCTATTCTATGTTTGCTTTTAATTAAAAGTCCCTCGTACGATCGACCATAAAGGCTCCATCCCGAACGACCCATAAGGCGTTGTTTACCAAGAGGAAGCTCAAAACGTCCAAGCTGAACTAATTGTTTTCTATAACGAAAATGAAAATAAGCTTGGTGTAGTGATGTGTATGACCAAACGTTCTTAGCTTCAATTAAGCCGTTTCTGAAGTCACCAAACAATCTAGAATCTTGCAATGTAAAATGAGCGGAAGCCGTTGCACCTATAAAACGAAGCCCAATTCTACTTCTGAGGGTATTTATTGATGATTGTTTTCCTGGAAGGACCATAGAAGATTTGTCATTTTCTAATCGATAGCGCACATCAACTGATAGATCATAATCAGATGAAAACAACAAACTTGGGGAAAAAGTAATTGCAGTCAAAAAACAGAGAATTGTTTTTTTTCTAATCATTTTAAATTACTTGTTTTGCTTGAACATATCGCGCGGAAATTACATAAACAAAAAAAATATTTACTATCAAAATAATAAAAATTCTTAAACATTATAGCCAATCATTTCAAAAGGGTTTGTAACCACCGAGGTAATATTCTTTAAATGTGCTCCAATTCTTTTTAAATATCTCGCATATAGAGCAACACTCGCGGGTGAAATATTATTTTTGATTTCAAACTCACCAGAAATAATATCGTGAACAATCGCGTCAGAAACTTTTCCAAGGTCTTTTCTGTAGCTATTTAATAAAGCCTGAGCTTTTTCGGGGTCCCTGTTTTCTAATGCGGATATTGTTGAAGAGAAACGAGATAAAACAACCTCTTCAATCAAGCCAAGACTATCAGAAACCTCTTCCGACACAATGGGTTTTGAACTAAATATAGCAAGATCTAAGATGTTTTTAGTATAATCTCCAATTCTTTCAATATCTACGACTAGGTTTATTAAAACAAGACCAGATTCAATATTTAATGTATCACCACTAACTGCATAATGAGTAATAACTTTTCTGCGAACATTTCTATGAAAGTCGTTTATCTCTTTATCTCTTTTTTTTAATTCTTTTAGGGCCTTTGTTTTCTCCCCAGAACGGAGTCCATCAATTGCTTTAACAAAAATTTTATTTGAGAGTAAAATCATTTCATGTGATTCATCCCAGGCTTCAGATAGAAAATCATTCTTTTGCCAAATATTTACTAGATCATTAAAAACAGACATTTAAACCCTCCTACTTCATTAAAAAAATAACCGCAGCTGGAATCACTATGAAAACTATAAAAAGATAAACGAGAGGAACATATTTATTTTTTACAGATAAATCAGCAATTTTTTCGGCACAAAAGAGAGGGATTTTTCGTAGAGCTGGAGTTCCATATATTAATAAAATCCCAAATATGTTAAACAACAAATGACTAAATGCAGCAACTAAAGCAGCGACAGTACCTGTAATTGCGGCTAGCAAGGCAGTGATAGTTGTGCCAATATTAGCACCTAGAGTGAAAGGAAAAATTTGTTTCAGCGTTAATATTCCAGCTCCTGCGAGAGGAATTATTAATGAGGTTGTAATAGATGAACTCTGAACCATTATAGTTATTAAAATTCCAAAAGAAAAAGCTTTCAAGGCGGTATTAAAAATATACTTGTCAAAAAAACGCTCTATTTTTTCAAGTACAAGACTTCTTAAAAGCTTTACAAGTGAAACAAGGCAAACAAAAGTAATAATAACACTAATAATCAAAAAAACGATACTATTATCAAAAGAAAAGCCCTCCACAAATTTAGATCCATATTTAACCGCAATTTTTATTGGACTTTTTGCTTGTAAAACATCAACACCTTTTATTTTTCCAAAGATTAAAAGTCCAAACCACTCGGAGCATTTTAATATTGGATGGAAAACCATCTCGATGGGAAATAAAACAAAAACAGCAAAAATATTAAAAAAATCATGTACTGTTGATGCAGCAAAAGCTCGTCGAAATTCTAAACCTTTGTTTATATGGCCTATTGAAACCAATGTGTTTGTTACTGTTGTTCCAATGTTTGCACCCATAATCATAGGAACAGCGCCAGGGAGATCCAGGGCTCCGCTACTTACCATTCCGACAATCAGAGAGGTTGTTGTTGATGAACTTTGAAAAAGAACGGTCGAAAAAATACCAATAAAAAGAGAGACCAAAGGATTGCTGGCTGTGGTTAAAATTGCATTTGCCACGCCAGAGCCCATGTTTTTTATAGCAGACGACATGCCGCCAATGCCTACAAGAAACATATACAAAGCAAAAAAAACTCCGAATATTTTTATATATGTTACTAATTGATTTTTATCAAGTTTGTTAGTTGGCATCAAATAATAATTTTATTTAGTGATTATAAATTAATTATTGGAAAGATGATTATTAAGTGCAGAATTGTTAGAATTCGGTTAGAAAAAATTTAAAAAAACTAAACGTCACCATGATTTAAAAGGGTTTTTTGTAAGCATTAAATTATAATATTTTTTTTGACCCGTTACTTCGCAATCGATAAAATCAGGTAAAGGAAATTTTTGACTTGAATGTGTTAATTCAATTTCTGCTATTAACAAACCATCATTTTCTTTGTGAAACTTATCTATTTCCCATAAAAAGCCTTTATAGTTATAATGGTATCTTGTTTTATTAATTAGAGGAACATCACACAGTTTTAATAAATCGATTGCATCACCAAAGGAAATTTTTGTTTCAAACTCATGTCGACTGATTCCGCCATCATCGCTGGTTCCTTTAATTGTTAGCCAACCTTCTTTTGTTTTTTTATTATTAATTGTTCTTACTCTAACGGAACGCATTATGTCCATTTGTAAGTATCCTTGTTCAATTAAAAAACCATTTGTGATATCAGGGATGTAACTAGCAATAAATTTTTTTTCTATTTCTTTTTTGATTGTAATTCCTGTTTTAATTTAATGTTTGAAACATCGTTCCCCAGTAAAAACCATAGCTATATTATGTTCATTACAAGCATCAATAACTTCTTTATCTCTTATTGAACCCCCAGGCTGTATAATCGCCTCTATACCTTTATCTGAAATTCTGTCAATGCTATCTCTAAATGGGAAAAAGGCATCAGAGCAAAGGATAGATCCTTTAATGTTTTCACCAGATTTTTTTACCGCTATATCAACAGCATCAACGCGGCTTACTTGACCTGCACCAACCCCCACTGTGGACTTATTTTTTACTGTTAAAATAGCATTCGACTTAATGTGCTTTAGCACTTTCCAGCCAAAAAGCATTGTAGAAATATGTTCATCGTCAACTTGTTTATTTGTCACAACTTTTAAATCCTTTTTATTTAAACTACTTACATCTACATCTTGAATAAGAACGCCGCCATCTATGTTTCGAATCTCAATGCCCTTTTTCCTTTTGGATATTTTCCCCATTGATAAAACACGCAAGCTCTTCTTTTTTTGAAGTATTTTTAATGCATTAACATCAAAATCAGGAGCAATAATTAATTCTACAAAAACTTTTGAAATTTCATTTGCTATTTGTTTATTGCAGGTTTTATTTAAGGCTATTACTCCTCCAAAAGCAGATAGTTTGTCAGCGCTGAAGGCTTGTTTAAAAACCTTGACAATATCTTGGCCTCCTACAGACACACCACATGGGTTTGCGTGCTTAACAACAACACAGGCAGTGGAATCAAATTCTTTAATACAGTTTAACGCAGCATCGGCGTCCATTATGTTATTGTAAGACAGGGGTTTGCCCTGATGTGTTTTTGCATTTAAAATGTTGTTCCCATTATTATTAGGTGTTTGATAGGCGGCTGCCTTCTGGGTTGGGTTTTCACCATATCTCATTGTAGAATGTTTATTAAAAGACAGTGACATTTTATCAGGAAGTTTTTCTTTTTTTAAATAATTATGAATTATAACATCATATTGCGCAGTATGGCCGAAGGCTTTAGTTGAAAGATCTTTTCTTAGATTAAATGAAACAGTATTTGACTTAGTTAGCTCTTCACCAATTTTTTTATAATCGCTAGGATCAACAACAACACAAACCCAACCAAGATTTTTAGCTGCAGAGCGAATCATCGTGGGACCACCAATGTCAATATTTTCAAGAGCAAATGAAAGATCACAATCTTTGCGCATTATTGTTTTTGAAAAAGGGTATAGGTTGCAAATAACGAGATCAATCCATTTAATTTTATGTTTTTTGGCCTCTTCCAAATGAACATCTCTAAATCCCAATATTCCACCCTCTATAAGTGGATTAATTGTTTTTACTCTGCCGTTCATGATTTCAGGAAAGTTTGTGTAGTCTGAAACATTAGTTACAGGTACACTCGATTCTCGAAGTGTTTTTTCTGTTCCACCAGTTGATAAAATTTCAATATTAGAAGCGGCCAAAGATTTTGCTATCTCTAATATTCCTGTTTTATCAAAAACAGAAATCAATGCCCGTTTGATTCTTAAAGGCTCTTTATTTATCGGAATGTTGTTTGTCATTTTTTATTACTGCTAAAGTTAGTCTGCTTTTTGAAATAATCTTGTTACTGCTATTGGTTATGGAAATTTCCCAAACCTGAATTTTTTTCCCAACCCGAACGGCGTTTGCCTTTCCATAAACCCAACCATTGGAGACAGAACGAAGGTGACTAGAGCTTATCTCTATTCCAACCACTGAGTGTGTTTTAAAACCAACCTGCATTCCACCAGCAATACTGCCAAGTGTTTCAGCTAAAGCAACACTTGCGCCCCCATGTAATAGCCCAAATGGCTGAAGGGTTCGGTTATCAACGGGCATTTTCCCTGATACAGAAAGAGAATCAATATCAGTAATTACAATACCCAGGTTTTCTACCAAAGTTCCCTTGGCTTTTAAATTAATTTGTTTAATTATATCAACTTTATTTTTCATTAGTTAAATAATCTGATGGCTTCTAAAAAAGCTTGGCCTTCTAATTTTTGGACTTTTTCTTTTAGTGTTTTTGCATTATCAAGAGGACTAACAGAACATTTTTTTTGGATAAGTATTGGCCCAGAATCTAATTTCTCTGTTACAAGATGTATTGTACAGCCAGTTTCTTTGTCTTTATTCTTTATTATTTTTTTATGAATGCTCATGTCCATTCCGCCAGCGTACTTTGGTAATAGTGATGGGTGAACGTTCAAAATTTTATTTTTCCATTCAAGACAAAACTTAGAAGATAAAATCCGCATGAATCCAATTAGCAAAATAAGTTGAACTTCGTATTTTAAAAAAAGTTGAGTTATTTTATTATCAAATTCTTCTCTGGTTATGTCTTTATGTGAAATAAAAAAAGAAGGAACACTGTTTTTTTTTGCTCTTTTCAATATATATGCATTTTGAATATTGGATATTACAATTGATATCTTTGCTTCTAAGTCACCTTTATCAATTTCGTCTAAAATTGGTTGAAGATCAGTTCCATTTGTAGAGCCTAAAACACCGATTTTAATCATCTTAGTAGATTCATATGTTTAATTCGTTTTTGTATTATTTTATTTGTTCCAATATCCTTTCTATGAAAAAGAGGCCCCTCAACGGTTTTAATCTTTTTCTCGGCTATTTTCTCAGCTTCTGAAATAGTGTTTCCAACTCCCACCGATGCTATTGTTCTGCTGCCGAGTTCAATTAATTTGTCATTTTTTATATCCACCGAAGCGAAAAAAAACGCCCCAGAATCTGTAGGATTATCATTAATATAAATAGGCATTCCTTTTATTGGATTATCAGGGTAACCTTTGGGCACAGCATATTTGCATACAGTTGCTTTTTTTTGAAATTTTAAATCTAATTTGTTTAATCTGCCTCTTGATATAGCATCGCAGATTTCAAAAAAATCTGTTTCTAAGACAGATAAAACATTCATTGCTTCTGGATCTCCAAAGCGCGCATTATACTCGATGACTTTAACGCCATCAGATGTAGCCATAAATCCACCGTATAATATACCCTTATACCCCTCACCAAATTCTTTTTTCAGGGCCTCTGAAACGGACACATTAATATTTTGTGCCTGTTCGACATCAGACTTTTTTAGGAAAGGCAAAGAGTGGTTTTTATCAGAGTATGTTCCCATTCCTCCAGTGTTCGGGCCAGTGTCTCCATCGTAAGCTCTTTTATGGTCTTGAACAGCTGGCATATGTTGTAGGGTGTCTCCATCACAAAAACTCATAAGAGAGAATTCTTCTCCAATAAATTTTTCTTCAATAACAAATAAACCACTGGCATTGACTATTTGCTTACAATAATCTATTGCTTCAGCATGATTGGATAAATGTTCTCCAGAGACTTTTACACCTTTACCACCAGCGAGGCCATCAAACTTTATAACAAAATGATTTCCAATTTCCGTTAAAAAAGAATCTACACCAATCATTGAATCGAAGGTTTTATAATTGGGACATCCAGGTATTTTATATTTTTTAAGTAAATCTCTAGCAAAAGATTTCGAGGTTTCAATTCTAGCTAATTTTTTTTTAGGACCAACAACTTTTATTTTCTCATTCCAAAGAGAATCAGCCAGCCCAATTTCTAGGGGGTTTTCAGGTCCTATAATTGCAAGTGAAATGGATTTAGCTCTAGCATACTTTATAACATTATCAATGTTATTAAAATTTTCAACTATGATTTCTGAACTTATTTTTGCTATCCCAGGATTTAAACTAGATGCCATACAAAAGAGCTCAATCTTAGCTTTAGATTTTTTTAATGCCTTTGCTATTGCATGTTCTCTAGCCCCAGAGCCAATTAATAGAATTTTATTATTCATCTAAAGTTTCAAGTAAGTTTTTTATTATTTAGAAAGATCTGACCTGGTGTTTTCTAAATTTTTCAGAAAATTTTTAGTTATGTTACCTACGGGATATGCTCCAGTAAAAACAGAATCTTCAAACTTTGTTATTTTCGGGTTGCCTATTGTTGCTGAAAGTTTTAAATCTTCAAGGTCTTGGTAAATCAATTCATCTGCTTTTATATAATTTTTTATTTGTTTGATTGATCTGTTGTGAGCAATTAATTCTGATGTTGCAGGCATATCAATCCCATAAATATTTTGGAATCTAATCGGTGGAGACGCAGAAGCAAAAAACACTTTTTTAGCTCCGCTCTTTTTTACTAATTGAATTATTTTTTTTGAAGTATGACCTCGGACAATCGAATCATCTACAAGTAAAACTCTTTTGTTTTTAAACTCAATATCTATAGGGTTTAATTTTTGTTTAACAGATCTTTTTCTTGTTTTTTGTTCTGGCATAATGAAGGTTCTACCAATGTAACGGTTTTTCATAAAACCTTCTCTGTATTTTACTCCTAGCTTGTGAGCAACTTGCATCGCGGCTGTCCTGCTAGTGTCTGGAATAGGTATTACAACGTCGACATTTAAATTGGGATATTCTCTTAAAATTTTTTCTCCTAAAAAATCTCCCATTCTTAATCTTGATTTATGAACAGAAATTGAATCAATAGAAGAATCAGGACGAGAAAAGTAAACAAACTCAAAGAGGCAGGGCATCTGTGTACTTTTTTTTACAATTTTTTTTGAAGAAATAAATCCATTTGTATCAATAACAATTGCTTCTCCTGGGCTAATATCTTTTATAAGATTGAAGTCTAAAGCAGAGAGAGCGCTGCTTTCTGACGCGACCATATACGAGTCACCTTTTTGTCCCAAAGATAGGGGGCGTATTCCATTTGGATCTCTAAAAGCAATAAGGCCGATACTGGAGACTAAAGAAACCGCTGCATAACCACCGAAGCATTTTTTAAACACTTCCCTTAGTGCTTTAAATATGTGAACCTTACCTAATTTTTTAAAATTAGTAGAATAAAGTTCATAGGCAAAAAGCTTCATCAAAACTTCAGAATCAGAATTAGTGTTAAACTGGCAAAAAGAAGTTTTTGTCAGAGCAGATCTAATTTTATCACTGTTTGTAAGTGTTCCGTTGTGGGCTAATGAAATAATAGCAGGGTTAGCGGTATAAAAGGGTTGAGAATCATTTACATCATTACTACCTGCGGTTGGATATCGTACATGACCAATGCCAATAGACCCGATTAGGCTTGTTTTAAGCCGACCTTTTTTAAAAACCTCTGTCACCAGGCCAAGTTCTTTATGTAGGTGCATTTTGGAATCATCCAGAGTCGAAATACCAGCGGCGTCTTGTCCGCGATGTTGTAGCTGAATTAAACCATCATAAATATCTCCAGCCACCTGTGACTTGTTATGGTAGAGGCCTAGTATCCCACACATTAGATTTTGTCTACCAGCTCAGAAGACAAGCCAATGTAGCTTGAGGGTGTAAGCGTTAGAAGAGTTTGGGTGTCTTGCTCTGATAGATTTAATCCAGATACAAACTCGGCAACTGTTTCGACATCGACAGATTTGCCTCGTGTAATTGATTTAAGTTTTTCATAGGCATCTGGTTTTCCAGCTTTTCGAAGGAGTGTTTGTACTGCCTCTGCTAACACCTCCCAATGATTTTCTAGTTCCGCGTTAATTTGAATTTTGTTGACAGTTATTCTGTCAAGGCCTTTTAAAATGTTGTTTAGCCCTAGAAAACCATGGCTCATTGCAACACCTTGATTACGAATTGTTGTACTATCTGTCAGGTCTCTTTGCATCCTTGATATTGGAAGTTTCGTAGCCAAGTATCCCAGTAATTTATTTGCAAGCTCCAGGTTGCCTTCCGCATTTTCGAATTGGATGGGATTTATTTTATGGGGCATTGTAGAGGACCCAATCTCTCCAGAAACTTTTTTTTGGGCAAGCAAACCTCTGCTTATATAAAACCAGAGGTCTCTGCAGAGGTCAATCAAAATATTATTTACTCTAATTATTTGATGATAGCTTTCAGATAAAGAATCGTGCGGTTCGATCTGGGTTGTAATAAAATTTAAATTAAGGCCAAGCCTTTTGACAAATTTTTCTGCGAAAGAAACCCAGTTTATGTTTGGGTATGCAACTATATGAGCAGACCAGGTGCCAGTTGCACCACCAAATTTTCCAAAAAACTCTTGCGTTTTTAATTGATCTATTTGTCTGTTTAATCTCTTGTAGAAAACAGCTAGTTCTTTACCGAATGTGGTGGGTGTTGCGGGTTGACCGTGAGTCAGTGAAAGCAAAGGAAGTTTTTTATATTTTTTTGCAAACTTTTTAAGTTGCTTATGAATTAATAATAGTTTTGGAAGATAGATATCTCTTAGTGCATCTTTCCACATCAGTGAATAAGCAAGGTTGTTTACGTCTTCAGAGGTTAAACAAAAATGGACCCATGGATGTAGCTGTTTTTTAATTTTATCATGTAAAAAATACTCTATAGCTTTAACATCATGATTAGTTTTTTTTTCGATTTCTTTTATTTTTTTTGCATCATCATCATTGAACTTCAAATA
The DNA here is from genome assembly GCA_964561495.1 of uncultured bacterium. Classification (GTDB taxonomy): domain Bacteria; phylum Fidelibacterota; class Marinisomatia; order Marinisomatales; family UBA1611; genus CAZLPW01. The sequence goes on along the minus strand of CAZLPW010000007.1, from coordinate 11,985 downwards.
AATGTTTCGGAACCGTTTTATTTGTAATTTTGAAAAATGTGCAAGTTCATATATTTTTTTTTCTTCACTCAGTGCAATTAAATATTCAATCTCTATTATTAAACGATAACGCATTAAACCAGACTCAGAAAAATAAGGGCTTAAAGGCGAGGTTGATTTTCCATACCTTCCATCAACAGGAGAAACAGCCTTTAGTTTTTCAGGCACGAAAAATTCTTTTGACTGCCAAGGCACAATTTCCAGGATCAATTACGGTCAACACTGGTGTGTTACTTGGCATTTGCAGTGTTGAATGAATATTAACAAGCATGTCTGATTTATCTGAAAAAGGAGGGCAGCCAATAGTTGGATGCTCCGAGTTGGCGGCAACAAAACCAGATAGCGCATTGGATCTGCCAGCAATGGTAATGTAAACGACATCCTTTTTCCCGCTGTTTTCATCCAAAATCTTTAAAACCTCAAGAGGTTGTTTATGTGCAGATGCGACATGTTTTTCCCATAATATTTTATACTCATCAAGTTTATCTGTTATTTTTTTTGCATGAGGTTCGTCTGATGAAGAGCCCATAATTATTATGGTTTTCATATTTTATCCTTTAAGTTTTTATTTATTCTGTCCTTTATTGACTTTCCTATATCAGGAAAGGGGAATAGACTTCCTGTAATAGTTTCATATAAATAGATATATCGACTAGAAAGCTCTGCTACTAATTCTGGAGGTGCGTCTGGTAAGTCTGGGTCATTATATGGGTCGCAATTATCTGAAAACCACAAACGAAGGAATTCTTTGTCTATGTTTTCAGGCTCCATGTTGTTCGCCATTCTTTCATCATATGTCTGTGCCAACCAGTAACGGCTTGAATCGGGTGTGTGGATTTCATCAATTAGCATAATATTGCCATCGCTATCTTTTCCCATTTCATATTTTGTATCAACCAAAATCATTCCATGCTCCTTCGCTTTTTCTTGGCCAAACCTGAATAGCTCCAAGGCTTTTTGACTACAATATTCCCAGTCTTTTTTAGACATCCAGCTCTCTTTAATAATTTCATCTGGTGAAATAGGTCTATCGTGTTCAACTTCTTTTGTAGTAGGTGTTAACATTATTGAGTCAAGCTTTTGGTTTTTAATTAAACCCTCTGGAAGTGCGTTGCCACAGTATTCTCGCGCTCCATTATTGTAGACCGTCCACAGTGCAGTACTGGTGCTTCCTGTAATATATCCTCGGACTACAAACTCAATCGGGAAAACAGAACATTTTTTTGCGATTGTAATATTGGGGTCGGGTATGGAAATAACATGGTTTTCAATTATGTGTTTTGTTTTTTCAAACCACCACCCACTAGTCAAGTTTAGCACCTGGCCTTTAAATGGAATTGAAGCAAGCACACGATCAAATGCACTCTGTCGATCTGTGGTAATTAGAATAATTTTGTCATCAAGCTCATATTGATCACGGACCTTTCCGTTTTTTTTGATACCTCCTTTTATTGAAGTCTCTGTGAGTGTGTTTTTAAGTTCCTTTGTAATACGGTCTTTGTAGTGTTTAGTGGATTCTATAGCATTCATGAGAATTTGGGTTGTATATTATGTTAGTATTTAAAATTTTATTTATGGTTTGATCAGTTTTTTTTTCTGGAACAACAAAGCTCCAAACCACACCGTGTTTTATTTGGTCTAAATTATTTATCATAAAACGGGTTTTTAATATTTCTAGTTTAGATCGGCCTAGAACATCTTCCCTATCTCGAACTAAAAAAGAACAACTTGTATTATCCATTTTTGGCTTTGATAAAAACTCTTTGTTAGAATTATAAAGCTCTCCAGATTTGCTTATTTTTTCAAGAACCGAAGCGGTGTTGTTTCCAGCGGTTTCTATTTCCCACCATGTTTGTCTTTTTACAATCGCTGAAATACCCATTTCTGATAGGGTGGTTTGAACTGTGTCTGCTTCATTATCAGTTATAATCATTTCAACTGTCCATACAGTCGAATTTTTACTTGAGTTATAACTTTTGATAATATATTTCTCTGGTTTGTAATTAAGCCCTATCTCTCTTTTTTTTGTTTTTGTGATAATATATTTTTTCATAGAAGAAAATATTTTATCCCCATTAATAGTTCTTTCCGGGTGAGGCATGATTGCCATAACGTTTCCACTAGCGTTTGATATAGCCGCTAAATTGTAAACTGATCCATTCGGATTAGTAGGAAACTCAGTTTTAATTTCAGATCTTTCATTACAATATCTAAAAACAGCTTGCCCGTTTGAAATTAATTTTTCAAGCAATTTGTCGTTCATTATAAAACGGCCCTCACCATGAGCCAGAGGTATTTTTATTGCCTCACTTTTATCCATGTCGCAAGTAAATGCGCATAGTTTAGGTGAAACAGAAAGCAATAAATTCGCCCAACAATTATAGTAGCCAACACCAACAACTTTATCATTTTGAATTTGTTTGTTTTTAGTTAAGGCTATTGATAGGCTATCATTGTGAGCGCCTGGTACTATACCCGATTCAATTAAAATTTGTGCTCCATTACATATGCCAAGAACGGGCTTACCTAGATTAGCCTGATCTTTTATTTTTTTTATAACGGGATCTAAAGATGCAATGACACCAGACCTTGACCGGTCTTCATAAGAAAATCCTCCTACAATAATATATCCATCTAAAGACGAGAATGCGTCTGTGGGGTGGTTCCACAAAAACTCGACGGGTTCCATTTTTGCTCGCCGACAGGCCATCATTGTCTCTCGTTCTGTATTTGAACCTGGAAACTGTATAACGCCAATCTTAACGTTCATTAATTCATATAATTATTAAAGATTAATATAAAAGGAAAGCTTTAATTTAACATGACACAAAAGAAGGGGGCAAAAGGTTCAGTCTGTTTTTATAATAAAAATCTGTTTTCATAGATAGGTTTACATTATATAAGTTTTTATCAGTATGTATATACCATATTTATTATAATTAATTTTTAACATGATTGTTTATAATAGAACCGAGTATTCCGCATTAAACATAAATCAATATAGAAAAGAGAAATATCGACTTCAGGTTGAGCTTCTTAAACTTCAAGAATGGGTTGTTGATAAAGGGAAAAGAATAGCAATTGTTTTTGAGGGGAGAGATGCCGCAGGAAAAGGTTCTACAATTAAGAGGTTTGTTGAACATCTAATGCCGAAAGCTGTTGAGGTTATAGAGCTTGGGGTACCTTCAAAAAAACAAGATAAACATTGGTTTCTTACTTGGGAAAAACGCTTACCACAAAAAGGGAAAATTGTTTTTTATGATCGGAGTTGGTATTCGAGAGCTATTATTCAACCTTCAATGGGCTATTGTAGTGAATCTCAGTATAATTATTTTATGAAGAAGGTAAATCAATGGGAAAAAAAGTTAATTAATGATGATTTAATTATTATAAAGTTTTACCTTTCTATTTCAAAAGAAAATCAAGAGTTTAGATTTCAAAAAAGAGAAAAGCATACACTAAAATATTGGAAACTGTCGCCTAATGATTGGAAGGCTTATAAAAACTGGCACATTATAACCAGCTATAAGAATGAAATGTTTAGACTGACCTCAACTAAGCATGCCCCGTGGGTTGCTATAAATAGCGATAATAAAATGATAGCTCGTTTAAACGCAATGCGCTATGTGTTAAAGGTTTTAGATTATCCCCAGAAAAAAGTATTAAAGCAAAAAAAATGGACAAAAGAAAACCCAATTTATAATATTAATATTAATGGCATCTTGTTTAATAATTTATCTCAAAAGCAATATAGTGTTATTTGTTCATTGTTGCCAGAGGCAGAGAAGATACACGCTGCGGGTGGCGTTGTTCTGGGTGAAGGAAAGGTTCTATTTATAAAAAAAAATAATAGGTGGGAACTCCCTAAAGGCATAGTCGCAAAAGGCAAGAGCACAAAAAAGACTGCTTTAAAGGAGATTAGTGAAGAAACAGGATTGCCCGAAAATGAGTTAGATATAATATGTGAATTAATTCCTACCCATCATAATAGAAACATTGAAAAGAAAAAAACAATAAAAGAAATTATGTGGTATTTAGTTTCTTTTAAAGGTGATATGAACACAAAACTAGTGCCAGATAAAAGTGAAAACATTACCAAGTGTGTTTGGGTAGAAAAAAAATCATTAAAATCGCCACTTGAAAATAGCCATCGACATATTCAATATTTAATTGAATATGTTAAGCAGACGGAAGACTTTAGAATCCTTACAAAAGAAAACTGATATACAAACAGATATGAATAGAAGAAGATTTTTAAAAAAAGTTTCAAGGTTTTCAATGGGGTTGGGTTTTTATTTTTCTGGAGCGTCTCTTTTTAAACCAAATCAGTTATCAGCCGCTCATAAGTCTTCTGAGTTTTTAGTTAAAGATCCCAATAAAATATTAACCCTTCATCGTGCTTTGGATTACAAAATAATATCGGCCTATGGTGAAAAAATGAGTGATGGATATCAGGTCCCGCATTCACCTGATGGGATGGCATGTTTTCAAAACGAAGAAAAAGTTGTTTTAGTTGTTAATCATGAATTGAATGAAAATTCGGGAATTAAAAAAAGCCCATTTTTAAACAAACAGATTGAAGATCCTCTTGAGTCTTTTAATCTTTATGATAAAAAAGCCTATGGTGGGACTATAAATATTATTTATGATGAAAAAACAAATAAAGTTAAAGAGCAGTTTCTTAGTTTATCTGGAACTCTAACAAACTGTGCTGGTGGGGCAACTCCTTGGGGTACTTGGCTAACCTGTGAGGAGACAACTTTAGGACCAAATAAAGATTTACGAAAGCCGCATGGATATGTTTTTGAAGTTAAGCCGACAGTTAAGCGAGGGCTCCAAAAGGCTATTCCAATTAAATCAATGGGAAGATTCTCCCATGAGGCTGTTGCTTTTGATCCAGCAACAGGAGATGCTTTTTTAACTGAAGATCGGAGTGACGGTTTATTCTATCGTTTTATTCCAAGCCAAACGGGAAAACTTTCCAGAGGTAAGCTTTTTGCCTTGTCAATAGAGGGGCATCCTCAGGACACTCGAAATTGGGAAAATGGCTTTTATTTGAAGGGCGTTAAATATAAAGTAAGGTGGGTTCCTTTGAGTGACACAGACCCAAAAGATGATTCCCTTCGGAAAAAAGGAGCCGAAAAGGGAGCTTCCTTTTTTGCGAGAGGAGAAGGCCTTGCTACTGATGGGAAATCAATTTACTTTACCTGCACATCTGGTGGACCAAAAAAAAGGGGGCAAATTTGGAGATATACACCAGGACCAACAAAATATTCATCGGGCGATACTATAGAGCTTTGGCAGGAGATAAACAACAAACAAACACTTAACATGCCTGATAATATTACCTTATCACCATGGGGTGATATTATAGTATGTGAAGATAATTCAAATATAAACAGGCTGTGGGGGATTAGACCAAATGGTACGCCTTATATAATAGCACAAAACTCATATTCTGGCGCAGAGTTTGCTGGGGCGTGTTTTTCTCCTTCTGGGAAAACCCTTTTTGTTAATCTTCAACAAAATGGGATGACTTTTGCAATAAAAGGAGATTGGAATGCACTGCGCATCTAAAGAGCTTATAAATCGACTTACAACAATTAATTATAATATTTTTAAATTTTTAGCCAATAATTAAATTTAACAAAGATGGCATTATTGGAACTGTTACTCCAGTCACTTGTATTCTTAGAATAATATTTACTATTGTTAATATTATAAACCAGATATATTGTACTGCCTTGTTTATATTCCCACCTTAAAACCATTGTACCGACAGTATTTTTAATTAAAAAACCTGGGTCTTCGTTGTTAAAAAGATAATCATATCTAACCAAATTCATAGTTCGAGGATCAGTAAGGTTATAATATTTGTTGTAATTCATATTTACGTAAAAAGGCTGCAAAAAACATTCTAGTGTTAATTCTGGAGAAAATGTCCAGTTTACTCTAAGGTTTATATCTCTGGTTTTTTGTTCAGAGCTTGCATACACTCTAAGAGTATCTTCAGATAGCTCAAGAACATCAACCCACTGCATATAAGCAGGGCTTAAATCTTGCACTATTTCTATATTTATATTTAACTGTGTTATTGGGCGAACGTTTATTCCAATGCTTGTTCTGTATCCAGGCCCCCGTTTTTTACCATACCCGATCCCAAAATCAGTGCCAATTATAATTTTTTTTCTTCGATCTGTTTTTATAGTTGGCCCAATGTATCCCCACATTTCAGTTTTATATTCCCAAGCCAAATCCGATCTAAAAATATCATCATCATTATAGCTCGGTAAATTGAGCATGCTAAATACCCCAAGGCTCCAGTAGTTTGAGAGGAGGTTGTTTTGTTCTAGCTCGAGTTCTTTGTCCAGCCTTAGGCCATCCCCACGCCACTCTTCCATATATTTCAACTCAACTTCATTATATAAAAAAGGTCCCCAGGGATTTTGTTTTCTTAGTTCAACCCTTCCTCCAATCCAACTTAAATCGTTTCGTCTTAGGTATCCGATGTCATTAATATCAAATTTATCATCATATGTTCCATACCAAAATCGTGCGCTCCACCAGGAAGGGTCTGTATATCCAATATTAAATCGCCAAGCATTTCCAATTGTTCCTTCCTTATTTGACTGAGCTATTTGCCCATTTGAAAATAGTCGATTATCTAATAAACCCAAGTTCCAATTTAATCCTACCGTAGTTGCCCCTGGGTTTTCTCTTCTTGAAACATCAGTTGCCATAATCCCCAATCGTGATAGTTTGTTTATCATGGGCGCTTCTATTTTTGCTACACTGTAATAGGTTAAGGGTTCAATAAGAACAGAAGTCTTCGTTGAATCATATAACCACGTAACGCGCTCCTCATTTGTTATTGCTTCAATAAATCCATAGTTAAATCCCGATTGAGTACTCCCTAATACTTTCATAGCGCCTAAAATTGTGGTGTTTCCTAAGGGGCTTTTGGGTTCACCTTCCTCAGGCTCTAGGTAGTTAGCTTTTTTGCCAATTCTTCGAGAATGAAACAATTCAAGCCTCTCACTAAAAAAGTCAGATCCTTCAGAAAAAAACGGTCTTTTTTCATCGTAAAATGTTTCAAAAGCAGTAAGGTTTAAGACAGAGGGGTCAGCTTCTACTTGTCCAAAGTCTGGATTTAATGTAGCCTTCATTACTGAATTGGGTGTGATCCCGTATCGAGCGTCTAAGCCAAATTGGTAACTATAGCTTCCCCCTTTTTTACCATTTAGAGAGAAAGGTAATAACTCTAATTGTTTTGGGTTTGGAATATCTTTTATTCCAACTAAAACGCCTAATTGATATATATTTCCTCTTATTGTCTTAGCGTGCCCAGGCCATTTATGAACCTCTTGTGTTCTGTGATGACCTCTAATAAAATCTATTCCCCAAATTATTTCTTTAGAGTTTTCAAACTGAAAGACTGCAAACGGGATTTTAAATTCTGCTGTCCATCCATTTTCATTAATATTTATGCCAGAATTCCAAACAGCATCCCAGCTGCGATCAAATTGCATATGACCAGATACGGAAACGTCCATTTTTGCTCCAGCCGCGTTTAAAGCAAAAAAATAACCGTCATAATCATTGTTTTTAGAATCAATGCTAATGCCCACCCAATCAGATTGATCCCCAAACCCATAAAACCAATTATCTCTTCGAACCAGAGGTTTTTTTATTTTTTCTGGTGATGAATCAAAACACTCAAAGGATATATAAATTGATTCATCATCATATAAAAACCTTGCAATTGTTTTTTCTGAGGGTGTGCTAAGTTCGAGTGGTTCAACTTGAAAAAACTCAATGATTGAGGAGGCAGAACTCCAAATAGCGTCATCAAGTTTTCCATCAACAATAGGTTCTTCGAAAGCCCTCGTAGCGGTTGCTGTTTTAAACCTTAATGAGTCTGGGCTAAAATTTTCTAGATATGAGTTACAGTAAACCGTAGAAAACACTAATAAAAATGATTTTAAAATGATTTTAATACTGATAATGAAACCCAACTGGCCTTTATATAAGCTGAACTCTTTTATTGCCTTCAATCACGTGGCCGATATTATAAACATCAGAAAAGCTTTCTAAATTTGTTTTTACTTCTTTTTCAGATGAAGGAGATACAATTAAAATTAGACCTATACCCATATTAAAAGTTCTATACATTTCAAAATCCTCTAAATTTCCGATTGACTGCATAACATCAAAAACGGGTAGATGTGGCCATGAATTTTTTTGAATTTTTACATCACATCCCTGTGGCAAAATTCGTGGAATGTTTTCTATTAACCCTCCTCCAGTAATATGGGCAATTCCCTTAATATTAAAATTTTTATTTAAAAGTAATTGCACAGGGTTTGTATAGTTAATGTGAGGCTCTAATAATGTTTCCCCAACTGTTTTATCCAAATCTGGTATTACACTATCTATTTTATGATTTCCAATTTCAAAAAACAACTTTCTAGCAAGTGAGTAACCATTAGTGTGTAAACCACTAGAAGGGAGCCCAAGAACTACATCATTAGTTTCAATAGACTCTCCTGTTATAATTTTATCTTTTTCTACAATTCCTGTAATAATGCCAACTAAATCATGCTCATTTGGGAGGTAGGTGTCAGGCATTTCTGCTGTTTCTCCGCCTACTAATGATACGCCTGTATCTCGACATCCTTGTGCAATTCCAATAATAATTTCTTTAACAGTTTTGGGTTTTAGTTTATCATTTGCAATGTAATCAAGAAATGTTAAAGGTCGTGCCCCCATGACAATTATGTCATTGGCGGCGGCACTTAAAAGGTCAAGGCCAATGGTATTATATTTGTTCATTTTTCGTGCTATAATTGTTTTTGTTCCAACACCGTCTATGCTTTGTACTAAAACAGGTTTTTTATAATCTTTTATTAGATCTCCTATTTCAAACAAAGACCCGAACCCTCCGATTCCAGTTAATACGTTTGAACTAAAAGTTGACTTAACCTCATCCTTAATTATTTCAACAGCTTTGTTTCCTGCATCTATGTCTACCCCTGCGGTAGAATATTTTATTTTATTTTTACTATTCATCTATAATGCACTAAATATTTTTAATCTTATAATTATTAAAACTTGGACCTCAGCCCATATTTCCAAAGAGAGTAGGCCTTTTCTAGCGGCGCCGAAATTTTGCCATTTAAATCAATAGTAGGCTCTCTTTTTGTTTTACCAATTTTAGTTATCGGGACGTCATTAGATAAAAACAAATTTAATATTTGATCTTTGTTTTCACGAACTGATTCAAATATAAAACCGCTGGTTTCACTAAAAAGAAGAACTTCCGTTGGGAAATCTCCAGAGATTGCTATTTTGCACCCAATTTTATTTTCAAAACACATTTCAGCTATACAAACAGCAGTACCACCATCACTTATATCATGACAGGATTCAATTAGTTCTTTTTCAATGCAGTCTAAAAGAGTAAAAATTTCTTTTTTTACCAAATTTAAATTCGGTTTAGGCACGTTTTTCCCCAACTCTCCATGCAGCTCATAAAACAAACTTCCACCAAGTTCATTTTTTCTAGAGCCGACCATAAAAATATCGGAATCATGCCTTTGAAACCCCATAGAAATAGTTTTTGAAATGTCATTAATCTTTCCAAGGCAACTGACTATTGGACTTGGGGGAATTGCGCCACTTTTTGATTCATTGTAGAAACTAACATTCCCTGCTATTATGGGAGTTGGGGATTTTGGGTTGTCTTTTAATGTGATTGTTTTACAGGCATCCGCTATACCGCGGACAGCCTCAACAAATTGCCACATCTGATGGGGCTTTTCAGGGTTTCCAAAACAAAGGCAATCAGAGACCGCGTGCGGCGATGCTCCTGTCGCTGCCACATTCCGCATTGATTCAACAACCGCATTGACACCACCCCAATAGGGGCTGATTTCACAATATCGCGGGTTTTGATCTGAAGAGAGCGCAACACCAACATTTCTTATTTCTTCTGGAAAATCAATTGAGTTAAAGGGAGCTAAGACCCCTGAGTCCGAAACCCCCGCCTCTAAAACAGACCTACCTTGAACCTGCTTGTCATATGTTTCATATACGGGCTCCCGGGACGCTATGTTTTCATGCGCTAACATTTTAAAGAAAACATTTGTCAAGTTTTCTTTAAGGCGAATAGAGGGCTCACTCACATCGTGTTTTTTTGGTTTGTGTTTTCTGTTGTATAAAAATCCTCTAGTGACTTCTTTTGCTTTTGCATTAACAATTGTTTCATTTTTGTAATGAACAATAAATTGTCCATTATCACGAATTTTTCCTATTACAGATGCCCTTGATCCTAAGCTAACACCTGGGAGGTCATATACGCAGTTGTAGTGTTCTAAAACAAGAGGAGTGATTTTAGGTGGAACGACCCACATGAACCTTTCTTGTGTTTCGCTACACAAATAAACCGATGGGTGTAGATCGCTTATGCTGATATGTACATTATCAAGCCAAACCTCTGACCCGTATCCAGATGTTTCTGCGAGCTCTACACTTGCACAGGCAACCCCACCAGCGCCCAAATCTTTAAAGCCAACCTTATCTATAAGGTTTTTTTCTTTAATGATATCAAACAGAGCATAAGTCGCTTTTAATAGATGCCTCTCTAGAAAAGCATTGGGTTCTTGTACTGCCCCTTTGTTTTTTTCTTTTTTTTCTTCTTCAAGCTCAAGAGATGCAAAGCTTGCGCCCCCAAAACCACTGTTGTCTGTTGGTTTTCCAATAATAATTAAATCATATCCATCAGCATTTTTTGGTGCATATGAATGAATAATATGATCTTCTCTAACTATTCCAAGGGTTACCAGCGTTACAAGACAGTTTTCATTGTAGCCTTTATTGTAATAAATATCCCCGCCAATAGTGGGGACTCCTATGGGATTTCCATAGCCTGCTATTCCAGAAACCACACCGTTTTGTATCCACTTTGTTTTATTGCGTTTAATTTCTCCAAATCTAAGCGAATTTGTACAAGCAATCACCTCTGCGCCCATGCACATTACATCTCTCACGTTTCCACCTACACCTGTTGCTGCCCCTTCATAAGGAACGATTTGCGAAGGGTGATTGTGAGATTCGTGGCTCATCACTATACACCACCGATTTCCGTTATTATCTGTTGCTATGGAAACAACACCAGCGTCTTCTTTTGCTCCCAAAACCACATCAGGACTCGAGTTAATAAATTGTTTTAAATGACTTCTGCTGCTTTTATAGCTACAGTGTTCAGACCCCTGTATTGAAAAAAGAACAAGTTCTGCAAGAGAGGGTGCTCTACCGAGCATTTTTTTTTGAATTTTTATGACCTCATCTGGCGAAAGTGGAATATTGAGCTCAGCTAATTTTGTATTAATTTCCTTTTTTGATAACCCCTCGAAGTTGATTGTTTCTTTGGTAAAAGGCATTCTGCTTTATGTTAGTTTTTAAAATTTAGGCTAAGACCTATTAATAGTTTCATGTCTCTGTGGACCAACTGATATTATTTTAATAGGACACTCAACTTGGTCCTCTATAAAACTAACATAGTTTTTTAACTCAGAAGGCAAACTCTCATAGCCATTGTCTATTTTATCTAAATCGATTTTATCCCAACCAGGTAAGTTTTTATAAACTGGCTTTGCTTTTCGATATTTTGTAAGGCTTGCGGGCATTTCGCTTATAGTTTCTCCATCAATATTATAGTTAACGCAAACAGGGATAGTTGAATAACCATCCAAAATATCTAATTTTGTTAGAGCTATTTCTGTTAATCCGTTAACCCTCACCGCCTGCCTTATTTGAACCAGATCAAGCCAACCAACCCTCCTTGGTCTTCCTGTTGTTGTTCCATATTCTTTGCCTTTTTTTCTGAGAGAGTCGGCAATGCTATCGTGGATTTCAGAGGGCAAGGGGCCTTGTCCAACTCTGCTT
>CAZLPW010000006.1:0-62867 GCA_964561495.1 uncultured bacterium | reverse complement strand
ATTATCCAAAAATAAATCTGGACCAATAAGCTGGTTATCCTTTATTTTATTTGAAAAATCAATAAGCTCGACATTTTCAAATTCCCAAAAATCAGGAGGATAATCATTATTTGTTTCACCATTAGGCTTGAAATGACAAGGGAAATCAATATGGGTTCCACTATGATTAGGAAAAGTTAATATTAGAGTATTACAACTATCCCCTTTTGCTATTTCCTTTTCAGGCTTGAATTGAATTCCATCTCCATTACCATATAGTGGGGTATCCTCTGATAAATTATAATTAAGATATTCTATTTTCTTATGATTCATACTAATCTAAAGTTGGGAAAAGTTTTTGTTTTGGTGGTAATATGTCATGCAAAATTATACCATCCTGCTGATCAGGTAATACATCAATAACTTGGCCAAGTGGATTAACTATCATACTATGGCCATAAGTTTCAACACTATTTCCATCAAAACCATATTGGTTTGGAGCTAAAATATAACAATAATTTTCAATGGCTCTTGCACGCAATAAAACTTCCCAATGTAACTTCCCAGTCCTTGTGGTGAAAGAACTAGGCAATACTATAATATCTACGCCTTTATTAAAATATTCACGGAACAATTCAGGAAATCTAAGATCAAAGCATATCGCAAGCCCTATCTTAAATTTATTAATATTAAAAGCCGCAGGTTCTTCGCCAGCTAAGTATGTTTTGTTTTCATTAATTTCTTTTCCACCAATAACAGCTTTGAACAAATTAATTTTCCTATATTTACAAATAATATCACCCGAGTCATTTATCACCACGGCTGTATTAAAAACTTTCCGCTCGTCTGTTGAACACTCGTATACTGAACCAGCCAAGATATGTATACAGTACTTCTTAGCAATATCAATCAAAGGATATAATGACTCGCCTGGAATCTGTTCGCCAATATCATTAAATAACTCTATCCCATTTAATGACCCACGGTAATTAAATACTTCAGGCAACAACACAAAATCTGCTTTTTTACTGACTGCTTTTTCTATCAATAAGCAGGCTTTTCCTATATTTTTTTTTTTATTTTTACCAGCATTAAGTTGGATTACAGCAACTTTCATATTTTTTCAGATACTGTTTTGATTATTTTAATGGCATGATCAATCTCATCTTTATTAACGCAGAGATGCGGACGAAGTCTTATGGTCTTTTCACGGGTTGGATTACACAACATTTGATTATTAATTAATTCATTAAAAAAAAGATCTCTCTTTTGTTTATCAGAAAAATCAAATGCAAATATTAAGCCCTTATTTCTTAAGTTTTTTAATTCTTTGATATTCTCTAAGCCTGATTTTAATCTATTTGCCATCTTATTTACATTTTGCAATATTAATTCATCTTTTAAAACTTTCATTATATATTTGCATCTAATCATATCAATAATATCTGCGTCCCATGTTACTTCTAATCTGATTGAATTTTTAAAAATTTTGGAGAATTGTTTTTGTACAGCTATTCCAGATAGTTGAGTCTTTTTACCAAATACTAAAATATCTGGAACGATAGGCAAATGCTCATGAAACCAAATTTTACCAGTGCCTCCAAAACCAATTTGAATCTCATCAAAAATAAGAGGAATATCATATCTATTTGCTATCTCTCTAATGCCAGTGAAAAATTCATTAGGAAAATAATAATCTCCATATGTGCACTGAATTGGCTCAACTAAAATAGCACACACATTATTGTTTGATTTAATTCGATGCTCGATTTTATTAAGTACTTCATTTACAAAATTAGAATTAACTATTTTCTTGCTATCCTTATATCTGATCACTGGGTTGTCAAATGGTTTCTCCATAATCTTAGGAAAATCTTTTAAACGATTTTTTACTGGTTCAAACCGGCAAGTTAGAAATCCTCCATACGAATTTATCCCATGAAAACTGCCTTTGAAGGTTATTACAGAATGATGCCCTTTGCCTTTATAATCCATAGCTGTTTTAATTGCAGCCTCAATCGCTAAAGCACCGGTGCATGAATAATGATAGTGACTAAAATAACCGTTAGAAGTATATTTTCTAAACATCTTATCAAATTCGGAAGACTCATCAGATAAAATTTCGCAATTTGTAATTTTTTGATGTGCGACACGCTTTATCTCTTCTATATATTCATGTGAGTTGAATATTTTATGGTTATAACCTATTGCCAAAGTTGAATATTGACCGAAAAAATCCAGATACTTTTCATTATTACCTTTATCTACCAAGTAAGAACCATGACTTTTTTCAAAATCCATCTTCCTATTAAATATTGAACTTCGGTTCATACTTTTAAATAAAATCCCATGAATTATTATTGAAGGATTCATCTTTTTTGATTCGTATCAAAGTAAAATTTCTGAATACAATTATGTTCTCACTCATAACCATATTTTAAAAGCACCCCATGATTTATAGTTTTGGTATCAATAATAAAATCATTAAAATTATTTTCATATTGAAATTTCTTTATTTCATTAATTGACAAATTAGTAAAATGATTTTTAACTGATAACTCTTTAATATTGCAGGGTAAATGTATTAACATTTTCCCATCCTCTTTTAGTATTCTCTTAAATTCAAAAAAGTATTTTTTTATAGATTTTTTACTAACACGAACTAAGGTATCTATACAAAATATAAAATCAATTGTTTTATTATCTATGCCTTGAAGTTCATTCCCTTTGGTTTCATAAAATGTGAAATTATTTTTACTGTTTTTAATTTTATTTAATAATATCGGGAGGATATCTTTAGATAGATCAACTAAAAATGTATGTTTCGCATTGGGCACAATATACTGACTCCATTTCCCATCCAAACATCCAAGTTCTAAAACCGTTTTATTTACAATATTTGGTAGTAAAAATACATCTCTAATCTTAAGATAATCGCCTAGAACTACCTCTTTTTCTAATTGTTTTCCCCAAGAACTAGGTAAACCTTTTTGATGATTTTTTACTGCAATTTTGGTCCATTTTTTTTGCCGATAATGAGTGTTATAATACCCAGTACAAAGCAAAAATCTTTCTACTTTAATTATTAAATAATTAATTGCTTTTGTAATCATTTTCTGTATAGACATGATCTACATCATACCTGCTAACCGCGAGTCTTATTGCCATTTTATCGCCTGAGGCTGTAATTTTATGCTTTCTGTTCCTCTCAATAAAAATAACTTCACCCGCAAGAATTTGTTTTTTTTGACCTTCAACTAACCATTCCCATTCTCCCTCAAGTATGTACCACCATTCATCCCAATCATGGTGATAGTGCATTCGATTCCCCTCTCCTGGTAATTGAGCAATAAGTGTAGCACTATTGGACGGAGAGTTTATCACAGTATGAGACCATGATTCTTTTCGGCCATATTTATCTATAAGTTTTTGCAAACTGACTTTTTCAAGATTGTAAGATAACTGATTATTTTTGCTCACCCCATCGCCTTCTAAAATTTGAGCAACATCTGCATCGTAAATTTTTTGAACTTGGTTTGATGAATAATATTTCGGTTTATCTCTCACTAAATCCTGAGACCTAGCAATTGCTTCAGCTAATATAAAATCTTCTTCATTATCAATATCTACAGTTGAGAAACCTTTTATCCCATAAAACCCAATCTTTCCATCCCCACCATGATATGCAGCTCCATATTTATCCATATTATTTTTAAAATTATTCGTATCCCAACCCATTATACCACAGGCATAAGCTTTTATAGGCTCTAAAAGTTGTGATGGTGGGGTTTGCTTTTTTGAATCAAAATTAATAGGGGTTCCATTAAAAATACATTCAATCCTTATATCTGAGACTGAGACCATAGTATCAAAGTCATTATTTATCATTTTGTCAATAAATGAATCTATTTCCTCGACTGACAAAAATGGTGACGTTGCTAGAAGCTGAATCAAAATATCACAGTCAACATTATTAATAAAATCTAAGGAAAAATCATCATTTGTAGCGCTATCAGATGCCAATTCTGCATTCCTATGATAAAAATTAATTCCATTATTGTCTGCGATCTCTTTAAAAATTGATGCCTCCGAATTAATATAAATTTTATTTAGATATTTTGATTTTTTTGCAGAATCAATTATGTATTGTATAAGTGGTTTGCCATTAATTAGTCTTAGGTTTTTATTCTTTACTCTTTTACTACCTAAGCGAGCTGGTATCATTGCAACTATTTTCATTTCATTTACTCTTAGTATTATTTTTTTAGATAATAGACCAACCGCCATCAACAATTAAGTTCGTACCAGTTATATAAGATGATGCCTCAGAAGCTAAAAACAACACAGCACTGGCTATTTCAGAAGGGTCGGCTAGCCGACCAAGAGGGACTTTATTGCTATATTGTTTTACAAATTTTTGAGGTTGGGTACCATCATAAACTCCTCCAGGAGATACCGTATTCACCCTGATGCCATTTTTACCGTAGAAAGATGCCATTTGCCGGGTCAAATTAGTTATTCCGCCTTTAATTATAGAGTAAGGCATATTTTCTTTCATCTCTGTTCCTTCATATATTGTAAGATCCTGACCTAAAATACCATATATAGATCCTAATTGAATAATGCTACCTTCAATTTTGTTCTTGACCATGGCATCTGCTACCAACTTAGCTAACCAAGCATAACTATTTAAGTGCATTTCAATATTTTGACGAAAAGATTGAAGCGAAATATCAGAAAATGTATTTTTACTCCAATCTTCAGTTCTAGGATAAGAACAATTAATATAGATATCAGGACAACCAAAATCTTCAATAATTGATTTAAAGTTATTTTCTATGTCTTCAAGCTTAGAACAATCAAAATTTAAATTAACAATATTATCCAATCCATTTGAGTTATCGTTTTCAATATCAAGCACTATGGTATTTGCATTGTTTGATGAAATAGCTTTTGTTATTTCTTTACCAATTAAACCCTTCCCACCAATAATATAGACGACGGATCCTTTTAATGAAAAAACTTCTGAATAATTGACTTTTTCAAACATTAGCTAGTTAATCTGGCAAAAGTTGTATGTTTAACAGATCCTTTTAAATGTTGACTAGTATCAAAATCTAGCTTATTTATTTTCTTGAAAACTTTGAAAACATTGTTAATATAATTATCTATTATTTTATTTGTATATGCAAATGTAGTTGCTGTACTTCCACTAGCAAGGAAACCCCTATCTAACATTTCTTGATTAAAATATGTTAATAATTCAATACCATTTTTATAATCAAATGAGAAATAAGGAATTGAATCTAACCCACTTATGATAATCTTAACTCCCGCCTCTTTAGCTGCTTTCGACCAACCTTTTTTAATCTTTATTCCATATTGCATCAATAGCTTATGTACAGATTGTTCTTGCATCTTTTTAATAGTAGCCAAACTAGCAGCGAAGCCCAAACGTTCTGTCCACATAGTTGAACTAATAAATGTATTTTGAGCTACATCCATTATATCTTTTTTCCCTATTATGGCTGAAATAGGATAACCATTACCCATAGCTTTAGCAAAAATACAAATATCGGGAAGAACTCCTAGCGTAAGATGGATACCTCCAATATTATTATGAAATCCAGATGTAACCTCATCATAAATAAGGACAACATTTTTTTCTTTTGCAAAATTTCTGATTTCTTGAAGAAAATTATCTTTTGGAGGTTTTTCCCTTATCGGTTCCATAATAATTACCCCAATATCATCCCCATATTTATTAAAAACATCAAAGAAAGAATCAATATTATTGTAGAAAAAAGGATGGGCAGTCCCTTTAAGTCCTTTTGGTACACCTTTTGTATCCAATCCAGGAAGAAGTTGTTCATTTAAATTAGAATCCTCAGATAAATTCGCAGATAAATACCAATCATGCCATCCATGATATCCACAAAACGCAATATGGTCTTTACCTGATGCTGCCCTAGCTATACGAACAGCTATCGCACATGCTTCACCTCCTGTCCTCGCATATCGAACCATCTCTGCCCACGGGTGGAGCTCAATTAATTTTTCAGCAAGCTGTACTTCTTCAAAAGAATTCAATGTTCCCATTGAACCATTAGTTATAGCATTCTTTACCGCATTATCAATATCGTCATCTGCATAACCAAGAACACAGGCTGTGACGCCCATTCCTGCAAAATCAAAGTAACGATTGTCATCTAGATCCCAAATTTCACAACCCTTAGCCTTTTTATAATAGGACGGCCAAAGTCCGGGAATAAAAAGCTCCCCTCTTTTGGATAACAGCTGATTGCCACCAGGAATAATGGTTTTTGCTTTTTCCCAAAGCTTTGGCCCTCTTTTAGACATTTTTAGTCCTGTTTCGAATTTCATCTAGATTATTAATTATTGCCTCAGCAACAATCATATCAATGTATTCATCTATTTCAATTGCTTTCCATCTTGGCAAGATAAATGGCATGGTTCTATCATGATAAAAGTTCTTTTCCTTTAAATATACTTGCGTATCTGAAATATATAAGGATCCTTCAAAATAATATAACGATTCTATTTCTTGCCTCCTGAATAATGAAAAACTTCCTCCAAGATAGGGCTCTATAAGACCTTTATCATTTATACGAAGATCAAATGCTGGATGTGTAGCTTCGACTTTTGAAACACCAACAATTGAATCAGCTAAGTCTATATTTGAATGTAATATTTCTATCGCTTTATCTATATCGCTTGTTTCTCGCAAAGGGGATGTTGGCTCAAGAAGAACAATATAATCAAATATTAAACCCATCTTCTCAAAAAAATCAATCGAATGAATAATAACTTCAGATGATGGTGAATCATCAAGAGCAAAATCATTAGGTCGCAAAAATGGGACTTCACAATCATATGATTTTGCTACATTAGCAATCTCCACATCATCAGTGGAAACGATGAGCTTATCAATATATTTTGATTTTTTTGCTGCTTCTATTGACCAACCGATTAAAGGTTTCCCAGCAAGAGGTAGAATATTTTTTTTGGGCAAACCCTTGCTCCCTCCTCTGGCAGGAATAACTGATAAAACTGTTTTTCCATCAATCATAATAAATCTATAACCTTCTTATATTCATTCCACTGACCCACATCAATCCATTTATCATCATCAACAGGGAAAATACCCACCTTCTTTCCATTGTTTTTTACATCTTCAATAAGATGAGTAATATGATAAAACTTGTCTTTTGGGATCAGATTTAAGACATCAGGATTAAGCACATACAGACCAGTATTAATGAGAAAATCGTAATGCGGTTTCTCATTAATATGAGAGAGATTACCATCACTATTTAATTCGCAAGTTCCATAAGGAATAATATGCTCTTTTAATGAAGCAACCAGAGTCACATCATAACCACCCTTGCAATGGAAATCATATAGTTTTGCGTAATCCGTTTTGATAATGATATCACAGTTGGTCACAAAAAAAGGTTTATTGAATTTTCCAGAGATTAAACGCAAGCTACCAGCCGTCCCAAGAGGTTCTTTCTCCTCAATATAATTTACTTTATAAGCAGGTTCCAAATCTTCAAAATAAGCTTTAAGTATTTTTCCTTTATAGTTTATTGATAAGTAAAAATGAGAGCATCCAAATTCAGAAAATCGATCAATAATATGTTCTATAATCGGCTTTTCTTGTACAGGCACTAATGGCTTTGGTAATACATTGGTGAAGGGTTGTAAACGACTACCTTTACCACCTGCCATTATAATAATGCTAACATCATTAAGTGATTTTGATGGTTTTTTGGTTCCGTTAATTGTTGACCATGTAACAAAATCTACGACAACAAATTCTTGATCTATAATGGGAATTAAATCGATTTTTTTATCATTAAACAATTTTTTAACATCATTTACTTTATATTTTCCTTTAACCAATGTAATCGGTTTGGAATTATAACAATCTGAAATATCTACTGAAAATTTCGCTCCTGAAAGAATACTTCGTCTAATATCACCATCAGTAAGAGTTCCAAGCAATTTATTATTTTCATCTACTACTAAAAGACATTTTTCTGCTGTTGAATCAAGAGCTTTCATAGCATCTCGAATACTGATACTTTGATTTACTGTAATATCCTTCATTTATTTTCGTTCAAATACAAGTTCAAAGGCTTCCGCTGATTTAAATCCACTCTGGCTACCTCTCAAAGCTGCTAACGAGCGTATACTTTTTTCACTTCGCGGAAAGGGGAATTCACCCATTTCACTTTCATAGATCTTCATTGCTTCAATTTTATCTTTTATATGGTTGGATATATCTATAAATACATTAGCATGAAATTTCCTCTGCGATATAAAATTAAAATCTGTTTCAGAAGGAGTTTCATACATTAATATTTTATTTATAAAGGGATTGCGAAACCATTTAAAAGTTGATTGTACAACTTCAGCTATTATTCGATGATCTGTATGCACATCATCCACAAAAGGCATATAAATAATCTCTGGTTCCACCTTTTTGTAAATATTTGTTATTTTTGAAATTAATTCAGATAAAGGGATTGTATCTATTTTCGTTGTAGGGATTGAAAGGTTAAAAACATCTTTAAAAGCAAACTTTTTTGATACTTTATCTATCTCTTCATTGCGTCTATTTACTTCATCCTTTGACCAACCTGAATTATTACTAATGCATGTAACAATTAACCAATATAAATCATCCCCTTCTAACTTATGACGAAAAAGTGTTCCTCCGCACCCTAGAGTTTCATCATCAGGGTGTGGCGCAATTACGAGGGTTTTTTTCATTGTTTTTTTTTAATCATTATCTAAAATACTCTTATCATTATTATTTGTTGTTATTTTTCATTGAATCATTAAATACCTTAAGAGGGTCTTCAATCCTAAATTCTTCATAATTGCTTAGGTCAATTGATTTTATCAAATTAAATGCTCTTTCTGAAGCATGACCATCTCCATATATATTTTTTATTCCCTTAACTTTTTTAAGGTAGAAATCTTCACTAACGGCCTTATCAATCGAAGAACCAATCACTTTCTTATCACCATTACACCATATGACATTCCCCATAGATTTACGCCCAATCATTCGATCACCAACATTAACGACAGGCAATGGTATAGAAGCAGCTTCACATATGCCTGAACTTGAATTTCCGATCTGAAAATTTGCATGCCTATAAATATTTACAAATTCTAATCTTGAAAGATTATTAATAAAAAGTTTTTTATCATCATTATTATAATCACTAATAAGCCTTAACAACTTTTTAGATCCTGGGTCTATATTTGGTGAATTTATTACTATAGGTATTCCTCTTTCATCAAGTGATTCTATAATATTAGACAGTTCAATTATAGATCTATCCTCTTTGCCCATTAATGAATGATGAATAACCAAAGCATAGGGTCTTTCAAAGATATATTTCTTTCCTAATCTATTAATTAGTTCTTTCTTAGATAATTTTGGTTCTAAACGAAATTTATCTAATGCACAACTGCCAATGCAATAAATACGTTCTGGATTTAAACCAGTTGCAATCAGCCTTTTGTAATGTTCATCAATTGAAACTATTTGATAAGAAGAAAGTCTTGATGTTGCATGCCGTATTGGATTATCAATTAAACCATCTAAATCATGATCTCCAGCAAAAAAATGCATACTTGGAACTTTAAGATAACCAGAAATCATTGCTCCTACCATGACCTCTTCTCTATCACCTGCATAAATTATAAGGTCTGGATTAAATTCCGATATAGGCTCTATTGCTCCCATCATTAGTATAGCAGCACTTTTTATTCTTCCAACATCAGAATCACTATCAAGAAGTGTCTCAATCTTTGTTAAAATTTGATGCCCATCATCTACAATCTGATTGATAGATAAATTATATTGCGAACTAAGATGCGCACCACCTGCTAAAATTCTAAAATCAATTTCATTATCTTCTGATAAAGCGTTATACAAATAACTCAATAAGTCATACTCTGACCTGCTATAAGTAATAGCTAATACTTTGCTAATTTTTTTAATTTTGGACATATTTATCTAAATGATTTTATAGCGTTTATAATTCTTTTCACCTCTCCCTCTGTTAATCTGGTGTAAATAGGGAGTGAAACTAAATCATTATTAACTCGGACACTATTAGGAAAATCTTTATTTTTTAAATCAAAATATTTATAAAGTTGATGTGCAATAGATGGTCGAGCATCAATTCCCAAACTTTTCATATGAGATATCCAGTCATCTCTACGTGATGAAAAGAAAATATAGCGCCAAAAAGAACATTGATTAGGCGGTTCTTTTGGAAAAGTTGCATCATCATGTAAACTAATTTCCTCAGAATACATACTTGCATATTTACGCCTTAAACTTATATTATTATCCAAATTTGATAATTGAGATAGCGTTAAAGCAGCAGTCAAATTGGACATTCGCTCATTAACCTTATTTTCAAACTTATCGTCAAAATAATTAAAATTTTTTAATTCATAATCAAGAAACTTTTCCATTTGCTCAGCATTTTTCCTATTATTAAATGCAATAGCACCACCATTACCACCAGTAATTAACTTTGTAGAACCAAAAGAAAAAATTGCTATATCACCAAGAGCACCAACAAGACCATTTGAAGTAAGTGACCCAATTGATGCTGCACAATCTTCTATAATTGGTATATCTAAATTTTTTAGAATTGATATTTCAGAAGGATAACCACCTATATGAGGAAATACAATAGCACATATATCACTAGATGATTTGCAAACATTAAATATTGTTTCAACATCAGCATTAACAGTATTTAAATCTAAATCAACGAAAGTTGGTATTAATCCTGCATTGCAAATTGAATTAATTATAGCCACACATGAATATGACGTAGTGATAACCTTTGACCCTATGGGTAAGTTAAGAATTTTAAAAGCTAACCATAAAGCAGATGATCCTGTGTTCACAGCATAGACATAATCAGCATTAATAAATTTACCTAATTGCTTTTCTAAAGAAATTGTCTTGCTACCATAGCCAACAAAATTGCCTTCAAGAACACTGATTACAGATTCAATATCATTCTTTGTAATGTCAGATGAAGAATGGGGAATAATATTCATAGAACAATAAAAAAAAGTCGTCCAGTTTTATGAGCGCTGCTATTTATAACCATTTCTACCTTTCAATAAAATTGATCTTGAGTTCTTTGGCCCTTCGTTCAACAACAAATCTAAAGATGAAAGATCTTTGACGAATCCCAGTTTTGGCCAACATTGTTTGTAGATTGGTGAATTATATTGTTGATATTTGATAGTAATATTTTTTCTGGAAAATTTTTCTTCATCTTGGTAGTCTTTTGCTCCGCGACCAGATATATACACACTTGCATCAAGTTTTTCACAAATATCTAGCACTAAATCACCCTTTGATCCTCTTGCATCCAATTCTGAAGCTCTTAATCTAATTGTATTAATCTGAAATTGTTTAAAAAACCATTCGCTTAACGCAATATTAAGATCTGCCAAATTGGAATAATCAATATCAATAATTTTTTCAATTTGATCTAAATAATTATTAAGGTAGGGAGCGCTAGAATAATTTTGCTTAATTGATTTAATATGCTTTTTCTTAAATAATTCTCCATTTATTTTAACATCTTTAATTTTAGTATCTAACCCTGATCTACTGACAGGAACAGTTAACCATAACTCTCCATGTGGAGTCTTAATCTTGTTTCTATTTTGGACGCCATTTTTTTGAAATTGAACATTATCTAAATATATAAAATAATCACTTTTATCGACTTTATCAAAAAACGGTAGCCACGGTAAATATTGAGGTTGATGAATTGATATAATCATTAATAATTATTCATTAAAATTATTAATTAGCATATTAAACCAATTTATTATGATTTATCCATTATAAGGTTTGCTCTATTAATGTGTCTGGCAGATAATCTTTTTCGGCTTTTTTACCTATTACATTATCCCAATCCATTGGCGAAATACCTATGCCTGGTCGTTTGGTTGTAAGGTTCTCATTTGTAAAAATTTCGCCCTTTTTAATATATTCTCTAGCAACAATTGATCTCCGTGCTACAGAAATATTATTATGTTCACTCGGAGTTGGTATTTTAACCCCATTGCCTAAAGATTTTTCTATATTTCTAATTCCACTTACCATCGCTTTTAACTCTTCTGGCTCCAAACTAGCTTTATGGTCAGGACCAGGTAAATTTCTATCTAAGGTAAAATGTTTTTCAATAACTGAAGCGCCCATTGCTACAGCTGCTATGGGTACATTAATTCCTAAAGTATGGTCAGAGTAGCCTACAGATACACCTAATTTATCTCTGATTGTAAGCATAGCTTTTAAATTCACATGTTCAAAAGGCGTTGGATATTCAGTATTACAGTGTAGTATAGTGATTTGATCTTTTTTTGCTCCAACATCCAATAAAATATTTAATGCGGTAAGCACCTCCTGAAGCGTACACATCCCTGTAGACATTATAATCGGCTTTCCCATACTACCAATACGTCTTAGATAAGGTAGATTGGTTATCTCACCTGATGGAATTTTATATAGAGGGATATCCAGATCATTTAGAAGATTAATGCTTGGAAGATCAAAAGCAGTAGACAAAAATTTAACTTTCTTTTTCTTACAATATTGAATCAATTCTTCGTGCGCTTCTCGGTCAAGCTCAAGTTTTTTTACCATATCAAACTGTGATTCATTTTTATTAGTGTTGTTTTTTTGGTATTCAGCCTTTTCTGCAATTTTCATTATACCTTCTTCGGTTACAAAAGTTTGGAATTTGACAAAATCAGGTTTAGCGTTTGAAGCTACATCAATTAATTTTTTTGCTGTTTCTATGGAACCATTATGATTTACCCCGGCTTCAGCAATAATAATTGTTTTCATACTATAAATTACCTTTTTTTCTTAAACCGACTACTATGCTGATTTTGATTACTCACAATTACTTTAACTGGGACCATAAATGGCGCTAAACTATTTCTACAATGTGCAATAACCTTCTTTTTAATGTCTTTAGGTTCCATATTTATTTTAGCATTAATCTCTGCACATATGATATTCCCCATTATAATATTTTTTTCTGAAAAAACTTTTGCTTCTAAAACTTCCTCTATTTCTAATATTTTATCCTCAACCTCTTGTGGATATACTTTTTCTCCTCCTACATTAATAATCTCTGATTTCCTCCCTTTAATTTTAAGATATTCACCATCTAATTCAACCGCATCCATAGTTTTGAACCATCCATCTTCAGTAAATGGACTTTTAGCATTGAGATATCCAAGCATAGCAGAATCAGCCTTTATTTCTAACATGCCATCTACTACTCTTGTCTTGAACCCCTCTCCACCAACTTTCACCCATAAAGAGTCAGAACTCTTCGACTTTGATCTTAATATACCTACTTCTGATAATCCATATGTTTGCAAGAGCTTTATTTGGGGGAATAAACTATTGAATTTTTTAAGAGTACTTTCCGGCATTGGTTCAGTGCCGTAGGTTATAGTTTTAAGAGATTTTAAACTGTGGCGCTTATATGCTTCACTATACAAAATTAAGTTAATAAAAGTAGGTGATGTAGGGAGTAACTCTACTTTATATTTTTCAACTATGCTTAATACACTATCAGGACTCCTATCTTGTATAGTTACTAATTTCCCTGCGTTTGACAATATGTAAAGTAAAGTATTGAACCCCCCTATATGATCGTAAAGCAAAAAAGAAATTGCACTAAGCCTATGCCTTTTAACTTTAAATTTTTTGAAAATTTTAATTACATCATGTACTGAACCTTTACTCACTCCAGTTGAGCCAGAAGAAAATAAAACTAACCCTGGATGATTCAGTGCTCTTAATTGAATATAATAATTACTATTCGAAATATTATCTAAAAAGGAAATTTCAGCTATATCATTATCATCAATAAAAAATAATACTTCTGCCTGGGATATTTTTATGAAATCTTTTTTTTTATTAGCAACTGACTTTGTTATTGGAACAAAAATACAATTATGATCAATTAATGCCAACATAAGGGAGACTGAGTTTGGAGAAAAATCTGCTTCAACAACAGCCACGGATCCAGGTTTTATTTCTTTTTTTTTTATTTCTTCTATCCAATATTTTACACGATCCAAAAGCCAACCATAACTAAAAATTTTATCTTTCCAAACTATCGCGGTATTTGATGAATTGTGATAAAAAATTTCAGTTAAAAATTTTATAGACATCAAACTCCTCCTAAATACATCACTTGACCTGTAATAAACCCGCTTCGAGGACTAATATAAAAATCAACTATATTAGAGATATCAGAAAATTCTCCAAACCTTTTTATTGCTTGCATTTGTATCAAATTTTTTATTTTCTCCTCAGGAACTGATCGAATCAAATCAGTTTTAACTGGGGTAGGGCCGATAGCGTTAACGGTTATACCATTTTCTGCAACCTCTTTAGCTAAAATTTTAGTAAATGATAACACAGATGACTTTGAGGATGCGTAGATTGCCTCACCTTCTAAATTTAGAGGAACTGCAACAGTAACAAAATTTATAATTCTACCAAATTTTTTTCTAGCCATTATTTTTGATGCTTCTCTACAAAAAAGAAAAGTACCAAAAAAATTTGTATTATAAATTTTATTTACTGTTCTAATATCTGTAAGCAATGCATGATTCATAGAAGCTATTCCAGCATTGTTAATCAAAATATCTACTTTACCATGTTTTTTCCTTATAGATGAAATCATATTCTTAACTTCCGACTCATCTGAAACATCAAGTATAAAATGGTGATAATTATCTAATTTATGATCAATACTTTTTCTACTACAACCGATGACATGAAACCCCTTCTTAGAGTAATATTCAGCAAGATATTTTCCAATACCTTTACTCGCTCCAGTAATTATCATAATCTGATTATCATTCATTTAATTCTTCCTCAATTAGCTCTTTTATATAATTAGAGAGTGAATCAATGGTTCTAAATGGACTATTTTTTTGAGACATTGCTTTTTCGCTTGCAATAATTATACTAACATCAAAATAATCTTCAAAATTTTGTTCAAGACTAGCCATTAAATTAACTAACCCCAATGAATCAAGTGGTCCATTTTTGCCATATAATTTTGCTCCTTTTGTTTTTTCAATTTTTTGTCTTTCCCCTAAAACTTCATTTATTTCATCTAAAGTTTCATATATAATGTCTAATATTTTTTCTTTCATTAATTATTCCTTCTCATTTTTTAATATCAATCTCGCAGGTGAGCCAATGTAAGTTCCAGAGATTTTAATATTTTTTGTAACCAAAGCATCCGCCCCTATGATGCAATTATTACATATTTCTATACGTTGTAAAACTCTTGAACCAGTTCCAAATAGATTTTCATCCTTTAAATTTGCACCGCCAGATAAAGAAACCATTGGGTTAAGGACATTATAACTTCCCATTTTAACATCATGCCCAATAGTACATGTCATGTTAAAATAATTGCAATTGCCAATCTCCAGTGAAGTGGTAAAAACAGTTCCAGGGCATATTATATTCGCAATTCCAATATCGATATTTTCCCAATCACCAACTACATTGGGATGAATTAAGTTTGGAAAATTTAAAAATTTATTATCTCTATATAATTCAAAAACTTTTTTCCTCAAAGATGGATTTCCTATAGCAATTACAATATTTATTTCTTCTAAATAATTTAATATGTAATCGTCAGTACCAATAATCTTAATATCACAAAATTTGTTCCCAACTTTTTCTGGGTTTTGATCGATTAAACCTATTGGATCCCACTGAGGTTTTACTTTATTAATTTCTCTTATTAGGAATAAAACCTCTTTAGCTACTCCTCCAGTGCCAACTATAATAATATTCTTTTTCAATTCTCAAATACTAAAAACATTAATTTTTTTATAATCATTTAAAAGTAAGAAAATAGTTAATTAACCCTTAAACAATTTATTATATTTTTGAATTCGTCTTTGGTTAAACTGGAGGATGATGGTAAACACAAACTTTTTTCAATTAGCTTTTTTGATTTATTTACTTTATAGGATTGATATTTTTTATATGGCTTTTGAAAATGATTTAGCATCCATACAGGCCGTGTTTGTATTTTATTTTTTTCTAATAAAAACATAAGCCCTTCCCTATCTTTTTTATATAAATGATATTCAATTCTTAATACATTTATCCAATGGTTATTATTTGCATATACTGGGGTTTTTGATATGCTGAGACCTTCTATTTTTTGGATAGCTTTTTTATAAGATCTATACAAAAATTTTTTATTTTTTAAAAAATCTGATAATTGTTCAAGTTGAGCAAGTCCAATAGCTGCCTGAATATTGGTGAGGCGGAAGTTGTAACCAATTTCATCATGTACATACCTTATTGAATCATCTTTTGCCTGGGTGGTCAAATATTTGGCTTTTTGCGCTAATTTTTTATCATTTGTCAGAATCATTCCTCCTCCACCTGTGGTAATAATTTTATTCCCATTAAATGACAAACAACCAAGTAAACCTATCGTGCCAGTATGCTTTCCTTTATAAGTCCCAGAATTATAAAAGGTCCCCAAACTCTCACTTGCATCCTCAATAATAACAATATTTCTTTCTTCGCAAATAGGAACAAGTTCATCTATGTTTACCGCGTTTCCCCAAACATGCACAGGCAAAATTGCTGATATTCTATTCTTTGTCTTTTTATTATATGTAAATCCATTTTTAAAAACAGTTTCATTCCTTATAAAATCATTGGTTTTTTTTACATCAATATTATAAAAATCATCAGAATCCATGAAAATGGGATTAGCCCCATTATAGGAAATTGCGTTTACAGGCGCAATAAAAGTTAGCGAAGGAACAATAACTTCATCACCTTTCTGAACCCCTGCCAGCTGAAGACTTATCTGTATTGCAGATGTGCCGTTAACACAAGCAACAGCGTATTTTGCCATAGTATATTGGCAAATTTTCCTTTCGAATAATTCAACATATTTTCCAGCGGAAGAAATCCAGTTTGTATCTAAACATTCTTTTACGTATTTCCATTCATTTCCATTAAAATTTGGGATAGATAATGGTATACTAGACATTGTACTGATCTGATTTGTAAAGATTATGGTTTTTTTTCATCCATTCAATTGTCTCGGATATTCCCTTCTCAAGGCTGTATTCTGGTTCCCATCTAGTATTAACCTTTATTTTTTTATTATCGCAGATCAAACTCTCAACCTCGCTACTTTTTGGACGAACACGTTCGTGAGTTGAAATGATTTTAACTTTTTTACCCATTTGTTTTGCTATTAAACTAACCAAATCTTCAATTGAAATTTCTTCATTCATTCCAATATTTATTACTTCACCAAACAAGGTCTCAGATCTATATATTTCTATAAAGCCATTGCATGTGTCTTTTACAAAAGTTAAATCTCTTGTGGGGCTTAGATTTCCTAGATTAATCGTCTTTTCATTATTCAATAATTGAGAAATTACTGTCGGTATAATAGCCCTAGCTGATTGTCTTGGTCCATAAGTATTAAAAGGACGAACAATTTTTACGGGTAAATCATAAGATTTAATATAACTAATAGCCAGTTGATCAGCCGAAATTTTAGATGCAGAGTAAGGCGATTGCCCTACCAAAGGATGGCTTTCATCCATTGGCGTATATTGAGCTGTGCCATAGGTCTCGCTGGTGGAAGTAATTAAAACCTGCGTAAGATCCCTACCCTTAGCGGCCTCAAGTATATTATAGGTGCCTTCAATATTTGTGCGGATATAGGCTAAGGGTGAAACATATGAATATGGAATGCCGATCAACGCAGCGAGGTGAAATACAGTTCTACAGCCTTCCATTGATTTATTTACTGAATCAAAATCTCTGATATCACCTAAGATAACATCCATTTCATTTTTCAAATCTGAATGCTCTAGCCATCCCCAATTGTTGTTTGGGTTATACCTGTCAAAAGCTACGACTTCATACCCTTCTTTAACCAATAACTCTGATAGATGTGAACCGATAAACCCTGTAGCACCAGTGATAAATATTTTTCCCTCATTCTTCATTTTTATCTTTCAATCAGCTAATTGCCTACTAATATTGTTTAAGCTATCAGTAATGTTGTGAAATTTATATGGTTGTTTTATCAATGCGAAATATGAATTGTCAGGCAAATATTCATTATTTTCTTCATACAGCTTATTAAAAATAAATCTAAATAGGTTAACAGGTGTAGAATTTTTTTTAATACCAAGATCAATAGGAGAATAAATTGCACTTAGTATACCAAACCTTTGATCGAGATAATCTGAAGGCGGCACTTGATCACGTTTATTTTCGATAGCCGCAATTGAGTTTCTGTTAAGATATTTCATATCATCCTCACCTCCGTAACCATGGTCAGCTTGGACAATTATTATTGCATCAGGGTCATTAAATTTTATGTTGTCAACAATTTTTATTATTTCTCTACCCGCGAACCTTACCTGTTCAATAAACTTAGCTTTATCTTCAAATTTACCAAAAGCACTTTCAAAATATTTAGGTCTAGAGCCATCATACCTAAAAACAAATGGTGAATGAGGAACCATTATATGGATATTAATAAAAACTGGTTGATTATTTGGAATAAAACTTTTAAGAAACTTGAGTTTGGATTGAATATCATTCCTGAGCTGATTAACAACTAAATCTTTTTCAATTATTCTAAACATAGAAAGATGAATGACTAACTGTATAAAATCATCAGAAAATAATGACTTTTTTATTTTATTGTTATTATATTTTTTAGAAAGATTCGTAATTATATCATAGCCATCTGATTTCAATCTGTTTATTACATAATTATTTTCATAAAATCTATCAATATAACTATCTTGGTTGTAAGAAGATTTAAATTCATTATCTAGATGTAAATACCGCATGCTCAATGTAGAGCCGATGGAACCACCAGTAAAACAGTAATTACTTCTTGCATTCTGGTTTACATCAAACCCACGTATTTTAAGATCATTAACTAAATTACTATCATTAAATGCATAGTAATTATTTAACACATTTGAACTCGGATAACTATCAAAAATTAGAAAATAAATATTTGGTTTTGGTGAAATCCCCTGATAATTCAATTTATCTAATGTTTGCATATCAACATAAATTTCACTCTTTTCATCTTGATTTTTTTGAGAAAATAGAAGAGTCCAGTCATAATTTAGGCAGGTTGTAAAAATAGCAATAAATACAAGACCAATTGAAAATTGATTCGCGTATGTAGTTATTGAATCAGCATAATTTTTAATGAAATAACTTTTTATTATTAAAAACCAAGTAATTATCAAGCAAAATAAAAAGATTGGTAAAAAAAACTTATTTCTTGCTAAATCAATTATTTCAACAGGATTTTTTATAAAATAATCAAGAACTCTACCATAGGAAAAGAAAAAAAAAGTACTTATTGAAATAATTATAGCAGAAATTCTTGCTTCAATAATTAAATTGCTTACAAACAATAAAATTGGAACCGATATTAAAAAAAAAGAGAAGACGTAAAATAAAACAGTGAAGCTAATCTCATTTATATTTATTGATGCAATTGAAAGGACCTGAAAAAAAACTACAAAATAGGGATGGTATGGATAAGTTTTTAGATTCAATTTTTATTATCAGCTTTCTTTACAGTATTCAATAATATAATCTGATGCAATTTTAGAGGAATTTCCCCAATTAAAAATGTTTTTTTGGCGATCAAATATAAGTTTTTCACGAATCCGATTTATATCCTCAAAAGACATATTTATTTTTTCCTCAATCTTTGCAATCTCAGACATTTCCAATGTAATGCCACTGGAATAACGAATTGAATCTTCAATTGGTTCTAAATTGATTTTCTTATATTCACTATTATGAATTTTTTTTTCTGTATTGATGTATATTACAGGTTTCAACATACCCCATAGAAATTCGATGGCAATTCCAGACCAATCAGTTATCAAGATCGCCGATTCTAATATATTTTTTGAATTAGTCAATTCTGTTTCTATTTTAATATTTCCATAATTAACATACTGTTTTTGTAATTCAATGACTTTATCTTTACTTCTCCTTAAAAATTCCGGATGGGGACGCACAACAACCTGATAGCTAGATGGAATAAGCTTTTCCAAAATTTCGTCAATACAAGATTCTAAAATGTTTCCAGAATTCCAAGATGGAGCAATTAAAATTTTATTCTTAGCGATTAAGGAATCATCATATTTTTTTTCAATATCTTCAAGGAGACTATATCCAACTTCAACTAATTTTTTTTTGGGAAGATTATATAGTTTTTCGGTTTCTCTAATTTCATTTATGTGATGCGGACCAACGCAAAATATTGTATCATATGAGTCAAAAGCTTTTTGGTTGTATTGCATGTGGACACTATTTATAGCATGGAACATATAAATATGATTGACTTTATTTATAGATCTTTTAATATGGTATTGATCTAAATCTGCCATAGTCATTATCAAGGTTTTTGTATTAATAAATGGAAAAAAAAAGGATATAAGTCTATTAATATAAAATGAAGTTAGACGCTCGTGTTTAAAATCAAAAATAGGATCCTTGATGTCTGATGTTATATAATAAATATACAAATCTGATCCTGCTATTATTTCTTTAATAGTGCCTCTAAAATTTTGATAATAGATACCACTCTCCGAATAAAATGTTATATCCGAATTATCTTTGGCAAGCTTAAAAAACATTCGAATATCCGTAATCTCTCTGATTAAAGACATAAACTAACAATATTCATTGAAAAAATTATCTAAAATATTTTTAATACCCTCAGGAGAAACTTTTACTATATTGTTAACAGATCGTGTTGGGTTATTCATTTCAGGCGCTAATGAGTAAACTTTTGATTGACTTGATTTTATAGATTCAAAAAGGTTTTTTTGATTCAATTTTCGATACAATGATTTCAGCTTCTCTTCTAAATTAACTTCATCTGAAAGTTTGCTATAAATCTCATCAACGCTTCCGGTATTATCATTTGCTTTATTATAATGCAAGATTTGGCGAAGAAATATGCCCGAAGCTAAACCATGAGGCACACCTAAATGGCTAGTCAAGGGATAAGACATCGAATGAGCTATTGCTGTTTTAGTTTGAGATATACATAGCCCCGCTAACATACTAGCCCATGCCATTCTGGTTCTTTTTTCTAAACTATTTGGGTTATCCAAAACATCTGGCAGAGTTTGAAGTATAATTTCTATAGCATGAAATGCAATAGACTTTGAATATGGAGTGGAGTTTTTATTCCAAAGTGATTCAAAAGAATGTGACAACGCGTCTAAACCCGATATAGCAGTCATCCTAAACCCAAGAGATGATGAAAGACCTCCATCAATAATTGCATGATTTGGGAACAAAAATTTTGACTGTAACGATAGCTTTCTTTTATTTTGATCATCCCATATAGTTGCAAAAGGTGTAACCTCTGCACCTGTGCCTGAAGTAGTTGGTATCGCAATCAAATCATGTTCTTTTCTTGATACAGACATAGAACCATTTAAACAGTCTATAAGACTGCTTTTATTATCAATTTTAAGAACACTTAATCCTTTTGAAATATCAATAACGCTTCCACCACCAATAGCGACAATAATATCAAAGCTTTTTTTTCTTAAAAGTTTAATATTCTCAAACAACTGAGTTATGGTTGGATTTGGACTGATATTATCAATAATAAACTCAGCATCTGGAAAATATTTATTCCAACCTCTTGAACTATACCCTTTACTACTAACAACGATATATTTTCTTGAATTAATTGCTTTTGAAACTTCAATTATAGAGCCACTCCCTACTACAACCTCTACTGGGTTATAAATATAGTTCAAGGATTCTCTTTCCTTAAAGAACGAACAAAAAGCTCTTTGTTCTCAGCAGGGCTCAGAGAAGGCCGACCAAGGTCATCTCGAGAACCAGGCTCAACCTTAATCTCTAAAAAACTTGGCCCATTCTGTAAAATTAAATTATTAAATTGGTTTTTAAGACTGTTAGTATCTTCAGCAAAAAATAACTTTTCATAACCATTCGCTTTTGCTAAAGCCTGCATATCTATATTTTTTGATGCAGTACTCTGGCCACCAACAGATTCATGTACCTCATTATTCATCAGAATGTGAAAAAAGTTTTTTGGTTTAATTTTCCCTATTGTAGAAAGCCCACCCATATGCATAATAAGGGACCCGTCACCATCTATACAAATTATTTTTAAACTTGGCCTTGAAATTGCAATTCCCAATGCAATTGAGGAACAATGTCCCATTGAACCAACTGTTAGGAAATCAGAATCATGATCAGAATTATTTCTTTGTCTAATTTCAAAAACTTCTCTTGAGGTTTTGCCTGTGGTTGAGATTATTATCGTATCACTTGGCAATCTTGATAAAATTATTTCAAGTGCTTCCTCTCGAAATAATGAGCTTATATTTTTATTGACCGAGCGAGGGCTATATTCATTAAATGAACCTTTTTTAACTAAAATTGCATATGGCATTTTATTAGTATGGGCAGTGTTCACTCCATTTTTTAATTTTTCTTCAAATTGATCATCGTCATTTGAAATAGTGCAATGGGGTATCCCCATCGTTTCTAATAATGCAATTTGAATTTTACCCTGTTTAATATGCTGAGGCTCATCAGGAATACCTGGACAGCCTCTCCATCCAATCAGTAAAATCATAGGGATTGAATAAACATCAGGATCGCACAAAGATAATAACGGATTTACAGCATTCCCTAAACCAGAGTTTTGCATATAGACAAGCGGTATTTTACCAGTACCTAAATTATAACCCGCTGCTACTGCAATTGCATTCCCTTCATTTGCTGCAATTAAATGTCTTTCTTCTGGAACATTATCATTAACATAAAAACAGAAAGGCTTTAACAAAGAGTCGGGTACTCCAGTATAGAATATTACACCTTCTTTTTGTAAGACATTATAAAAATTTTCTGGGCTAATACTCACTAATATTTTTCAGGAATAAGTGTTAGTATTTCTTTTATAGGCATACAATGCTCGTCAGATGCTTTTGAACAAGATTCTTCTTTCAATATCGATTTTGCAACCTCAACCGTTGCAGGGTATGCACTTCGAATTAAATGATTCCCATATATCACTATGTTTACCCCGAGCTCCTTAAATTCAGTCTCTGTTATATGTGAAAAAGTGGAAGGAACGACTACAAGAGGAACTTTTCTTTTAAATAGTTTATATTCATTACAAAATTTAATTATTTCGTCCCCACTTTTTTCTTTGCTATGGATCATAATTCCATCGGCACCTGCTTTAATATAAGAATGTGCTCTGGTAATAGCATCATCCATCCCCTTCTCAAGAATTAAACTTTCTATTCGGGCAATAATCATAAAATCATCAGTCACAAGTGCGCGTTTGCCCTCTTTTATTTTCTCACAAAAGTTTTCAATCGAATCTTGATGCTGAACTACATCAGTTCCAAATAATGAATTTCTTTTATCGCCAATTTTGTCTTCAATTATAATAGCAGATACACCCAATCGCTCAAGTGTCCTAACTGTAAATTGGAAATGCTCAGTTTTCCCACCTGAATCGCCATCAACAATCATAGGTTTTGTAGAAACCTCTAAAATTTCTTCAACTATGCTGAATCGAGAAGAAAAGTCAACTAACTCTGTATCTGGTTTACCTTTAGAGGTAGAAAGGGTAAGGCTACTTAGCCAAAATCCATCAAATTCTTTTTTTTGATTCCCTTTTTGAACAGATGTTTTTTCAACAACTAGACCAGATAAACCATTGTGAGTTTCCATAAAATTCAATAATGGCTTTGCATCTATTAATCTTTTCAATGATTCTAATCTTCTTGCTGGAGTTATACCCCTACTTTTAATTGCAGTATTTAAAACTGTAGAGGAGATCCCTTGCGTATAATCTGGCTCAATTAATTCCCCATCCCACTCCCTTAAGGTCTCAATAACTCTTTGACGAGTTTCTTTTTGCACTCCAGTTCTCCAATCTGTACCATGAACAACATAATTGGGTTTAATAATGCGTAGGTTAGGTACATAATCAAGAGTATTCTGCTCACGAACTTCGTCTACACCTTTAATGCTTGAAAGGATAACTTTCCTTTCTTTAAAGGGTATAAGCGGCAAACGCTTATAACTAGCAATTGCCTCATCAGTAAGTAAACCAATAATTACATATCCTAGCTGACTAGCTTTATTTATTATATTTAAATGCCCATGATGAATGAGGTCAGCACTCATCCCAACATATACAATTTTCTTCTTCACTAGATTATTTTTTTTTAAATATACTTTTAAAGAAACTTGTTATATTATGCCAAAAATTTTTTACTGCTACAATACCACCTACAAAAACCATCACTATAATTTGTAAAAAATAACTAAATGAGCCTGGGTCTAAATAAGCAAATAAACTGCTTGATGGAACCAATATAAATAAAAAAAATATTAATCTTATCATATTTTTCAATCCTTGAAAATTATTTTTTTGAATATAGAACTATATAGGTATTTGAAAAGGTTATTTAGCCCGAAATTACAATTTTATTTACGCCAAAATAAAGATGATTTAATTGAACAAGAAACTTACTTGATATTAATTATTTTTAGATTCACTTTAAAGCATATTCTCTAAAAATTTTCTAGGTTTTATTGCTTGATTTGGTAGTGATATGATAAATACCATTTAATAAAATTTTTGATCCCAATCTCAATATTTACAGCAGGTTTAAAATTTAACATCTCAGTAGATTTTTCTATATCAGCATAAGTTTCAGCTATATCTCCTGGTTGCATTGGCAAAAATTTAATTTTAGCTTTTTTTCTTAACTGTTTTTCTATAGTTGAAATAAAATTCATCAAATTTTCGCTTTTATTGTTCCCTAAATTGAAAATCTCACATTTATAGTTTTTTTCAATAGCAGATCTTGTGCCAGATATTACATCATCGATATAGGTAAAATCCCTAGCCATTTTTCCATTATTAAATACAGGTATAGATTCTTCAGCTAAAATCTTTTTTGTGAAAATATAACAAGCCATATCAGGTCGCCCCCAAGGTCCATAAACAGTAAAATAACGTAAGCCTGTTGTATTCAAACCATATAAATGAGAATATGAATGGGCCATAAGCTCATTAGCTCTCTTAGTGGCCCCATATAACGAGATAGGTGAATCTACTCTGTCTTTAGCATTATAGAACCTACTTTTATTACCTCCATATACTGATGAACTAGATGCATAAATAAGGCCCCTTACTTTATTTCTTCTACATGATTCAATAATATTTAAAAATCCAACCAAATTGGATTCCGCGTATATATAAGGGTTATCAATACTATATCGAACACCTGCCTGAGCAGCAAGGTGTACTACCTTTCGTGGTGAAAATTCATTAAAAATAGCTTGAATTGATTCTCGATCCATTATATTTATTTTAGAAAAATAAAAATTTTTATATTTTTTTGAATCTTCTATTTTATTCTTAGAATTAATGACCTGGTCTTTTTGCAACCCTAATTCTTTCAACCTCGAATATTTCAAATTAACATCATAATATTCATTCAAATCATCTAAACCAGTAACTTGATATCCATCTGCAATTAACGATTTGCAAAGATGAAAACCTACAAAACCAGCACATCCAGTAACCAAAATATTTTCTTTCAACATATATTGTTTTTATTTTTTTTGAAAGATGATTTTTAAGATTTTAGGTTTTAGTGTAATAACCAGTTAATATTAAAAATCAGTATCTATTTCTGATTTAATTTGCTTGAACTATCTTTTCAAAAAATTTGGTGTAAGATCAAAAATATTATTAAAAAGTATTTTTTTTGCTTTTCTGACAATATTTTTATCATGCAAACTACTATCCTCTAAATAACCCCTAATTAAAGCAAAAGCAACACCCAGAAATAGACCAATTATACCTGTAAAAATTACCATCATTTTTTTTCTAGGATAAGCTCTATCTAATGGAGCTTCTGGTGGGTCTAGGACAATAACATAATTAGATTCTTTCACCTCCTCTATTTTTGTGGTTTCTAACTGTTGCTTGAGAGTAGTGTATACTCCAGTTAAAACAGAGGCCTCTCTAACCAAGCGAGTTTCCTCTAATTGCAATGATGGGGAATTTTCAATTCTCCTATTCCTATCTCTGAAGTTTTTCAACTTTTCTTCTGCTGATTCTAGTTCTTTACGAGTTTCATCAATCCTTTCTTCAATAAATAATCTAGCCTCACTGGTTTTAGATTTATTATACTTTTTTTGATGAGCATCAAGTTCTTCAATTAACGCAGTTGCTAAGTCTCGCGCAAAAATTGGTTCTTTGGCTTTTATAGATAGATCGTAAAAATTTCCATTTTTTTTAATCTCAATCATCGATTGCATCTTTCCCACACCAAACTTGATCAAAGTATCGATACCAAATTCAGGCTGCCTATTTCCGTATGTCAAAATTTGTAGTAATAATTTTTGAGAACCAAATTCATTCGTATCAAACCTCCTTTTTAACATTAGTTTAGAAATTTTTCTGCTTTTCACTATTTCTGGATAAACCCACTCCTGTTCATCTGATATTTGCGGTATTGAAATTCCAAATTGAGCAGCAATACCAGCGGCCTGAGAAACACCACTATTAGAGGAAGATAATATTTTTGCTTGGGAAATAAAAACTGGGGCAGCTAAAAACTGAACGTATATAATTTGCAGAACACATAAAACAGAAGGTAGAAAAATAATTATTTTGAAATTTTTTGCTAGTGTAAGTATAATCTCTGAAAAAGAAAGGATATCTCCTTTGGATGGTTTTTCGCTAAGAGGTTCTATTTTTTCTTTTATTTTAGACATTAGGGTAAAAAATTATATTTTTAGTTTTTTGCAAGAATCACCAATGAAATTGCTTGTGCTATATTAGCAACAATTGCAGTTAGTTCTTTGGCATATTCCGTACGATCAAAAGGCTCTTCATCAGGCTTTCTTCCAACGGTTATAGTAGAACTATCCATTAGCCTAGGATTATTTAAGAATCTGTTATATTTTTTAGAATCTCCATTAGGAAAAGTAATAAAAATATTTTTTTTGTCTGCATTTGGAGTAAATCCTCCAGATAATCTGATAGCGTCATTGACTCTTTTATTTCTATTATGCGGGTATCGGCCTGGACTATTGACTTCTCCAAAGATAGAAAAGATTTTGGTGCGACCTGCAATTATAATCCGATCTCCATTTGCAACCTTAAAATTTGAATTTAAATCGTCTTTACCATTATAAATATTTTCTAAAGATAATTTTACTTCAATACCACTTCTTATAAATTTTGATGCGGGAAGGTATGCGTTACTATTGGGGCCCCCTGCCCTTATAACTACGTCCCTTATTGTTTCATTTGGACTAAGCAGTGGATAAACTCCAGGATACATTACCATTCCTTCAATTGAAATAGTTCTTTGCATCGAAAAATTAGGATCTGGTCTTACAAAAACTATATCATATGGCATTATTATTGGATTAAGTTTGGATATATTGTCATGATCCTCGCTACTTGCAAATGATTCAAAAAAATCTTTATCAATAAATATTTCAGAAAGGGTTGAATAGACATCAATAGATTTATTTTTTGGATCAATCCTAGAAATTTCAATTCTATACCTATAAACATCCTTGTCAAAACCACCAGCTTCCAAAATCAAATCTCTAAGAGTCATTTTATTCTTCACAGTGAAACTGCCTGGTTCTTTTATTGATCCTAAAATAGTAGCCTCATATGCTGATTTAAATAATGTTTTTGGATATATCCTAACTATATCGCCTGGAAGAAGCAGAACATTTGAATCATAATTATTATTATTTATCAAATCTCCCAAATTAAAAGAGGTGATATTTTGAGTTATATTATTTTCATCATATCGGATCAAATCTGCTCTACCTAAATAGGTTCTCTTTAAAAACTCTCCATCAACAAAACCTCCAGATTTAAATATAATATCTCTTATGCGCATTCCGCCTTGCAAAGGATATCTGCCAGGATTTTTAACATGACCTCTGATCTCAACAGAGTTCCGAGACACCATCTCTGTTAAACTGAAAATTCTTACTCTATCTAAATTTTGTAATTGAATATTATGCTCTTGATCATCTAAAATTACTTTTTCAAGATTTAATTTGATTAATTGTTCTTTAAGATCTGGCATGATTCGTATAATATCAACACGCTTTAAATAAGCATCACCTAGCAAGCCATCTGCTTTTTCGATTAATTGATTTAAAGATAATGAATCTTTTAATTCGTAGCTACCTGGCCTTGTAACCGCACCAGAAATTTGCACAGTATTTAACCTAGAATCTAAAATTGAAAAAATCTGGATGTGATCTGCATCTTGCAAATAATATTTTTTATTGTTTTTAATTACACTTCCTAAATTGATATCTGAAAGTACCCTCTCTAAGCCCAACTCTTCTCGCTTATCAAAAGGTACAATACGATCAATCTGAATTCTATTCATATAAGCCGTAATTTTTAAATCTCCAGCCATTTTAATTATATCATTTAATGTTTCATCGGGCTTCAGCTCATATATTCCTGGCCTATTTATTTCACCTTGAATCGTGACCGTTTTCATTCTTTTTGGTATAAAAATAACATCATCAAGCTGTAATTTTTGATCTTTAGGTTTTTTCCCCGTAAATAAATAATCATAAAAATCTATTCGGCTAATTTCTTTCCCTCCACGGATAAGCCTTATATCTCTAAGTGAACCTAACGTAGTAGGACCATTAAAATAATACAAAGCAGAAAAAAGAGTTGCAGAAGGATTTACAGTATATGCTCCTGGCTGAGCCACCTCACCTAAAACTTGAATACGAAGGGGTCTTAAGTTTCCAAGACTAACATCAAGAAATGTAGATGATTTTCCACCGCGTGGGTTTAAACTCGCATAAGACTGAGACATAACACGAAATAATTTGGATTCAAGTAGATTCAAGTTTAGTCCATTAACAAAAACCTGACCAACTTCAGGAATAAAAATAAAACCTTCTCGATTTACTGTAAGAACTTGCCTGAACTGAGTTTCACCCCAAAGCATTACAATTATTTCATCACCTGGTCCGATTAGATAATCAGGTTCAACGGCACCAACAGATGAAGATTGAAATGCAGAAGGATCTCGTTGGAAAATATCATAACCAAAGTAACTAGGGGCTTCTCTGGCTTCTTGTATTTTAGTTTCAATTTCCAATTTTTCTTCTTCATCTAAATTTCCTTCTTTTTCTTGAGGGGAATTTGGGTCTTCTAATTCCACAACTTCTAAATCATCATCAAAACTATTTTTCATTGCATCATTATTATCAGATTTATCTCTAGAATTATATTTTGTTTCAATAGCTTTAATTTGGTCCTCAGTATAACCCTGAGTTTTAGCTGCATTTATAACCTGCTGTTTTGACATTCCTTTATTTTTGACAACTTTTTCTATTGCCTTGATTTGTTCAGGGCTTTGTGATTTAATTAGACAAATTATAAAAAATTTTGCCAAAATTATTTTTTTTAACATTTATACCTCGCTCAAAGAATTATTTATTAATTGGTCCATATATATTGGCCAGGATTATCATCAAAAAAGGCACCTTCTACAGAGTTATAGGTATACATAGCCAACCATGAATCTTTTTCTTGTTCAAGACTGAAATTATTTTTCCTTCCTAATGCAATTTTCATACCTACATCATTGTTAAGATAAATACAAATCACTAGGTTTTGATAATTAGAATAATCTTTTGAAATCATATTACAAATGTTTCTTAAACTTTTAGAATCAAGAATAGTTTCAACGACAACAAAAATTTTCCATTGGTCAAAGGCTTCCGAAAGCTGTTCTTTTCGCATAATCTTATATTGGGGAATAGTCAAATTTTTAACTATTTTTTGTTTTCGTTCTTTTTGTTCCCCTATTTTATTTTTATCAATTATTTGTATTTTTTTATTTTGAAGTTCTTCTTTTTTTACTTGAGAGTAGTCCTCGTCAATTTTATCAATTATTACAGATTCTAATTGATAATTGGTTTTAGCATTTGGAAAACTTTCTTGTGTTTTTTGAAAATTCTGGGTAATTAAAAAAGTACATATAGAAGAAAAAGCTACTGTTAGAATGGTTTTTTTATTTGCTTGAAGCCAAGCC
The DNA here is from genome assembly GCA_964561495.1 of uncultured bacterium. GTDB lineage: Bacteria > Fidelibacterota > Marinisomatia > Marinisomatales > UBA1611 > CAZLPW01. The sequence goes on along the minus strand of CAZLPW010000006.1, from coordinate 32,573 downwards.
TTAAAAAAGCTAGACTGTTTATTGTTGGTGGCTCTTTTGTATTTTCTATCGTAATTGGCCTGTTTTATTTTTGCCTCAGATTCACTTTTAGTCGCCAAAGCATGAAAAATTCTCTTATCTTTCTTTTTTGACTTAGGATTATATACATAAGTCTGATAATAAAAATAGCCATCTCTATTTTTTCTATATATACTGCTCATGTTTTAAAATTTCCTTTCCATCTAGGGCAACTACCATTAAAACTACCATTTGCGCCATTATTATCCTAATGAAATTTAAGTTGAAATCAATGAATTTATATGTTTTTTCTAAACTACCATATAGCTACCATCAATTAAAACACTATAATCAGATTTTTATCCAATAAATAAATTATGATTAATTAGCAAACTCTTGCTGTTATTATACCAACAAAGACTTTAAATAGCGCCCATATTGATTATTATATTTTGAGGCACTTTTTTTCAACATTGATCGGTTAATATATCCCATTTTAAATGCAATTTCTTCAATGCATGCAACCTTCAGACCCTGCCTCCCCTCTATTGCTTGTATAAAACTTGACGCAGCATACATCGACTCAATTGTTCCAGTATCTAACCAAGCGTAACCACGGCCCATAATTTCAACATTTAGCCTACCTTGATCTAAAAATCTTTTGTTTACCGAAGTGATTTCTAGCTCTCCTCGATTCGAAGGTTTAACTTTTTTTGCTATTTCCACTACATCATTTGGGTAATAATAAAGCCCTGTAACTGCATAGTTAGATTTTGGATGATCTGGCTTTTCAACAATATCAGTTACCTTGTTTTTTTCATCAAATGTCACAACACCATAATCTTCTGGATTTTTCACATTATACCCAAAAACTGTAGCAGTATTTTTAGACTGAACTTTATTAACACAAGACTGGAGAGTTTTAGCCATGCCATGACCATAAAAAATATTATCCCCAAGAATAAGAGCGACATTATCTTTTCCGATAAAACTTTCCCCGATTAAAAAAGCTTGTGCCAATCCATCTGGACTAGGCTGAATTGCGTATGATATCCTTAGCCCCAATTCATCACCCGATCCTAATAATTTTTCATATAACGGCAAATCAAAGGGCGATGAAATAATCAAAATTTCCCTTATCCCAGATAGCATAATAGTAGATAAAGGATAATAAATCATTGGTTTATCAAATATCGGCATAAGTTGCTTAGAAACAACGATGGTAGTTGGATACAATCGAGTTCCACTACCGCCTGCAAGAATTATTGCTTTCATTTTTTTATAACCCCAAGTCTTTGTTGATTATATTTCCCCTTGAGACTTTTCCACCAACTTTTATTATTTAAATACCATTTAATTGTCTTTTCTATTCCGCTATCAAATGATTCTTCTGGAGTCCAACTCATTTTTTTTTGAATCTTATCTATATTGACCGAATATCTCCTGTCATGACCAGGCCTATCTTGTACAAAAGTTATTAATTTTGAATAACTAGTTCCATCTTTCTTTGGAGATATAATATCTAACATGCTACAAATTTTTTTTACAACATCAATATTAGTTAACTCACTCAAACCACCAATATTGTAAGTCTCACCTACAACTCCATTTTTCGATATCAAATCAATTGCTTTACAATGATCATCTACATATAACCAATCTCGTATATTTCTTCCGTCACCATATACAGGCAAGGGATTGTCCTCAATACAATTAATAATCGTAAGAGGAATTAGTTTTTCAGGAAATTGGTATGGTCCATAATTATTAGAACAATTTGTAATTAAAGTAGGCAACCCAAATGTTTTATACCATGACTTCACCAAATGATCAGAACTAGCCTTCGACGCAGAATAAGGCGAATTAGGCTGAAAAGGACTCTCCTCTGAAAAGCTGCCTTTTTCACCCAAAGAACCATATACCTCATCAGTAGATATATGAATAAATTTAAATTTCTTAGGATTTTTTTTTGAATCGAAAAAATGCCTAGCTTGCTCTAGTAAATTTAATGTTCCAATAACATTTGTGTTTATAAAATCAGCTGGGCCATCTATAGATCTATCTACATGGCTTTCAGCAGCAAAATTGACTAATGTTGAGAAATTATATTTTTTAAATAAAGATTTAACAAGGTCAGAATCACAGATATCTCCATTAACAAAAGTATAGTTTAAATCCTTGATTCCCTTAAGGTTACTAGAGTTTCCAGCGTATGTCAGTTTATCAAGATTGACTAAACTTATATTATGATAATTATCTAAATAATATTTAATAAAGTTTGAACCTATAAAACCACAACCACCAGTTACCAATATACTATCCATTTTAATATACTGGTAAAAAATTTTGATTGGAAAGAGAGGGCAAACACGAGTCTTTTTTTGATACAACTGGACTTTGATTACCCCAATTAATATTTATTCTTGAGTCATTCCAAATAATTCCATATTCATCTTCGGGATTATACTCACTGGTGCAATTGTACAAGACTACAGATTCGTTAGATTTAACTATATAACCATGGGCAAAACCCTCAGGGACATAAACAGAAATCTGGTTTTCAGCTGATATTTCAATAATAGTAAATTTAGCAAAATTAGGCGATCCTTTTCTAATATCAACAACAACATCAAGAATAGCGCCTGTTATACATCTGACTAGTTTACCCTGCGGATAATTCAATTGGTAATGCAGGCCTCTTAAAACCCCCTTCTTAGAAAAGACTTGGTTTTCTTGAACAAATTTATGAGGCAACCCAAATTTCTTAAAATTTGATGATTTAAATAGCTCCAAAAAACTACCCCTTTCATCAGTGTGAATCTGAGGCTTTATTATTTTAACTTCTTTTAAGATAGATTGTTCTACAAACATAAAAACTTACCATTATATACAGTTTAATAATTAAAACACATAGCAAAGCTATTTTACTAACCCAAGGTTTTTGATACTCCTATAGATTTTTTCAACTAGCTTATCAGGAGAAAGACCACTTGAATTAATGGATATATCAGGATTATTTGGTTTTTCATATGGATCTGAAATACCTGTAAATTCTTTCAATTCACCTTTCCTAGCTAATTCATATAATCCCTTAGAATCACGCTCCTCGCATATTTCCAAAGGAGTACTTACATAAACCTCAATAAATATACCATACTTTGAGATTATTTGTCTATTGGCAAGCCTATCAGCCTCATAGGGTGCTATAGGAGCACATATGGCAACTCCACCATTTTTTGTTATTTCACTTGCTACAAATCCAATACGTCTAACATTAATAGAACGATGATTTTTAGAAAAACCTAACTCACTTGATAAATTTGTTCTGATAATATCTCCATCCAATAAAGAAACAGATCTACTCCCCTCCTCAAGCAGTTTTATCATTAAACCATTTGCAAGAGTTGACTTTCCAGAACCAGATAGCCCAGTAAAAAAAACAGTAAATCCTCTTTTGTGTATTGGAGGAGTGCTCTTTCTTAGCTCTTCTGCAACATTTTCAAATGTAAACCAATTGGGTATTTTTAATCCTTTATCAAGTAGTTTACGCATCTCTGTTCCAGAAAGGTTTTTATATTCTTCTTTTTTATTAATTTTTTCCAATTTCATGTGCTTATTTAAGCTAGGAACATAGACCATTGTCTTAAATTGAACTATATTAATACCAATTTCGTTTTGATATTTCTCTAGTAGATTTTGCGCATCATATGGTCCATAAAAGGACGATCCCCTAGAATCAACACCTGGCCCAGCATGATCTCTACCTACTATCAAATGAGTACAACCATAGTTTTTTCTAATTAGAGCATGCCAAATTGCCTCTCTTGGGCCTGCCATTCGCATTGACAAAGGTAAAAGACTCAATATCGCGGTATTGGTACGATACTCACCCATAATCATTTTATAACACCTTACCCTAGTAAAATAATCAATATCTCCAGGTTTTGTTTCACCAATCACTGGATGTATTAATAATTTAGCTTTTAAATCCCTTATCGCTTCTAGAGTCATTTTTACATGTGCCTTATGCATAGGGTTACGGGTTTGAAATGCAACAACTTCATCCCAATTTTTATCTTTAAATATTTTTTTTAAGGCTTTTGGAGTGTGCCTATCTTTTTGGAAGTCATAATGATAAGGGAGAGAAATATTGTCAATTTCACCACCCAGACAATATACTTCATTACGATTAAGTATATACGATACTCCAGGATGAGATGGATCAGTTGTACCATAAACCAAATGAGCCTCCTCATTATAGTTCGGTTTCCAAATATCATTAATATTGAGAATAGCTAATGGGAACCCTTCTTGATTTTTTAAAGTCAACTTTTCACCAACGCAAAATGATTCTCCAATTTTTTTATTAACATCTAAGATAATAGGGATAGGCCATAAAAGCCCATTTGATAATCTCATGTTATTTAATACAGAAAAATAATCTTGTCTATTCATGAAACCTTTTAAAGGCCTAAAACCTTTATTCATCAATAATTCCAAATCACATACTTGCCGACCTGTAAGTACCAACGAAGGGTATTTTAAAGAATCGTTTTTGATTGCAGTTAAATTTGATGGAGGCTTAAATTTTTTGCTCATTAAAAACTGACTGACCCTTTAAAATTCAAATAACCCAAATAACAGATTAATTTGCATAGTACAATAATATATCATATTCTCTTATGAGTAATTTGAATGCTCGAAAAATATAACTTGTTAAAAATTGATTTAACATCTATCACTACTCCATTCTCAACAACCATATCTTTCCAAGAATCAATATCTATTTTTTTATATTCATCGTGCGCTACACAAATAATTAGACAATGAACCTTATTAATTTTTTTCAAATCGACTAAATCAATATTAAGTACATTTTTCACCTCTTTCTTATCTGCCCATGGATCATTTACAAATATTTTCGATTTAAAATCTTTAAGTTTATAAAATATATCAACTACCTTAGTATTCCGTATATCAGGACAATTTTCTTTGAATGTAATACCAAGTATCGCGACACTTGCATCTATTGGATTTATGCTCTGTTTTGTCATTTCAGAGATTGCTACATCTGCAATATAGGAGCCCATGCCTTCATTAATTCTTCTACCTGCAAGTATAACATCAGGCTTATATCCGACCTCAGTGGCTTTGTGGGTAAGATAATACGGATCTACGCTAATACAATGCCCACCAACTAAGCCTGGCCTAAAAGGCATGAAATTCCATTTTGTTTCAGCCGCTTTAAACACTTCATTACTATCAATCCCAAGTTTATTAAATATAATAGCTAATTCATTGACTAAGGCTATATTGACATCCCTTTGAACATTTTCAATTACTTTTGCGGCCTCTGCTACACGTATTGAACCAGCTGGATGAGTACCTACTTTCACAATTTTCTTATACAGATCATCAACAAATTTGGCAGCTCTGGAATTTGAACCTGAAGTTATTTTTATAGTATTAGTTATACCGTGTTTTTTATCACCTGGATTAATCCTTTCAGGGCTATAGCCACAAAAAAATTCGGCATTATACTTAAGACATGATTTTTTTTCTAATATAGGTACACAAATTTCTTCAGTTGCCCCAGGATAAACTGTTGACTCGTAAATTACCATATCACCTTCCTTAAGAAAATCCCCAACCATCTCTGAAGCTAATTTTAGCGGTGATAAATCTGGAATATTATGAATATCTACAGGAGTAGGGACGGTAACAATAAATACATTTGATTTAGAAATACTTTTTATATTTGAAGAAAATAAAAGATTCTGTGAATGAAATAATCTTTCTTTTTTTATTTGCTTATTAATGTCCAAGCCGCTTTTTAAATCTTCAACCCTTTTTTCAGATAAATCAAACCCGATTACACTAAAATACTTACTGAACTCTATGGCTAATGGTAAACCTACATAGCCCAAACCAATTATAGCTATTTTTGTATCTTTTTTCACTTTTAAAAAAATATTTTTTAAATACGATTACCGTATTTATCGATTTCACAAATAATTTTGGCTGGATTCCCTAAAACAAGAGAGTAGTCAGGCACATCTTTTGTTACAACCGATCCAGATCCAATTAAAGAATATTTGCCAATTGTAACACCACAAATTATTGTTGCATTAGCACCAATACTAGCCGATTTCCTTACAAGTGTTTTTTTATAATAATCACTGCCTCGCTGAGGAAATTCCGATCTAGGGATTTTAACATTAGTAAATACCATTGAAGGACCACAGAATACATAATCTTCCAATTCAACACCTTCATAAACAGAAACATTATTTTGTATTTTCACGTAATTCCCAATTTTTACATTGTTAGCTATATTTACATTTTGCCCAAGGACACAATTTTTGCCCAATCTTGAACCAGACTGGATGTGTGAGAAATGCCAGACTTTGGTTCCTTCTCCTATTGAAACATTTTTATCAACGAATGAAGAATCATGTACAAAATATTTTAAACTTTTCATTTTATAATTGCCTACTTGCTTCAACTAGTATCCTAACCACCTCTAACGCATGAAACCCATCAACTGAAGAAATGTTCCCTCCATCAAAACTTTCTATAAAACAAGAAAGCTCTTCAGTCAAAGGCATTTTTTTTTCATAATCAATTAATTCTACAGGGCCATCTACTTTTTCTGGTATCTTATTATTGAATATAATACCTTTGGAATACAGCTTCAATGGTTTCCCCTCCATAGAGTCTTCAAAAGAAATCATACCATCTGACCCAACAACAACAAGGCGGTGCTCTTTGAATGGATGCAACCAACTTACAAATATATGAGCTTTGATATTTTTTTTATATTCTAACTGAGTCAAAGTAGAGTCTGGTATCCCTTTTTGCAAAAATGTGCTACCATTAGCCTGAATCTTTAGCGGGTATGTTTCCGTAAAATATTGAAAAATGGCAATATCATGAGGCGCAAGACTCCAAAACACATTTTCCTCAGTCCTTACTTGTCCTAAATTTAAGCGATTACTATAAAGATATTGGAGCCTTCCTATAGCTCCACTCTTTATTATTTCTTTTATTTTCCTTATAGCTGGGTGAAATAATAATACATGCCCAACCATAAGCCTTACCGAATTTTTTTCTGAAAGGCTAATTAATTGTTGCACATCTTGTATATTCAGCGCTAAAGGTTTTTCAACCAAAACATGCTTCTTAGACAATATAACTTTTTTTGCTAAATCAAAATGCGTTTCCGCTGGAGTAGCAATAGTATACCCATCGAAAGAATCATCAATTAATGACTCTTCAATAGAAGAAAACCCTTTGATATTTGAATATTCATTTAGTATTTCTCCTAGCACATCACTATTATTCTCAACTACGCCAGATAACACACCCAAATTATTTAAAGTTCGTAAATGATTTTTTCCCCAATATCCCGCGCCAACAACACAAATATTTTTAGAATTCATTTATTATATCCACAATTATGCTTTGATCAGATTCTTTTAAATATGGATGCATAGGAATAGAAAAAACAGTATCAGAAATTTTTTCAGTTATAGTAAATTGAGTTTTTTTATAACCTAGGTATGAAAAAACCTTTTGTAAATGCAAAGGGATTGGGTAATAATTCATAGTAGGTATACCATTTATATTTAACAAATTAGTACATGCTTCTTTCTCAACTTTAGAATTAGCAACAATTGAAAATTGAGCCCAACACGATTTATATTTGTTAGGTACAAATGGATTTTTAAAACTTGATTTTAAATTATTTAAATAAAATAAAGCTATTTGGTTCCTCAGTTTTACCTCTTCTTCAAATATTGTTAATTTCTCAAGTAAAATGGCAGCTTGTATAGTATCAAGCCTCCCATTAATCCCAAGCCTAACATTATCATATTTATCTTCACCTCCCCCATGGGCTCTAATTGACCTCATTATGGTTGCAAGTTCATCATCATCAGTAAAAATGGCCCCTCCATCCCCGTAACAGCCTAAGGGTTTAGCAGGAAAGAAAGATGTGGATGAGCAATGGCCAAAAGACCCAGCTTTTTTACCTCTTATAGATCCACCAAATCCCTGAGCAGCATCTTCAATTAAAAAAAGATCATACTTCAAAGAATACTCTTCTATTAAGCGGAATCTGGCAGGAAGGCCAAATAGATCAACAGGAATTATGGCTTTTGTTTTGAGACCCAATTCTTTAGCATGTTTTATTGCATTAGGAATACCTTCTGGATTAATATTGAATGTATCAGTATAAATATCAACAAAAATAGGAGTAGCACCTAATAGTTTAATTACTTCAGCGGTAGCGATATAGGTAAATGGTGTAGTTATCACAGCATCGCCAACACCAATATTTTTTGCCATCAATGGAATAAGAAGAGCATCAGTACCCGATGAACAAGAAACGCAGTGTTTTCTTCCAACATATTCAGCCAATTTAGATTCTAACTCATAAACCTCTGGCCCCATAATATACTTTCCATGATCCAAAACATCGCATATCCTTTTTTGGATATTAGAGCGAATTCTTTTTTGTTGAGCACCTAGATCAATAAACTGCATAATTACATAAAACTTTTAAAATTCTTTATTAACTACCTAAACAACTACTATTAAAAAAACCATATAATTTAAATATAAATATACAACTACCAAGTCAACTACCAGTATTTTTAAATATTTTTTTTATTATTGGTAGTTATCATAATTAAAATTAAACAGGATAAAATAAAATATATAAAACAACTACTATTATTTTAAAGATGAAAAATCAATTCCCTATTGCTGGAATGCCGCATCAACGATTAGCATCACATCAAATACATCGACAGCACCATCTGAATTCATATCTGCAGCTAACAATTGGTCTTCATCCAAAACAAGCTGGCCAATTATATTTGCAACAGTTAGTATAATGTCTAGAACATTAACATTGCTATCCTGATTAAGATCACCATAATCAATATGGGGCCGCGCACCAGCTGGGAATGTTATCCAATCTAACATAACCATATCTTCCCCAGCGCTTCCAAATTGATCTTTTTTATAAACCCATGAAAATATCTTTTCACCAGCATCTATATCAAAACTATACTCAGCCCAACCTGAAACACCCATCAAATCAGATCCATATTGCACATCATTTACAAAAAATGCCAAAATATCGCCTGACTGGGTGGATGTTTTGGCTCTGAAACTCAACTCGCCACTATACGGAAGATTTAATTCTATTTTAAGGGTTGTAAATTCACTATTCCCAATTTCTCCAGACCTAGCTGCAAATTCACCCTGATAGCTTTCGTCATTAGAAATAAACCAATTAGATGGACCATCATGCAACCAATTAAATGAATTAAAGTCACCATCCTCAAAATCTTCAACCATTAGACCAACTGTAACTGGTATTGACAAATAAAATCCATAGGATGAATTATTTAACGATCCTATGTTTAAACTAATTAAGCCAGTATAACCAGGCAACACCTCTTCCTCTGCCGTCAAAAGACAATTTATACTGATTTGACTTTCAATATCCCAATAAGGATCATTATTACTACTATTAAAATCACCATTTATTGTAAAATTTGGGTCAATAGTATTTAAATTAAAATCTGGGAGATGAAGGGGAGCATGGCCAATATTTTCAATTACAATGTTAAGGCTGTCCGAATCCCCAGGATCTAAACTTAAATTGGCAAAACTTAAACTAACAATATCAAAGTTTGGCGCATTCGCCGATATATCAATTTCATATTCCCAGCTCTGCTCACCCGATACAGCATCCAAGATAAAATTAATTTCCTGCTGATCTTCAATATTGACTCCAATCTGAAATTGGAAAGGTCCGACCAAACTATCTTGACCAGATAGAAGCGAATCTATTTCAAATGAACTAACATCTAAACTTACTAACCCATCTGGGTTGTATAGATTTAATATTAAACCATTTGCATCCTCATTTCCTGAATTATTTACATTTACCATCATGTAACCTGTCTCTCCAAAATTTAAATTATCGTTTTCGTCTGACCACCCACTTGAATAAACATTAAATTCTTCTAATAGAACATACGGGCCTTCAGGTGCAATAGCATTTATTGATGCTTCAAAAGGAATCGAGTTATATCCAGTAACAACCAACAGGAGCTCACCTGGGACTTCTATAGGATTTTCAAAAACGACTAAAGCATTTCCACTAACATCAGAAATAGCCCCACCTAATAAGTTCCCGTTCCTAGAGATTGCAACATTAGCCCCTCCAGCACCTGTATTAAGACTATATTCAGTCTCACCAATGATCAATATACTTTCAAAATTTATATTTAATTCCTGAGGTATATCAGAACGGACAACAACAGAAGGATCACCAAAGATTGTCCAAAATAAAGTTTCATGGTAACCAGCAGTTCCATAGTTATCATTCATTTCCATACAACCGTTTAATGAAAGGCCTCCAAAAGTACGCTTTATATTATTTTCATAGGACTCAACAAAAATTGAATTCATTTCATCCTGAGCATCCATTGGAGGATTCCATGCGGCATTTACTGTAGATGCAAATTTTGCTAATGCCCCCGAAGGCTGATCGTCATGTGTTGCCCTCAGCCAAGTTTCGGCAAAACATGTGCCTACATGGAACTCTCCAGTAACACAGGCAACGGTCCATATAAACGGCCATTTCCCATCTGTATTCACTAAACTATTTACATCTGTATTGTTCATAGGACAACCATTGCCCCAACCTGAATTTGAACCGTGCCCAGTATAGTTTATAATTGACCTTCCTTCGTTAATTGCGCTTTCGCCTTGAGAAACAGTCCCAGTAGGGTCATATATCTGATCAATCTCTATATAATTATAGTCCAGAAGTTTTTCTCTGATTATATCCAAGTGATCATCATCATACTCCCCATCATCTCCAGGGCCTTGATTGGAAGCAAAACCTGAACCTTTTTTGAACCAATCACCATTAGGTTCTGGATATCTTTCATAAGCAATCGTTCGAGATACCATTGTATTTACATGTACCGTATCTTCAGCAGAAAACCGCCCTACAAAAACCTCAGGATAAAAATCATCACCTGCTAGAAAACCATAAGAAGGATCGGCTGGACTATTGGATCCGTTCCCAAGTGAAAAACGTGGCGATGGGATATGCTCTATATCACCCACTAAAAGCAAAAAAGCCAAGCTCTCTTGGTAATAATAATTTTCTACAAACTCTTTTATTTCATCAGAACTACTACCAATATCATTAACGTCTATAATTTCAGTAGGAATGCCTTTAACATTTTTCCATTCTATGAAGGGAGCCATTGCATCCATAAAGGGGCCATGACAAATTACAAGCATCTTACCTAGTTCACCTAGAGGATCATACCTCAAAGCAGTACTAGAATAATTTAAAAAATGATCCTCGTAAATAAGGTGATGACTGCGATTAATAATATTTTTTGAAGGATACTGGACTAGCGGATTAATTGTACTCACTCCATCTTCTTTGATTTTTAATTCAATCTTAGTATATACACGCAAAGTATTACTTATTGGATTATATTGAATAGGGCGGATAACTATTGTTTGCCCCCTCACAAAACCTAAAATGTATGGGTCTCTAAGAAAGGCAATCTTTTCTGGATAGAAAAGATCCTTTTCATAGACTTCACTGTAAGTAAAGGGGACTGAAGAAATAGGGGTGTTCCGGTATAAGTTGCCCTTGGAAGAAATAATATCAACATCTGGTATATCAATAAATTCCGATTTAATTACCTCTAGAATCATGTTTGCCACATCAGGAATAATTATTGATCTCGCGACTTGCGGAAGGTCTGGATCTCCAGATTCTAATATTGGTGCACTATCAGGAAAGTTGATACTTTTTTTATTATCCTTATTATCAACCATGTAAAAACCAGACAACTCAAAAAAGACCTGAGTTGTGTTATTTGATAAAGAATTCACAGTCCAAGCAGATTCTTTTGGGTCTGATGAACTTACTTCAACCCAAGACTGAGCATTGAGACATATACATAGCCAAAAAATACCCGAAAGGCTTCTAAATATTTTAATTTTATCCATATAATTTCTTATTAAAACTCTATTGACTTTAATTCATCCATTCTAATAGGTACAGTTCCAACGTGCCCCACAACTAATCCCGCCGCGCTATTTGCGAAAGTTACTGCTTGAATTAGATCAATGCCAGATAATAAAGCTGAAGTTAAACATGCTATTACTGTATCACCAGCGCCACTTACATCAAAGACTTCTCTTGCATTTGAAGGAATATGCAAACACTGATTTTTATTAATTACTGAAATACCCTCTGAACCTCGAGTAATAATACATGTTTTAATATTATAAAGACCACATATTTTTTTCCCAGCTAACTCAACCGCTGTATCATTTCCAATAGAATCACCAAGAATCATTTCGGCTTCCTTTAAATTAGGCGTAATTACAGTTGCACCAGAATATTTAGTCCAGTCTCTGCCCTTAGGATCAATAAAAACATCTGTCTGGTTTTTTTGAGCTTCTTTAATTAAAAAACTTGTTATTTCATTAGTACAAAAACCTTTATCATAATCACTAATAATAACTCCATCAGAATATTGAAGGCCTTTCGAAATCACATCCAAGGTCTTTCTGGAATCTAATTTATTTAAACCATTAGAATCCCAGTCAACACGCACGATGTGTTGTCTTTCAGCAATTACCCGCATTTTCCTAGTAGATTTAGTTTTTTTACATATTGAAAGCCCGTCATACTTTAAACCCATTTCATCTATTTTTTTCTTTATTATCTCCCCCGTGGAATCATCTCCTACAGCACTAATCAAATTAATATTAACCCCGATGTTAAATAAATTTCTGATTACATTTCCACACCCACCAAGAGTGGTTAAGTTTTCCTCACCCACAACAATAGGAACAGGAGCTTCAGGAGAGATCCGATCAACACTACCAATAATAAACTCATCTAACATAATATCACCAAAAACGAGAACTGAGGATGGGTTATTTTTTATCTTATCTATAATTAACATTAATTAAACATTTATTTTAGTTCTGTCTAGCTATTTTACGATTATTATTAACTAAAAAGTTAATTAATTATAAAAAAATGTTTTTTTAACTAATAATTGGATTTGCTAGCCCAAAATCGAATCTTTTTTTCTATTTTTATTGCTTCTTTTTCCTTATCTCTTTTTAGTAGCCCTGCTTTATATACTTCTAATTTTTTTATTAACATATCCATAGCTATCATATATTGCATTTTATTCAATCCTCCTTGCCTAAGTAATTTTTCGATTGCATAGGCTCTATAATTTTCTATTCCATTTAGAGCTTTTGAAAGCTGATCATCATGCCCACCATATTTGTTAATTAAAAATTCATTCGAATAAAATACTTTGTACCTAGCGGTTACACGCAACCACATATCGTAATCCTCACAAATTTGAAGGTCCTCATCAAACAAACCAATATTTTGAAATATTGATTTATGCATAACTACAGAAGATGGTGAAATTCGACATATATCCAAACATTTTTCAAATATCCACCCCCCGTATTTTGCGTGTTTTTTCCCTTGATTAATTCGCAAGCCATCCTTTATCCAGATTTCATTCGAATGAAAAAATAAAATATTAGGGTTATTACGAATGGAATGAGTTTGTTTGTTTAACTTTTGAGGAAGCCATTCATCATCTGAATCGAGAAAGGCAATCCAATCACCCCGAGCCATTTTAATACCTTTATTTCTAGCGCAACTAACTCCACTATTAGGCTGATAAAACAATTCAACAAAAGGAAATTGTTTTTTCACCATATCAGATGTTCCATCGTTAGAACCATCATCAATTAGAATTATTTCTAGAGGCTTATAAGTTTGATTTATTATTGATTTTATTGCTGTTCCAACGAATTGAATACGATTATAGGTAGGTATAATGACCGAAACTTTCATAAAAAATTTTATGGATACTCTATTTTTCTATGAATTTGAATTTTGAATGAGCCTATTATAATATTCATAGGTCTTTAACAAGCCTTCTGATCTTGAAATACGTGGTTCCCATTTTAATAATTTTCGCGCTCTTTTTATATCAGGTTTGCGCTTTAAAGGGTCATCTACAGGTAATTCACTGAAGACGATTTCGCTAGAAGATCCAGAAATTTCTTTAATTTCTTTGGCCAATTCTAATATTGAAACTTCGCTAGGGTTTCCTAAATTAATTGGTTCAGAAATGCTACTATGCATTAACCTAGTTAACCCATCAACTAAATCATCAATATAACAAAATGATCTTGAATGATCACCAGCACCATAGATAGTTATAGGCATATTATTGATAGCTTGGACAAAAAAATTTGAAATTACTCTGCCATCATTTATTTCCATTCTTGGGCCATAGGTATTGAAAATTCTGGCAATACTAATGTCAATTTCGTATTGCCTATGATAATCGGAAAACAAAGTTTCAGAAGCACGCTTACCTTCATCATAGCATGCTCTAGGGCCAATAGGATTAACACTTCCATGATAATTTTCATATTGAGGATGCACAGTTGGGTTTCCATAAACTTCAGAGGTTGAAGCCTGAAGAATTTTAGCATTATTATTCATGGCTAATTCAAGCATATTAATTGACCCATGAACATTAGTTTTAATGGTTTTAACTGGATCTTCCTGATAATATTTTGGACTAGCTGGACATGCTAGATTGTAAATTTGATCAACAGAAATATCAATGGGTTCTGTTATATCATGCTCAACAACCTGGAAAGATTTAAATTTTTCTAAAAGTTTAACATTTTTTTTGGAACCAGTAAAAAAGTTGTCTAAACATATGACTTCGTTCCCTTCCTCTAGAACTTTTTCGCATAGATGGGATCCTATAAATCCAGCTCCTCCTGTTACAAGAATTTTCATATTTTTTTTCTTAAAGTGGTTTTTTACAATTGATCCATAATATAGTTAACAATAGCAAGATCCTGTATCACATTGCCAACAGACTTAAATAGAGTAATTTCTTTATTATTTTCTCTTGGAGAGGCGAATCCTAATACCAACTCACCTAATTCACAATAAATTTTTCCCATGGACCACTTACCTTCTTTTTCTGGAATTAAAAGGTCACCAGCCTCTAAAGAGCAGGACTTCAGATCATCAACAACGATCTTCCCTCTAACAACAGTATCTGAAGGAATTTCTCTTGAGCTTGGCTTGTAGGAACCGATAGCATTAATATGGCAACCATTAGGAACATAAGGATCTGAAAATAATGGTAGTTGTGAGGTAGTTGCCGTGCAAATAATAGAATTAGGTGGTATATCAAAACATTTAAGAGGGCGACACTCAATAGAGAATTTTTTTTCAATTTTTTTTGAAAAGGAGAACCCTTTAGAATAACTGGTGCTAATTATACCTATAGAAGAGATATCTCTAACCTCTAGAATAGCTTCTATTTGAGAGAAAGCTTGCACACCAGTACCGAAAACACACAAATATTTGGAATTTTTATGAGACAAATATTTTGTCGCCAACCCAGAGGCAGCTCCAGTTCTTATTTGTGTGATAGAAGCGGCATCCATTAAAGCAATTAGTTTACCAGATTCAAAATCAAAGACGTTAACAGTCCCAACAATTGAAGGTTTTCGAACTGAGCTTATGTTAATTATTTTAACAATATAAAAGGGATTATTAGGGATAAACCCAGGCATAATCAAAGTGGATTCTGTTTTGGTAAAATCAATGTTGGATCTAATTGGAATAATAGAAGAATTTTCATATATATTTTTGAAAGCCCATTCCATCTGTTTGATAGCATCTTTCATAGAAATATGAGAGAATATTTCTTGCTTATTTAGTGTTTGAGGTTGCACGTTTAGAAAAGTGGACTTGGATAAGTATTGTTATCGGTTAATTTTTTAATTTTATCAATAACATTCTTTTTATCTTCTAAATATGTAACCCCAAACCATTTTGAATCACTATTTAGAACTTCAATCTTTTCTTTTCCACTGCTAATTAAATTATTAATAATAGTAGGAATCAAAAATTCGGATTTTAAATCTAATCCCTCATTATCCATAAACTCCTTGAATCCATAATTTAAATATTGAAAAATTTCAGGAGTGAATCCCCAAAAATTCATAGAGACGGGCTCTTGCCCGGTAAGGAAATAATCTAGTTCGGACAGCACCCCATTATCTGCCCGCTTTAAACCAGAAACTTCTTTTACTGAAGTCAAAGAAGAGGATTCGACCGTACAAAGACCTCGAGTAACAGCCCCATGCTTAGAGAGAGTGTTATCAAGTTTATAAGATACCATGCATAGGCCCGGGTCTTTTGGTTTTTTAGAGGAGTAGTAGTCATATATGACCTTAAATGAATGAAGACCATAAAAGTCATCTCCATTGATTACTACAAATGGATTTTTAATAATTTTTTGCGCACATAATATAGCATGACCAGTACCCCACGGTTTTTTTCTATCGCCCGGGCATTTATATCCATCTGGCAAATTTTCTAACTCTTGAAAGACATGTTTAACATCAATTCTTTCTAAATATTTATTACTTATATTTTCACGGAATTGATTCTCAAATTCTTTTCTTATTATAAAAACGACTTGGCTAAATCCTGACTGAATCGCATCATATATTGAATAATCAATAATAGTTTCTCTATTTGGCCCAACAGGATCAAGCTGCTTTAACCCTCCATACCTTGATCCCATGCCAGCTGCCATCACCAATAAAGTAATATCACTCATAAAAATATTTCCCCAAAAAATTCTATCGTTAAGTTAAATAATAATTCTTGTTTTTTTAATTTCAATGGTTAATAATAAAAAATTCATTTCCATAAGACTACATAACTAATAATTATTCGCAACTCAATTTACAGACCAAAAACTTTCTATATCAAAAATCCATTCTTATATGGGTCTTTTGGATCTAAAATATAACTATTGCGAGATGTTATAAAAGCCTCTCCACTAACATTTGGGATTACCGTATTACGCGAACCTTCTTCATTCGCCTCTGAAATTGAAACTTTAAAAGTTGAACCAATAATACTCTCAATAATTAATTCTTCATTCAAAGTTATCTTACCTCTTTCATAAAGGATAGCAGCTCTGGCACTCACCCCAGTGCCTGTTGGGCTTCTATCTATTTGCCCATCCGCAAAAACGCAAACATTACGACTATGATTGCTTTGATATTCAGGAGGACCTGTAAAGATTGTACCATACAAATTAAAATTTTTATTATCTATTGGACATATTAAATCTATTGTACTTTGAATAGTATTTTTTATTTTCATTCCAATACTAATTAATTCCCTTTGGTACATTGGTTCACATTTCAAACCCACATCCTCAGAATTCACAATCGCATAATATGCACCACCATAAGCTATATCATATTTAATCCTTCCTAAACCATTTATATTTAATTCACCATCTATCTTATATACAAAAGAAGGTACGTTTTTAAATCTAACGCCCATTAAATTATTTTTTTCTAATATTGCATCCGCCCTTACTCTTCCTGAAGGAACATCTATGTTTATATAAGGCTTAAAAAATTTAGACTTAGACATTTCTATTCCAAATATAACTTTTGCTATTGCGATAATAGCGTGCCCACAACCAGTTGAATAACCATCGTTATGCATAAAGATTACTCCCAAGTCCGAATCTTCGTTGTCTGGACTTACCAAAAGAGCTCCATACATGTCCCTATGCCCTCTAGGTTCTGACATAATTAAACTTCTTAGGTCATCATGATTTTCTTTTAAATAAGACCTTTTTTCTAAAACAGTTTCACCTTTTAAATTAGGAAATCCACCTATTATTATCCTTAATGGTTCACCCGCTGTATGGGTATCAAGGGTTTCTATTTTTATCCAATCTGATGGTTGTTTCCAATTTATTATTTTTTCTGTAATCATTTTATTAATAATTCTGGTTTTGGAATCAAACCCCTTTCAATAAACTCCATTATACCAAGCAGAGCAATGTCAAAACTATATTTTTTTGATACCAGACCAGCCAAATCTAAAGTGTTTGAATTATTAAAAGGATTTGCAATTAAATATTCTTCTTTATTTAAACCCAATTTTAATAATTGATTAGATTTAAATGACAACTCTTTTGCTTCTTTAATAAAACCAGATTTGCGAAAGCTTAAATAAGTTAAAAAATTAATAGCTGGCCACATTCCATCTTCATAAAGAATAAACTTTTCATTATTAAATTTATTTAAAATACTTTCTTTTTGCTCAGCGTCTCCTAATTGAGCTAATAATGGGAAAAATATTGTACCATGAATGCTCTTAGATAGTGTATCAGATTCTGTATTATAATTAAGATATGCACCATAATATTTACCCCAAAGACCCTCCATCTCCCTTTTAAAATATTTAATACGAGACTCCAGCTCCAAAGCCTCCTCATTCCGATTTAATATTTTTGCAATTTCAAGTAAGGCAACACAGTCAGCTATATATAAACTGTTTAACCCAACATCCTGCAATAAGAAATTCCCTGTTTTTTTATTGTAATTGACATCATTGTAAATTGGAAA
The DNA here is from genome assembly GCA_964561495.1 of uncultured bacterium. Classification (GTDB taxonomy): domain Bacteria; phylum Fidelibacterota; class Marinisomatia; order Marinisomatales; family UBA1611; genus CAZLPW01. The sequence continues at coordinate 13,991 of CAZLPW010000006.1, read as the reverse complement.
AAGATACATACTATTATCATTCCCATTAGAAGTGCCATTTTTGGATTTATTTATATATTTTTTTATATCTGATTGGCTATAGCTAAGAAGTCCATTATTTATTCTATTTCTTGGCCACCATCTATTCCAGCCAAGCAAGCCTTCAAAACAAGATTCTAGAAACCACATGTTTGGATGCATCTTATATATTTCTTTAACTAAAACACTACCTATTGGAATTGTGGGCATCTCAATATCTTCAATTTTATTTAATATGTTATTTTTTATAATAGAGTCCTCCCCTTCCTGAACGTGGAAAAGTTCTATTATATTAACATAGGCAAGGTCTTGACTGAAAATTCCTGATAAATAAGATAAAAAGAAGTTGTCCCAATTAAGAGAATATTGGCCTTCATTCCTTCCACCATTTGAACGATCCATTGTTGATATTACACGATGAAACCTAGGTTCAAAAACGAGGCTCCATCCTAATGATGATTCAATGGCCGAATATATTTTAGAAAGATCGTCATAAATACTTGCACGATTTTGCATTCTTTTTTTTTCTAGATTGATTATAGACTGTATCTGAGGAATGGATCTTTTTATTCCAGTTGAGATACCAATCTTCCTATTAAGCCAAAAGCAAAGATAGGGTGTTTTTGTCGGAATATAAGGATCTTCGACGACTTCTTTTTCTGTTGTAAAAATTTTAACAATTTTCCCAGGTAGAACTGCTTTAAGCATTGTTTGATTCCGACTAAAGTTTCCCTTACTATTCCATAATAGCATAGTCTCCAAAACTAGTTTTACTTCATTTTTCGGCAATTCACCAGGATCAATAAGAATTACCAAATCCTTTCCTACATGTGCAGACTTAATATTAAAATTAATTTTTCCCAATTCTATATCTAACTCAGTGTAGCTACCATCGAGACTATGGCTACCAAGAATAATTTTGCAGGAATTATCTTTGCTTTCGTGAATAACAGATTTCGTCAAAAATTGCTCATTTAAATTATCTTGCTTTTTAAATGATAAATTAATTCCGAACCCCTGTGGTAATAAAACATGTTGTAATACACTTTGGTTATTCCATGTATTCCAGCCTTTTTGTATTCGTTTTTGAATTTTTTTATATTTTACAGACTGACGAACCGATTCTTGGCCAAAAATAAAAGAAAGATTGACTATGAAAATACTAGTTATAAAAAAAGAATTTTTTGAATAGAAAATATATATTCCTTATTTATCAAATTAATTGATTTTTCTCCATTAAACGCATTGCTGATATACCAACCTCATATCCTTTATTCTTGTCTAGATTGTCACTACTACGATCAGTAGCAAGTTTTACATTTTGACAAGTCAATACACCAAATAATGTAGGCGTTTTTACTTTTAAAGAAACATCCATTAGTCCTTTTGAGACTGATTCACATATGTAGTGATAATGGTCAGTCTCCCCTTTTATAACGCAGCCCAAAGCAATAACTATATGATTTTCTGAATCACGGCAGAGGTTAAGAACTGATGCTGGTAATTCAAACGCACCTGGAACATATTCTACCGTAACATTTTCTGAGGAAAAATGAAATTTTTTAAATGCTTTTAAACAACCATCTAAAAGACCATTAGTAATCTCACCGTTAAATTTGCTGACTACAATTGCAATCATAATTCTAATTTATGATCTAGTTTTTCTTTTTTGGTTTTTAAATATTTAGAGTTTTCATTAGTCGGCGTAGTAACTATTGGTATCCGATCAACAATATTTAAACCATACCCTTCAAGCCCAATTAACTTTTTGGGATTATTTGTCATTACGATTAGTTCCTTAGCGCCTAGGTTTTTTAAAATCTCTGCACCTACCCCATAATCGCGCATATCAGGCGGGAAACCTAATTTTTCATTAGCCTCTACTGTATCCATACCACCTTCTTGTAATTTGTATGCTTGAATTTTATGCTTCAAGCCAATGCCACGTCCTTCTTGTCTTAAATAGACAATAATTCCTGATCCCTTATCTGAAATAGTTTTCATTGCTAAATCTAATTGAGCCCCACAATCACATCTTTGAGAACCAAATACATCTCCTGTCAAACATTCAGAATGAACTCTCACAAGAGTAGGTTGTTTATTCCCTACTTCACCTAGAGTAAGAGCTAAGTGGGTTCCACCTCCATAGAGATCATCAAAAAGGTGTAATTGAAAATCACCATAAAGAGTTGGTAAGTTAATTTGCTCAACTTTATTAACAATGGTCTCAATTTTTCTACGGTATCGAATTAAATCAGATATAGTTATAATCTTCAATTTATGATTTTTGGCAAACGATAGAAGTTCATCACGCCTAGCCATTGAACCATCTTTTGACATAATCTCACAAATGACACCACTAGCCTTTAATCCAGCGAGAACAGATAAATCCATACTGGCTTCCGTATGACCTGCCCTCCTTAAAACGCCCCCCTCTTTTCCAACAATTGGAAAAATATGACCTGGCTTTGCCAAATCATCTGGCGAAGAATTTTCTGAGATTAATACGCGTATTGTTTCAGCCCGGTCAAAAGCTGAAATTCCAGTAGTTGTATTATTCTTTGCATCAACGCTAACGGTAAAAGCAGTCTCATGTAAGCTTGTATTTCTACGATTCATTTGTTCAAGATATAACTCTTTTGCTCTTTTCTCGCTAATTGAAACACAAATCAAACCTCGAGCTTCCCTAGCCATAAAATTAACAGCGTCTGGAGTGATTAGTTCAGATGCCATAACTATGTCACCTTCATTTTCACGATCTTCGTTATCTACGACAATTATCATTTTGCCATTGCTAATATCTTTCACAGCATCTGGAATAGTGTGGAATTTCATTTCTATTTTTTTATTAGGTTTTCTAAATATTTAGCCATCATATCTACTTCCAAATTAACAGTACAGCCAGTCTTTAAGGAACCAAAAGTGGTAAGCTCCATTGTATGTGGAATAACCGCCACTTCAAAGTCCTTAGTATTCTTCTTTGCGACTGTTAAACTAACCCCATCTAATGCGACCGAACCCTTTTGAATAATGTACTTTTCGAATGAATTTTCTAATTCAAATCTCATCCAAGCTGAGCGATCTTTTTCATATACCTTAATTACCGAGATAATAGAATCAATATGCCCTTGAATAAAATGTCCTCCAAGCCTGGTAGTTGGTAGCAATGCGCGTTCTAAATTTATTTGAGTCCCTTTCTGCCAATTGCCTGCATTAGACCGATTAATGGTCTCATCAACTATCTGAACCGTAAAAATATTATCTTTTATTTTAATTACCGTTAGACAAATTCCTGAACAAGAGATACTATCATTAATATTGAGATCATTAAAAATCAGGCTACCCTGGACATCAACCACTAAACCATCTGAATTCTGACTTACAGATCTAACTATTCCTTTTTCCTCCACTATACCAGTAAACATTACCAATTCCTAAAATATTTTATCCGAACGTCCTTCTCAAAAATTTCTACTTTATCAATTGTTAAATTATATACATCTTCTAAATTACCAATTTTTGAATAAACTGGTATACCTGCGCCTAAAAATTTAGGGGCAAGATATAGGTTGATTTCATCAAATATTTCGGACTCTATGAAAGCACCAATAGTCTGACCGCCTCCTTCAACAAGCAATGACTGAATACCATTAAATTTCAACTGATCTAAAATAATGGGAATATTTCTTTTCTTATCCTTTGTTAACCCATTTTTTATAAATAATGGTTTTTTTTTGTGAATACTAAAGTCAGTTGGTATAGAGGTGTTAGGATTTACTACAACAATTAAGGGGTCCCTACCAACTCCATGACTAGATAAATCGGGATTATCTTTTAAAATGGTTTTTGAACCTAAAAGTATTGCATCACATTCGGCTCTTAATTTGTAGCCTGATCGGCGAGCCGATTTTCCAGTAATCCATTTAGAGTTGCCATTTTTTTTCGCTAAAAAACCGTCCAGTGTTGAAGCGTATTTTAAAATAACATATGGCCTCCCCTTTTCATGAAAAGTAAAAAATCTACGATTAATTTGTTTTGCCTCCGATTCACAAACACCAGTAATAACTTTTACACCATTAGTTCTCAGATTCTTAATCCCACCCTCTGCTATTGGACTAGGATCCAAATTTGCTATAACAACTTTTTTAAAATTATATTTATTAATCAAGTCAATGCATGGAGGGCGCTTACCAAAATGCGCACATGGCTCTAAGGTTATATATATACTTGCATTATGCAATTTTTTAGGTGCTGATTTAACCGCTACTTCCTCTGCATGTGCAGAACCAAATTTTCTATGATAGCCTCGCCCAATTATTTTTTCATCTTTCACAATTACACATCCAACTTTTGGATTTGGATATACCTCAGAATCTGCTTTTAAAGCTTCGGCGATAGCTTTTTTCATAAAGTACTTATCAGAATATCTCATAATTATAAATATTTGATGATAATTTAATAATTAAATAGATCCACCCATATTATATTAAGACAGGTATCAAAAATTGATTTTTGATACCTGTCTTAAATCATCACCATTTTCAAATGGAACAAGAAAAATTTCAAGTGAATACTTCTCAGGTTTTAAAGTATATTTTTTATGTGGCTTCGCACCCCAGCTGTCATCGCCACCAACGCCCATTTGCTTAGAATCAATTAACCAATCAACCTGATCCTTTGGCTTAATATCAAGTTTCCCATGTTTTTTGTCTTTTGGATCATTATCAAGATCGCTATAAGGATATTGATGAGCACTAGCATCAAATAAGGTATGGCCTTTAGCCATTAGACCAATCTTACTATTTTGAAGAGCCATCCAATAAACATCAGTTTTATTTCCAGTCTCTTGCGGCCTCACATAGGGGAATGTTTGCTCCCAGACATTTCCCGAATAAAAGTCTATCTTAGCTGAAGACTTTCTATCAGAATAAGACTCATGAGGACCTCTTCCAAACCAAGAGATAGTACTAAAGCCATCTGCCAAAGTCATTTTAACTCCAAAGCGAGGTAGCTCAGGCAAGCTGTTATCAATTTCAATTATTGATTGTTTGAATCTTATGGCACCACTTCCATAAAACAGATATTGGGTTTTAATTACTGCTTCAGATAGAGTGTGTCTTGAAATTGAAGTAATTTCTATGGAATTTTTTAATTTTTTAGCAATGCAACTCTCTAATTCTATATTTTCATCAATATTTTTCCAAATTCCTAATCTTTCAGGCATTTTATTACCAATATCATTATCTATTGGAGCCCTCCAAAAATGAGGTTTAATGCCACTAAGGAATAAATTTGATTCCATATATTCAAATTGAGCTAAGTGTCCATATTCACGGTCAATAAACGCCTTGAATTTTTCCCCAACTATTTCAAAATGCGTTGGAAATTGCACTAAGTCAATTGATGATAATAGGTTTGATGATTTATCAATTGGTTCTTTTTTGATGGGTAAATAGAACTGCTCCCATGCCACTAAAAATCCTTTAGGCAAAAGATCAGATTTCTTACTTGTTTTTGCAGAAATAGTTAAAAAATACTCACTTCCAGAAGAACTCTGTATGTTCCCATGATTAAAAGAAAATATTTCGCTTTCATATGGATTTAAATTCAATTTGGTAAGCCTACCACTCATAATTTTTTTTCCATCTTCTTCAATCATCCAAGTAAAATTCAAATGATCAAGATTTAAAAAATCATACTTATTTTCAATTAGCACTTTTGTTATTCTTGAAGAAATCTGATTTTGATCAATAATTTTAAACTTAATTGGCTGATAAACTTTTTTTACCTCATGAATATGAGGATTTAATGACCTATCTGCTGCTACTAAACCATTTGCACAAAAATTAGAATCATTTTTTGAAATTTCAGATTTAAAATCCCCACCATAGGCCCAGTATTCATTACCAGAAGAATCTGTTTTTAGTAAAACCTGATCTGCCCAATCCCAAATAAAACCACCCTGCAAGACATCATTTTCATCTATTATTTCCCAATAATCTTTTAAGTTACCAACGCTATTCCCCATAGCATGAGCATATTCGCAAAGAATCAGCGGCCGTTTTGGACCTTTCGCTACATAATCCTTAAGATATTTTAATTTTTTATACATTGGAAATACAATATCCGTATTATTATCTAATCCAGCTTGCTCATATACGACTGGTCGTGTATTGTCTCTTTTCTTAATCAAATTATAAATTTTTCTAAAATTAATACCGTTACCTGCCTCATTACCCATAGACCAGATAATAACACAAGTTTGATTTTTATCTCTCTCAACCATTCGTCGAGCCCTATCTAAGAATTGGTCTGCCCAGCTTGTGTCATTTGTTAAATGCTGATACCCAAATTTTGTCCATTCCATTCCGTGAGCTTCTATATTTGCCTCGTCAACTACATAAAGACCATATTTATTGCATAGCTCATACCAGCGCTCTTGATTTGGATAGTGCGATGCTCGAACTGCATTAATATTATTTTCTTTCATGAGTTTAATATCTAAGAGCATAGACTCTTCATTAATCACTCTACCATTAATCGGATCCCATTCATGCCGGTTAACACCTTTAATAACAATTTTTTTACCATTAATAAGTAATTTCCCATTCTCTAGCTCCACTCGCCTAAACCCGATATCTTGAATAATAGTCTGAATTAAATTTCTTTGATTATCAAATAATGACAGCTCCAGCTCATATAATTCAGGCGTTTCGGCGGACCAGGGGTTAATCCGCCCTATATTTGCATAAAAAAAGATTTTTTTTGTTGAATCAATGCTGGTCGTTTTTTCAATATCCAAAAATGTTTTTTTATCCTTTTTTATTTTTAAAGCTAGGTGATATTTCCCAGTATATCTTTCTTTGTTTACAAGATCTACTTCTAGTGAACAGATGCCTTGCTTATAACTATCATCTAAGCTAGGCTTAATGAAATAATCCGCAATTCTAACCTTAGGTATAGCATATAAATAAACACTACGCTCTATCCCACTTAGACGCCATGTATCTTGACATTCCAAATAAGACCCATCAGAGAATCGAAAAACCTTTACCGATATTTTGTTTTTGCCTTTTTTTATTTTGTTTGTTATTTCAAACTCAGCAGGAGTTTTTGACCCTTGGCTATAACCAACCATTTCACCATTAACCCAGACATAAAATGCAGATCGAACTCCACCAAAATGTAAAAATATATCTCTGTCTACCCAGCTCTTTTCAATCTCAAAATAATGAATATAACTTCCTACATTATTATACTGATGAGGCACATAAGGAGGGTTTGGATCAAACGGATAATCTGTGTTTATATAAATGGGCGCAGAGTACCCCTGAAGTTCCCAATTTGCAGGCACTTTTATAGAATCCCAATCACCATGATCAAAATTTAATTTTTCAAAACCTTTGACTGCGTCATCAGGGTTTTTTGAAAAATGGAAATTCCAATCTCCATCTAAAGACTTAAAATAGATAGAATTTTCTCTATTACGCGATTTTGCTAATTTTTCAGATTCAAAAGAAAAAAAATGAGCTCGTGGAGATTCGCGATTTATCTCAAAAATAGATTGGTTCTCCCATTGATTAGAAAAATATTTTTTTTGAATCTTTTCCATAAAAACTATTGAAAAAAGTATAAGTATTAAAGCTATTGTGACAAAAAGTGACTTTTTCATTTTTATATCTACTCTTTAATTTCTTCTAGAGTTTGGCCCAGCTTATATACCAAAAATTTAGCGTTTTCTTTGTTGAACACAAGTGGTGGTTTTAACTTAATAACATTATTAAAAGGACCATCAACACTTAACAAAACACCTTTCTCCTTCATCATGTTGATTAACTTTTTTGATTCAATATCTGCTGGCTCTTTTGTAGAATGATCACGTACGAGCTCAATTCCGACAAATAAACCACGCCCCCTAACATCTCCAATAATTGTATGTTTTTTTTTTAAATCTTCTAATAATCGAATTAAATAGGAACCTGTTTTATGTGCATTTTCTTGTAATTTTTCTTCCTCAATTACTTTTAAAACGGATCTCCCTACTGCACATGAAACTGGATTCCCACCAAATGAATTAAAGTACTCCATTCCATTATTAAATTTGTCTGATATTTCTCTGGTCGTAACAACTGCTGATAAAGGATGTCCGTTACCCATTGATTTCCCAATAGTTATTATATCTGGAACAACACTCTCAGTTTCATATCCCCAATAGTGTGTGCCCATCCTACCAAAACCTATCTGGACTTCATCGGCTATACAAATTCCTCCATTTTCTCGTATAAGTTTAAAAGCAGCACTAAGAAATCCTGGAGGGAAAACAATTTGGCCCCCGCAACCCATAATTGGCTCTACTATAAAGCAAACGCCAGCATTCTTTTTCTTTTTTAGAAGACATAATATATTATCTAAATCTTTGATATAATCTTTAAAACAATTCCGTCCAACATATTTACCTCTGTATGGATCTGGCCGCGATAGAACATGAACAAAATCTGGGCAACCTGAGCCGCCTAAACCATTAAACTTATATGGACTAACCTCAATTAACGCTGAAGTATGGCCATGGTATGCATCCTCTAAAACTATAGTCTCTTTGTTTTTAAAGAGTGTCCGAACAATACGAAGGGCAAGATCATTTGATTCACTCCCTGAATTAGTAAAATAACAAACGTCTAAACCTTTAGGCAACTTTTGTGTCAAATCTTTAGCATATTGGACTATCAATTCATCAAGATATCTGGTATTAACATTAAGTTTTTTTGATTGTTTTTCTATGGCCTCCGAAACTCTAGGATGAGAATGTCCAATATGCTGAATATTGTTTACAGCATCAAGAAACTCATTCCCTTCTGAATCATAAAGATACTGTCCTTTACCAGAAATAATATGTATTGGGTTATCATAAGAAATACTAAAAGAGGGTGCAATGTGCTTTTCCCTCAATTTTTCAATTGATCTACGACTTAGCATAATTAAGAAGTCTATCGCCCCAATCTTCTAAATTTTCATTTTGCATTTTTTTTAAAAAATTCCAGGCGTGATTTTCGGAAATTGTCAAATACTTATTATCAGGGAAAAGTCCGCTACGATAGCTCGACATTGTGACTGATATAGATAAACGGAGGCATACTAGATAGATTGTAAAACACAACTCAGCATCTGATAGTTTATAAAACTTATGAAACCCTTTTAAAACACTTGCCATATCTAAGAAAGGATCTTTGCTATCAATAGAGACATACGCCATTGCAATCGCAGGCTCTGAAGCTATGTATGAATATGCCATGTCACCAAAATCAATTATACCAATAGCATTTCCATAATCATCTGCGATAATATTATGATCATTTCCATCATTATGAATAATTCCTTTTCTCAAATAAAAATGATTTTCATTTAAATAATCCATTTTTTTTATTAAAAATGATTCAACAATCGACCTGCATTTTTTTTTCTTTAGACCATCACCAAAATCAATTAAAAACCCATTTTGAGATAAATTCCAGGGAAAATTTCTGTGACCTGCTTTATGGTCAAAGCCATCTAATGCGTTATCAAGCCTCGCTAAAAAAGAACCAATTTTAAAAAGACTATCTTTATTTTTCTTTTGGTCCTTTATAAAATTACCAGGGATAAAATGTAATAGTCGCATATAAAACAGATTGTCTTTATAATGATATTCCAATATTTCATCTCCCAACATAGATTTACATAGTAATGGGATCATTAATTTGGGGTCTTTTCTAAAAATAAACTTGATAGACTCGTTTTGCATAATAATTACAGACTTTTTTTCCAATAAATTAGAAATTTTAAATATATACTCTTTATCATCGGGAGTTCGAATATAAAAGTTTTGATCACGATCACTGTAAATATCTTCAGCAAAACATTTGAAACCATAATATTTATAAATAACGGACTCAACCTGATTTGCAAGAAAACAAGGCTGAGCAACTGTAAAGACAGATTCCATTTACCTGAAAATACAAAGTTTTTTTCAGTTCTATAATTTAATATCGTAAAAATAACAAAATATAGAATTAAAGAATTTGGTTTATTTAATGTAGCAGTAATTAGTAGGCATTCTTGCCTGTCATGCCTCCAAACAATGTTATGAGCATAATTTTTATATCAAAAAGGATTGACCAATTCTCAATATAATATAAATCATATTCAATTCTGGTAGCTAAATCTGTATCACCCCTCCATCCGTTAGCTTGAGCCCAACCAGTTATGCCAGCTTTCACAAGGTGCTTGTTCATATAATCTGGGATTTCCTTTTTGAATTTTTCTATAAAAATTGGGCGCTCTGGACGGGGCCCCACGATCGACATATCACCTTTTATAACATTGATAAGTTGAGGCAGTTCATCAAGACTTGTCCGTCGCAAAAATCCTCCGAATCTGGTGGCTCTATTATCATCTTTATTTGCCCACTTAGCGCCTGTTTCTTCTTCAGCATTTTGTGGCATAGATCTGAATTTTAACATATTAAAAGTAGAACCATTCCAGCTCATTCTCTCTTGTTTATAAAAGACTGGACCTCTAGAGCTTAGCTTGACTCCTAACGCTATAATACTAAAAACAGGTAGCAATAAAAGAAGAGCTAAAATTGACACAACCAGATCTTCAATTTTTTTCGAGACTTTATTTATTCCATACATGGGTGAGTCAGTAAGATTAAGGACTGGTAAACCAACTATTTCTGATACAGAAAAATTTAGCAAACGAAAATCAAAAATATCAGGAACAAGGCGTATTTCAACAGAATCATAAGTAGATATCAAACGCATAAGCTCTGAGATTTTTTTCCCAGCATCAATCGGAAGGGCAATCCAGACCTGATCCACAGTATTTTTTTCAAGAAAGCTACCAATCTCACCTAGGTTACCCTTGACAGGAATATTATTGATCAATTGTCCTTCTTTTGAGCCGTCATCATCAAAATAAGCGATGATATCAATTCCAGTCCACGGAGCAATTTGAAGTCTAGAAGATATCTTTTTACCTAATGAACCTGCCCCCGCAATGATAACCTGACGCTGGTTAAAGCCCTGTGCTCGAAAGTAGTTTAGGCTCAATCGGACAAATAAACGAAATGACACCATTAACAAAAGAGAAAAAACCCACCAACTAATTATCCATACCCTTGAAAAATCTTGACTGGTCTTTGTAAAGAAAGAAATAAGTGTTAAGACTAGAATAACCATACCCCATGATAAAAAAACCAACCTTAATTCTTGCCAAATACTTATTCCTCTCCAAGGTTTATATAGATCAAACCAATTAAAAATAAGGATCGTGAATAATGTCCCAATCAATATTGCCATTTGATAGCGTGGTGGTAAAAAATCAAACTCATCTTTTGGAAATAAATAATAATAAAAAGAAAGATTGCCTGCGAGCATGACTATTACAGGATTAATTATTTTGGATATAAATAATAATGCCGTAGCATTATTTTTTAATATTCCGCGCGGGCGCTTCATTTTTTTAGAACTCTATCAACAAAGTTTGAAAATTCTTTATAAAATTTTTCTTTTGAAAATTGTTTTGCATTTTCTTGACAAAAATTTGAAGAAAAAATACTCTCATTATCGATAAATATACGTATACCATTGATTAAATCCCCAGAAATAGGTTTTTCAAAAAAGAGACCCGAATAATTTTTATCTGGTTCTGGCCCTTTTTGAGCATAAAACCCCGCTACTGTCTCAAGTGCGCCCCCTTCTGCAAGAGCGATCACAGGTGTTCCCGCGGCTTGGGCTTCAACAGGTACAATACCAAAATCCTCTACCCCAGGAAATATTAATGCTCTTGCTTTAGATAAAATAGATTGGTACTCCTGATCACTGATAAAACCAAGAAACTCTATATTTTCTTTAGCGATTCCTTTAAGATGCTTAACCATATCCCCAGTACCAATCACTTTAAGAGGGAGTTTAAGCTCGTTAAATGCTTCTATCGCAATATCTGGACGCTTGTAAGATACCAGCTGCCCAGCTAGTATAAAGTAGTTCTCTTTAGGTTTTAATATTTTAAAGGAATCAAGATCAACTGGGGGATGTATTACATTAGAGGGCCTATTATATATACGCTTGATCCGTTTACTAACAAAAGATGAATTAGCAATAAAGTGATCTACTTTCTCCGATGATTGGATATCCCACCTGCGCATAAAAGGTGTTATGCTTTTCAGGTACCATCGTTTAAAAATTCCGCTCTGTTCAAGGTATACTGATTGCTGGTCCCAAATATATCTCATGGGTGAGTGACAATAACAAATATGTTTTGCCTTAGGGTTCTTTGCAACGCCTTTTGCTGGTCCAGATTCACTTGATATGATTAAATCATAATTATCCAGTTCTAGCATCTTTAACGCCCATGGCATTAGAGGTAAATATGCTTGATATAATTTCTTGGATAATGGCATAGAATTGATAAAAGTTGTATTCACCCGATGCTTTAAAATCTCTTCATCGAGATTTTCAGGAATAAATAGGTGAGAAAAAATATCAGCTTCAGGAAATATTTTTAAAATTTCTTTTACTACTTTTTCACCACCTCGCATACCATAAAACCAATAATGAATAATAGCAACTTTCATTTTTCCCTACTTTTTATAAGATCAATAACATTTACATGTCCAACTGCAGATCGCTCCCATGTATATTTTTTTACTTGATCATATCCTAACTTTACTAATTGATTCTTTAATTTATTATTTGACAGAAGCTTAATCATCACATTTGCAATATTGTAAGTATTATTTGGGTCAATATATAGGCTTGCCTCTCCACATATTTCAGGTAAACTGGAAACTTTAGAGACTATGGTTGGACAACCATGTCCCATTGCCTCTAAAGGAGGGAATCCAAAACCCTCATAAAACGAGGGGAAAACAAATAACGATGCTTTAGATAAAAGAAGATCCTTCTTTTTATCAGATACATAGCCAACATATTCAATAGTTCCTGGACCTCCTGGGTCACCATCAATTAGAAATTTATTATTACCACCACCTGCAATAATCAGCTTATGAGAAACTTTATCTGCAATTTTTCGATATGCATCAATTAAAGCTGTTATATTTTTTGTTACTGAGAGTCTACCAACATAAAGAATGAAATTTTCTTCCTTTTTTGGAGCCTTAATACTTTCTGGGCTATCTATACCATTTGGAATCACAAACGTTTTTTCTGATTTTGGATAATATTCTTTTTTAATTAATGTCATTGTATGTTTAGACGGAGCAAGAACAGCAGCAGAATTTCTAATTGCAGTACCTAAAATATATTTAAAAAAGAAAAATTGTATTGGGTTCCTTAAAATTGGGTCATTATGAAAAAGAAGAGGTATCAAATCATGGACCATTAGAATTTGATTCTTATTATTTAAAGATGCCTCTAGCTGGCTAGGGTTAAATATGATTGTTCGAGGGTAAACCAATGACAAGTAATTACTAAATAGAAAACGAAGTAAGTGGCCAAAAAAACCGTATTTTGGTGAAAGGAACCTAGGGATTACTTTTATAATGACCTGATCTGTATTTGTAAGGTGTGGCATCATCTCCAATGCTTCTTGGTTAATATATATAATATATTTAACCAATGTATTTTTTATGATAATTCTCTCAATTATATTCCGACAATAGACTCCTATCCCATCTGGTTTTGAGCCTATGCAGGTCGCATTTAGAATAACTTGATTCATTTTTATTCGATGATCTAAAATATTTTTTTTATCACTTTTATTGCTCGTCTAAGCTGCATATTTGAGACCATTCTTAGTATTGATTTAGCTACTCCTAAATAAGCAATAATAACTGTACGTGGAAAATATTTCTTGGCTACCTTTAATCTATTGACGACTGATAAAATGTCAGTATTTTCAGGCTTTTGGTCGTTTTTTGATTAATGCTTTTGAGACGCCCCTTCTTTATGCCAAATAATACTATAAGTACATAT
>CAZLPW010000005.1:0-66303 GCA_964561495.1 uncultured bacterium | reverse complement strand
CCTATTTCTTGGTATCTTCCGATTGACATATCGGTTTGAAGTTGTCCAGTATATATCGAGTCTAATACTGTTTCATTCGAATCAGTTAAGGTTATGGTTTCTCCATTTGAGCTTATTTTAAAATTAGTATGAAAAGATATTTCAGGAAGATCCATATTAGGATTAGGTGGTCGAACATTATTTTCGTCTATCGGAGTTTTATAGCCTAGAGTAAGGAATGGTATGCAACTCATGTCAGAAGAATTGGTGGTATAATTATGAACCTCGATTGCCAGTATATTTTCTCCAGATAGCAATGGAAATTGTTCAAGATCAACCCAGACTGCTTCAGGAAAACCACCAGAATAAATTTCAGCCTCATGCAGCGAATTAGTTAATTGATCATATTCAATATTCGTATTTGGTGCTCCCAAAGATCTGCGAGAGAATTCAACACCGTTAAGGTAGGCTATATAGCCGTCATCATAATCTATATGAAACAAAAGTTTTGAAATATTTTCAGTATCCGAAAGATCAAATATTTTTCGGACAAATATTGAAGGAGTTCCTGAAGGAATATTTGTATTATCATCATTATCCCCATAGCCAAAGCCACTATAGCCTTCTTGCCAGTTAGAAACATTTGTATTAAGACTACTCCAGTTTGATACGGGCTGGCTATTTCCGATCCAATATTTCCATTCATCACCCCAATCAATGATTGCGTCCCACTGTTGTACTATATCCTTTCTGTCCTTATTTGAAGCAAAAATTGTTAAAAATGTTTCAGACTGGATAATGTATTCAGGGAAACTCCACTTGCAATTGTTTTCAGGGTCATCACTTAAACAATATCCGATGAGATTTATATCTGTGTTGAGAGGGTTATATATTTCAATCCAGTCAGGGCTATCGTTATTCTCATCAAAGAGCGTTGATCCATTGCTTGAAACGATTTCATTCAGTTGGATAGACTGAGGGAAGATAAATTGGAAAAATAATGTTAGATAAATTATTTTGTACATGCTTTAGATCATAATATTATTAACAAGAAATCTGTTTGTTTTTACTTTGTAAGAAAAATTTCGCTATACTTAGTTGAGGTGAGTTGTGAATTGTCATGGCTTAAAGCTACAACACCTACGAATAGTGTTTCTCCCCAATTTTCAATATTTAATTCTCCATATTTGATCCAATTATTATTTTCATAAATGTAAAAATTTAACACTTTTTTTGTTTTGACTACTTTAAACTTTACTGTACTCCAATCTAAATTGGGACCTGAGTTTGCCTTCATATGGCCTCCAGTTTTTTCTCTAAAGCCAAACTCTGTATTTCCTCCTGGAAAAATATTAATTATTCCATGAGGAGAGTTATGTTTTAGATTAGATCTTACCATTATTCCTGCTTTTGCATAACTGTGTGTATAGAGCAAGTCGTTTATCTTAACAGAAAATTCGAAATCAGTATTTATTTTTTGATAAACGAATCTAAACTGATCTGTATTTGTCCAAATGTCATTCCCTCCACCATATAAAATCAGCGTGTCACCTGACATAATTTCACCGCCTTTCAAAGGTCTGCCGATATCTTTTGCTAACCAGTTTTCAGGAAGATCACTCATATCAGGAGGAGACAGAATTTTAGGTGGTCTTGGCGGTAACGAATCTAAAGGTTGGGGATTTTTTTCAGTTGTCATCCAGAACCTAAGATCTTTATCTATAGCATATTCCAATGATCCAAAATATTTAAACCAATTTTCTATTTCCTTATCAGTAGCCCTCTCTATATCGACCTTAATTAGTTTTTCTTTATTTGTGACCATTCCCCAATTTGATTTTTCTACACCGCCATTAGTTTTAAAAACTTTATAAGACCACATAGTAGCAGGCCAGTGATTACTAGAGTATATATCAAAATAACGGCGCATCATTTCACCAGCTCCAGCAGATTTAAAGACAACATTAAACTCTCCAATCAAAAGTGGTGAATCAAACTGTCTCATTTTTTCTTCCCATAACGGGATTACATTTTGAATAAAATCAGTGTGTGTATAAATAGTAGGAGGGCCACCACCAAAGAGGCCAGGATAAAAGTGCATAGTGTATATTATATTTTCTAATCTGATTGAGCGTATATTTTCATAAAAATCTATTCCGCTTCTGTGACCAGGGAAAACAATTATGTGTTCATCATCATTTTTTCTTATTTCTTTGTATATCCTAAGGATTATGTTTTTGAGATTTTTTTCACTACTTCCCCAAGGCTCATTAAGCAGGTCATAGGCTGCGACGGTTTTATCATTTCTATAACGATCTGAGATTTGTCTCCAAAGCCAAACCGTTTGCTCTTGATATAGTTTGCTATCCCAAAGCTTATTATAATCCACTTCTCCTGAATGATCCATGCCACTTTGACGACCTGGAGCTCCGTGCATATCAAGGATAACATACATATCTCTTTTTCGAGCCATGTTTATTGTATGGTCAATCCATTTCCAGGCATCTTTTTTTAGTTTAAATGGCTTTAGATCTGAGTCCATTAAAATTTTGTAATCAAATGGAAGTCTCAAAGTATTCATCCCAAAAGATTTAATTATGTCTAGATCTTTTTCAGTAATCCAATTATTTCTGTATACTTCCATCAATTGATTTGCTTTAACAATGCCAAACCTATTTTCCAATATTTCTATGAAATGTTTTTGATCATGAATACCTCGTCCTGCATAGTCAAGCATCCACATTTCAAGAATTAGCCAATTACCTAGGTTACACCCTTTTAAAAACACTGGTTGATTTTCTTTATTTAAGATTACTTGATTTTTGACTTTCAACAGATCTGAAGCATTCAAATAAACTGTAACCAAGATCAGTTTTAAAAAAATATGGAAATTTTTTATTTTAATATCTAACATTTTTTCCTCTTAAAAGTTTAAAAGTTTTTTATTGAATAAATATTTAATACTCGTAATATTTCCTCTCCTACTAAAAATCTCTTTACTTATTTCAAAATTAATTTTAGAACCGCGGAGTAATTTTGTTTCACCACTTAAATATTCTATTCTTATTTCGTCTTTAATTTGATGATTAATATCATAAATAATTGGGACTTGATTAAATGTAAAAGCGAGTTGGTTTTTTTTGACTTTTAAATCTGATTTATTATTGAAAACGTTATAATAATTAAAAATTTTAGACTTAAACAAAAATTCTGATTTTTTTAGTAAAATTGGCGAAAAAACAATCACACGTTTTCTTATAAAACATCCAAGCTCACCAAATCGTGTTAGGATTTCTTCTTTTACCTGTCCTGTCATCCCTGGTTGCTGCGCTCCTGAGTGTGAGGGCGAATGAGAATAAGGGTCAAACGGAAATGCTCCATATTGATTTGGTGTTTTTGATGAACTTAGACCATCTCTTATTTTATAATATAGGTTTCCTAGGGTAGTAAGTTTTTGTTTGTTTGAGCTATGTTTATGAAAATAATAGTAGTTCTCTTGTACACTAAGAAGTAGTTTAGCAACCATGTGCCAGTAAATTGAGCCAATGCCCTCGTATGAAAACATTGTACCAGATCTACCTGTATAGTATTTATGATTAAATACTGTTTCATAAATATCGAGTATCCTTTTATACTCAGTATCAGATAATTTTTTAAACTTAGAATCTGTTGTTCTTAGTTCATTTAAAGAATCTTCTAAGACATGGGTATTTATTAAATCTGAATTAAATCGGAGATTGTTTTTTACGTCTTTATGTATAATCCTAGTATCACCAGAATTAACCAGTTGTTTTAATACTGCACATTTTATAAAAAGAGAATTGGGAATTATGTTTTTATCAAGAAATGATATTAATTCTTTTTTGGGATACAGGATAAAACTTTTCTGATCTTTTCTGTAGAGTTTACTATCATATATAGCGTTGATTGTTTTTATAGTTTTATTCAAAGATAATTTTCCAGAACTTAAAGCAGAAACTTGTCCCTCCAGCATAATACCCAGTTCATTAATTTGGGCTTTATTTTTGGATTTATTAAAGTCTATTATGTTATATGCATTAAATAGCCCCTTTTTTTCATTAGAGTCTATAGTATCGTTCAATATGTTTTTACCAAGCGTTAAGAATTCGTATATTTTTTTTGTTTTTAATGTATCTTTTTTACTAAAAATTTTGTCATAAACTCTAGATCTATAAGTTGAGAATGATTCTCCTAGCGCTATAACAAATTTCATTCTATCTTGATCATTCAATTTTCCAAGATTTTGTTCTTTCTTTATTTCTATTAATATATCGTTTATTTCAAAAAGCCATTCCTTGACATCTTGAGATATAGATATGGACTTAATATCAGTTTGATTTAAAATATTTTGAAAAAAATTGAGAAATCTTCTTAAATAATATACGGTTACCATTGAAGCTCCGTAACCTACCAAAGCGTTATTGGCATCGTTCCACTCGGGCCTTTGTGTGTTTAGCCAAATTCCACCATCTGGAACAAGGCTTGAGAACTTAGCAAGCGTCAAAACGAGTAATTTTTCGCAAAGATTTACATGGTATACATTTCCTCTATTATTTTGAATGAGTTTTATGTCTGTACCGTAAGACTCGACAGATTCTAATATTTTTTTATTTTTTTCGTAGTCAAAATCAATAGTTTCTTTAGGGTTAGATATAATTTTATCAAATGTTCGTAACCTGTACGGGATATTAGCATATGAATAAATTTCTTGAGAAAAAATTTGATTTAATTTTTTATGGTCATAGTTGTTTAAATGTTCTAGTAGTTTTTGTAAATAAATAATTTGATGATCATTCCAATAGCCTATATAGCTCCAGGGATCATCTGGGTCACTAACTTCCCAATCTATTCCATCACTATTTATTCGATAAGGGTTATAACCATCTACCGATGTTGCGTTTACAAATTTAGCTATCATTGATTCAATTGCTAAAGGGAAGCTTAAACCTAGAGCCTCCCAGTTTTGAAAGATATCTCGCCAGTTGCCTTCATAGTAAAACAAATCATTATTGTTTTCATCTTTTGTTTTTATTTCAAATCTATTCCAAGGTCTACTTGGGTCACCATGACGGCGGCTTAGTGTAAGAGGTAAATATTCACGACATAATCTCATCATCGAAGGATCTTTTGTTTTATCTGAAAAATGAATCAACTCATTCAACTCAAGGGTGCTATTATTTAGAGGTAATTTTTTCTTAAAGTTTTCATATATTTTTTTATTTCTAATTTTAAGATTATTTATAAAATCAGATATATTTATTTCATATTGATTATTAAATATCCCGCCTCTTAAAACATTAAACAGGACATTCGCAGTATGATGTAGATTATTTATATTTGACCGAGTCTGTTGAAAAGCATCAGCAGATGCTAAGGCAAAAACTAATTTATCATTATTATTAATTATTCCTTTTTCAACATCCTGGATTATGTTTTGGCTGTTTTTAAGCCAATTAGTTATATGAGTAATTTGACTTTGGGTTTTATTTACATCTGCGAAAAAATACCACTCTGACCCTTTTTTAGATTCTAATCTAAACCTAGATTTAGTTAACAAATAGCCAGGTCTACCAGTAACGTGGTATTTTTTTTTGAATTTTCCATTTTCTCTAAAATTGTTTATTTCCTTTTCACAAACAGATATTTCAGGGTTGTTATTTGAATAGTATGATACGATATTAGCTCTTAATGATTCTCCAGGCTGGGGTCTGTCCATGATTAATGAATTAAGATAATAGAGTGAGCATTTATTTTTAGGTAAATACTCCGTCACTTTGTATGCATTTGCAAGATTATTCATTTCTTGGGTAGTTCGAAGTTCTATACCTGCAGGTAATATATTCATCAGGCCGTCAAGAATATCCAAATCGATTTGTTTCTTGCTTTGATTGGTAATTAGAGATTTTCTTATAAAGCCTTGTTCAGAGTTGGATTGCCATTGGTAGGAAAAAGTAAGTCCAAGATCTTTATTGATTTCTTCAAAAATAATTACGTTACCAATACTATTTTTATAAAGATTTCGAATAATATTATATGCATTGGTGTTCTTTGCGAATGGTTCCCAAATTAATTGTTGATTCTTTTTTCTTACTCTGACTATCGTAATCGGGCCAGTAAAACTGTTATTTCTATGAAGTATATCATCAGTAACATAAGGGAAGAGTGCGAACTCTGCTTTGCTTCTCCCAGCTGTAAGGCAGCCTGTGCTTGATATATACATCCAATGGTCCCCACCGCTAGTGATGGTCATTAAGAATGGATCCATAAGATGGAAATCGGAAATTTTATATAGAGAAGATTCGGTCACTATTTTTTCAAGAAATTTGATTAATTATTATCTGAGTTTGATTCCGATATGGTAATTATTGATCTTGGAGGCAGTAAAAAATTCTTATTTTTTTTTTCACTGAAATATTTAAAACCAAGAGCTTTTTCTTTTTTATTCATAACAATAGTATTTATAGTTCCTTTGCTATCTATAGATGATAATGCAAGCAAATCATGACTGTTCAAATCTGTTGTAATTATTCTATCTCCGCGTTTAATAAATCGAGAAAAATGACCTAAGTAATAGTAAGAACTTTGGTATAAAATATCCTGTTTTTTTGTATCTACAATGATGGGAGCACTACAAAGATTCTCTACATGGTTTGGCCCACCTTTTTCATTTAAAATAAGATTCCAATCGATCCAGGCTACTGTCCACCGGTTTAAATCATTAATTATTGAAGTTGCATAGCGTTCACCTAATGCCCATGATCCAATATGCGGACCATTTTCTTGACAGCCTTCAGTGAAAATTAAATTCTTATCTGGAAATTTATCGTGAACTTCTTGGACGGCCTCAAAGTGGTCTCCGTTGTACCAATGAAACCCAGTTCCCCATACATATTTTGATGCCTTTTCATCATTTAAAATAGTAGAGGCTCTTTCGACCATTATATCTCTATTATGATCCCATATTACTAGTTTTTTTTGCATTAGATTATTTTTTTCTAAAGCAGGCCCTAAATAATGTTTAATAAAATCTCGTTCTTCTTCAGAAGTATAAATACAGGAGTCCCATGTTTGCTTTGCCATTGGCTCATTCTGTACTGAGATACCCCAAATATCGATTCCTTCTTTTTCGTATTCAAAAATGTATTTACAATAATACTCTGCCCAAGTGTTTTGGTATTCATTAATCAGTTTTCCTCCATTATTCATTTCACCATTTGTTTTCATCCACGCTGGAGGGCTCCATGGAGAAGCTAAAATAAAAACTGGATCTTTTGCGAGTTTAACGCATGATTTAATAAATGGAATAAGCCATTTTCTATCTCTAGATATAGAAAAATTATTTAATTCAACATCACCAGGTTCTTCAGAATAAGCATAGTTTCCAAGAGAAAAATCACAGCTATTAATATGAGTCCGCGCAAAATTATATTGGTTACCATTTTCACCAAAATAGGCACTAATAATTTCATTTTTTTTGTCATCATTAAGCTGACTGTACACATATGCGGATGCTTCAGTAAAGGCTCCTCCAAAACCTAAGATGCTCTGTTTTTTTTGTTTGCTATCTATTTTAAGGGTAGGCAATTGATGATCATTGGAAAATGTTAATTGTTTGGGGTCTATATCTTTTAACCTCTGATTGGTATCTTTTGCTGTAATGGAAATTGATATATTTTTGTCCATGCCTTACTTTTCTACTCCATTTTTATTAATAAGATTTTTATACCAGAAAAAACTTTTTTTAGGAATACGCTCTAATGAATTAAAGTCAACCCAGATAAGACCAAAGCGTTGTTGAAAACCTTCGCACCACTCAAAATTATCCATCAATGACCATGCGAAATACCCATCGCAAGGTACTCCATTGTCTATAGCTTTTTTCAATGATAATAGGTGCGAACTATGGTAATCAATTCGTTTATCATCGTTAATGATTTTATTTTTGTCAGGTCCATTCTTATAGGAGCATCCGTTTTCGGTAATGTATATTTTTTTTAATGAATAATCATTCTTTATTCTAATAAGTAATTTATAAAAGCTCTCAGGGTGAACTTCCCATCCAAAATCTGTTTTCTCTGAGGATTTAATTTCGACAGGAAGATTTTTTTCTTTGGAAATATTTTTATTTCTTATAATTGCTCTACTATAATAATTAACTCCTAAAAAATCTGCATCTGTGCCTATAATTTGCAAATCCTGATCAGTTAAAATATCAACATCAGATTTTTTAATTAGATTGTCTTCCATTAGCCAATCAAGAATATCTTTCGGATATGATTTTTTAAATAATGGATCAAGGTACATCCGATTAAATACTCCATCAAATCTATTACACTCATCAATATCATATGTGCTCATAGATGCTGGAACAGCAGGAGTAAGGTTAAGCGTTATGCCAACCTGAGCTTCTTTAGAGTTACTTTTAATTTCTGGTATGGCCATACCATGAGATAGTAATAAATGATGTGTTGTTGCGATGCTTTTTGACCAATTGTCCTTTAATCCAGGCGGGAAGTCACCCTCAATATAGCCTTTGTAGCTTATGCACCACGGCTCATTATGAGTGATCCAGTTTTTAACACGGTCACCTAAATGTTTGGAAAGCGAATAAGCATATTCCAGATAATAATCTATAACATTTCTATTAGGCCAACCTCCTAAGTCTTCAATCCCTTGAGGAATATCCCAGTGGTTTAATGTTAGAAAAGGTAAAATATCATTCTCCAGAAGTGTATCCACTATTCTGCTATAAAAATCTAGTCCTAACATATTTGGCTTGCTTTCGATGCCTTTTGGAAAAATTCTTGGCCAGCTTGTTGAAAAGCGATATGCGCTAACACCTAGATTATTTAATAGTTTACAATCTTCTTCCCAAAGGGAATAATGGTTACATGCTATATCACCAGTATCATTATTTTTAATTTTTCCTTTAGTGTGGCTATGTGTATCCCAGACCGAAGTACCTTTCCCATCAGTATCAAATGCTCCTTCTATCTGGTAGCTAGAGGTTGCGGTCCCCCAAATAAAGTTTTTAGGGAATTTGTCATTATTTTCTATCATTTTTTATTTTTTAGCCAGCCAGGGGATGCAGCCTTAACTAATTGTTTTGTGTATTTAGTTTGCGGAGATTGAATAAGTTCTTCGGAGGCACCTTTTTCAACAATTTGACCATTTTGTAATACAATGATTCTATCAGCTAGGTATCTTGCAGATGCGAGATCATGAGTAATGAAAATAATTGCCAGATTTTTTTTGATACGCATTTGAGCAAAAATTTCAAGAATTTCCATCCTGATTGATACGTCAAGCATTGAAGTCGGTTCATCAGCGACAATTAACTCAGGGCCAAGGCTTAATGCCCTTGCTATTGCAACTCGTTGTCTCTCTCCGCCTGACATTTCATGCGGAAATTTGGTTGCAAAATTCTCACCTGGAATCAAACCTACTGATTCTAATAAATAAATTACATAATCATACATTTCTGAATCTGTTTTTATTCTATGTCTAATTAAAGGTCGAGAGAGGTGATGATAGATAGTATGTATTGAGTTTAAAGAGCTAAAAGGATCTTGGAATACCATCTGAACCCTTCTCCTATAATCAAGCGAAACTTTTTTTGCTTTAGAACTCAGTATATCTTTCCCATTCATCCTAATAATTCCATCTGTTGGCCTTATAAGCCTTGTAACCAACTTTCCAATAGTACTTTTCCCGCTACCAGACTCACCTACTAGTCCTAAAATTTCTCCAGGATATATTCTGAAGTTCACATCTTTTACTGCGTCAAGCATTTGGGGTTTGAAAAAACCAGATACAGCAAAGCTTTTTGAAAGGTTAACAACTTCTAGGAATGGATTTTCTTTAATAATCTTTTCTTTTGGTTTTGACAGGAGTCCTTTTTTCCTTGGACCCGAGGCAGAGGGCAAGGAACCAATGAGTTTTTCGGTATATTGATGAGAGCCTCCATTTTTTATATTTTGTGCAGTATCGAGGTCTATTATTTTACCATCTTTCATAACGGCAAGACGGTTGGCAAACTCTAATAAAAGATTTAGATCGTGAGTAATAAATAAAATTGTAAAGCCCAGCTCTTTTCTTAGATCAATAATCTTAGATAGTATAGCTCTCTCAACAATTACATCTAAAGCGGTAGTTGGTTCATCCATTATTATTACAGGAGGCATGAGAGCCAGGGCAATTGCAAGCACAATGCGTTGTTTCATTCCTCCAGAAAGTTGATGCGGATAGCTATCTAATCTAGTTGCATCTATATCGACTAGTAATAGAAGCTCATTTATGCGCTTATCTATATCATCTTCCGAAATATCTGTATGAATCTCAAGCACATCTTTTATCTGGTCTCGAATTTTAAGTACAGGGTTTAATGCATTTAAAGCACTCTGAAGTACAATAGATATTTCTTTCCAACGAAAATTCAATACCTGATCATATGTTGATTCAAAAATATCTTTTTCATTGAAAAACGCATGGCCTCCTGAAATTACCCCTGGTGGTGGGAGAGTTCTAAGAAGAGCTTGCACAACGGTACTTTTCCCGCTACCTGATTCACCTACAAGACCAAAAATCTCTCCTTTTTTAATATCAAAGGAGACGTTTTTCACAGCCTCAATAGGGCTGTCTTTTGTTATGTAACTAACGCAAAGGTTTTGAACTGATATAATAGAATTACTCATTTATTTTTCTAACAGGAGTAACACCGTCAATGGTATCATTATTTGAAATTTTTTCTTTCCAGATTCGCTCCGAAATAAGCCTAGGATTAGTGACCTCATCAATACCAAAATTTATAAGTGTTAATGAGAAACTAATAATCGCAACGCTCAAGCCTGTCGGAACAAAAGTCCACCAAGAGCCAGTGAGGAGTGCGAGATCATTACTGGCCCAATATAAATTATTACCCCATGTTACAGTGCTAACATCACCAAGACCCAAAAACTCTAGTGCAACTTGGGCCCCTATTGAATAAATAGTAGCCCCTATGAAGGATGAAGCAATTAGGGATAACATTCTTGGCATAATCTCAACAACTATGATTCTTATATTTCTTTCTCCGCTAATAATTGCAGCAGAAACGAAGTCACGATTTTTAAACGCCATCATCTGGGAACGAATAACCCGAGCATTCCATGCCCAACCAGTTAGAGATAATACTCCTATAAGCGTGAGTGGGCCTGATGGCAACCAACTTGCGAGAATAACCATTAGAGGTAGGCCTGGCATTACTAAAAAAATATTTATTAATAAAGAAAGAATATCATCTATGCGACCTCCATAATAACCAGAAATTCCTCCTATCAAAGACCCAATAATTACAACCAAAAAACCAGTAGTAAATCCAACGAATAAAGTTTGTCGGCTACCAGCTATTGTTTGCGCAAAGACGTCTTGGCCTTGTCCGTTTGTCCCAAACCAATAATCTGTGGATGGTGGCGAAAGCGGAGTGCTTAAAAATGCAGTAGGATCTTTTGTAAATAACTGACCAAATATTGAAAAAAAAATAAAAAAGCCTACAAGGGAAGTTCCTAAAATAGCCTTTTTATTTGCTAAAACCCCTCTAACCCATCTGTATAAAATACTATCATTATTGTAAATCATCATCGTGCTAGCTTCGAGTCCTTGGATCTAAAAAAAGAATTGCAATATCTACAAGCCAATTTGCTGCTAAAACTGTAAAAGTTATCGTCATAAAAACGCCTTGCATCAGAGGAAAGTCCTGTGATGTAACTGCTTGGAGTAGCAGATAGCCTTGTCCTGGATATGAAAAAATAATTTCAGTTAACAATGCACCACTCAAAACAAAGCCTAGCGCCATGCCAAAACCAGTAAAATTTGGTAGTATAGCGTTTCGAGCCGCATACCTAAGCATTATCAATCTTGATCGTAACCCTTTAGCTCTTGCAAAGTTAATATAGTCTGCCCCTAACGTGGCAATCATTGTGTTTCTCATTGACAACATCCATCCTCCAATACTAACTAAAATCATAGTCAAAGCTGGTAGTATGGCGTGGTAGATTGCGCTCAATATAAATTGGATATTTAAGCCAGGTGTTACACTGTCACTATATGAATGTCCCAAAGGAAACCAGCCAAGCTTAAAACCAAACAAATACAAAAAAACCATTGCAAGCCAAAAATAAGGGAATGCGCCTATGAATGCCAGAGATGGGGGTAAAATCGAGTCCAGCTTTCCGCCTCTGTTCCAAGCAATCAGAATTCCTAAGAAAGTTCCAATTGCAAAAGAGATTATTAATGAAGTACCAGCAAGAAAAATAGTCCATGAAAGCCCAGAGGCTATTACGCTTGTTACTGGCTCTGGGAAGTAGGCAATAGATATACCCAAATCACCTTGTAATATGCTTTTTAGATATGTCCAATATTGTCCTATTAATGGTTCATCAGTGAGACCGAAGGTTTCTCTAAGCGCGTTCATTGCTTCAGGTTTTAATTTTCCTCTAAACCTTGCAAAAATAATTGATGCCGGGTCACCAGGCATTAACCTTGGTATAAAAAAGTTTAGAGTAATCGCGGCCCAACCTGCTAACAAATAAAAGCCCAGTCTACGGATTAAGTAAATAAGAGATTGATTCATTTATTCTTTAGATTGACTAAAACAAAAAGATTTTCTGGTGGATAATTTGGTGAAAGTGTAGCATATGGATTTTTTTCACTGGGAAAGTTAGTAAAATATTTGGTATTACACTCGGCCCAAGATGCCTCTGCAAATAAAGGTATTGCTGGAGCTTGATCAATAAATAAATATTGCAACCCAAAAAGAATCTCTTGTATCTCATTTTTATCTGAGGTTTTCTCAAACTCTCTGAATAAAGAGTCTGCCAACGGATGGTTAAAACGATGCCAGTTACCATCTGCTACTGTTCCAACTGGCTTTATGTATTCAGACGCCATCATACCCTTGTACAAGGGGAAAGGCGTAGTACCTTTTTCGGCCCATCCAATAGCCATATCAAATTCGCCCTTTTGCATTCTGCTTATCCATGCACCAAAATCATAAGTTTTTACTTTTGCCTTAATTCCAATTTCTTCAAGATTTTTACTAATGATCTGGGCAGATCTTATCCAGTCGCTCCAACCACTGACAATTATAATATCGAAGGATAAAATTTCTCCATTTTGAGTCTCTCTCATTCCAGAATTATTTTTGGAAAAACCAACGCCATCTAATATTTCATTGGCTTTTTTAGGATTATACTTAACCCAGTTTTCTCTTTTTACTAGGTCAGGAGGGTGCCATTTTGACATTTGTCCAGAAACGCCAGTCACATGAGCAGGAACCGTGTAGTCGTACATTCCAACTTTGACAACAAGCTCTCTGTCAATTGCATAGCTGATTGCTTTCCTAACATTTTTATCTTTAAACGTAGATTGTTTTGTATTTAAATAAAAAAATGTTGTGTGTCCAGTTTGTGGAAACCAATATTTATGATTTTCAGGATCTTTTTCAACAAAGACTCTATCAATTGCGGGAATAAATGCTCCAGCCCAGTCTAACTTTCCGCTGATCAAAGCTAATGTCACTTGCTCGTTACCAGGAAAGGTGGGGAACTTTAATTTTTCTATTTCTGGCTTACCACTTTGCCAATAATTTAGATTTTTTCCTAATTCCCATATCTGACTTTCAAAACGTAAGATTTCTGTGAAAGGCCCTGTCCCAACAGGTTCTGGATTTGTGAACTTTAATGGATCCTCGATGTCTTTCCAAATGTGTTTGGCAACAATTGGCTGTCCTACAACATCATCAAATCCAGGAACATATACACGTTTAAACTCAAATTTAACCGTTGAGTCATTTAATGCTCTAACTTCTTTTAAATAGCTCCATGAATCACGAGTGTCTAATCCAGCGTGCATTTTTTTGAGATTAAATGTAAAAGCCACATCCTCTGCTGTGAATGGTTTTCCATCTGACCACTTTACCCCTGAGCGCGTTTTTAAAAAGAGAATCGTATTTTCGGAGTTCCAATTATAATCCAATCCGAGCCAGGGCACATACTCAGCTTTTACCGAATTATAAATAAAAAGTGGCTCATAGATTCCTGAAGACGTGGGCCAGCGAGCAGATCCAGCTGGGGTAAGAGGATTAAAATTTTTTACCCACGAAGCCTGAGACTCTTGAAATATGGTCAAGGCTCTTTTTTCTTGATAGCTGGCATCTTCACAGCTAATAAAAATGAAATATATAGCTACTGTGAGGAGAATATTTTTTCTTAAATATTTAACTACCATCAGC
Organism: uncultured bacterium; assembly: GCA_964561495.1. Taxonomy (GTDB): domain Bacteria; phylum Fidelibacterota; class Marinisomatia; order Marinisomatales; family UBA1611; genus CAZLPW01. The sequence continues at coordinate 52,034 of CAZLPW010000005.1, read as the reverse complement.
TATCTTTTCATAGACTCTTATATAATCTATTTCCATTTTTGAAGGAAAAATACTGTTGTCAACCCCTTTTAATCCACCCCATGATCCTCCTATGGCGATATTAAATATCAGATGGAAAGGTTGATCAAAAGGCCAGCGCTCCCATCCTTGATTATTTTTATTGTATTCCAATTGAAGGTGGTTATTAACAAATATTTTTATTTTATCTTTTTCCCATTCTAGTGCATAAAGGTTAAAACTATCACATGCATTTTCAAGGTGACTTTTACCTTGTTGGTCTGACCTAGACACATCACCAGAGTGTGCAATATTATGTAGCGAGCTTACAATTAAATCTTGTTCGTGGCCAACGTGTTCAAAAATATCAATCTCGCCACTAAATGGCCAAGGCCCATATACCCAGTCCGTAGGAAGAGCCCAACCTGCTGCCCATGTGCCTCTACCTTGGGGTAAACGAGCAAAAATTTCAAATCTACCATATTTCCAACTACTTTTAGTTTTAATCCTTGATGAAGTGTATTCAGAGCCCTTGTACAATTGATTCTTAGCTTCGATAATTAATTTTCCATTTTCAATTCTCACGTTATCACTTGAATTTGTATAGTATTGGAGCTCATTGTTTCCCCAGCCTACACCTGAAACCCAATTTAGGACTGAGTCAATTCTAGTTATAATTTTGCTAGAATCAGAAAAGTCAAAGGTTTGGTTAGGAAAATATCTGCCAGTCAAGCCAGACTGGCCGTTTTCCGATATTAGATTTTTATTGGGAATGAGACATTTCCCAAATAATTCTGACTCCCAACCTAGTATTAATGCTTCTCCACCAGATTCTTCAAAATATTCTAAAATTATGGGATAGGTTTTATTTGCCTCTAGATAAATTTCCCCTAAAGATTCTGTAGCTGGTTGAGGTGTCCACTTATCTATGACTAGTTTTTTATCAATAAACAATCTCACCCCATCATCAGAAACAATATAAATAGTGTAGTCGGATGTCTGATCAATTTTTATTTTACCAGACCATCTTACGGTAAAGTTGTCTGCGGGAAAATTTTCAGGTTTAAAATTGGGTGAGCTAGTACCATAATTCTCAAATTCGGGGGCTCCAGTTCCAATGTCAAACGTCCATTCATTCAGGTTGACATCTTTTTTATCAAATTCATCGTGCCAAACTAATTTTCTATATTCATCTGAAGGTGCTTTATCATTTTTTTTACAGCAAAAAATCATAGCAGATAGGATAAGGGTGAAAGCAATTTTAATCAATCTATTTATGCTTTTAAGTTAGTCCAAAGTATGAATATTTGTACTTTTTCGTTTTAAAATCTTTACAGGAACCATAGTTATATTGCCAACGCTATCGTTTTCGTTCTCAATCAGGTTTTCAATCATTTTAATCGCTTTACTTCCTAAAAGAAAAAAATCAGTATATATTGATGTAAGCTCAGGAGTTATTATTTCTGAGAATGTAAGATTATCGTATCCAGCTATAATGAAGTCTTCGGGTACTTTGTAACCATTTTCTGTTGCCCCTTTAATAAACCCATAACACGTTTCATCGTTACAGCCAAAAATAGCCACATCATTTAGATTGCGTTTGCTGAAGTCTTCAAATGCAACTCTACCAGTTGAGCTTGAAAAGTCGCCATCAAAAGTCCAGACAAGTTGGAGAGATGGATTTTCAGATATATGATCAAGAAAACCATTTTTCCTAAAAATTGCATCTATAGGTGGTTGCTTAAATGTGCCCATTATTGGATGCTTTGGGCCGGATATAAAACCAAAATTTTTATAGCCAAGCTCTTCAAAGTGTTTGGCTATCATATATCCGCCAGCGTAAGAGTCAAATGTGATTGTGTCAATCTTTGGATTTTTTATAGGAGTGAGTGTAACTATAGGATATTGGCCTACCCCATCCTTTATTTTTAAATAATCTTTATTGTCCAAGCTTGGAAGGAAAAGACAGATTCCTGAATATTTCTTACTTAAGCTTATAATATACTCTATTGGGTCTTCACTATGTTTTGCAAGGTTAATGATTACTACCTCAGAGGAGGTGTTTTTACTGGCTTTATAAAACCCATGCAAAAAATTTGCATAGAACTCTCCCCCAAAAAGCTCACTCACAAGGGCAATAGTTAGTTGACCAGAGTGTTTATCTTTTCCTATAAATGGATAGCCCAGTCTGCGTGCTGATGCGTAGATTTTTTCTTCGTTAGAGGAATAGTTTCTTCGTTTGCGACGAAGAGCTCTGGATACAGTCGCGATGGAAAGTCCAGTATCTTCGGATACGTGTTTAAGAGTTGTGCGCAAGAGTTATCTACTAATTTTTAAATAAAAAATATTCGGTTAAGATATTAATTAAAATTTATTATTGCAAATTTTTTTCATTTTTTTAAAAATTATGAAAAAAGATTGCATCTTTTAAATATAACATATTATTTTTAATAGGGTAGGGGGTTAGTGTGTGGAATATTTTATCTGCTTAGGGCTATGCTTTTAGACTTTAAGGAGTGGAATGTAGAATCAAGTTATTTTATATTCTTGAAAGAAAAGTAAGGGAGAAGTTAATATGAGTAGACTGTTAAAATCATTAATGCTAATACTGTTGCCTGTTTTTTTAAATGGACAAATGATAAATAATTTTGATAGTGCGCCAGAGGAAGGATACTGGGGCTATGATCGTTCTGAGAATTCAGATTCAACTCTTAGTAATGTGACTATCAGTTACATTCCATCTGGACCTGGAGTAGAGGGCGACGGAGCCATGCAAATTGACTATAGTGTCCACAACAGTGAGGCATGGGGAGGCTATACAAAGATATTTCACATGGCAGCAGGTAGCGACTCAACTCAAGGATTGGCGACATGGGATTGGTCAGGATATGATAGTATTTCATTCTCCTATTATAATTCCGTACCTCAAGACTCTGCGGGTCGTGTACATCTAAGACTAAATTTGAGTGATTATGGTGATATCTCCGACTCAGTTTATTACAATGGATTGGGAGAGTATTATTATTCTTTCATCTATATACTTGATAATGAACCTGGCTGGAATACTGTTACTATGCCTCTTGTTCGAAATGATGATTGGGGCGGCGGTGGATTTAATCTTACTGGATGGGCTGGGGAGACAGGAAATGGCGAGCTTGATAAGGATGTTATTGGTGGATTCCATTTCGAATTTTCCGTTAGTGGCGGTGGAGATGGTGACCACGTAACAGGCACAGTTGTGTTAGATGATTTTAGGCTAACTGGATCGTTAAATAAATTGACAAATCCTGGATTCGAACTTGTTGACGCTCAGGATGATGGAATGGGCTGGGGCTCTGCTATGGGTGGCGGTCACGTCGAAGTCCTAAGTGATGCTTCAGTAGCCTACGCTGGTGATAATTATCTAAGCATTGGTGTAACTGATAATTGGGCAGTTTATTACACTGAAGATAGCATACCCGCTCAACCCAGTGAAACTTGGCGTTTCAGTGGCTTTGGTAAAATAGTGCTAGGTGATACTATCGCGGGTGCAGCATTTAAGCTTGAAGCAAAGGATGTGGCAGGAACAATAGTTGGCACAACTGGAGATGTGTTTCTGAACTTAACTGATCAATGGGAAGAGCACTCAATCGATTTTGTAATGCCTCAGGGGGCCGAAACAGTAACAGCGGTTATTGTAGCTTCGCGCTGGGATGGTGTGGAAGTTGATTACGCTTTTGATGATATGTTTCTTATGAGTATGGGTGTCTTAGATGTTGTTCCTCCAGAGGCTGTTGAGGGTATATTTGCAACACCTGCATCAAACTATAATTTGGTAACATGGGATGATGTTGGTGGGGAAGATGGAGAAACCTATAATGTATACGCTAGCGCATCCCCGATCACAGATATAAACGACTCTTCGGTTGACATTATTGCTACTAATGTATTAGAGGGCCTTGGTAATGCGATACATTATTTGTTTAACCCTTTAGTGGATGATAGTGTTAGTTATTACTATGCGGTAGCTTGTAAAGATGCGTCTAACAATGTTGGCGCCCCAGGTGTGACCGAAGCGGCGGTTTTGAACAATGCTAAAGGCGTACCAACAATATCTCTTGATCCACCTTCAACCTTTGCGGCAGATGGTGATTTGTCAGAGTGGTATGATAGCGGTATAGCTCCTTTTATGATTGGCGCTACAGATAATTCATACGGCACCCCACATCTTGGATTTGGTACAGTAGATGATGATAATGATTTGCACGGCACTTTTTACGTCGCGATTGATAATGATTATCTTTATCTAGCTGCGGAAATTTTAGATAACGTTGTCGTTGATGATCAGAGTGGTGGTTGGTGGACCTCAGACGTTGTTCAAATGTGCATAGGTTTGTACGACCAGCGTGGCCCAAAGCATGTTGGAATGGAAAGAGGCCAGGAGCCAGACTACAAGATATATTTTGATCCATTAGGTGCTACCTCAGATAATGGGGCGGGGTCGCTTGCTCTGCATGGTGATGGAAATTATTATCATGAAGTTTTTAATCCGGACTATGTTTTTGAGTTTCGGATCTCTTTAGATGCAATAGTGATTGACGATGATGTTAGGCTGACTCCAGCTAATGGAATGCGTATCCCTTTTGAGCCGATGATCCACGATAATGATGGTAACGGGATGGAAGCAATCATGGTTATGTCTAGAACTAATGATGATAACGCCCATCAAACCTGTGAAGTTTGGTCAAATACATGGATCGGTGATCAGGCCACAACTATGAGTACCGATGATGATATCATAGTAAAAGAGTTTGCACTACACCAGAACTATCCTAATCCCTTTAATCCACGGACTACAATTGAATTTTCAATTCCTGAATCACAGGCTGTTAATCTCTCCATTTATAACTTACGTGGTCAGCAGATCATGAATCTTGTAGATAAAGAACTCTCGGCTGGATATCACTCTGTCAATTGGTATGCAGGTAACATTGCCTCTGGTTTGTATATTTATAAATTGGCGTATATGGGGAAAACGCTTACTCAGAAGATGGTCTTAATGAAATAAAATAAAGAAAAATAAGAAGGAGGGGTATTTATTTACCCCTCTTTTTTTGTTTTAATCTTAGTAGATTATTGATATAGCTTTTGACCTAATCCTTAATAATATTTTTCCAAAATGATAAAACGTTTAGTCCTTGCCTTGATGATTTCTGTTTCTTTTTCTCAGACAACGGGAAAAGTCTCAGGCGTTGTTTTAGAAAAAGAAACAATTGGACCGCTTCCTGGGGCAAATATTTATCTTTTAAACACACCTTATGGTACAGCCTCCGATGCTTATGGAAGATTTACAATTATCAATATACCTCCTGGGAAATACACACTCAAAGTTGATATGATAGGCTACAAATCAGTTCAGTTAGATGAGCTAGTTGTTTCTGTAAACAGAACTAGCTCACTTGATATTGAGATGGAATCAACTGTAATCGAGGGTGAGGTAGTCAACGTTGAGGTATCACGATTGGCTCAGAAGAAAGACCAAACTGGAACAATTAAGAATATTTCTGGCGAAGAGATTCAGGCACTTGCTGTTGAAAATATTGGTAGCGTTATTAACATGCAGGCTGGAGTGGTTAATGGACACTTTCGTGGTGGTAGGAATACTGAAGTAACCTACATGGTGGATGGCGTACAGGTTGATGAGTCTTTTGGCGGTGGTAGCGCAGCTGTTGATATTCAGCCTGAAGCAGTACAGGATTTAGAGGTAATAACTGGAACGTTTAATGCTGAGTATGGGCGCGCTATGAGTGGCGTTGTTAACATGGTAACAAGAGACGGAGGGCCGAAGTTTGAGGGTTCGATTTCTGCAGCTACATCATCTTATTACACCAATAGTACAGATAGCAATGGTGATGATATTTTTATTGGATTATCTCCTAATCTTAATCGGAGTGAAGATTTAAAGTTTAGTTTTGGTGGTCCATTAGTAGGTGAAAGGATTACCTTTTTCACTAATTTCCGTAAGCAGAATAATAGAGGGCACCTCAATGGTCTTAGAAGGTTCAAACCATATGATGTTAGTAATTTTACATCAGATAATCCTGAGGATTGGTGGTCAACTTATTCAGGCGACAGCTCTTACGTACCAATGAATACAGGAGATAATTTTTCTTCATTACTCAAGCTCGGGTTTAACATTTTCAAAGGGATAAGATTTTCTGTTTTAAATTCTTACAGTGATGATACTTGGTATTGGTATGACCATTCGATGAAATATAACCCAGATGGCAGAGCAGGAAATCATAAGAAGACTTATTATTCTGCGTTTCAATTAAATCACATGATTACTCCGAAGTTTTTCTATGAGCTCAAGCTAGCCTATATGGAAAATAATACAGGAACATATCTCCACGAAGATCCCATGGCTTATATCATTGCTGATGGTTCTAACTATGAACAATTGTTTAATTATCTTGGGACCAATATACCAATCTACCATGATGGCTTACCCCATGAGGTGGGCGACACTGTTTACCTGTATATTCATGACAGGCACCTTGAAAATTATGGTTCAGGGTTTTTTACGGGTGGTCAGCAGAAGGAGCACACGAAGCACAGAGATATCGATAAGACAGTAAAGTTTGATCTAACCTGGCAGGCAACTCATAATCATAATCTAAAACTAGGGTTTATGGGAATTACTCACGATGTAAAACATAAGTGGCAACAGATAAGAAATAAATATGATGGACAGTCAAATATTGATTACTGGCTTTATGAGCCAGAAGTTTTTCCTGATTCTACTGTATATGCTGACATTTATAATGTTAAGCCAAAGGAAGCAGCAGCTTACCTTCAAGACAAAATGGAATTTGAAAATATGGTCATTAATTTTGGAGTAAGATATGACTATTTTGACCCTGTAAGTTATTATCCGTCTGATAGACGTAACCCTGCTAATCAGTTAGTGCTTCCAGACTCAATGATGTCTGAATACATGGATGCACCTATTATTGATCAGATAAGTCCGCGCATAGGGTTTGCGTACCAGCTAGGAAATCAAGCTGTTTTACACTTTAGCTATGGTCACTTTTTTCAGATGCCCCCGCTTTACTCTATGTATCAGAATAAAAGTTTTTTGGTTGCTCCTAGCGATTATTCCACTACGATGGGGAATGTTCTTTTAGAGCCAGAAAAGACAATCACATATGAGATTGGTTTGTGGCAGGAGCTAGCGAGAGGTTTAAACCTCGATGTTGCATTATTTTATCGAGATATATATAACCTGCTTAGCGCAAAAATTATTTCTACATATAACCAGATTGAGTACGGTCTATACAGTAATAAAGACTATGGGAATGCACGAGGCTTAGAGGTCACTCTTGATCTGGGCTATGGCTCGATTAAGGGTATGATTAACTATACGCTACAGTATACTAGGGGCAATGCGGATAACCCGACGCAGACTTTTAGCCGAGCTGGGAATAATATGGATCCCGTGAATCGTTTTATACCTATGAGTTGGGACCAGAGACATACACTTAATGGTACTCTGATGTATCTTGGCCCTCAATATGGTGCTACACTAACTGCATATTATAATTCGGGATCCCCATATACTTTTTCGCCGCAGAGCGAGAGTGTATTGTCTAGGATTAATTTATACCCAAACAATGATTATAAGCCATCTAACTACACTGTTGACGCAACAGTATATTATAAGTTTAAGCTCTTCGGCCGTTATAATGGTAATCTAGATCTCACTATTTACAACTTATTAGACAGGCTAAATGAGTATGGCGTAAATAGTGAAACTGGTAGAGCATATACAGCCATAATAAGGGAGACAGATTATGCAGGGCATCGCAGTGATTTTAATGATTTTGAAGATAGAATAAAAAATCCATCAATGTTTTCAGCTCCGAGGATGGTAAAACTTGCTCTAGGTGTTAATTTTTAATGTTGAATAAAAATTTAGTAAAAATATTGGCCTGGTTTTTTCTTGCCTTGCATCTTCTTTTTTCGCAGGGTAAAGAGTACCAGGGGCCAGAGGATCCAGCGGGTGATATTGCTGCTGAGAAAGAGGGCTATATGACAGGCAATAGAGTTTATATTTATTTTAGAAATACAACTGAACTCTCTGACTGGCCAAGGGTAAACGTATCCAAATGGCCGAATAATCCTAATGGTTTGAAAATGACAGATGGTATTGGTCTCTTGGTAGGCGCGAAGGTATATATTGAAGATGACGGAGACGCAGGGACAGTGGACACCATTCCTATAACTGATCCATTAGATCTTTTTGATCCTAATAAAGAACGTCACACTCTATACTATCTACAAACTAGCTACAGAGAGGAAATGGATCTTGATCCTACTGGTACAGTAGAGTGGGGTTTTTATCCCGCGTTTGGATATTTTAATGAAACTGGAGAGTATCCAGCTTTATCGAATTTACCTAGTTCATGGCCTTTAAACGGCTGGCCATCCACTGGATTTGAAACAAAGTGGTTGGGCGAGTGGAACGGCCGCTTTGGTAGAGGAGTTACCTATGCTGATCAAGAATCTTATTACGTCGTAAACGATGCCCAAGATCAAGAATATTTAGGCGTAGAAGATGATGTCAAATACTATCCCAGGCCTGGTCACTATATAGGTGATATAAAGCCTGATGTAACCATACAACCAGGCGCTCCCTGGGGTGGTCTTGGTCTTAGGGTATCAGTCAGAGGGTTTCAATGGAATAATCCACAGGCCAGAGACGCAATATTTTGGGAGTATTCTATCGCTAATATTTCAGACTATGATCTGAGGGACGTCGCCTTTGGTTATTGGCTTGATAATTCTATCGGTGGAGACGGTGATGATGATCTTGGATATTTTAATAAGCAGATAGATATGGCATATTCCTGGGATATTAATGGGATAGGAGCAGGTGGACTCCCAACGGGTGTGATGGGTTTTGCTTATTTAGAAAGTCCTGGTTTGGCTTATGATTATCGTGACAACGATAATGATGGTTTGGTTGATGAGAAAAGAGATAATGAAGCCACGGCCATTATAGGAGCGACAGAGGGGATAGCAGATCTGAATGCATTTTTAGAATTTTATAAACTGAATGTTGAGGATCTTAAAGATCATTGGGACGCAGATGAGGATCAAGATTGGCAAGATGGTGAAGATTTAAATGGTGACGGAATATATCAACTATCAGAAAGCTATGGTGATGATATAGGTATAGATGGGGTTGGTCCTGGAGAGTTAAACTATAACGGTCCAGACTTAGATGGATCAGAGTGTAATCACAAGCCAGATTTTTTAGAGGGTGTAGGCTGTGAGCCTAACTTCAACACAACAGATGTGTCAGAGTCTGATATGGTTGGTTTAACAGCATTTCGTATGTTTCCTATACCCAGCCACGCTCCCTCTAATGAAACAACCTGGTTTAAGAATGATCAGGCAATGTGGGGTGTTATAGGCGTGGACTCGCTTGAAGAGTATGTTGATAATGTATCTAATTTGGTTGAGGTCTTTGCATCAGGCCCATTTCCTCTTTATCAGGGAAGAGTTGAAAGAATATCGATGTCAGAGCTCCATTCATATGATCCTCTTGAGGGCCTTAGTTCGGCAGATCACACCGCGCCTGCTTTGTATGAATTAAAGAGGATTGTTCAGGTTATATACGAAAAAGACTATCGTTTTGCACAGCCACCAGAGATGCCAACAATTACTGCTACAGCTGGTGATAATAAAGTAATTCTAACCTGGGATGATGTAGCGGATACAAAGACGCGTGATCCTTTTGTCGGAAATATTAATGATTTTGAGGGATATAAAATCTATAGATCAACGGATAAATATATGTCCGATCCTGAAATAATTACCGATGGTTATGGAACGCCGATGTTCAAGAAACCGATATATCAGTGTGACCTCGTAGATGGGATTACAGGATTCACTGATTTTGGTTTGGTTAATGGTATGGGATATAACCTAGGCACTGATAACGGGATATCTCATATCTTTGTAGATAATACGGTTCAAAATGGTAGAACCTATTACTATGCTGTTGTAGCCTATGACTTTGGTGCCCCTGATATTGGTCCAGGGATTGCACCATCAGAAAATAATGCGGTTATAGAGCTTGATGAAGCTGAAGAGGTACGTTCTGTTGGGAAAAATGTTGCCGTTGTTGTTCCCCATCAGCGTGCCGCAGGTTATATTCCACCTTCTTTAGATATGATACCATCAAATTTGCTAGGGTCTGGATCAGTGAGTCCTCTAATCCGCGCACAAGGAAGTCTAAAACAGGGTCACGAATATGCGTTAACCTTTTTAGCAGATAAGATTGAAACGATAAGTGGATATGAATACGGTTTTCAATATGTCACAAATGGTATAAAAGTTTTTGACGTCACTGATAGCACTGTGTTGGTATACTCAGAAGATACATCAAAATATATTGGTCAAAACTTGGTCTATCGTGATACCTCAGACTTTTGGACTTTAAATCCAGACCGAACTATATATACCGATGTTTTTGATGGTCTGCAAATCGAAATTAATTCAGATTTAGAATTTCCTGAGTATAGTATTGATAGTTCAAGATGGATAAATGGTTATGGTAACATGAGGGTAACCCCAACTGTTGAGCAAGCACTTCAGCTCGCTTGGAGGTATCATATTGTTTTCACGGATAATGATTCAGCCTATGTTGGAATAGCCAGGTCAGGCACTGTAAGAGATGAAAATGGGAGTTCAATAGGTTCAAATAAAATAACAGAGCCCGCTGTTAATTTTTATGTTCAGAATACTTCATTTATTGATACAGCAACTGGCCAATTTCCTATAATGGATCTTATAGTTCATGATGTAAATGAGAACGGGACCTTTGAGATTGCATTAGACAGAATTTTTGTCGGTGCTACTGTAGGGAGCAGGTGGCGAGCGACTGCGTTTATTATTGATTTTCAACTTGATTCAGCCTTGAATTATCCTGAAGCTGGTGATGTTTTTCAGGTAGACTGGAGGCGGCCTTTTTTTAATACAGATACTATTAGGTTTACAATTAACAAAGAGACTGAGTTAGACGCAGATAGTGTTAAGATCGATATGGATAGTATTAAGGTAGTTCCGAATCCATATGTTATGACGAATATGATGGAGTCAGCGGTTGCAAATCAGTTTTTAAATCAACGTAGACGCATAATGTTTACTCACATTCCTGCAGATTGTAGAATCAAAATTTTTACAGTAAGTGGTGTTTTGGTTGATGAGATTATTGTAAATAACAAACCCGAAAATGGCATAATTCATTGGGATATGTTAACAAGAGAAAATTTAGAAATAGCTGCTGGGATGTATATATACCACATAGATTCAATTGAAACAGGTAAAGAAAAAGTTGGAAAATTTGCGGTGATTAAATGAAAAATAATCTTATAATAATTCTAATGATTTTCGCTTTTTCCTGCTTAAATATTATGTATAGTCAAACAATAAATCGCTACGGAACAACCGCTGCTAATTTTTTAGAAATTGGTGTTGGTAGTGAGGCAAATGCAATGGGAGAGGCTTATGTTGCCGTAGCAAATGATGTTTCTTCGATATACTGGAACCCTGCAGGACTATCTAGTCTAAAACAATCTTCAGCGCTTTTTATGATTCAACCTTGGTTTGTCGATATAGATATGTTGTTTGCAGGTGGGGCTATGGTGATTCCAAAAGTTGGGGTCATAGGTTTTGGTATTACTCACCTGGATTATGGTGAAATGGAGGTAACGAATCTAGAGTACCAAGAAGGTACTGGTGAATTGTTTCAAGCTTCTGATGTGGCCGCTGCATTCACTTTTTCAAGGAAGATTGTCTCCTGGTTTTCATTCGGATCGTCATTAAAATATATTAACTCAAATATATGGCACAGCTCAGCAAGCGCTTTTGCTGTTGATCTTGGTGTGTTAGTTAATACAAGTTTTTTTTCATTTACTGGTAAAAATAAAGATGGAATGAATATAGGTATGAGTATCTCTAATTATGGTACCAGAATGAAATATGATGGAATTGATAGCTATCAGCCTATTGATATTTCAGAGTATGAAGAAGGAAACTATGGGGATGTAGCTGGTCAATTTAGAACCTCGGAATGGGAGTTGCCTCTTATATTTAGAATAGGTATTTCTTTAAAGCCGATAGTTACAAATAGTATGGATCTTATTATCTCGGCTGATGCTCTTCATCCTAATAATAATGCTGAGTCAATAAATATTGGTGCCTCTTTAGATAATAAGATTCCTGGATTTGGTGAGGTCAGTCTTAGGGGTGGTTTAAAAAGTGGTATGAAAAATTTAAATACTGATGATAAAGATTTTGGTTTTGCAACTGGAGCAGGGGTTAAACTTTATTTTCTTAATAATAAAGCACTGACCATTGACTATACTTACAAGACCATGGGAATTCTGGGTAATATTCAGGCCTATACTGTAGGTCTTACATTCTAGTGATGAATAATGGGGTTTTTATATCGCTTAGTTATCCTTTTTATTTCCTTTTTTAGTTGTACAAAGCATTCCCAAATACCAGAAGAAATCATTCTAGCAAAGGTTGGTCCTAGTATAATTACGGTACAAGACTTCATTAGAAGATCAGAGTATACAATACGTCCTGACTATTGCAGGCAAGACAATTACATTCACAAAAAAATAATTTTAAATTCGTTGATTAGTGAAAAATTAATCGCAATGGAATATGCCAAGAACGAAGATAATGTTCCCGACAAAAATTTAGAGTCTTTTTTAAAGGGGCGGAGAGAGCAGGCAATGCGCCAGATTTATTTTTCTGAAGAGTTTCATTCAAAAGTTAATCTAACAGAAAAAGAATTAAAAGATGCGTATAAGTTTTCTGGAAGAATGGTAAAGGTTCAGTTTTTAAATCTGCCTAATCTCGAAATAGCTAATAAGATAATGAAGCTTGACTCTTCTGGTGTGCCTTTAGATTCCATACATAATGTCCTATGGAGCGGAAATGCACCTACGAAAGAAATTGATTGGTTTAACAGAGAGCTAGATGAAATACATGATGCTTTATTTAGTGAAAGTATTTTCAAAGGTCGGTTATTAGGACCGTTTGAAAGTGAGGAAGGTACATTTGTTTTGATGAAAGTTGTTAGCTGGAAGGACCAGATAAAGATTACAGAATACGATAAAAATATTCTATGGAACGATGTAAAAGAAAGGCTTACTGATAAAAAAGCAAAAAATGCGTACCTTAAATCAGTAAAAGATTTAATGAGTGGTAAAAAAATGAATCTTAATTCTGATGTTTTTTACAGTTATTCTGAAAAAGCCGCTGATTATTTCTTTAAAGTAGATGCATCCAAGAAAAAAATGTTGAACCAGATGCTTTGGGATGATGATAAGATTGATGATAATATGTTTACCTTTAATGTTGAAGATAATGATATCAATCCCAGCTCTATAATACTAGACTATGATGGTAAGCCTTGGACTGTTGAGGAGTTAAATCAGCATTTAAAATCCCATCCTTTTGTCTTTAGAAAACGGAAAATGAATCGTAGCGAATTCCCAGAACAATTGCGATTCGCTATTGCAGACCTTATCCGAGATATAGAGGTTACAAAAGAGTGTTACAATAAGGGACTTGATAAAAATTGGAGCGTTAATCTGAACTATAATATGTGGAGTGATGTATCCAAAAGCAAAAAATATGTATCCAGTGTAAGGAAAAAAAATCAACAAATTGATAATCAGGGTGATTGGCTGGTGTTTATGAATCCTATAATAGATTCTCTCCAGAGTGCATACTCCGAAACGATAAAAATTAATATGGGTGCGTTTGAAAAGATTAAGCTAACCAGCACGGATATGATGGTTAACCAGAGAGGAGTTCCATATCCTATTTTAGTCCCTTCTTTTCCAATTTTAACAACAGATGATAGGCTAGATTTTGGAAGTAAGATAAGGTGAAAGATATCTTAAATAAATCACTAGATGTAAAAGTTTGGAGGTTAAAAGAATAAAAATATGTACCTAGAATCCTTTAATATTAGAGCATGATCGAAGTTTGTTAATTATGAATAAAAATTATTTACTGAAAAATATTATCATAAATTTTGTTCTTGTTTCTATTGTTTTTTGTAAACCATACAAAGGTGGAGAATTAAGGACAGATGACACATACCGCTATGGTAGGTTCGAAGTAAGAATGAAGTCTGCCTATGGAAATGGTGTGGTTAGTTCATTTTTCACTTATCGAGATTTTTGGGAAGAAGGGCACACAAGTAATAGCTATTGGAATGAGATTGATTTTGAGTGGTTGGGTAATTATGATGATAAAGTCCAGACCAACCTTATCATACAAAATGCGTGGGACCTTCCAGAGTTGGTAGAACTGAATGTCAATCCACATGAAGACTTTCATATCTACGTAATCGAGTGGACTAATGAAGATGTCAAATTTTTTATAGATGATCAATTAATTCGAACAGTAAATAATTTTTATGCTGATTCAATGTATCACTATCAAAAACTTATGATGAATATTTGGCAACCTATTTATGATGACTGGGTCGGAGATTTTAATCCAAGTATTTTACCTGTCTATGCTTTTTATGATTGGGTTAAATACTACGCATACGTGCCAAATTCTGGCAATGCAGGAACGGACAATAATTTTATATTATTTTGGGAAGATGAATTCGACTACTATGATACATCGCGCTGGTCCAAGGCCAATCATACTTGGGATGGCAATAACTCAGATCTTATTTATAGCAATGTTGTTTTTGAGTCAGGATATCTCATTCTGTGTTTAACGACTCCACAGGAGACAGGATATAATGGAGATCCTCTTTTGATTCAAACTCAAGAATTGCCATCTAAATTATCTTTAGGTAGTCCCTATCCAAATCCATTTAACCATAATATTACATTGCCTGTGTTTTTGTCAGAATCTGGGATAATCTCTTTTACAATATATGATATAAAAGGTAAAGAAATAAAATCCCAAGAATATCAGTTTTTAAATCGTGGGGAAAATAATATTTTTTGGAATGGCTCAGATAGAAGCGGCAACCAAGTATCTTCTGGAACTTATTATTTACGCATTCATAATCAAGACTACTCTCAGGTAGAAGATATCCTTTTTTTGAAATAGCTTCTGGCTAAATATAAGAATAGGTTTTAATGATTAATTTCTTAATAATAATGATTTTTTCATTTTCAATTTTCGGGTGTCAAAATGATGATGAAAGACAAGGGCATAATGATTCAAATTTATTAGAAAATGATGACTGGGATTTGGTATGGTCAGATGAATTTGATGGAAGTGAGTTAGATATTTCCAAGTGGAATAAACTGAGATGGCAACCAGGGTGGGTTAACAATGAGTTACAGGCCTATACGGACAGAGACACCAATATTTTTCTTGAGGATGGTATTTTAGTTTTACAGGGTCTTGTTGAGCCTGGTTATTATGGTACTGATTATACAGGAACTGAATATAGTTCAGACTATACCTCTGGTAGAATTAACACTGATAATAAGGTATCGAGAACATATGGTCGTTTTGATGTGAGGGCTAAACTGCCTAAAGGTAAGGGAACTTGGCCTGCAATTTGGATGCTAGGTGAAAGTATATCGACAATTGGTTGGCCAGACTGCGGCGAGATTGATATCATGGAACATGTTGGATTTGATGATGGAATGATACATGGTTCAATCCACACTGAGGAATACAATCATATGAGCAATACCCAAAAATCGGGATCAAAATTTTTATCAACAGCTACAGACTCTTTTCATGTTTACTCTCTTCAGTGGAGTCCACACTATCTGCGCTATCTAATAGATAATGAAGCTTATTTTTTTGTTTACAATGATAGTGATGGAGACACTGGAAAATGGCCGTTTGACGAGCCCCATTATATTATCTTAAATCTTGCGATTGGTGGAGATTGGGGTGGCGCGCAGGGCGTTTCTCCTAGTGCCTTTCCAATGAGGATGTTAGTTGATTATGTTAGAGTTTTTGAAAAATCTGATAATTATAAAGATGTTAGTGTAACTTTTAAAGTAGATATGAAAAATCAAAATGTTTCAGAGACTGGTGTTTGGTTGTCAGGGGGTAATTTAGGTTCTGGTCAGCCAGGAGGAATTCAGATGAATCAATCAGTGGATTCAAGTATTTGGGGAATCACTTTGATACTTCCTCCTCATTCTAGTTATACTTACAAATTCAGAAATGGGTATTTCCCAAATACATGGCAAGGTGGCTGGGAGGTTTTAGAAGATTATTGTAGTGTTGGGCAACATAATGATAGATCACTTACTGTTAGTGATATGGATACTTTGCTTCTACCTGTTTGTTTTGGAGAATGTTTAACATGCGAATAATAATTATTACTTTTTTAGCAACTTGTTTATCTTTTTCACAAGGGTTCCTTCATAATATTAGTGGAGAAGTCGTAGATGGCAATGGTGAACCTATTCTTTTGAGGGGCTTTGGGTTAGGAGGTTGGCTCGTACCTGAAGGATATATGCTACATAATCAGGCTTGGATTTCTGGTTTTGAATCACCAACAGATATTGAGAATCATGTAGAAAATCTTATTGGTCCTGAGGCTGCGGAAGATTTTTGGATTTTATATAGAGAAAATTACGTTGCTCAGGCTGATATTGATCAAATTGCTGAGTGGGGCTTTAATCATATTAGAGTGCCCTTTCACTATAAGCAATTTTATGATTCAACTGGCACACAAATACCTATAGGTTACGCAATCATCGATGAGCTGATAAGTTGGTGTGAGCCTTACAATATGTATATAATTTTAGATATGCACTGTGCACCAGGAGCTCAGAATGGGGGTCCTATAAGTGATAGTGATGGAACCGCACGGCTTTGGCTTGAAGAAGAGAATAAGGAATTAACCATACAAATTTGGAGAGAAATAGCAGAATACTATTCGAGTGAGACTCTTATTGGGGGCTACGATTTAATCAATGAGCCAGTTTTGCCAGGTAATGTTAGTCTAGAAGAGTTTAAGCAACTATATATTGATATCACGGAAGCAATAAGGGAAGTAGACAATAACCATTTAATTTGGGTGGAAGGGAATTGGTATGGGACAGATTTTTCTGGTCTTACACCTCCGTGGGACGATAATATGGGCTATTCATTCCATAAATATTGGGGGCAGACTGATATAACCACAATACAATCTTACATAAATATGAGAAGTAATTATGGTGTTCCTCTTTGGATGGGAGAGTCGGGAGAGAACTCAAATCATTGGTATTATGAAGTTTTTAAACTATTAGAAGAGAATAACATTGGCTGGAACTTCTGGACTCACAAAAAAGTTGATAAAATAACGAGTCCATATTCAGCGGTAGTAACTCCTGAATATCAAACTATTATTGATTATTTAACTGGGGCCATTGCTCAGCCAGATCCTAATATAGCGGGGATGGGTCTGACAAGTTTTGCAAATAGTCTAAAAATTGAAGAGTGTATAACTAGACCAGGAGTCATTGCATCATTAACTGATCCAGATTATGGTGAGATTTCAAAACCTTTCACTGCTCATGCTATCCCAGGAACTATTGCAGCAGCCTACTATGATTTTGGGGCAAGAGGTATATCCTATTCAGATAGTGATTATTGGAATGATGGGGATGGCGGATATAATGAAGGATGGGTTGGAAGGAATGATGGTGTTGACTTGGAAGGAAGTGATCAAGATCCGAATATTCCTTTCACAGTTGGTTGGACTGCAGCAGGTGAGTGGTTAGGATATACTATTGAAAATGTTAGCCCTGGTATTTATGATGTCAAGTTTAGTATTTCAGCTCCTGAATCTGGGGGTATCTTTTTCGCTCGATTAGATGGACAAAATCTTGGAGTTATCGATGTTTCTAGTACTGGAGGGTGGTATAATTGGGAGGATATAGTCACCGAGGGAGTAGAGATAAGTGGTGGTCAAAAATTTTTAAAAATTCAGATTGTTGCGGCAGGATTTAATATTAAGAGTATCACATTTGAATCAACGATGGGCACAAAAAATAGTGGTATTGTATCAGAAAATTTTTATTTGGGCAAACCCTATCCTAATCCGTTTAATCCCAGAGTAAGCATGGATATAAGTATCAGTGAACCTGGAGAACTTAACTTTTCAGTATACAGTCTCAGAGGAGAGCTAATTCAAAGTTGGAGTAAAAATATATTCACCACAGGGACTCATACTTTAGAGTGGGATGCATTTGATAGATTTGGTAATGAGTGCAGCAGTGGTATATATATTATTAATGCTAATAACAAAGACTATAGTATTCAAAGGAAAGTGATTCTGCTTAGATAGTGTAGCAATTAAAATTTTCTTTTGTTTTAACTCTAACTCAAAATTTAATTTTAGACTATATTTCTTTTACAAAGATTGCCCCACTTGTAGGAGGAATATTTACATATCCTTCAGCAACTCGAATTCCGTTTACATCGACCTTAGTGGAGTTAGAAAGTTGCAACCATTTTCCATCTAAAAGTTTTATACTAATAGAATTATTTGGATCTCCATTGAGATAGATAGCCAAACTATTATCGTATATATAGCCGAGTCCAAACTCATTTTCTAAATCTAAAAACTCTATCTGGCTAGCCGAAGAATTCCGTAGTTGCGAATATTTTTTTCTTATTTTAATTAGTCCTTTGTAGTAGTCAAATAAAAGTTGATTTTGCTTAACCTCATTCCAGTTAACCCAGTTTGTTTCATTATCTTTATTGTAAGGATTCCTATCCATTTTACCTGCGTTCTGATCAGGATAATTTGTTTTTGCAATAACTTGTGTATGCCCCCACTCTTGTCCCTGATGGATCAGTGGGATTCCTAAACTTGTAAATAACACAGTAGCACCCAGTGTGTTCATTCTCAAAATTACATCTGAAAGTTTTATATGCTCGAGTTTATCCGTTATAATATCATCTGGTTTATTTCTTCCAGATGAGAATCGTAGATAGTCACTAAAACAATAATCATCATGGACCTCAAGAAAGTTTATAGCATGCTCTGGTTCTTTATAGATTCCTTTAGGACCTAGGCTGGTGCCAGAAATTATATTAACTAGTTCGTCCTTATTTTCATTGGGTCTATAAGATCCGAATAAAAATCCTTTTTTTGAATAGTCCCAGAGATCGCCTCTTAGTACGTCTCTAAAATGTGCGTTGAAAGAGCCCCAGCCCATTTCTGAAAATTTAGAGCCTTTGTTATCCCAAGCTTCTCCATAAATATAGACCCTTGGATTAATGTTTCGAAGCCGTTCCAAAATTATTTGTGCTGTTTCGTTGGATATAAGATGAGCCTGATCAAAACGAAATCCATCTATATGATATTCTGTCATCCAGTATATAAGACTTTCAATGATGTAGTCTCTTACGATCGGTTCATCGGTATTAAGCAGATTACCACAGCACTGACTGATGTAGTTACCGTTCTCATCCATTTTAAAATATAAATCTCTGTCTATATATTTAAGTGGGTGGTAGTCATAGTTTGATACATGATTAACTACAACATCCATGATTACAGCTATATTATTTTGGTGTAAGGTTTTTACCACTTCCTTTAGCTCATTAACGGCTTTACCTTTTTTACCGTTCCAGGCCTCTGGAGTATCAGTACCTTCTGTTGAGTAGTAGGTTTCAGGAGCAAAAAAGAAGGTAGGCATATAGCCCCAGTGATTTCTTTCGTATGGGTTCCAGTCATTATAAAATATATCTGCCTGCTTTTTGTATGGAATTTCAAAGTTTGCAAAATCCCATAAGGGTAAAAATTGTACTGCATTGACACCAAGACTCTTTAGGTGCTCCAAACCTCCATTCTGATTGTTTTCGATAAAGCCAAGGTATGTTCCCTTAGATTTTGTTCCCGAAGAAGGATGAACAGTCATGTCTCTTAAGTGAGCCTCATATATAACTAAGTTTCTAGGGTTAATGGTTTTCCAAGTATCTCCCTCCCAATTAAAATCAGACTCTATGACCAAACTCTTTGCTATATGTCTCCATTTATTTTGAGTTATTGCAGCTTTTGAATACGGATCCGCTACAACGATATTTGAGTCATTTTTTTCCCCAAATAATCTGTAGCCATATATAGAACCAGCCTTAATGCTGTCAATAAAAGCAAACCACTCGCCATCGGAATTAGGTTCCATAGAGAATTCAGTCCCGATTGAGTCTTCTGGATTAGAAAATATTACTAGATTGACAGAATCACTAGATGGTGCATAGAGACGAAATTCGATACCGTCAGGACGAAGGAAGGCACCATAAGAGAGACCAATTTTAGGAGCAGATTTTATGCAACTAAAGTTTATAATTAAGCTTGCAATAATAAAAAAGACAGGAATTATTTTTTTTCTTATTATAATGTTATATCTCATTAATAATTCAGCAATCGCTTACTAAATTACGGTTAATGTTCAGCGATAAAAAAGTCATCATATTTTTATTCTTCTTATTTTTTTCTTGTGGAAAAGAAGAGGCACAAAAAATTTATCCTGTTCCAGTTATCGAAGTTTCACAAGGCAGTACAAAATCTTTTGATTTAGGAAAATATCTAATTAGAGAAAACAGCTCAGTATTTCTTTTAAACCAAACACAAGGTATCTCTATCAATAAATATGAAATAAATATTAATTCAGAACGTTTGGAACCAGGTCTTTATCCTATAAATATGCTCATAGATGGAGAAAAATTTGAGATTTATATACGAGTGGAAAAAATGATTGACCACAGGTTTCATTATCAAGGTAAAGATGGCGATAAAGTTTATGTTATGGGAGGCTTTAATGATTGGTCAAGGGACGAATTAAGAATGGAAAGCCAAAAAAATAATCAATATGAAAAAAATGTATTTATGGAGCCGAAGAAACATGAATACAAATTTGTTGTTAATGGGGAAGAATTAATAGATCCAGGGAACAGTGTTTTTATATCAAATAATATAGGCGGGTGGAACTCTATTTTGGATCTTTCTGATAGTGCTTCATCAGAGTCTGGGGCTTTAATAAAGACCAATCACAGTGGTAACTGGTTAACATATAAATACCTGTCACCTTCTGATGGATCAAGCGTTTTAGACTGGATAGTTTTATTAGATAATTCCCGGCTACATCCTGATAAGACGGATCCGCTTGAGGATGGTGGAATAAAAATAAATATCCGATCTATAGATAATGGTCTGTTGCGAATCTTAGCAGTAGATACAAAGGGTCGTCCAATTTTGGAAAACCAAACAATTCTTCTTAATGGTAGCCCTTTAAACTCAAACGATAAGTCATGGCATTTTGAAATTATTTATAATACAATGATCGACAGGTTTTTTGATGGAGACATAAATAACAATAAACCAATAAAAGATCCTAAGTTACATTCTTTAGCTAATTTTAATGGAGGGGATTTAGTTGGAATCAAAAAAAAAGGCAGAAGAAAAATATTTTGAGGATTTAAATATTTCCTCACTATGGTTGTCTCCTATCCAAGAGCAAACCGATACTAGTTGGGTAGAGTGGGTTAGCCCTAACCATTCATTTACTGGTTATCACGGTTATTGGCCTGTTAAACCAAGATTAATAGAAAAACGTTTTGGAAGTTCTGATGATCTTAAAGAATTAATTGAATATTTACATAAGAATGAGATCAGAGTTTTACTAGATTTTGTTAGCAACCATGTGCATCAGGATCATGTTTATGTTAAAAGAAGCCCCGAATGGTTTGGGAGTATTCAACTTCCAGATGGACGAAAAAATATACGTCTTTGGGATGGTGATACTAGATTAACAACTTGGTTTGATGAGTTCTTGCCCTCTTTTGATTATTCAAAATCACCTGAGGCAATTACGCAGGTAGTAAACGATGCAATATGGTGGGTGGAAACATACAGCGTTGATGGTTTTCGACAAGATGCTGTTAAGCATGTACCCCATGAATTTTGGATGAGGCTAACAAAGCAGCTTAAGAAGGAATTTCCTGATCGGAATCTGTATCAGATTGGGGAAACATTTGGTTCAAATGACCTAATAGGTAGCTATGTAAATCCATCAGAGCTTGATGCTCAGTTTAATTTTGATATTTATTTCAATGTTCGTGAAAAATTTGCAAGTGACCAATCAAACTTTAATGATATAAAATCTATCCTTATTAGAAACAGAAAAAAATTTGGGTCAATTAATTTGATGGGTAACATTACAAGCAGTCACGACCAGTTAAGATTCTCAGCCTATGCTGATGGACAGATTAAATTTAGTGAAAATGGAACCGAACGCTCTTTCAAAGATCCAGCTGAACCAATTATTAATAAAACTACTTACAATAAACTTGCGAATTTTCATGCTTTTAATTTATCCTTACCGGGAGTACCGATAATTTATTATGGAGAAGAGATTGCGCTCATGGGAGAGGGCGATCCGGGGAATAGGAGAATGATGCGTTTTGAACTGAACGAGGAAGAGCTGAAATTAAAAAAAGTTTTTTCGAAACTAAACTTGCTTCGCAAGACCTACCCTTCGCTTGCTATTGGTGACTTATTAGTATTGCATTCGAAAGGTCCTTTTTTAATAGTAGGGAAAATATATTTTGATGAAATTATGATTGTGGCGATCAATAATAGCGCTTCGACTATGTCAATACCTGTTGAAATACCAGTAAAAATAAAAAAACTAAATTCTTTGATAAAAAATCTAAATTATAATCTTGAAACAGGCTCAATCTTTATAGTTCAGCTTGAGCCTTATAGCCACGATTTTTTCTATGCAGAATTTTAAAAAAATAATTTTATTTATATTTATATCCTATTTTGTCTATGGTGATGATAGCTGGAGAGTCTATGATGACTCTGAAATAGCTGTAATCAATATATACATTGACCAAGACAAAATAGATTGGATGTATGATAATGTATATAGTGACTCTCTACATGTAGCTAGTTTTTCTTTTCAAAATGCTTACATAAATGAAAGTACAGATTCAATCGGTTTTAGGCTGAGGGGAAACACATCTAGAAATGCGGCAAAAAAATCATTTAAAGTAGACTTTAATCATTTTAAATCAGGGAGAAATTTTTTTGGTATTGAAAAACTTAATCTTAACGGTGAACATAATGATCCCTCTATCGTTAGATCAAAAATATGTTGGGATCTGTACCAAGAAATAGGGATGGTATCTTCAAGGGCTGCACATGCTGAACTATATATTAACGAAGAATATTATGGACTATATGTCTCGGTTGAACATATTGATGATAGTTTTATTGATAGAAACTATGCTGATGGTAGCGGCAACCTTTGGAAATGTATATGGCCTGCAGATCTTACATATCGTGGTAATAATGCGGAAGATTACCAGCCTTATTGGGGCGATGATAGGCCCTATGAACTAAAGACTAATAAAGAAATTTATGACTATTCCAAACTAGCAAGATTAATTAGAATCATAGATCAGGAACCAGATTCATTGGAATTTATTTTAAATGTTAAAGAGACGCTCCAGTATCTTGCGATGAATATTTTGACTGGTAGCTGGGATGATTATCGTTCTAATATAAATAATTTTTATCTTTATCATGAACCCGAAAAAGATATTTTTCATTGGATACCGTTTGACTATGATAATACATTTAGTGTTGACTGGTTTGGTATTGATTGGTCTACGATTGACCCCTATGAATATGAATTAATTAATGATGGACCAAGACCACTAACAGAATATTTATTTTCAGAAATAAGATACAGAAATTTATTCACACATTTTCTTGATTTTTATAATACTATATTATATTCAGATACAATTATAACATATCACCCAGTGTCTTCAATCGAGTATAGACTAGAGACTCTCAAAGAGAGCAACTATATTTCTGCAATTAATGATGCGTATAGAACATATGATTATGGTTTTAATATTCAAGATTATCAAAATAGTTTTGGATTTTCATTTGAAAACCAGCATGTAAAACAGGGTATTATGGAATTTATTAGTTCAAGGAACGGATCATTAAATAGTCAGCTATATTATAGCGGCTCAGAGCCAATTATATATCAAGCAGAAATTGAAAAAAATATTATTTTATTAAACGAAACATTTGTTATCGGAGCATCGGCATTTGGCCCTTCGGGCATAGATGAAATAAAATTTCATTTTAAGCTTGATGTGTCAACAAATTGGGAGACTATTAATCTTGTTTTTTCTCCAGAACCTATGACGCACCTAGTAGAAAAAAATGATTACTGGGAGATGCAATTGAGTCTTTCAGAAATCGGCGACTACGTTGGTTATTTTACTGCTAATTATAATGGAGATATTGATCGTTTTCCATCATCTGGATATAAAAATTTTAGAGTCGTTGAATCATCAGGCGAAGCCAATGTAAAGATTAATGAAATTCTAGCAAAAAATGATCAGATAAATACGGATGAATACGGTGAATATGATGACTGGTTGGAGCTTACTCCATCAAGCGGTTTCGAAGCTGACTTAAGTGGCCATTATCTAACGGATAGGGTAGATAATTTAACAAAATGGCAGTTTCCTCAAACTACACCAATTTTAAACCCTGGAGAGTTTATGCTTGTTTGGTGTGACGAGGATCAGTCACAAGGATTTTTACATACCAATTTTAAATTAAGTGCAGGTGGGGAATTCTTAGCGTTGGTTGCGCCTGATGGAAACACAATTATAGACTC
This sequence comes from uncultured bacterium, assembly GCA_964561495.1. GTDB lineage: Bacteria > Fidelibacterota > Marinisomatia > Marinisomatales > UBA1611 > CAZLPW01. The sequence continues at coordinate 27,315 of CAZLPW010000005.1, read as the reverse complement.
ACTGACATTTCCTGAGCAGAGTAGTGATATTTCTTATGGAAGATCGGGCATGTACAATGGTTGGGATTATATGACGCCTTCACCTTCTGGGCAAAATCAGGTACTGGATCTAGATCCGAAAAAAAATGTAATTGGTTCTTATAGACTAAACTCAATATATCCGAATCCATTTAACTCAATTATTAATTTAGAAATTATAGTTCAAAAAGCGAGTCAGAATTTCGAGATACAATTGATCTCATTATTAGGGGAAGTTGTTTCTGAGAAAAAAGATATCCGTATATCATCAGGCTTAAATACAATCAGATGGGATATTGGGAATCAAGAAATTAGTTCAGGTGTTTATTTTATAAATATAAATGATAATAAAAATCAAAGAATAAAAAGGAAAATTTTATATCTAAAATAAGGTTTTTTAGCTGTCCAAAATTTTTATATAATCTAGTTGAACCTTTTTTTGGACTTTATCAAAACCTAAACAGCGCCCTCTTAATGATATTGTATCATTTTTATTTAGTGTTTTTTTTATGGATTTTTTTTCTATCCAGCATATCACTGAATTATTTAGCGATATTGAGGTGTCAGATATGTCTGTTACCATTCCACTAACAGATACAATTTCACCAACAATGCTATTTCCTTCACCAACCTCAAATCGCCAGAATAGATCTTTTGAAGATAACATTAGTAAAGGTTCAGCTGTATATTTTTCTTCTTCCTTTTGGTGCATAAAAAATCCATATGCTCCCATAAGTATTACAAGGATAAATAATCGTTTGCCGACTTTTTTTTGTTGAAAAAATATCTTCACCCAATTCTAAAAATTAATTTTACCCGCCGAATACTTTTAGAGTGGTTCCATTTAACTCTGTTTCATATTCTTTAAGGCTTCCAGTTGCAGGGGGGCTTATAGCCTCGCCCTGTAGGTTGAACTCACCACCGTGTCCAGATGAGCAATATGATTTACCATTTTCAAAGGATAAAAGTTCGTAACCCGCGTGCGTACAATTTCGTGTAAACGCAGTTATATTAGATTCAGATTCGCGATATAATAATAAACCTTTGTTATCAATAGTATTTCCAGTTGTTACAGCAGAACCACCCACAGTCTTTAGTACTGTGTAAGGGTCTTCATTTAGATTGAAATTTTCACTTTCTCCAGTTGTATCTATTGGAGAAGTGGGATTTGATTCTCCGCAATTAGTTAGTATTACCGAGGTTCCTATCATTGAGCAAGCGCAAGCTGTCTTTCCAGATAGTTTAATAAATTCTCTTCGATTAATTTTATTTTTCATTTTTTGCCTTCATGTTGTATTCTATCTTTATTGAATCATTTATTTTAAGGAACATAAGGGAGGGCCTCTTAATATCAAAGTCTGATAGGTTAATTGAAAAATCGCCGTATACATGAAATTCATCATTAGTTTTTATTGCTGCATTTGTAATAATTTTTTTTTCTTTTCCTGAAAATTTGATGATACCCGTAATTCTAGCTGAATCTGATTCTATATTAATGCTTGATGATTTAAAAAGAATTTTTGGGAATTCTAATGCGTTGGCATAGATCAACATATTAGAATCTCTGTTCCCATTTTTACTTTTAAATGATTCAACAGGTATCTCAATCATGCAACTATAATTATCTTTATCGGGCTCAAATAAAATCTCCCCATTTATTGATGAGCTTATTCCTTTCCAATCATGAAGTGGGTGACTTCCGTAGTAAGTTACAGTTCCTTCAAAATGATTATATTTTTGCGAATATGATATACAAAATAAAAATAATATGCTGATAAATTTTTTCATTTTAATAAGGTAAAAAAGTTAATATAGCTGATAAAGACATTGAAAAAAGAGTCGCCATTGCAACGCGTTGGTGCAATTCAACGGCCTGCTGATAATTAGTTGATTGAGCAATATTATAGCCTAGGACTGGTATTAGTGCCATTCCTGAAAAATGCAAATAGCTTAGCCAGCGATGTAATTTCATTGAATCTAATTTTTTAGAATATTTTAGCCCTGGTGGAGAAAAATAGCTTAATGATGCTGATGCCATATACATAGACCATACAGGGATACTTAATTTTTTATGAAGATCAATATTTTCATAGTTTCCATTTACCATTTGGTTACCTATAAAACTTTGGTATGCAAATGATGCCCAAGAGATAAGAGCTAATTTTTGATGTAACTGAAGCATAGATGTCCTCAGTTTTAATTCATCTATACGATTTTCTGGAGCAATTCCAGTAACCCTGAAAAAACCTTTTTCACCCCATAAAATTTTTGTGTGGATAGGCATATTTTTTGGAAGAGGGTATGATAGTTCAGATGAGAAACATATATTGAAAAACAAGGAAAACAATAGGGTCAATTTTATTTTATCATTCATATGTAAAATTATAGTACTATTCCTTTTGATTGAAATGGATAAATAATCAATATAAAATTATATATGAACAAATCGTTTTTTCACAGTTTCTTTTTATTTTATTTTTGTTTAACACTAAATGGATGTTCTTCTACTGGGCTATTCAGACTTCATGATATACCCAAACCAAATGGATTATATACTGTTGGCACTAGACAGTTTGATTGGGTTAATGTGGATCACAAAGATGAATTTTCTCTAGATTCAACCAAAAATCGACGGATAATGGTACAGTTTTGGTATCCTGGAATGTTAGATAAATCAAATGAACGATTTCTATATTGTGATAACCAAACTATTATCGATGAATTAAGTAAGGAATACAAGATACCAGCTAAATTTTTGAATGAGGCTCTAAATGTTAAAACTAATTCCTATAGTAATCTCCAACCTCTATTAGATAAAGCTAAATATCCCTTAATTATTTTTTCACATGGCAAAGGTGGTTATAAAAGCCAGAACACCGTTCAATTTGAGGAACTAGCAAGCCATGGCTATGTTGTAGTTTCTGTTGATCATTCCTACGATGCTGTTATAACTGTTTTTAGTGATGGTACGATAGCCTCATATGTTTCTGATGATGCTAAAAAAGTAGGAGACCCAATATTAGCAGATAAGATTACTCAAAAAAAATTATCTGCCAGAGTATCTGATGTGAAATTTGTTTTAGATAAAATTTGGGACGAATACAGTTCGATACCTCTATTCAGTATTATAGATACTTCTAGAGTAGGAATGTTTGGGCATTCTTTTGGAGTTGCGACAACTGTTTTATCTGTTCAATTGGATACTAGAATTAATGTTTCAGCCGGTCTTGATGGGTGGTTTATTCCTCTATCTGATAACCAATTAAATAATGGTTTAAAAATACCATTTTTACATATTGGAAGAAAAAGTTGGGGCTTATTTTCTGATAACTATAAAAAAATGGAAAAACTAATGAATAATTCAGAGGGAATTCATGCTCACTACGCTGTTAAGCGTATGCAGCATTTTGATTTTATGGATGGATCTCAATCTGCATCTTTAGCAATCAAATTAGTTCTTCCTCATATGAGTACATATAATAAAGACAAAATAAAAAATGTACTAAATAGGATGCTCTTAGTTTATTTCAACTCAAATCTAAAAGAAGATAATTCAGTGACTGTTGATATGGTTTCTAGACAGTTAAAAATAATAGTAGATTGATTTAATAATTACTATAAAGCTTTTTAAATCTAAATAATTTCGTAATTATTTTGTTATATCAGAGCACCTCAGGGACATAGTTGTAATTAGATCTTGGTGGTCTGTCGTAGTTTTTTTGTTGAGTTCTTTTTGGTAGGATTACCTCTTCATGATCAATCTCTTCGTAGTGGATTTGGCTCAAAAAGTGTGTAATGCAGTTTATTCGCGCTTTTTTCTTGTTGTCAGACTCTACCACATGCCAAGGTGCAAACTGGGTGTCAGTGTGTTCGAACATATTATCCTTAGCTTTTGAATATTCATCCCATCTGTTAACTGATTCCAAATCCATCGGGCTTAGTTTCCAGCCTTTAGTAGGATCATCAGCTCGGCTTTTAAATCGTTTCATTTGTTCTTCAGCACTAACTGAGAACCAATATTTTATAAGTTTAATGCCAGAGCTAATTATCATTCTTTCAAATTCTGGGCAAGTTTGTAAAAAATTAATATACTCTCTTTCTGTACAAAAGCCCATTACCTTTTCAACTCCTGATCTATTATACCAGCTACGGTCAAAAATAATTATTTCCCCCCCTGCGGGTAGGTGTGGAACATAACGCTGAAAATACCACTGAGATTTTTCTTTTTCTGTAGGTGCTGCTAGTGCGATAACTTTACAATATCGAGGGTTTAGATTCTCGATTAAGCGTTTAATAGTTCCCCCTTTTCCAGCTGCATCTCTGCCTTCAAAGATAACAGCAATTTTTTTATTATGATTTATTACCCAATCTTGAAGTTTAACCAATTCTATTTGAAGTTTTTCCAAGCTGTTTTCATATATCTTATTGAACTCTTTTTTATTTTTCATTGTATTTCCGATCATTTAAAATTCTCTGGTATAAAAACATAATACCAAATTAAATAGATGCTTAATGGTAATAGTTTGCGGATTTATTCTAAACTGTCCAAAGTTAAAATTCGTTTTTTTTCAGATATTCTATCTGCCTTTTTTTTATTATAGGACAATATTATAATTGAATAGAGGATTGTTCCAATAACATAAAGAAAAGCTGTGATAAAAAATATTTTATAGTATTCATAACCTTTTTCACGGAGCAATTGAAATAGTTTCGCACTTATATACCAAGAGGCACTCCACAAACTGGAAGTTAGCGCACTTATCAGTTCCTGATTGTTTTTTCCAACGTAATTCATTGTTAATTCATTAGTTGAAGGGTGAGCCATATGCATAAGTGGTTGGCGAAAAATGAATGCCAAAATAGCTATAGACGTACTGATGTTGTAAGACGAAAATATTTCAGTAAAAGCCAAAGTTAGTAGGCAGATTATTGAACAAGATTGGACTAATACAATGGAAACCCAATAACCAAATTTATTTTTGATTGTTGGTACGAATAAGGCTGATATAAAAACAATTAATGATGTTATACTTCCAAGAAGACTAAAGCTGTCACTGTCAAGATTAAAAATAGAATTAAAAAAAAGGTTAATAAAAGGGATGGTTAGACCAGCGCCTATTGAAATTGCTATATGAGGAGTAATTGCTTTGATTATTAAATCCCAGTCATATGATTTTAGAATTAAAGTAAATGACTGATTGTTAGTTTTATTATTTTTTGGTTGTTTCTTTTCAGTAATTGAAATAGAAAAAGGTACAGATAAAAAACTTAAGAATGAGATTAAAAGGAGCAATGTATATTCATTGAAGTATATGTAATAATTCAATATGTTAATTGACTCAATTGATTTTAAGCCACTTATTACAATTCCACTAAACATCATAGCCAATGACCATGTTGAAAAGCTTAATGATAGTGACTCAATGCTGTTCTTTTCGCTAGTGTTCCTCAAGATAAAAGGTAATGAGCATACATTTACTAGCATCATTGAAAGACCCCACCCAAAAAAACCAAATGGAATAAGTTGGTTTAAATCTCTATCAATTGAATTAATTAATAGTAAACTAAAAAATGGAACCATAAATGAAGATAATATGAAAAAAGGTTTAAGGTTTCTGGACTTAATAAAAATTCCAAATGGAAGAGCGAACATAAGAACGCCCAAAAACCGTAAAGAATTATAATTTGCAATTTGGGGATCACTAAAGCCTTTTTTTCGTAGGTAAATATTTAATATTAATACAAATGCTACATGTATAATATTCAAGAAAAATTGCACCATAATTAGATAATGGATCGGTCTAGGTAATTGCAAATAATTCTTTAAAATTTCTTTTATCATTTTTTAGGAAAAAATTTTAATTTGCTAACTGTCTTTGGTTTCTAACTTTTGCCTTAAGAATACGAAAAATATATGAATAAAAAACTAACAAGATATGTTCCATTTTTTATTGTTTTTCTAATACTCGGAATTGTTTCATTTTTTTTGCCTCAAGAAAATACTAGCCAGGGTGTTTTAGTCAATGATATTAGTCGAATGAACCCTACTTATGTTAAAGAAATTATTTTAGCGGACTCCATAGAAAAAATTCGAAATGTAATAAAACGTGCTAATAAAGAAAATTTGAAGGTATCAATGGCTGGGACTAAGCACAGCCAGGGTGGTCATGCATTTTTTGATGGGGCGCTCTTATTGGATATGACTGGCCTCAATAAAATATTATCATTAGACACAGCTAATAAAATTATACATGTTCAGAGCGGAGTCACCTGGGCGCAAATTCAAGAATTTATCAATCCACATAATCTAGCCATACGCGCTATGCAGTCCTCTAATATTTTTACTGTTGGCGGATCAATGAGTTCTAATGTGCATGGCAGAGATCCCAGAAATAGTTTGATTGTAGAAACGATCGAAGATTTTCGGTTACTTCTTTCGACAGGAGAAATTGTTAGTGTAAGTCGAGATGAAAATCAAGAGTTGTTTAGTTTAGTAATAGGAGGGTACGGATTATTTGGTATCATTACAGATGTTAGAATCAGACTAAAGAAAAATAATATTCTTGAGAAAGAGGCACTATTACTAGATTATAAAGATTTCCCAAAATTTTTTAGGGAAAATATTATTGGAGATCCTAAAGTTGAGCTATTTATAGCTCGGCCATCTATTTCATCAGGCTCCTTTCTTCGCGAGACTATTGTTAATTTATGGAAGACAACAGATATTCAAAAAAAATCTGATGACGGAATATATCATTTATTAGGGGAGAAAAATGTTATTCGAGATAAATTTTTCTTTTCATTATCTAGAGAATATGATTTAGGCAAAGATCTTAGGTGGTATTTACAAAAAAAATTAGTTGCTGAGGTTGATAAAAAATATTTTATAACAAGAAATAATTCCATGAGGCCGCCTACAGCTCCTTTAAAATTCTTAGATCATATCTCTCCCTACAATAGTGATATAATACAAGAATATTTTATCCCGATTGATAATTTTGTTTCTTTTATTGATGGTTTGCGTGTGATTTTAAATGAACAAAAAGTAAATTTATTGGGTGTTACAATTCGTTATGTACCAAAGAATAATGAAACTTTTTTAACCTATGGAAAAAAAGAAGCTTTTTCTATTGTTGTTTACTCAAACCAAAAATTGTCTTCTCCTGGGCTGCATAATGCTGAAAAAATGACAAGATCGTTGGTTGATCTAGCGCTAAAAAATGATGGTATTTATTATCTGACCTATCAAAAATTTTATACTAAAAACCAAATGAAATCTGCCTACCCTGAGATTGACCAATTTTTTGCAAAAAAGCTTGAATATGATCCTAAAGAGCTCTTTATAAATAAATTCTATGATTATTACTCAAATAGGAGAAGTCCATGAATACACAAAAATTTTTTCTAATATCTTTTTTTACATTCTTTATAATTGCTTCGGTAGTGATTTATCGACCAAATTATAAAAACGTAAATAACATACCTGCTTCCGAAATACTTGTTGTTGCTCATAGAGGGTTTGGTAACAATGCTCCTGATAATGGTATATCTGCTGTAAAGATAGCTATTGATTCTGGTATGGATGGTGTTGATCTAGATGGGCAAATGACATCTGATGGAGAGTTAGTTATATTTCATGATCCTAAACTAGATCGTTTGACTGATGGAATTGGTCCCCTTAAAGACAAAACACTGGCTGAGCTTAGGCAGCTTGATATGGGATATAAATTTGATGAAAAATATACTGGTGAAAAAATTTCTACTTACGAAGAGATGCTCCAACTTGTTGATGGCAGATTGATTGTTTTTGTTGAGCTAAAGGTGAGCACGGTTGAGAGTGACGGTAGTGAAGAGCTTGCCGCAAGCCTAATTAAAAAATATAATGCCTACGACTGGGCATATCTAAGTTCTTTTAATCCAGTAGTTCTTTGGAGATTAAAAAAAATAGATCCTAAAATAAAGACAATGTTTATTTTTAAAGATATAGATGTGGATCCAGAAATATTGAAGGAAATACATCCTACTGATTCTAAAGGTATCCCATGGGTTTTACGGAGCGAATTTTGCAGAAATTTAATGCGCAGAGTTATTAAACCCGATCTACTTAGTGCTGAAATTACTGTTGATAAGGGAACCGTTAGAAACTTAATAAAAAAAGGCTACCCTGTTTTTCTATGGCCCCCCAATAATAAAAAAGAAATCATTGAAAGCATAAATGAAAGTCCATACGGTATAATTACAGATGAACCTGAACTAACGAGATCTTTGATTAAACAGGCTGGCGCTAATTAGATTTAAGCAGCGAACCAGAGAGCTAGTAAAAAAATGTAATAACAGGCATCAAGGCTCTTTCCGATGTTTTTTTGTCTTTTTGCCTGAATATATTCTTCCCTCTTTTCATCACTGTATCGTTCACATTCTTTTGACATAATTTTCCAATATTCGAATTCACGCTCAGTAAGATCGTGAATATCCGACATTTCTATTTTGTCAAAAATAGGATCCTCGCAAGGGTTCGGATTTTGTGCAAAAGCAAAACCAGTCAAAAATAATATAGTTATAATTGTTTTTAGCATCTGATAAAATTATATATATCGTTTGAAATTAAACCCCGTAATGTAATAAAAAAAAGGAATTGAATTAATTTATTTTACTATTGAAAATTTTCTCAGTTTTTAATTTAACCCCAAGGAATATTGTTTAGATTTAATATGGAGTACAGAAAATTTAATTTGAAGAAAATAATAGCTATAAAAAATTATTGGCGCGTAAAATAAATTGCCAATAATAGTACCCTTTATAAATGGTATTCCAGCAGTATAGCAATTTATAAGCCCATAAATATTTTTAGAATACAAACCGCCAGACACCCAAACTCCTAGATTAGAAATAAGAAAAAATATTATGCTGGCTCCAATAGCTCCGCTAAATAATCGCACTGGATTAATTTTCTTTTTAAATAAGATCAGTCCTAAAGAGGCAATAAAAAAATAGCTTATATATTGCCAATGAAATCCTTGGTAAAACCATATGAAATCTTCTTGCCTTGAATTATATATATAATTGTTTAAGTATAAATCGCTTAGCCATGTGGCAAATATTGGAACAAGGAAAGCCTGCCACTTTCGATAGAAATGGGTAGCTCCAAATAAACATACCGCCCCTAGTGGAGAAAAATTTGGCATATGAGGAATTATCCTGGAGAATGCTAATATAATAACCAAGAATGTGAGTACCATTGATTGGATAAGTTGTTTATGATTAGTATGCATTTTTACAAGCCAAATTAATTTAGAGTTTATGAACCTATAATTGTTAATTCTACATCAACAATTTACAAACACGTTTCGATTCATTATAACAAATATCATAAAAATTTTCAACTTTTTCATAATATTTATTTAATTCATATATCCTAGCTAGTAATTAAAATAAAATGAATATAAAACAGTAATATGTTGAAGAATCGCTCAAAACGTTCAAAAAAAACTTGCCTTTTATATTGTGTTATATATAAAATAAGTCAAATTAAGAGGATAAATATGAATATTTTAGAATCTATCGCCCAAGGATCTGATAAGGTCCAAATTAGTGATGATAAATCTACTAGTTATAATTTTGATGCTAAAAAAGCTGACAATGATTTAAAGGCATGCCCTAGCTGTAAAATGGTGTGGCAGGTTCGTGAGTTTAATGATACTATTGAATTTAAATATTATGATAGCGTACCAAGATATGGGAAAATAAAAAAGGTTTGTCCGCGTTGTAAAATTAGAATGAAGAATAAATATTACAGGAATTCTGAAGTAGTTGGGTGAGGTTTAATAAGGTGAGATTAGATCATACAGCAGTTATAACAAAGAACTTGGTTCGTGATTTAGAGTGGTACACCAAAAAATTTAGTTGTAGTCTAATTTATCAAGATGAAACATGGGGGCTTTTAGATTTTGATAATATATGCCTAGCTCTGGTTACGAAAGGAGAGCACCCAAATCATTTTGCTATTATTGATCCTACAATAAAAAAAGATAAAAGAGCAAAGAGACACAGGGACGGTATATTTTTTAAATATGAAAATGATCCCAGCGGGAATGTAATTGAAAAAATTGATAGGGCATCAGCTTTAAAATAAAAATTTTAAAAGGAGTAAAAAATGAAAAAACCTGCACTGAGAAAAAATAGATATAAAACACAAAAATGGATTGAAACTAAATGGACAACTGATGCAAAATCTTTAGGGGAATATATTTTTAGGAGATTATCAATCGATCAATCTAGTAAGACTTATTCCAGGATAAGGCCTAGACATAATTTGAGCAAGCTCATTGTTCAGTCAAAAGAGATTGATTCTTATATTTCTGATTATTTAAAGCTACAAGAGTCCAAAAGATTGAACTCAGCTAATCTCGCAAATTTAGAAAGAGATGTTAAGGTTAGAAGATTAAACATAAGAAATTTTCCTACATCATAGATTTTTTTTTAAAGTTCAATATTGCTTTAAAAAAAATAATGTTTGCAACATTTATTTCTGGGGCAGTGGCAATGCTAGTTGGGAAAAACACTAAAGCACCTGGTCAAGATATTAAGCCACATTCTTCCGTGTATGATATTATATTAAAGGATATTAATGGAAATGAATTAAATTTTAAAAAATATCGCGGAAAAAAAATTCTCATAGTCAATGTAGCGTCTAAATGTGGATATACAAAGCAGTACAAGGAGCTTCAAGAGTTATATGATTCATATAGCGAAAAAATTGTAGTAATAGCAGTTCCTTGTAATGATTTTGGGAGCCAGGAGCCAGGATCATCATCTGAGATATTAAAATTTTGTAAAATGAATTACAATGTTACATTTCCTATTTTAGAGAAAGCTAATATTAAAATCAATCCAAAGAATCCATTATATGATTGGTTAACAGATAAAACAAAAAATGGGTGGAACTCAAGCCCGCCATCCTGGAATTTTTGTAAATATCTTATAGATGAGAAAGGTCATTTAATTAGATTCTTTCGCAGTGCCGTAAGTCCATTGAGTTCAGATATTTTGTCCTTAGTTACAGGAAGGTGATTATTTTTTTAGTATTTAAGCACGTATTAAATGGGAGGAGGGATAGGTTTTAATTCCTTTTTTAATGCCTCCCTCCGTATATTTTAATTCAATTAAATTATAATAATCAAAAAGTTCATATCGCTCAAATTAAATTATAATTTAATATTTCAATGAGGTATATTATTATATGAGATATCTTAATTCAAAAGATGTAGCCGATATTTTAGGTATTAATGTTTCTACTTTAAAACGATGGACCGAAAATGGTACAATATCTTGTAAAAAGACTCCTGGAGGTCATAGAAAATTTACAATGCTCAATATTAGAGAATATTTTAAAAAAAATCAAAAATCTATAAAAAATTTAGACCTTGGACTTGAAAATTCTTCCCATAAAACGATATATAACTACTTTAACAACAATAGTTATACCAAGCTGGTCAATATTTTGGCAGATTCGAGCATAGAGGCAGATGAATTAAGCGTTTCTATAATTCTAAATAGCGCATATATGAAAAATATTCCTGTTGATATGATTTTCGATGAGATTGTAGAGCCAGCAAGTGACTTAGTAGAAGATGCGCTTCAAAATAAGAATATAACACACCTTGATGCCTATATAAGCCGCAAGCTAATCACTCGGATTATTGAAGGATATAATCAAAATATACCGAACTCAATTTCTAAAGAAAAAGCTGCATTGTGCATTAATTTTGAAGATAATCTCCCAGACCTTGGGGTCATTATGTCTGAGGTAATATCTAGGCATAGTGGGTACAATACATTTAACGCTGGGTCTCACGCGGAAATTGGTGATTTGAAAGGTGTCTTAAAACAAAAATCAGTTGATACACTTATATTTTTTCTTTGTGACCGTCAATGCTGCATGGCCACAGCCAGGGATAATTTAATCAAAACAGAAAAACAGGTTCTTTCAATAGTGAAATCCGCTAAGCTTTTTCAAGTTAAAACTATTTTTGGAGGGAGAGGCTTAAATCTTTTTCCCAAACTAAAGGGTAAAATTGATTATACCTTTTATACATTTTCACAATTGAAAAAAATATTGCAATAAAAGCTAGATTTTATACAATAAACTAGAAATATGGAATTTTTTGGAAGATCTAGGATATTAAGTGCTGGTTCGTTTAATGGTAAAGTGGTTGCATATTGGATGGTCAGAGATAAACGTGTGCAAGATAATTGGGCACTATTAAAAGCTCAAGAAATTGCTCTTAAAAATAGAGTCCCTCTTTTAATTTGTTTTCAATATAATGGTGAATATGAAATTGTAAATATTCGGAATTATAGGTTTTTGTTTAAAGGATTAATTGAGATGGAAAAACAATTACAAAATTTGAATATTCCGTTTTTTCTTTTTAATGGTCTCGCTGAAATTTCTATAGCCTCTTTTATAGAGAAAAATTTTGTAGGACATCTCGTAGTTGATTATTCTCCTCTAAAGATTCACAAATTGAGACTAAAAAAAATTTTAACCAAGACTAATATCCCAATCACTCAGGTAGACGCGCATAATATTGTTCCAGTCTGGGAGTCTTCAAATAAAAAAGAATATGCTGCTTATACTATTCGGCCTAAAATAAAAAGTAAGCTTTCTAATTATTTAACGGATATACCTCGATGTATTAGACACCCGTATGATGCAAAAATTAATAATAAAATTAATTGGGAAGAGGCTGATAAAAATTTATACCTTGATAAAAATGTGAAAGAAGTTAGCTGGATTAGACCTGGAGAGTCTCAAGCGTTAAAAAGATTAGATACTTTAAAAATAGATCTAATGAATTATGGCAATGGTCGAAATGACCCAACAAAAAGTGCACTAAGCAACCTCAGCCCATATATTCATTATGGTCAAATTTCAGCACAGAGAGTTGCATTTGAAATTCAAAAATCAAATCTTTTACTAGATGATAAAGATGCTTTTTTAGAGCAGTTGATTATTCGTAGAGAGCTGTCAGATAATTTCTGTGAGTACGAACCTAATTATGATCAGTTTGATGGTTTTCATAGCTGGGCTCAAATATCATTGAATGATCATAGAAACGATGAAAGAGAATATATATATCCGATAGAACAATTTGAAGCCGCCGAAACGCATGATCAGTTGTGGAATGCTGCTCAAAGAGAGATGGTATATAATGGAAAAATGCACGGATATATGAGAATGTATTGGGCAAAGAAAATTTTGGAATGGACAGTGAAACCAGAGATTGCGTTATATAATGCTATATATTTGAATAATAAATATGAGTTAGATGGGAGAGATGCAAACGGATATACAGGGATTGCATGGAGTATTGGCGGTATACACGATCGCGCATGGTTTGAGCGAGAGATATATGGAAAAATTCGCTATATGAACTATAATGGATGTAAATCAAAATTCAATATAAACAAATATATTGATACAAATTCATAATAGAAAAATTATTCTATTTCAAATTTTATTTTAGTGGCAAAAAAGATATAAATAATTTGCAAAAATTATTGCTAATGGGTCTCATTTACTATAATATTAGACCCTAAAATTTAAAATTACAGGAGACCTAATGGAAAAAATTGGCCTTTTTTGGGGTAGCAATACTGGGAATCAAGAAGCAGCAGCAGGATTTCTTAAAGACTATATGGTGTCTGAAGGTTGTGAGGTTGATGAATATAATATAGCCGATACAGATCCTAAAAAAATGCTTGATTATAAGCGCCTTATTATTGGATGCCCGACCTGGCACATTGGTGAATTATAAGATGACTGGGATTTTATTTATGAGAAGTATAAAGAATTAGATTTTTCTGGTATTACAGCTGCCTTTTTTGGATGCGGAGATCAGGTTGGATATGCCGATAATTTTCTTGATGCGATTGGTCTTCTTGGTAAGCCATTTATGGAAAATGGAGGATCTTTAATTGGTAGGTGGCCTACAGAAGGGTATGAGTTTGACACTTCATTAGCCTTAGATGGTGATGAATTTCTTGGTCTGGGACTTGATAATGATAATGAGGAGGAATTAACCGAAGAAAGGTTAATTATATGGGCAGAGCTAATAAAAGATGAATTTGGTATCTAAAATTTAATAATTAGGCTAAGCTATTCTGGCTTTGTCCGTACTCCCCATAGTCGTATTTCCAATCTCCCGGTTTTACTTCTACTGTGGCAAGGTCAGTTAGCTTAGTTTTAATAACGTCGTCTTTTTTCAATACTGATGTAAGGCAGGGTGATTATAAATCTCTATATAAGGCAATATAATATGAGCGTACCCTGCCTTGCAGACATTACGATTTCTTTCTATAAATTAAAAAGTGCACAAGAAGGATATCGATATTAATTTGTTGAGGATGTGCCTTCAAAATATCCTCTTGTGCAATAATACCAAGTCCCATCATTGCTCTCACAGTCTTCTTTATTATCATCAAAAAGACCACCAAACCAACAGTCTGCTTCATAATCAACATAAAAAGTAGAGTCTGATGTTAGGATATAATCACCACCAAGATAACCTATTCCAAAAGTTCTTGTTATAGTTGTGTTACAAAGTTCCCATCCATTATTAGCTTGAAATGATGAGCCATTACCATTCCAGGTGTAATAGATGCTGTCGGCATCAAAAGTCCAAGCCCAACCATCTTCAACGTAGGGGTTTTCCATTGCATTAATTGTATTATCAATTTCACCAGTACATGTTGGATCATTAAAAAAATCACCTTCTGTTTGAGAGGAGTATGACTCAGCTGAAACAAGGGTGAACGTGTAGCCTGTTGGATTGTAAGGTTGGTCATCGCAATCAGATTCATCATTTGAAAGTGCGTTAGTGTCATCGTCTACTGTACACCCTGATATAATTAAAGTCAGTATTAATATAATTAAACGAAAGTAATTCATTAGTTCTATCCTTTTTTAGTCTAAAAAATGTTAAAGTTTAATACTTGATTCCCAATTTATTATAAATAAATGATAATAGCCAAGCAGGCCCAATCAGAAGAAATTGAATATCCTCAAAGAATGATGGTTTTTTCCCTTCTATTTTGTGACCAATAAATTGTCCAATCCAAGCGATGATAAATATAATTAAAGAAATTTTCCACAGAGCAAAATCAAAACTAAGATCTAAAAAATAGTTTCCGATTAAAAGGAAAAGGCCAACAAAAAACATTCCTATCGCCATTGATAGGGAAAGCCAGAGATAGTAAAAAGAAATCAATATAGTTAATATGATAGCCCAGTTAAGTTGGATATCAAAAAATGTAAAGGGTATTCCTTTATGCGGAATAGACCACCACAGACCAACAATGCTGAACATAATTGCAGGTACGCAGACCCAGTGAATTTTTTTATTTATTGGGTTCTGGTGACTCTCCCCATACATGTCTAACCAATCTTGAATTGATCTCAAAATATCTTCTCCAGAATAGTGTCTTTAATTTAGTTTAATATTTTCAATGAAAAATTTTATTCTATTGGATACATTTCAAAAGACTGGCTGTCAAAATATTTAATTCTATTTGGGATAGTGTTTTCTATAATAGCTTTTAGTGAATCAGAAATTCTTTCAGGTCTATACCGTATGGCCAAATAAGTAAGATAGCTTTCAGCAATATCTTCTCTGTCTGGATTGTCTCGGGCATAGTCTGATATAAAAATTTCATCCATCTTTTGAGCTGTTTTCCACTCATTACTTTTTGAGTGATCTTTATCAAGAGAGGTGTGTGACGCTTCGTGAACGAGAGTCTCTTCAAGTATGCCTTGTTTTTCGTAATGTTTTTCTGAGTAATCAGTGTGGATTAAAATGTTATTGTTACCACCTCCAAATAATTCCATACCTCTGTGTATCCAGACAGTTTCGATATCTTTTCTTAGTTCTTTAGATATTCTACCAATCGCTATTGCATATTTTTCTGCGTATTCCATGGCAATTTCAGGACTTTTAAACTCTGGATTAACCTGAACCTCAATATCTAGACTATCTTTGTATTTTGCAGGAAAAAGAAAGACGTTTGCTTGAATCCAATCATCTGATCTTCTATCAAACATTGTTCTTATGCCTTGCCCATTGTAGTATATATTTTCAAAAGCAGAAGAGTCGGTCTCTTTTATGATATCAGGGTCTAAAAAAATAGTTCCCTTAAAAGGTGCTTTGTTAGGGCCTTTACAGCTGTTAATAAAAAACAAGAAAATTATAATGTATAAAACCCAATAGCTGTTTTTAGTATAAAAGACTGGCATTAGTTTTTCTCTGATTTTTTTGTCAAATAAACCTTCTTTTAAACAATAAGTACAAAGTCCAAAGACGGTATTTAGTTTGCTATAAATCTACAACTCACCGAATTATTAAAACACTTTCATAATTTAAAATCCAAAAAATCATATTTTTTTTTAGATAGTAATCTTTGAAATCTGATTATATTTGATAATGAAATCTCATATATTTTTATTGTTTTTTATTAGTTCAGTCTTAGGACATGATGGGAACCACCAATCACTAAATCCATATATCAGCCCTGGTCTTCAAATTGGATACAACACTAACAAAGGACTGTCTATATCCTACCAAATAACTATTGGCACAGGTTTTAAGATTGGTCTTCACTTCGAAGACACATTCCCTTTGTTTTTAGGCAGAACCTTTGGTGTAAGAAGGAATTATGAGAAAGGAAAGCCTGTAATTAAATATCAATATTTTGATACTCAATTATCTTTTATGTTGGCTGGTTTCGGAAGAGGAAAATTGATTAATAGCAAAGGAGAAACTTTTAAAAAACATAAATACTGGATAGGTGGGTTTGGACTATTAACATATGATAAGGTGTTTTTTGGTAATGATATAGAAAAACAATACGGTTTTTTTGGAGTCACTCCAATTCCTATTTTTCTTCCAAAATAATTAGCCTAATTAATGCTCTATTTTACCATATACGTTTAGGATTTAAAGTGTCTTTGTGTATAAGATTAAACTCAAATAAAAAGGGAATAACATGAGAAAAATAGTTATATATATTTCGATGTTTGCAATTTGTTTCGGAAGTGACAAAATGCCTGAACAGCTTAGGAAGCTAAAAAATCAAATTCAAAAAGAATATAATATTCATTCTATAGAAGATTTAAATAAACTAAGACAAACCTATCGCTCATCAGCGCGTACTTCTTCAAGGGATATGGGTGATCTTTATGGTGAATGGGAATTAGTAAAAGACGAGATGTTATTTCATGTTACAGTAGGTAGCGATCAGAGTATGATAAATCCTATGTCAATAGCGGGTATGGAAGAGGCTGAAGGCTCGATCACTGCAACTGCCAGTGATTATTCAACAGAGCTAAAGTATTTATTTGATCCAGAAATGATGGATGGAGGAGACGGCGATGAGGCCTGTGAACCTTGTGACGGAGCAGACGGATGTGGCAACTACTATAGCGAGGGCGATTGCTTAGCTAGTCAAGGATGTGAGTGGTATGGTAGCAATGGATCTGGGTGTGAGGATTGCGATCCCTGTGATGGGGAAGATGGCTGCGGAAACTACAACAATGAAGGTGACTGCATTAACCAGGGCTGTGACTGGTACGGGTGGCAAGATGGGCCTGGATGTAATGGTGATGATGATGGTCGAACACGGACCCACGAGGACACTTTAATCTTTGAAAGTAGATCTAATATGAACTACGCTCGCTATGGTGCGGCCTATGCTACAGATGGTCAATTTATTTACTCCTTTTGTGGAGCAGATTTTGATGCAGTTGGGGATTCAACAGTATGGCACACTCACGGTGAAAGGTATAACCCTGACACAGATACCTGGGAGATGTTTGGAGAAAATTTAATTCCTCGTCGATATACCGTTGCTGAGTATATGGGTGGTAATATTTATCTCTTTAATGGCAGAACAGATACAAATGCTGTGGAAATAATAAATACCACTACTGGAGAGGTTTCTATTAGTACAACTCCCAATCCATATCCAGTAACCTATGGAGGGAGTGCAGTCTGGAATGATAAGATTTATATTTTTGGTGGAGGTGATGGGTCAAGCTATTCAAACCATCTTTATGTGTTTGACCCTCAAGATGAGTCTTGGACTCGTTTAGCTGATATGCCAGACTCGATTAATACAAATGGTGTAGTAGTGGATGGTGTCTTGTATACCTTTGGTGGCTACAATGGTGAGGTCTCATCTGATATCAACGCATATTACATTGATAGTGATGTCTGGGAGACTGTAGGACAAATGTCAACTACAATATCAGCTCATTCTGTTTCAACCGACGGCGAGTTGATCTATATTATTGGCGATTATGGTAATATTGAGTTCTCTGGTGTATACCACCCTGGTGATAATGAGTTCTATGATAAAACAAGTAACATGGAAGGGCGGAGACACTCTTCCTCAGTATACCTAGACGGGCTTTACGTCTATGGCGGGGCTCAGCCTGAGGGATATAATGATAACGAAAGCTACACCGCTCTCTCAAGCCTTCAGTGGGGAGAGCTTTATGAAGAAGATGAAGATGATGGGCCTGAAATTATTATCATGAACATGACCTTTATGGATTTTTTCATGCTTATGTTTGGTTTTCCTCCTGATAGTCTTGGGATCGAAAATCCAACACTTGTAGGTTTTTCAACTTCGGATTCTGAAAGTGGTGATATTGTTATTGATTGGGTGGAGGGCATTACATTTTCTGGAGATGATGTTATAGAGTCTGAAGCCATAGATGCTGACCTTAATTCGATGTCAAGCGTAGACACAGCTGCCTTTACAATTACCTTTAATAATCTAAGTCTCTATGATTCAACAGGAGCTGAAGCTATGTCTCTATCAGGGACAATTGGTCCATCGATGTGGCACTTTACTGCTGGAGAAGAGACAGCGGTAAATATGCAGGGTGATATGTTTGGTGGCGATGATGATTTTGATTTCAGTCTTTATCTTTATGGAGATTCAACTGGTATGGAAATTGTCACTGAGTATGATGATTATTATTATTACGATGCCTATACAGATACAAATCATTTCCAATGGTATGCTACTACCGATTCAGTATTTTTGACCTATGATCCTGATGAATATGGTGAGTCTGATTTTCTAGAATTATCGTATTTTATAGAGGAAGACACCCTTCTATATGCGAGTCAGAGTGATTATCCTTGTGAAGAATCAGGGTACTATTCTTATGAAGAATGCCTAGAGGTTCTTGCTGATCAAACTGGTTTGGGTGAGCTAGAAGATTTGCAAGAATTTAAATTTGTCATGACTAGGATCATGTCATCCGTAGAGTCATATGCGAGTCTTGATGAACCAAATTCCTCAATGCCTAAGGAATTCAATTTATATGCCAACTATCCTAATCCATTTAATCCTGTGACAACCATACGATTTGATGTAGGATCTAATCCAGGAGATGTGACAACGCTTAAGGTTTATGATATATCAGGGAGAAATGTTGCAACGCTCATTAATGGTAAGCTACAAGTAGGCAGATATGAGGCCCAGTGGGATGCAAGTAGATTCGCGAGCGGAGTGTATTTTTCTGAGCTTATTTCTGGTTCATATAGACAGACTCAAAAAATGATTTTATTGAAATAAGCTAAGTATCAAAACAAAAAATAAAAAGCCCTTTATAATATTCTTATAAAGGGCTTTTTATTTTAATAATTATCATTTATTACAGAGAGCGGTAGATATTAAAAGCCAAGAGGAACCAACTAAATATCAATAGACCACCTCCAAAAGGCGTAATCGCTCCTAGCCAGCGTATATTTGTTAAAACCAAAATATAAAGAGAACCAGAAAAAATTATAACACCAGCGATCATAAGGTACGCTGGCATCAATAGAATGTCATCTGGAAAATTTTTTGTGATCCCAAGAATACTTATCAAAATAATACCCAAAGAGTGATACATATGGTATCGAGTAGCAGTTTCAAAAACACCTAGATCTTCAGATGATACTCTGGCTTTTAAACCATGAGCACCAAAGGCACCAATTAACACTGCTAGGCCTGCAAGAGAGGCACCAATTATTAAGTAAGTTTTCATTTGTTATTTTAATTTATTGTAAATTATAAATTTATCAATTATACATTAGATTTTTCTACTGCCTTTAGCCAGCCTTGGTGCAGCGTTTTAATTTTATTTTCAGATTTTTTATAGTCAAATTGTTTTTCTGATCTCCACTGTTTAGATATATCAGATTGATTTTTCCAAAAACCAACTGCCAGACCTGCGAGATATGCAGCACCAAGTGCTGTTGTTTCTGTTATCTTTGGTCGTATAATTGGAACCCTAACTAAATCTGCCTGAAATTGCATTAGAAGATTGTTCACTGAGGCACCACCATCTACCCGCAATTGCTTTAGTTTGATATTGGAATCCAATTCCATTGCTTTAATTAGATCAAGGCTTTGATATGCGATAGCTTCTAAAGCTGCGCGGGCTAGATGCTCACTAGTAGTGCCCCGAGTCAGACCTACTATCGTTCCCTTAGCATGAGGGTTCCAATGTGGAGCTCCAAGACCTGAGAAAGCTGGAACAAAATAGACCCCTCCTGCATTATCTACTTTTGAAGCAATTTTTTCAATTTCTTCAGATGATTTTATAATACCTAAGCCATCCCTAAGCCATTGGACAACTGCACCACCAATAAAGACGCTTCCTTCTAAAGCGTATTCTACTTTGTTGCCTATTTGCCAGGCAATTGTCGTGAGCAGGGTTTGACTTGATTTTACTGGATTTTTACCAGTATTCATTAGCATAAAGCAACCAGTTCCGTATGTGTTTTTTACCATTCCAGGTTTAATACAGTTCTGCCCAAAAAGTGCAGCCTGTTGATCGCCTGCGATACCACTGATTAATATTTCAGATCCGATTACATCTTTAGAGGTTTTACCATAGATTAAACTGCTTGGGTAAACTTTTGGGAGCATCTTATTTGGTATACTAAGGATATTTAGCAATTCCTTATCCCATTCCATTTTATGGATATTATACAATAAGGTCCTAGATGCATTAGTTACATCAGTAATGTGGTGTTTTCCTTTAGTTAGATTCCAAACTAGCCAGGAATCAATTGTACCAAAAGCAAGTACACCTTTTTCAGCCTTTTTCCGAAGTCCTTTGACATTTTCAAGAATCCAATTAATTTTTGTTCCTGAGAAATAAGGGTCCAAAATTAAACCCGTCTTTTTTTGAAAAAGGCTTTCCTTCCCATCTTTCTTTAATCGATCTGTTGTATTTGCAGTACGTCGATCTTGCCAAACAATAGCATTGTAAACTGGTTTACCAGTAGCCCTATCCCAAACTACAGTAGTCTCCCGTTGGTTAGTAATACCAATTGCAGCAACCTCATTCTTATCAATCCCTACTAGGCAGTCATTCATGACTTTTAATTGAGATGACCATATTTCTAATGGATCATGTTCTACCCAACCAGAACGAGGAAAAATTTGCTGAAATTCTTTTTGTGCTGTGGATTTTATTGTACCTGTTTTATCAAAAATAATTGCTCTAGAGCTTGTAGTACCTTGGTCTAATGCTAGTATATATTTTTTTCTCATTTAAAATAAAAATATTTTAATAAAAAATTAGGTAGCAAATATTTAATCTAAAACAGACTAAAAAACCTGAATCTAATAACATAATTTTTCTAACATCTTTTGGTAATCCACTCCAGAATATCATGCATTACTTTTTCTTTATCAGGCTCATTAAGAATTTCGTGATAGTAATTTTCATAGAGCTTTATTGTTTTATCATCAGATGAAATACCATCATATAATTTAGAGCTTCCTTTTGGATCTGCTAAACGGTCTGATGTGCCATGCAATATTAGTATTGGACTTATAATTTGTTTCATATTTTTGTTTATATGTTTTGTTCCGTTTATAATTTCTGAACCAGTTCGTGCTAGGGTTCCTCCTCTATATACAAGAGGGTCATTATTATATAATTCAACTATTTTTTTATCCTGGGATATGCCACTACTATCAATCTTTGTTGTAGGAAGACTTGGTAAAATAGCTGCTATAAATCCAGATAGCTTTTGGAGCAGTGGCGAGATATCATCACTTATTTTAATTACAGCACCGCTTAGGACTAAACCTGAAATTTCAGTCTGATATTTTATCGAAAAAAGACAAGCTATTTCACCGCCCATACTATGACCTAGGATGAACACTTTTTTTTCAGGGTATTTAATTTTTATATGAGCCACAAATTTTTTTAGATCGGATACATGTTCAAATATTGAATCCATGTATACTTTTTTCCCATCGGAATTTCCGTGCCCCCTTAGGTCATAGCCTTCAACAGCATATCCAGATGAAGAAAAGAAATCACCAACATGGTTGTAACGACCAATATGTTCTGCAAGACCATGGACGATAATAATTACTGCTTTTATATTTTTTTTAGGCGACCATAGCTTTGTATTTAATTGGATTTTATCGTTAATCTGAAAAGACAAATTATCTATAGTCATTTTTTATTTACTTTTTTGGATTATTAAGAGTACTAAACTATTGGGCAGTGATATATGTCCAAGCTGCTTGGAAACTATCACTCCCCTTAAATATATCTTCCATAGCTAAACGCATAAGTGCCTTTCTTAGTGAAACAAAGTGTGACGAAACTTTTTGATTGTTTACTTTTTCTGCGCCGCCTACCCAGCCTAATACGCCCTCATGATAGACTGAGAGAAAGTCATACCATTCATCGACACTTGCATTGATTGGGTGACACTGAATATCCTTAATTTCAAATCTGGTCTCTATTAGGGACTTAGTATAATAATCTAGGTCTCTTACTGGTAAAAAATATTTTTTCCGGAGCTTGTCATGTGCTTTCATATGTTCATCATTATCCAAAAATTTACGAAGAGATATAAATGAATCTTGTGAACTTACAAGGCGAATAGCTGCATCGTTTAGGTGCTCAACAGTTTCATCAATAATCCAAGAGTCTTTGTTGTTAGGATTTCGAATGTTTCCAGATTGCACATGTAAATATCCATCGGGGCGTAGGATTTCTTTCCAAGAACGCAGAGTCTTATCTAGCTCATAATATAGGTGAATTGCATTCGTTGATACAATTCCATCAACACCTCTTTTCAAAATACTATCATCTATACATTCTTCTAGAGTGGCCAATCGTTTTTCCTTTCGATCAAATGGGATTAAACGAAATGCAACTCGTTCATCTGTACAAAACTTTTCAAGAGCAAGTCGCAAAAACTTTGGAGATGAGTCTACTATAATTATTTGCGGACAATTATTTTTCATTGTTCGCATTAATCTAGAGGTTAAAATCCCAGTACCACCAGAATAATCAATGATAATATCATTAGGGCCGAATGTTTTAGAAAGCTGGGATACTGTAATATTTAGATTATCATACCAGCCATGTTCTTCAACGGTATCATATTTTTTAGCTAGTTTTTGTAAAGGTTCATCAACCCAATTCTGATTAGGAATACATTGAAAGTTCTTGGGCCATGCCATGTCTGAATCTACAAATCATCTTATAAAAAAAAACATCAATGAATATAGATTTGTCTAATTGATTAATATTTTATCATAATTAAGGTTAAAAACAATTAAACTAAAAACTCATTTGATATTGGATAAAATTTTGATGCAGATTCTATAAGAGAGTCTGCAGTGAGGCTTTCTACTCCATATATTTCTACAATACATCCATATTTATCTATCACTTTTTGGACAAGTAAATCAAAATCACCATCGCCTGAGAGAAGTATAATTTTTTCTACTTCTTCAGCTGAATCTAAAATATCTATAGTTATACCCACGTCCCAATCTCCCTTTGTGCTACCATCTATCCTAGATATATAGGGCTTTAGTTTTATATTGAACCCTATAGTCTTTAGAGCATACTGAAATTTTTGTTGTTTCTCATCACCTCTATCTATCGCGTAAGCGGTTGCTTTAATTATTTTATCTTCAGACTCTATTTGATTCCAAAAAGATTTGTAGTTAAATGATCGTCCAAACTGATCTCTGGTTGTATAGTAGATATTTTGCACATCAACAAAAATAGCAGTTTTCATTCATCAAATTTATAACCAAAGTATGTAAAATTATATTAGCCTCGATTGAAAAATTTTAAAAATTTGACCCAATATCTGATTACAGTTTTGTTTTATACCACTCAATCAATCTAATGCTTATCTAATTATAGTTATATCGAGCGACATAAATATAATTAGAGATATAAATGTAAAAACTGATAAAAATCCATGATACCAGCGAGACTTGGTTATTATCCCAAGCGCTGAAAGGATTGTCAGAAGAAAAGGCATAATAGTAAATGGAGAAAATAAGGGTTTGAAAAATAGGAAATGATTTATCAATATAATTGATGCAAAATTGTACGCAGTAGTAATAAAAAAAATTCGATGAACTAAAAAATAATGTTTTTCCAAATCAACTATCCCTGATTCAGTAGACTTAGGTAAGACTAAAGTTGTCATTAAATATATCCCACTTAGATTTATTACTATTAGAAAAAATGATGGATATTTCCACATTTCAAGATTATTTAATTCCCACATTCCCCACCAGGTAAAAATATCCCAAATAAATACGGTAACTATCCAAAGATTATTAACCCAATATGTTTTTACACGGGAATGAATTTCTATCAGATCAGAAACTGCTTTTAATAAGTGAGAAATAGCAAGCCCTACAATGACAGAGAATAAAACTGTTACAAATTCAAATGCTGACATTTATTTTCTTATATATGTTTGACAATTTTAGTTTCTATCTAATTGCTTTAATAAAAGGAAGCACATCCAAATCTAACAACCATGTCACAAACAAAAAACCCCGCTATAATCTTTCCATTTTATAAAATACATGCTGCACTATCATGATAAAAAGAAGATATCCCTAAAATATGCATTGTAAAATTAATTATATAATTTTTATTCCAATCCTTATACTGCTATTAATAAAAATTTTTTAACAAACCCAAGTAAAAAAAATGCGACAACAGGAGAGAAATCAATACCCATACTTTGTAATGGAAGAACCTCTCTAATGGGCTTTAGTATTACATCTGTGATTTGATACAGTAATTGTATTAATTGGTTATAAGGGTCATGGGGAACCCAACTCAAAACAACCCTTATTATTATCATTATCTGTAAAAGGTTGAAGGCATTATCGATTATTTTATATAGCAGATAATTCATTGATTACTTCCAAATCTACCTATCATTTTACAAACAAAAAAACTATGAAAGTTCAAGAAAATCATTTTCTCGGACTGGATTATCAAATGTACAGGATAAATAGTTAATTCTTTTTTCTTTCATTCGTAAATCTAACCATCATCCTAGAAACAAAAACCCCACGAATCTTATTCTTGAATTAAAAACCCTGAAATAAAGATATTAGTGTTAAAAAACCAATCCCAGCGGATATAGGTAATCCAATAATCGAATATAGAATCCGACGCTCAATTAATTTATTATAATAAGCAGATTTATATATCTCCTTTTCAGATTCACTAATGATATCATTAGGATAAATCACTTTTTCACTCTGCTGTAATATTAGATACGGTAAAACTAAGCTAGTAGCTCCACCAGTTGTCCAAAGTAAGTGCTTCCCGAACCTTCTTCCAGCTAAACCAGTCTCCCAAAAAGTATTCATAACCCCTGCGGTAGTAAATAAATAGCTAAAAAATGTTGCCCCAGCTATAGGTGTGTAAAGTACCCAGTGAGACAGATTCATTGACTTTGCATCAGAGATTGCTCTTTCTTCTAATAATAAAACCTTACCATCATTATTTACAACTGAGGTTTTTATCAATTTTCCAGTATTAGGGTCGTATTGAGGTTCTATCTCTTCGCCATTCATAGGGTCAAAAGTTTGCCCATAAGTCAATCCAAAGAATAATAGTAGTGTAAAATATCTACGTATATTCAAATCTACACATCCTTATAACCAAAATGTTTAATACAGAATTCTTTTACAATGGTGTTGTCACTGCCTTGACAAAAAATCTGTAAGTATATATTATCAACCAGCCATAATGAAAATTCGTCTACATCACCATCTTGTCTTGACATACCTTTTTGAATAGTATACTCTTTGTTTAAAACTTCTTTATTTAGTTTAGTCCATTCACGAAAAACAATTTCAATGAACTCAATTTTGTTCCAGCCTTCCTCAAATATTTCATTAATTCGATCGCGACCAATATTTTTATAATTATTTGCCATTATATTGTGTTTATTAAAATTTTAATCTTTTATATCCAAAGGAATTATCAATAGATATTGCCTTTTATTGCATAAATCTAGTAACCATCTCACAAACAAAAAATATAGATGATGTGTAGTTTTGAATATTGTTTATTTTATTCAATTATGTAACTTCATCAGATGGATAATCAATTAATTATATATCCCGTAGTAATTAATATTTTATTAACATTGTATTTGTATGAAAAATCAAGAAGGAAAACGGTTAGAGCATATCGGAATAAAGATGTTAATAAAGGTTATGCAAAATTATATAAAGGAGAAGCGCCTGAATATTTAGAGATATATAGGCAAACACTTAAAAATCAGTTTGAATTGCCAATTATTTTTTATTTATTAATTTCACTCATTGTGTCTATAGGAAAGATTAATTTTCTCGATATAATTTTTGCGTGGCTATTTGTTATCTCCCGCTACGTGCACTGCTATGTTAGATTGACATCTAACTATATTCCATATCGTTCAAAAACTTTTACAGCAGGGGTTTTTTTATTGATACTTGGATGGATAAACTTTTTAGCTAAACTTTAACTTAGATTAATTACGAGTTTTTGATTCAAAAAAAAAACCCACGAATGTGGGGTTTAATTTTTTTAAAATAATGATATTGTTTATTGCATATGAGTAATCTTGCTTGGCCCATCTAATACTTGAAAACCTTTATCAGATAGATTGACAAAGTTAGGATTATTTGTCAAAGCCCCTGCATATAATTCACCATTTCTATAGGCTTCACAAGCTTCTTTATTTTCCCAATAATATACACCTCCATAAGTATTATTTGCCTCATCTGACAACCAGACCTTTGAGGTAAGACCAGGTAACTTTGCAAAATTTGGAGCAACTTCATTTCCTATTCCCATAAAATCATTATGAGTTATATCATAAAGATTAAAGTTTATAACTTGGATATATGTTTGTGTTTTATTCTATAGTTTACCAGTCACTC
>CAZLPW010000004.1:0-69497 GCA_964561495.1 uncultured bacterium | reverse complement strand
AGTGTTAAATCTTCTGCAATATCTTCATCATCAGAAGGAACTGGAATAGAAGGACGAGCTGGAGGAGGAGTATTATCAATTTGTTCTGTTTGCGGAATATCAATACTTTCAATTTCAATTTGTTTTATTTTCTCAAACTCTACAGTCGCTAAGAAGCGTGGGAAAAGAAGAAACGAAAGTGTAACCAAAATTATACCAGAAAGTATTGCTATACGTACGGTTATAGGGTATTGGTGTTGTAATGGATTTGTTTTTTTCACTAGTTTGCTAGTGTTTTCGTAGAATAGTTTAGTTTTAAAGCATCTGCATCCCTAAGCTTTTCATGGACTCCAGAAATTTGTTCCATTTTTGCTTCTTCATCAGCTTTTAGAGAAATAACAATCAGTGGATCTGATGCACGTTTTTCATATATTATATTTGCTATGTCCTCTATATTAAACAGTCGATCATCAATTGAAATAAGACCATCTTTTGAAATCCAGATATGTGAAGTATGACGTTTTGATTTTAATTTTTCTATTCTTTTTGCCTTAGGTAACTGAACAGGAAGACCAGAGTATTCTCTTAAAACTGTTGTAACCATAAAAAATATTAAAAGCATAAAAATAATATCAGGCATTGAAGAAGTGGGTATCTCACTCGAAATTTTAGTTTTTTTCTTAAATTTCATTATTCGCTATTGGCAATAGATATTCTTTTTGCATCTGCCATTTTTAACTGATCAATAACTCTTACATAATCGTTATAGGATGTTTTCGGATGCGCCTTAACCGAAACGATTAAATTATTATTTTCTCTAAGTTTTCTACCAACTATTTTGCTAATCTGTTCGGTAGGAGTCGGTTCTTCATCAAGTAGCACTTTTCCTTGAGAGTTAATCAAGCAATTAAGAATATTTTCTTTTCTTATTTCAATTTCAACATCTCCAGCAGGAGGGAGAACAATACCAAGGCCTTTATCAGTATCAATAGTAGTAGTAACTAGAAAAAAGATCAATAAAAGAAAAGCAATATCAGCCATAGACCCAGATGGGATTTCGCTAGTTCTTAGTTTGCGTTTTCGGGCCATTAAAAATAAGTTTTTTTATTTTTTAGTTTCTAATTCATGTAAATGATCTACCAGATTAACTGACTGCTCTTCCATGTCGAGAACCAGTGAGTCGATCTTAGATACAAATACATTTTGTAGAGTTTGAATAATCATTGCTACCACTAAACCAAAAGCAGTAGTTAAAAGAGCTTGTGATATTCCTCCAGCAACAACTGCAGGAGAAATATCATTTGCAGCTTTTATAGCATCAAAGGCTGCAATCATTCCAATCACAGTACCAGTAAAACCCAGCATAGGTGCAATAGTAATAACGGCATTTAACCAAATCATATTTTTTTCAAGAAAAGCCATTTCAATTGCACCTGTATCTTGAATTGATTTTTCAACATCTGCAAGCCCTCTATGAGTTCTAGACAAACCAGCATGAAATATTGCGGCTACGGGACCTTCAGTATCAGAACAAATTTGTAAAGCTTTATCATCATTACCTGAATCCAATGCTTCTGTGACATCTTTAAATAAGTTTTGGGTGTCTACCTGCGAAATGACTAAAGAGTAAAATCGCTCAATAGCAAAACCAAGTCCAACTAATAAAGCACCAAGTATAGGCCACATAAAGTTGCCACCATCATGAAAATATTGTACCATTTAACTTCTCCATTTTTAATTATTAAAATATATTATAAAAATTCCATTTAATTTAATTCAATGATTGAATGAATGCATCTGCTTCATCAAAATGTTTAAGAGATTCTTTTATTTGACTATCCATTTTAAGCTTTATACTAGCAGCTTTATCTTTTCCCCATCGAGCCCCTGCAATTTCACCCTTGATATAATTGTAAATAAAAGAAATATCTTTTGATAAAGAATCAGATACAAAATCTATGGAATCTTGTTTTAAATGTTCTAGAAAATTTAAATAAATTTCATCTGTCACATTCCAAGAGTCTTGAAAAAGGTCAAAGGAATTAAGTTCATCTTGGTGCAGTGAAGCATATTCTATCGCAAAGTTTAATATAGGTCTTTTTGGACTACGAATTACATTTGCTGTCTCATTGGAGTATCCTTGTTTGTATGGTATGTAAATATCTGGGGTGATTCCACCTCCTCCATAAACAATTCTACCAGAACGAGTTTTAAATTTAGGGCGAAGAGCTTTTAAGCTATCGATTTTTGATTCACGGTCGATAGCATAAAGTTCGCGATAATAAGCTAATTCATTTCCATCTTCATAAGGTCTTTGTATTAGTCTTCCACTGGGCGTGAAATATCGAGCGATGGTAACTCTAACAGCGCCACCACTTTCTAATGGGAGCTGTCTTTGAACCAGGCCTTTCCCAAAGCTTGTTTCACCAACTACAAGCCCTCTATCTAAATCTTGAACTGCACCAGAAACAATTTCACTAGCGCTTGCAGAACCGCGATTTATAAGCACTATTAAAGAAAAATCATTTCTACCTTTTGACGGGTTTGCCATAAACACCTGGTTTGATTCTTTTATCTTTCCTTTTGTGTACACCAGAGTATCAGCTGTATTAATAAACTGATTGCAAATTGCGGCAGCTTGTTCAAGGTATCCCCCGCTATTGCCTCGCAAATCAAAAATAAGACGTTCCATTCCAGAGTTCTTAAGTTTATCAAGAGCTTTAACAACTTCTTTTTCGGTCGTAGCAGAAAAGCGTCTTAAGGAAACGTAACCAGTTATGTCGTCTAACATAGTAGCAGCGCCGACACTATATATTGGAATATCATCTCTAATTATAGTGACGTTAAATGGTTTTCGAATCCCTATTCGATTAATTGTAATTTCGACCTCCGTTCCTTTCCGCCCTCTTAGTTTTTTGAATACCTCATCTTTTGTTATCTTATAGGCATCCTCACCATTAATTTTTGTTATTTTATCACCTGGCATTAAACCAACAATATCTGATGGACTATCAGGGACTGGAGATATTACAGTTATGTAGCCATTTAATATATCAAACTCGATTCCGATACCTTGAAATTTTCCTTTGAATAATTCATCAATATCTTCTTGCTCTTTAGCGGGGATATACATTGAATGTGGATCCAGTTCTTCCATCAATCCATGAAATGCTCCATCCATTAATTTTTCCATGTCTACATTATCAAAATAAAAATGATTAACGTATGATATTATTTGGTTTAATATTTTAGTTTTATTTCTAAGTATTCGATATATGTTTTGGCTATTTGAAAAAACCAATGTTCCTGTGATTAATGTTCCAAAGAGGAAGCCTATAGATAAAGGCACAAAAATAGATCGGAAGTTTGATATTGGTTTTTTCATAATAATAATTATCTATAAACCGATATAGAGCATTGTTCTAAATGTAACGCCTTGAATTGCCGCAACTGGAGAATCGCCTATTAAAGTACGTCCATTTAATTTCCAATTTCCATTTCCAATAGTACCTTTATTAAACCCAACACTTATTCTAAGGCCCATTCTTTCTAAAAATTGCCACTTCATGGCAACGTAGGGCTGAAAGTTGAAAAATGTTGCACTTACATCTCTTAATAGGCTTGGGACTGCATCGGGCCTTAAAGTCTTATCCGTCAATGATGTTGAATCTGTAACTGGAACATATAGAACTCCATCAACATAATTACCGTAAACATTTTCAAAAGATGTTCCCCATTTAGGAGTACCGCCTTGTTGCTCGAGTGCAATATTTACTCTTGCTAAACCCATTAATGCACCGCCAGATATTTCAAGATCTTGAAGAACGGGCATTACATATTCTACCGACGCTGCTCCCAAGGCAATACTGAATTTTGCATCGATTGTAGGACTGTAATCTGCAGTGTAAGGTGCAGATGTTTCCCCTCCCTGGTATCCCTCAACATCATCCTCTATGTAAACAGTTATTGAGGGTATGGTACTTATGCTAGATGCACCTAGACCAGCGTACCCACCTACCCGCCATTTGCCAGTAACATGGGCGAACCCTTCTCCTCCATGAATTATAAAAGGAGAATCAAAATCTTCGGTTTTTAAACCTAATTCCTTTAGCTTAGATGCTCCAGGAATGGAATCAAGAGAAATATACATTGGACTGTATCCTATCCCTCCACCGAAGAAATCTTCGACTGGATATCCAAATTGCCCAAGAGCGAGCGATAAATTTAAAAATATAAATAAAATTTTTGTTTTCATTATTATCCGTTTTCCCGTAGATAGAACAATTTATGTACCATCTTTTAAATTAACGAAGAATTTATTGAAAATAATTAATATATATATTTAAAA
The DNA here is from genome assembly GCA_964561495.1 of uncultured bacterium. Taxonomy (GTDB): domain Bacteria; phylum Fidelibacterota; class Marinisomatia; order Marinisomatales; family UBA1611; genus CAZLPW01. The sequence continues at coordinate 65,170 of CAZLPW010000004.1, read as the reverse complement.
AATAACTAAAAGGGCTTTTTCTTGAAAAAGGCCTAATTTAACCTTAATTTTCAGAGTAATCGAGGTAAGGGAGAGGAATCATAATTTGTCTCCCTAAATAAATATTTCCAAATTTGGGTTAAATTATGGTGTCAACCGCATCTTTAAATAACAGAGTGGGTTATTTTAATACCCTACTTTTTCTATTGATATTCGCTTCATTATATTCTGAAGAAACTATAAAGTTTCAAAATATCTATGATGTTGATGGAGACGGTGTTAAAGAGTCGCTACTCTTAAACTCGGGAGAGCATTCAATAAGTTGGGTAGAGATTGTTGATTCAAAGGTAAAAGAATTGCTTTGGAGCTATGATTTACCAAATGGGGGATCCTTCTTAGATGCTGAATTAATGGATATTAACGATGATGAAAACCCAGATATAATTGTTATAGCTCGGAATTCACTTTTTTCAGTTAATCAAAACTGGCTATATGTATTTATTGCAAGCGAGAATATGTTTGATAGCGATCCAATAACGGCAGATTATCTTTCTTTAGATTTAGGTACTACTATAAGACCTCTAAATATTTCAAAAATTTCAGGTGCAAAAAATCAAATGGCCGTTGCTTTTGGGACTCCCATTAGAAAAGCTATGATTTTCAATCTTTCAATTAAGGATAAAAATCTAAAGATAGAAAAAATTAAACTATTAAAAGCTCAAATAATAGAAAATGGCTATGGACATATTTATGCTAGTGGCTTTAAAAATAACGACAAAACATATTTTGCAATTTTATCCCCAGAAAATAATAAAATAAAAACAGCAGTCTTTGATATGGAATCAGAAGGTGCTTTACTAAAATCAGACGTTTTTTTGGTTGGTGACGCAACATATCTTATTGGAGCAGGTATTCAGCCATATAAAACCCAAGATGGTATTTCAGATGGTTTGGTTATACCATATGGATCAGATGACAAGTTTCTATTGCAAGTTAATGATTCAGAAGTACTTTTTAATAAAACTGATATAACTTATGGCCAAATACCAGAGGTTGTAAACTATAGTGGTGGGCAAATAAAAAAGAAAAAAATAAAAAAAGAAATTTTAAATAATTCTAATCAAGATATTGGTAAAAAGAACCTTCAAGGCAAAGCAAATAAAAATTTAATCCCTCCCCCCCCGTTACCAATTGAAAACAATGAAAGGTTAGATTTTAATAAAATCACAAGTTTGCCCTTTGATTATAAAGAAACACAATTGAAACAAAAGATTATACCTAAAAACAAAAAAAATGATTTTGAATTACTGACACCAACTATTGGTGACTATCTTTCTTCATTGAAACAAAATTCTGATAACGAAGAACAAAAAGCAAAGAAGACCACAATACCTAATTTTAATAAAGAAATGAATAGCGAAATTATCGCGGAGGAAGCAGGATTTGAAAAGGTAGATATTGATTTGTATAATGAGAATGAAGAAAGTGAAATAGAGGATACTGAAAAATCGCCTTCACTAGATGCAGAAATTTTAACTTTTTCAAATGCAGTTAAAGAAAAAATTGCTTTTAAACCTATGATAAACGATTCAAATATCTTTAAATCTATTGAGGGTGAAATAGATTTATACTATGTGATGGCGATAACACCTTCAATAAAAAAATCAAAAGATAGATACGTATTTGATGGAGAAGCCCCTTTTGGCGTTTCAGTTAACCAAATTCCTCAAATAGGAGAAGCTAGTCATTTTCAACATTCCATTTCAGCAAATTTAAATGGATTGCGCCCAGGTGAAACATTTGATTTTGCTTATACATTGCGAAAAGCAAGTGTAGATAGTATTACTACATTAGTTATGGTTCATGATTTACAAACCAATGTTTTTTTTGTGTCTGTATTGCCATCAGATGATTCACTTTCTCAGTCTTATCAACCAGAATCATTTGATCCAACACTTTTTGAATTTCCCAATTATTTTTTTGAAGGTTTTCCAACTTCTTTGGGCATGGACTTTGCTGATAGATTAATTAGGTTTTCTTTTGATGGAAGTTCTGATAGTCTTGTTCACAAGGGAATATATCTTTCTTCAACAACACCCTCTATTCCTCCGCAGTCTCTAGCGCTTTTTATGGATGAAGGTAAGCTCCAAGCTATTAGAGGTGAGGTTATTGTTAGAGAAAATGGTTCAAAAAAAATAACTACTGAATTCGATCTTTCTGGAAGCATAAAGCCAAGTGTTATGTTTTCTCATCTTTTAAAAGAAGAATTCCCAGATTCTTTAAAATTTCAATTATTAAAAGATGGTTCGATTAAAAAACCACTATTTGGGCCGCAAGGAAAGTTGCCAAAAATTACAAGAGCAGAGCGACTCCCAGATGCACAATCAGATCAAGTGGATCCTGAAATCCCTATAGTCCCTGTGCAAAGCATAGTGCCAAAATCTGAAAAGTTTACGCCAGTTTTATTATCATCCGATGAAGATTTAAATCCAATTAGAGAAAAATCTACAAAGATAAATAATAAACTAGAAAAAGGTAATACTGTAAGCGATTCTTTAAAATTAGAAAAGGCAAAAAGTTTGATTAAAACTAATGAAATTGGTAATAAACAACAGGTTGAACCAGTTCCGCCAGTTCCAGAAATGTCTCAAGAAGAATCTTTAGTGCCGGAACCAACACCCCCAGATCAAAACCCAATTAAATTGGATTCGGATTCTGAGACTAAATTAATTTTGCCAGATGAAGGAGGATCCAAAGAATTAGATGTTAATAAAGGAGAAGCTCCAGATGAAGGAGGATCCAAAGAATTAGATGTTAATAAAGGAGAAGCTCCAGATGAAGGAGGATCCAAAGAATTAGATGTTCAAAATAAAGATATACCTGAGGACAATTGATAAAACGAGAAAATAAAAACTAACATGAAATATTTTAGTGTTTTTTATTTAATTATTTGGTTACTTTTGTTTTCTGGTATTTTATCAGGACAAAAAATTGTTCATATGGAAGGTTCATATGACATTGATAATGATAACCTTTTGGAATTCATATCTTTAGAATTAAATCCAGAATCTGATGTTTTCCCTGATGTGGTTAGATATTATGAACTGGATGAGGATGGTTATCAAAACTTGGTCTGGGAATTTTCACCGCCCCCAGGTTTAGAAGGATATTTTGTTGATGCTAAAATAGGTGATTTGACTGGTGGAGGTTCCCCTAGTCTAATATTGGTGATGAATCTTTCTCGATTTGGAGATAAAACAAATCCGCACGTGTTTATTGCTTCTTATAATTGGGATGGCCTATCTTTTTCTGAACTACCTAATTCAACGCTTGATATTGGGAAAAGTAATCGTTCATTAAGATGTAATAATTTTCAGTTATTAGATCAAAATTCAGACGGTGATCAAGAAATATTAATATCTCTAGGTAGTCCATTTAGAGGTTTCGCAGTTGTTGATTATAGCGACCAAGGTTTAGTACTGACAAAAAAAGTAAGGCCAGATGAATTATTAATAGGATCTTCACTACTGTATGTAGGTGTAGTTGACTATAACAGTGATGGATATGATGATATTATTGCATTAAGTCAGGAGGGCAGTACTTTAAAGGCACAACCTTTTTACAATATAGGAGGTGTATTTGATTCTGGCCATATGATTAGGAAAACCATTAATGGGTTGAATGGTCTTTTAACTAGATCATTAGAATTGACCGATTGGGATGCTGATGGTTTTTTTGATGTTTTAGCTTCATTTAGTTCTGGAGATGTAATATCATTTACTCTTACACCAGCAACTCTTGTTATTGAAGAGGTTCCTGTTAACCCAGGCCCTATTAATCAAATTTCTATTGAAGATTTTAATAAAGATAGTTTTGAAGATATTCTATTATTATCATCTGATATAAAATCTCTAACCTTAGTTTCGGGTAAGAATGGTATGGTTGAAGGGTTAGGAGGTTCTATGGATAATGTTCCATCAGGAACGCAAATTTTTTCAATGATTCCATTATCAAAATCTGGTTTGTATACTGGGAATGTTTTATTAGCAGGCTGGAATGGAAAAGAAAATTCACTTTATATAGTTAGTGTGGGACAGCGTGCAGATCAATTTGATCAAGGCTTTGTAATCACTTCTGATTTTATTTCAAAAAAAATACCTGATCTATTAGGTAGTATAAAAGATGATAAACAAGTAATCCCAGATGTTTTTGTTGAAATATCACCAGAAATCAGTGTTCCTCTGGAACCACAAGAAGAAGAGGAAATCATTTTAGACTTGGGAGAGTCTCCTGAAAAATTTGTACCTGGGGAATTACTTATTGATGTTGAAGAGGCAAAGGTACTTAAGGAACAACCTCAGGTTTTGGCACCAAAAAAAGTTGAACGAACTCTTGAAAAACCAAAAAAACCCAAACCAAAAGAAACTGTAGGGATGCGTTTGCCTAAGCATATTTTGCCTAAATATGTATTAACTCCAGATAAACCTTTTATGTTTGAGTTACCAAAAAACGATAAAGAAGAATTTTTTAGTTTTCGTTGGGAGTCTATTCCCCCCCAAGGGATGTTTTTTCACTATGAATCGAAGGCAATAAATTGGATACCAACGCCAAAACAGCTTGATGCTTTTCAAATAAGTTATCATATAAGAATGAAGGTTGGAGAAATAATGGAACCAACCTCTGTTAAACTTGATTCAAAACAAGAGTACAAAGCTCTTCCTGTGTTAGAAAGTAGAGATGAAAGTATGTGGGTATATGTTAATGATCCACCTCGCTTTTTAACGCAACCTGAAGACACCGAATTTGTCGCAGGATCAACTTTTAAATACGAACCTATAGTTCAGGATAGAAATAAAGATGCAAAGCTTCAATTTTTATTAGAAATTGCACCTGAAGGGATGTCTATTGAAAATGGTGTACTTAACTGGGTAACTGATAGTTCTCATGTTGAAGTTTACGATGTTAGGTTAATTGTTAGCGATGGTTTTAGTAGAGCAGCTCAAGATTTCAAATTATTTGCAAGAGCAGGTGTAAGAATTTTATCTTCTGGTTCTACTTCAGCCAAAGTAGGTGAAAATTATACATACAATGTTAAAGTATGGAAACAGGGCGAAAATGAAGTGGTAAAATATAAATTATTTGAAGGTCCTGAGGGGATGAAAATTGATCCTAAAGGGAATTTAACTTGGACGCCTAACCCTGTTCAGGTTGATACTGTAAATTACGCAATAGTTGCTATGCATGGTGTTGCTACAGATACAGAGTTTGTTAGTTTATTTGTTAATCATCCTCCAATAATAAAAAAAGCGCCTCCTGGTATGAATAAAATTAACGTTGGAGATATTTGGGAATATCAGCTGGAAATAAAAGACCCAAATAAAAATGATCAAATAGTATATACTGCTCATATTTTGCCAGATGGTATGAGGATGGATCCAACTAGTGGTCTTTTAGTTTGGGAGCCAAGTCTAAAAAATGTTGATTTTCATAAATTGCGTATTGAAATATCTGATGGCCATGAATCGAGAGTAGTAGAATCAGAATTTTTTGTTAATGCTCCAATTAAAATAATATCTGTCCCAACAATGGCAGCAACTGTTGGTGAGGAGTATGTTTATCAAATTATGACGACTGATAGGAATAAGGGTTCTTTGTTGACTTTTGATCGAGTTGTGAAGATTGAAAATGTTTCTAGCGTTAGAATGTATTCAATAAATATTACTGATGATGTTGTTCTAGAAAATATTGATTATTATTTATCAGATTGGAGCAATGCAGATGCTATATACTATGTAGATCCCAAAAACCCTAAAGACTCTTTGGTTTCCCGATTAAATATGAAAAGATATACACATTCAGTTTTCTTTGAAGATAATAGACTTTGGGTAATTTTAGAAAATGTTGATGGCCGAACCATAAAAATCAAGGACTTTTTATGGCAATTTTTCAAAGGCAATGAAAAAGGCCGCCCTCCTAGACTAATAGTGGAACGAATTAGTTTAAAGAATTTCTCTTTACTTGATTTTCCAGAAGGGATGGTTGTTGATGATGCTTCTGGTTCAATACGATGGACACCAAGAATTGATCAAATAGATACAAAAAGGATCACAGTCATTGTATCAGACGGTTACCATAGGGATGAACAAACTTTTGAAATTTTTTCAAATCATATACCCACAATCGTATCTAACCCACCTAGAATGGCATTAGTAGGTGATTTATTTAAATATCAGTTAAATGTTGATGATAAAAATGAAAATGCAAATTTGGAGTATAACCTTTTAAAAGGGCCACATGGTATGCAAATGGATCGCTTTGGTAAAATATTATGGGTTCCTAAAGCAGCTCAAATTAATTATAATAATTTTGAGGTAAGTGTGACCGATGGTTATCGGACAGATATTCAACAAGCAAGGATTTTTGTAAATAATCCGCCAACATTAATCTCAGCTCCAAAACCAGTAGGGCTTACAGGGCACACATGGCAGTATAAAATGACTACCGAAGATATTAATCAAGATAGAGTAACATATCGAGCTGTTAGAATGCCAAAATTCGCAAATTTTGATAAAAAGAAAGCCGTTATTGATTGGACGCCAAGACAAAATCAAACTGGAATGAATGATTTCGTTTTAATGGCTATAGATGAACATGGTGCAACAACAGCTCATGAATTTCAAGTACATGTATTTAATGATCCAAGTGCTAAACAATTAGTCAATACGGGTTGGCCTCTAATGCTTACTTTTGTTGGGGTTGTGTTTGCTTGGGGGATGTCTCAGATATAAAATCAGAAATTTTCTGATCTATTAATTTATTTAGTTGACTTTCTGACTCTATTTTAAAGCTTGCGTTCAAAATAATAATTGGGAAATCAATCATAAAACTTTGGGTTTTAACCCAATCTTTTTCAGTCGTTATTAGATATTTTGCATTAACCTTTTTTGCTTCTATATAAATATTGTTTAAATCTGTTTCATTATATAGATGATGATCTTTAAAAAACTTAGTCCCAGAAATTTTTACACCTAATTTATTTATACTTTTTATTAAACTTTTTGTATCCCCAATTCCAGCAAAAACAAAAGCAAGTTTTTTTATTAATTTATTAAAGTCTAAATCTGATTGATTGTATAAACTAGAGAGTTGGCTTATCAATTGTGCTTTTATAACAGTTTTGTTTGTGTTTTTTAATTTTTTTAATAAATAAGAGTTATCTGATCTTAAATTATATTTTGTTAAAATTATAACATCTGATCTATTAATATTTTCCCAAGGCTCTCTCAATAAACCGATTGGAAGTATTTTATGATTAGATTTTTCATCTTGAGCATTTACTAATACTATATCCAAATCTCTAAAAAGACTTCGATGTTGGAATCCATCATCTAGAAGGATAACATCGGGTTGAAATTGCTTTACAAGGTTTAATCCACCTCTATATCTGTTTTTATCAATCATTATTGGTATTTCTTTAAGGAATTTTGCCATAAGGAAGGGCTCATCTCCACAATGATTTGCGGTAATATTTTTCAGAATTGATTGTCCATCTGTAACTAAAAAGTGGCCTCTCTTTTTTCGACCATATCCGCGTGTTAGGATAGCCACTTTTTTATTCTTTTTTTGGAGAAGTCTTGCCAAATAAATTACCAAAATTGTTTTCCCAGTTCCACCAACTGTTAAATTCCCAACACTTATTACAGAACAAGGTAGTTTCCGTGAAGAAAATAAACCATACTTGTAAAAAGTGTTCTTACAAAGCACTATAATCCAATAAAACAAAGCAAATGGATAAAGAATCCAAATAAAAGATCTACTTTTCAAAATGGTTTTTTGCAAATTTTATATTTAAATCCTCATTAATATTCATATGATTAATTAAAATTTTTGAACAATGCTTATCACTAAATTTCTTTTTGAAAACTATTGGTTTGCCAAACTTTAAATATATTTTCCCAAATGGTTTTTCAAGAAAAAAGGTATCCCAGTTAGTAAAGCCCCACCTTTTTGTACTATAGACAGAGGCAGGTACAATTATTGCACCTGTTAATTTTGCAGCCCGGACAATGCCTGTTTTTGGAATTCGTGCAGGGCCACTAGGTCCATCAGGAGTAATAAAAAGAAGTTCTGGAGATTTTTTTAATACGCTGATTATATTTTTGAATGCAATTACCCCCCTTTCTTTGCTTGATCCTCTGATAAGCTTAAAACCCCATTTTTTTGCTATTCTAGATATAATTTCAGCATCTCCATGAGTCCCTGCAATCGCGTTATAATTATTATTTGAAAGAAACCGAAGGCAGGATAAAAGTTGTCCATGCCAACAGCTAATTAAAACAGATTTCTCATCTTTTAATGATTTAAGATAGTTTTTTTCACCATCAACATACCAGGTATTTGAATTGTAAATTAGTCTAAGTATCCAATCGCCGATGAGAGAATAAAGAGGTATTCTTATTTTAATTTGGTTTCTTTTTTTCATTTTTCTAGAATATGTTTTGCTGCTCTATTATAAACGCCAGGCTTACCTAAGAGATCTCTAATTTTCTTATATTTTTTTAATATATTTAATCTTGAATTATTTTGCTTATCTAAAAGAGGTATGATTGCATTTGATAGGTTTGATGTTGTCAAATTATATTGTAGAAATTCCTTAACTACATTGTCATTTGCTATTAGGTTAACCAAAGATATATACTTTTGTTTTGCCAATGTTTTAACTATGAACCAAGAATAGACAGACATTTTATAGCAAACAACTATTGGTATGTTTTCTACTGCACATTCTAAAGTAGCAGTCCCAGAAGAAACTATTGCTGCAGAGGCAACTGATAAAGCGAGTCTAGTGTTTGATTCTGTTCGAATATGGTTTGGAATTTTGTTTATTTTTATATTGGGAGCACAAATAACCAAAACTTGTAAGTTGGAAATTCTTTTTTTTACATCCGAAACTGTTTTAATAAAGACTGGCCAGTGCTTTTCTACCTCTTGTTGTCTGCTACCAGGTAATAAAATTAATATGGGGTCTGATTTATTAAAACCGTGTTTAGCTAATAGATCTTTCTTTGTTTCGTTTTGTGAAATTGGCTCAGAAAATGGATGACCAACATATTTTACTGGTAGACCTCGTAATTCAAACCAATTTTTTTCAAAAGGAATTATAGATATTGATTGATCTATATATTTTTTCATTAGATTAATACGTTTCTGGTTCCATGCCCATATTTGTGGTAAAATAAAATAAGTAATCGGTATTTTTAAATGTTTTATTTTTTTAGCTAACCTAAGATTAAATCCAGGATAGTCTATCAAAATAATTTTGTCTGGAGCTTTTTCTTTTATTAATTCTTTAGTTTTTTCCATTATTCTAAACATCCTTGGGAGATGTGTTATAATTTCACTAAAACCCATAATATTTAAATTGCTTGTGTGTTCGTATATCTCCATTCCAGCATCTAACATTTTGTCTCCACCATGACCCATAAAGGATGAGTTGATTTCAAAACTTTTTATTGCTTTTATAAGATTTGCCCCATGCAAATCACCAGATGACTCACCAGCAATTAAAAAATATTTCTTTGGTTGCGATTGCAATTTATTTTAGCAGTATAAATGTTAAAAAATAAAATTTGCCCAATAGGTTTTTGTTAACATAAGACAAATAATCAAAAATATATTTTGCAAAGTTCTTTTTTCTGTTTTTATAGTTTTTAAAAAAGAAGATGGCTTTCTATTGTCACTATTTTCCCATGGATTTAAGCGAGGAATAATTCGAGGAACATTTATTTTGTAAGCTTGGTATTGTTTGGAAAATAATTTTTCAAGGGTTTGTTCTTCTAAAGAAACAATCATAGTATATTGAATTGTAAAAAATAGAAGAACAATAAAAAGTAGAAAAATAATATTCTCTGCTCCAGATATTATAACAATCCCTGAATATATTAACATGTTTCCAATATACAATGGGTTCCTTGTATATGCATACGGTCCAGAGGAACAAAGTGAGGGGGCTCCAACTTTTCTTGTTCTTGTAATTCCACCTGCATAGCTCACCGAAATCATTCTAATTATTTCACCAATAAGCAAAATTAAAAAACCAATAAAAACAGTTTTGATTTTTGGTTCTGAATTATATAAAACAAATAATACGATTGGTATTGGAGTATAGCTTCTATTAGAAAAGAAAAATTTTTTAATGGACACTATTTCAAATCTTTCATGATAGTATCCTGGATTTGAATTGCAATTTTTAAGGCCTCCCTGCCCTCCAATCCATTTACTATAGGCTTATCTTTCCCTTTTACGCTTTTAATAAAATTTATTAATTCCAATTTTAACGCGTCTTCTTTTTTTATTAAGGGTTTTTTGTAAGATATAATTTTTTTTTTGTTATCAACTTCGAATAAAAAATTGGTTGATGATTTTAGTTTTTCTTTGGTGTAGCTTTTTATTTGATAAATTTCTGTTAAGCCAAGCAAAAGATCAATTGTAGAATATAGTTTATTTTGAAAAATTTTTACTTTCCTAATTTTATTTTTGGCTATCCGACTAGAAGTCATTGATGCAACTGCACCATTTTCAAATTGAATTCGTGCATTTGCAATATCAATAGATTTAGTCAGTATTGATAGTCCAGTTGCTTTTATCGATTTTACTTTCGATTTGACGATAGATAGAATTATATCTATATCATGAATCATTAAATCTAACACGACAGGAATGTCTGTTCCTCTTGATTGATAAGGAGCGAGTCTTTGGATTTCAATATATCTTGGTTCTATAGGATAAGGTTTCAATGCAATTAATGCAGGGTTAAGTCTTTCAATGTGTCCAACCTGTAGTATAACATTATTTTTTTTTGCTGAAACAACCAAATCATCTGCTTCTGAAATTGTTTTTGTCATAGGTTTTTCGACAAAAATATGTTTCCCTGAATTAATACATTTTAAAGCAATCATTGCATGACTCTCTGTCGGCGTCACAATAGAAATTGCATCAGTCTGTTTTATTAGTGCTTTTAAATTAGAAAAGGATTTAGTGTTGTTTTTTTTTGCAATTTCTTTGGACCGATTCTGGTCAGTGTCAAAAACACCAATTAAAGTTGCTTCATTTATTTTAGCAAAATGCTTTACATGGTGACTACCAAGGTGCCCTGTCCCGATTACACCTACTCTTACAGATTTATCAGTCATTATAATATTAGAAATTACAATATAGAAATAAGCAGAAAAACTAACTTAATTTTATGAAAATAGTTTATTTTATTGCCTCAATATTTTTCTGAATGATAATTTATTAAAATCTTGCTTTTATGCTTTTATTTCTGGCAATTTTCGGCGTAATTCGAATTAAATATGGGGCGTTTCTATGGCTAACGACATAAAGTCCGGTTTAGGATACATAATTCCCTCTGCCGGTGTCGTGGGTTTTTTTGTATCACTTCTTTTGGGTGAGCCAATAATGAGTATTGTTATTGCAATTGCAGGGATATTAGTGTGGTTTATGTATATGTTAGTGATGGAGTCTAGGCCACCTGAGCCGAGTCAATTAGGGAATCTAATTATTTTATTTGGAATTTTACTTTCACTCGGAGTTTTTTTGTCCTTTGGTGTAAAACAACATTTGCATGGTGGATATGATTTTCGGGTAGAGGGTTCTTTGATATCTTTGGTAATTCTATTTTTTTCTATTCTTACTGGTATTTTGTTTAGAAATCAAATAATTGGTTCTAAATCAAATTATCAAAAAGCATCTTTGACACTTACAGATTCGGATCGAGAGTGGGTCAAAAAAGCGTTAGAAAAAACAGAAAACTCAAATAAAACTGAATCCGAGCCTAAAGTAATAGTTGTTAAGCAAGAAGCGCCTGCACCAGTTAAAAATAATGATGCGGAAAATAAACAAGAAGCACCCGCTATGCATAACCCTTATGATATGATGCAAAACCCCTATTATGCTTATCCCCCTCAAGATTATTATTATGGCGATGAATATGAAGATGATTGGGAAGATGAGTATGAAGATGAATAGTTAATAAATTATTATTTATATTTTCATACGTTAAATCTGAAGTAAATACAGTCACCGTTTTTCACTAAATAATTTTTACCTTCCAGCTTTACTAAACCAGCTTCTTTTACAGCCTTTTCTGACCCTAGTCGGATAAGATCTGAACTATGATAAATTTCAGCTTTTATAAATCCACGCTGGAAATCAGTATGTATAGTGCCAGCTGCTTCTTGCGCTGTTGATTTGTTAGAAATCGTCCAAGAGCGAACTTCTTTTGGCCCGCAAGTATAAAAATTATTCAAACCAAGAAGTTTATAAGTTTTATTGATTAACTTGAATAAACCAGGCTCTGTTAAATTATATTCTTTTAAAAAAATCTGTTTTTCATTTGTTGCTAAAGTAGATATTTCTTGTTCTATTTTTCCACACAAAAAAACAATTTCCTCTTTGTTTTTTTGTGCAAATTTATTTAAAGCTAATACTAATTTATTATTTGTACGATCAAGAAGGGATTTTTCTTCTAGGTTTGCGATAAATAGTATTGGCTTTAAGGTTAACAAATTTAAAGATTTGATCAGTTTTTGTTCATTGGGTAAAAATGAAAATATTTTTGCTGATAGACCATTATTACAATGATTAGATAAGCGTTTCAATAATTCATATTCTTTTTTAATCTCGTGGTGATTTGATTTTAATTTTTTCTCAGTTTTTAATAATCGATTTTCTATTGTTTCTATGTCTGATAATAATAATTCTGTTTCAATAATATATGCATCATCGATAGGGTCAACCCTCCCTTCTACATGTGTAATTTCCTTATCTTCAAAACATCTGACAACATGTAAAATTGCGTCAACTTCTCTTATATGGGATAAAAATTTATTTCCTAATCCTTCTCCTTTACTTGCACCCTTAACTAAACCAGCAATATCAGTAAAGGTTACGGTAGTCGGAGTGATTTTTTCAGGGTTAATTAGATCAGCTATTTTATATAGTTTAGGGTCTGGTACTTCTACAATACCTACATGAGGATCAATGGTACAAAACGGATAATTTTCAGCGGAGATATCAGCTGATGTTAAGGCATTAAAAATTGTTGATTTCCCAACATTTGGCATACCAATAATACCACATTTTAGAGCCATTTTAGTTTTTTAGAATGAGTCTGAGGTGGGGTCGCCACCAAAATCGTATGTTAAGTTTTTAAAAAGACCAACCTGTAGTCCATTAGCAAAATAAATTTGTTTGTTGTTAATGAATAATCCGCCATCAGCCCAAATCATGGGTATTGGCTTTTTAATAATTCTTTTCACATCAATTTTATATGTAATGACATCATGATAAGGTCTTACTTGCCCCTTAAACTTTACATTCCCGACACCCAGCGCCCGCCCTCTTCCAGTGCAGCCATACCAGGTTAGGAAAAAACCAGTTAATTGCCAAAAGCCATCAAGGCCGAGACATCCAGGCATTACAGGGTCGCCAATAAAATGAGAGTGAAAAAACCAGTTTTTTTCATTAATATCTTTTTCGGCTTTAATTACTCCTCTATTGAAATTACCGCCCTCAGATGAAATATTTGTTATTCTATCTATCATTAACATTGGATCGGTGGGAACGCGGCTATGTTCTTTTGTAAATAAATCACCTGAAGCGCATTGCAGAAGGTCTTTTTTTGTGAACGAGTTTTTTTGTGACATTTTTATTGATTTAGAAAATTAAAAAAAATTATTAAACCGTGAATTTATCATAAATAAATTGTTCTTTCATTATATAACATTATAAATAAATCAGGTAAATTTATTACGGAAATAATAGGAGAAGGTATGTCAAAATGGGTATTAATACTTGGTGCTTCAACAGGTCATGGTGGCGCTACTGCAAAGCGGTTAGCTATGGAAGGTTATGGTATAATAGGGTTTCATTTTGATAGAGGAGAGGCGAAAAAAGAAGCTGAAAAAACTATTAATGATGTGAATGATTTAAATGGTGGCAAATCTGTTTATTTCAATACTAATGCAGCATCAGCGGAGGCAATTGAAAAATACCTACCAGAAATAAAAAACATCACATCTGGTGGCTCTCTTAAGCTTTTTCTTCATTCTATTGCGTTTGGAACAACAACTAATTTTTTTGGAGATAAACCTGTTACCCAGCGTCAAATGGATATGACTATTCATGTAATGGGTAATTCATTATTATATTGGACCCAAAGTCTATATAATGCTGATTTATTAAGCGCTGGTTCTAGAATAATGGGATTAACAAGCGAAGGGAATTATTTAGCTATGGATGGTTATGGGCCTGTTAGTGTTGCTAAGGTTGCAATGGAAGCAATAATTAGACAAATTGGATGGGAACTGGGGCATGCGGGAATTACCGCAAATACAATTCAAGCTGGAATAACACCTACAAGGGCTCTTACAAAAATAACTAAAGACTGGGAGAATTGGGTTGAGAATACGAAAAAACGCAATCCAATGCGAAGGACCACAACTCCAGAAGATATTGCGGCTACCATTTCAATGCTTTTGAAACCAGAGGCTGATTTTATTAATTGTTCTATAATCTATTGTGATGGTGGAGAGCATAGATCTGGGACGATTTAAAAAATTTATACTAAAAATTGTTCTATGAATTATTTTTTAAAGCAATTTTTTGTTCAATTAACTGAACAAGATCATGGCTATCTTTGTTAGGCTGTACATCAAAACTAATTTTTGCCTCGCTTAGGGCATATTCCCACCAGCCTTTTTTTGTATATGCGATAGCTAGTTTAAAGTGAGCTTTTCCCAAAATATCGAATTGTTCTCTAGTTAGTTGGCTTTGATCAGATGAATACATTCGAGAAACTTCACGATATTCTAAGATAGCTTCATCGATCAAGCCTTTTTCTAAGTACCAATTTCCTAAATTTAAATGTCTAGCAGGGTCTTGCTTCGCACAGGCCATAAAGCACAAAAAAGCCAGCAAAGATATTAAAATGTGTTTTTGCTTAATTAAATTAATCATTTATCAGCTTCTATTTTCAAGATTCATTAATGTAAAATCAAGAAGAAAATCTTTTTATGTATAAAGTTAGATAAATTTAATTCTAAATTTTTTCTAAGGTAATAGTTAGTATTATAATTATGCTTTAGCATTTATAATTGTGATTGCCCCTGATTCAAAACCTAAGCTTGAAGTTGCATTATCCCACATTTTATCACAGTCTTCGTTAAAAACAAAATCAGGGTTTATATTTTGTATTAACCAGTCACCTTTTTTGATTTCCTGTTCTAATTGACCAGCTGACCAACCAGCATGGCCAAAAACCAATTTATAATCGAATTTATTATTTTTATTAATCAATGATTCTGCATTTTTGTAATCAGTAATAGAAAAATTATTAGAAATTTTGATTGTATTTTTTGTTTTATTATATGACCGGTGTAAAATGAAGCCCTTGTTGATTAATATTGGTCCACCAAAAAAAATATCTGGGGGAGATGGTTCTGGTAATATACCAGTATAATATTTTTCATCAATTATTTGATCAAGGATTGATTCATCAATTATTTTATTAATTATAATTCCCATTGCTCCTTTTTTGTTGTGTTCACAAAGTAATATAACTGAATTAGAAAAACAGGGATCCACAATATTTGGCATCGAAATTAAAATTTTATTTTTTGATGAAATTTGCACTCTAGATTTTTGCACTTATTAATTCAACTATAAATTACAAATCCTTTAAGTTTGATGTTGACCAAAATAACAAATAATAAGAGATTTGTTAAAAATGAAAAAATATAAAGAAAAAATAATTGTCAAAGGTGCCCGCCAGCATAACTTAAAAAACATAGATGTTGAAATTCCAAGAGACAAATTAGTCGTAATAACGGGTTTATCAGGTTCAGGTAAATCTTCTCTTGCTTTTGATACTATTTACGCTGAAGGGCAGCGTCGCTATGTAGAGTCATTATCTTCCTATGCAAGACAATTTTTAGGGTTAATGGAGAAACCAGATGTCGATTCCATAGAGGGCTTGTCTCCAGCTATTTCAATAGAGCAAAAAACTAGTTTAAGAAATCCGAGATCAACTGTTGGAACGGTAACTGAAATTCACGATTATCTTCGATTATTATTTACTCATGTTGGTACACCTCATTGTTGGAAGTGTGATAAGCCAGTAAAAAAGCAAACAGTTCAGCAAATAGTAGATACAATAAAGAAATTAAAAAAAGAAGCAAAAATTTTAATTCTTGCACCTGTAATAAGAGGAAGAAAGGGTCAACACAAAGCCCTTTTAGAAAAAATAAAGAAAGATGGATTTTTAAGAGTTAGGGTTGATGGGGTTGTGTATAATATTGGAGAAAAATTCCAAATAAATAAAAACAAAAAACATAATATTGAAGTTGTTATTGATAGATTAATTATTAAAAAACAAATGAATGAGCGTATCACAGAATCCATTGAACTCGCACTAAATATTGGGAATGGGTTAGTTTCAGTAAAAGAAATTGATGGGGCTGAGTTTATTTTTAGCGAACATTTAGCATGTTCTGATTGTGAAATTAGTTTGGAAGAAATAACTCCTAGAATGTTTTCGTTTAATTCTCCTTATGGTGCGTGTGAAGACTGTGATGGTATCGGGTCTAATATGGAAGTTGATCCTAATTTAGTTATTCCAGATAAATCGAAAAGTCTCATTCAGGGGGCGATAGCTCCACTAGGAGAGCAACCAAGAGGTAACTGGTATGGGAATATCTTAAAAAGTTTATCCTTGCATATTAATTTTAATTTTTCGACTCCTTGGTTCAAATTAAACCCAGATACTAGGCAAGTGCTTTTATTTGGAAGTGGGAAAAATCAGTATAAAATGAATTATTCTTCTGATCGATGGTCAGGAACTTATACTGGTGGCTGGGAGGGCGTGATTCCTAATTTAATAAGACGTTATAGCCAGACAAATTCATCCAGAGTTAGAACTTGGATAGAGCAATATATGAGCATGCGGCCTTGCCAAGCATGCAATGGGGATCGTCTTAAAAAAGAATCATTAGCGGTTAAAATTAATAAAAATACTATTGGTTCTATTTCATCGATGTCTATAAAAAATGCAAAATTATTTTTTGGTCAATTAAATCTTACAAAAATGGAATTCAAAATTGCCGAACAAATTTTAAATGAAATTTCTCAGCGTTTGTCTTTTCTAATAAATGTTGGATTGGAATATTTAACTTTAAATCGTGCTGCAATGACACTTTCAGGAGGGGAGGCCCAGCGTATACGTTTAGCTTCTCAAATAGGTTCACAATTGGTAGGAGTCCTTTATGTGTTAGATGAGCCGTCTATTGGTTTGCATCCTAGAGATAATACGCGGTTGTTAGAAACTTTAAAATCTCTTAGGGATATTGGGAATACCATTTTAGTTGTAGAGCATGATAAAGAAACAATTAAATCGGCTGACTATGTTGTTGATATAGGCCCGGGAGCTGGGCGCTTTGGGGGGGAAGTTACTTTTGCTGGTGAGCCCTCTAGATTGGAAGATGCAAAATTATCCTTAACTGCAAAATATATAACAGGTAAGAAGAAGATTCCAATTCCTAAAATTAGAAGAAAAACGCGAAATAAAATTTTAAAGATAAAAGGAGCATGTGGAAATAATTTACAATCTATAAATGTAGATTTTCCATTAGGTCAATTTATTGTGGTAACTGGAGTATCAGGAAGTGGGAAAAGTACTTTGATTAATGAAACATTATTCCCAGCTTTGCGAAAAGAATTAACATCTTTTCCTTCCTATCCATTAAAATATGAATCAATAACGGGGATTGAATTTTTAGATAAAGTTATAAATATAGATCAAAAACCTATTGGGCGGACTCCTCGTTCAAATCCTGCTACTTACACTGGTGTTTTTACACATGTAAGGGATTTATATGCTCAATTGCCAGATTCAAAAATACGAGGCTATAAACCAGGACGATTTTCTTTTAATGTCAAGGGGGGGAGATGTGAATCGTGTGAGGGTGATGGTATAATAAAAATTGTTATGAATTTTTTACCAGATGTCTATGTAAAATGTGATATTTGTCAGGGCAAACGATATAATCGTGAAACGCTGGAAATAAAATACAGGTCTAAAAGCATTGCAGATATATTGAATATGGCAGTTAATGATGCTTTAGATTTTTTTTCAAATATTAATCCTATAAAAAAACGTTTGCAAACTTTGTCAGATGTTGGGTTAGGATATATTCAATTGGGACAACAGGCAACAACGTTGTCAGGAGGAGAAGCCCAGCGCATAAAATTAAGTTCAGAATTATCAAAAATGGGTACATCAAAAACTATTTATATTTTGGATGAACCTACTACGGGGTTACACTTTGAAGATATAAAAATGTTGCTCTCTGTATTAAAAATATTAGTGAGTAGAGGAAATACTGTAATAGTTATTGAACATAACATGGATGTTATAAAAAGCGCAGATTTTATTATCGATTTAGGTCCAGAAGGAGGAAACGATGGTGGTTGTGTAATTGCTACAGGAGAGCCCGAAGCTGTTTGCAAAGTAAAAGATTCATATACAGGAATATTTTTGGAAAAGGCCTTAAAGAACAAATGATATCTTGATAAATTTTTTTATTACTTCTCTTTGTGTTCTTTATTTCTCATGTTATTATTATAATTAGATTTTAGCTTAATAATTATAATTTTATTTAATGACAGATTTACATATTACTGATCCAGAACCTCTAAATGATGATATTGTATTAGAAAATTCGCTTCGACCTTCAAAATTTGATGAATTTATTGGGCAAAAAGAGATTGTTGATAACTTAAAACTATATATTGAAGCATCTAATAAAAGAAATGATGCATTAGATCATGTATTATTATTTGGGCCACCTGGACTCGGCAAGACAACATTGGCTAATATTATTTCAAAAGAATTAAATGTAGGAATTAGACAAACTTCAGGGCCTGTAATTGAAAGAGCTGGAGATTTAGCGGGGGTTATTACAAATCTTGAAAACAGAGATGTTTTTTTTATTGATGAAATTCATAGACTAAATAGTGTTGTTGAGGAATATCTTTACTCTGCAATGGAGGATTATGTCATAGATATCATGATTGATAAAGGGCCTAGTGCACGAAGTGTTCAATTAAATATTGAGCCATTTACTTTGGTTGGTGCAACAACTAGACTTGGCAATTTAACATCTCCATTAAGAGATAGATTTGGTGTGGTTTTACGTCTAGATTATTATAAACCAGAAGACTTATTTCATATTGTAGTTCGTTCTGCGAATATTTTAGGAGTTCAGATAGATGATAGTGGTGCAATGGAATTGGCTCGTCGAAGTAGAGGGACTCCAAGGATTGCAAATAGAATTTTGCGAAGGTCGCGTGATTATGCTGAAATTAAAGCTGGTGGGGCCATTGACGCTAATGTGGCAAAGTCAGCTCTTGACGCTCTTGGCATTGATGAAATAGGCTTAGATGATATGGATAGAAAAATATTACATACACTTGTAGATAAGTTTACAGGTGGTCCAGTCGGAGTTAAATCTTTGGCAGTCGCTATAGGAGAAGATTCTTCAACAATTGAGGATGTATATGAACCGTTTTTAATAAAAGAGGGATTTATCCAACGAACTTCAAGAGGTCGAATTGCACAAGAATCGGCATTCAAATTACTAGGAAAAAAAATAACAACTAACCAACAAAGACTATTTAAATGATTGAAAAAAAGAAAAAATACAAACTAGGTGATTTTAATTACCCATTACCAAAAAAATTTATTGCTCAACACCCTTCTCCGAGAAGAGATGGATCCAAATTAATGGTTGTCCATAAGCAGTCTGGTGAAATTGAGCATAGGAAGTTTACTGATATTTCCCAATATATGAGAAAAAATGATTTGTTAGTATTAAATAATACTAAAGTTTTTCCAGCTAGGCTCTATGCAAACAAAGATAGAACAGAAGCTAAAGTAGAAGTTTTTCTTTTGCGAGAACTATCTGAAAATTTATGGGAAGTAATGGTTCGGCCTGCACGTAAAGTGCGAATTGGGAATAAGTTGATGTTTACACCTAAGCTTATGTGCGATGTGATCGATAACACAGTTTCTGGTGGGAGAGTTGTAAGATTTGAACTAGATGGTGTTAATTTGAATGATGTTATCGACAAAATAGGAATATGTCCTTTACCTCCATACATTGATAGGGAAGCTGATTCAAAAGATAAAAAGCGTTATCAGACAGTATATGCATCGACGCGCGGAGCTGTAGCTGCTCCTACTGCAGGGCTCCACTTTACAGATAATTTAATAAATAAATTAAATAAAAAAGGGGTTATACTAGATGATATAACTCTTCATATAGGATTAGGAACATTTAGACCAGTCCAAGTGGAAGATTTAAATAGGCACCAAATGGATTCTGAATATTTTGAAGTATCTCCAGCTACTGCAATGGCTATTAATAAAGCACGGAAAAGGCATAGGAATATTATCGCAGTTGGGACGTCTACTGTAAGGGCTTTGGAAACTATAGCTATTTCAGGTTTTCAGGTTACTCCTAAGCGTGGATGGACAGATAAGTTTATATACCCCCCATATGATTTTAAGATGGTAGATAAAATGATAACAAATTTTCATTCTCCAAAATCCACATTGATGATGATGGTGGGTGCCTTTGCAGGGAGAAAGTTAATTTTGAAAGCATACAGAGAAGCAAAAAAACATAACTATAGGTTTCTTAGTTATGGAGATGCTATGATGATTATCTAAAATTATAAACCAGATAGAATTATAAATGGAATTTGTTTCAGCAATTATTCCAGCAGCTGGGGAAGGCCAAAGGTTTGGTGCACAAAAACAGTTTAAAAAATTGGGGGGGTTACCTCTTGTTTTTTATAGTGTAAGGCAATTTTATTATTGTGATAGAGTTAATGAAATAATTTTAGTTGTACCCAAAACAAAAATTAAGTGGGTTCAAAATATTGTTTTAAAAACCTTTCCAAAAAAACCTGTAATTGTTATTGAAGGTGGGCACGATAGGCAAACTTCTGTAAGGAATGGAATAGAAGCTTCAAGTAAAAAATCAAATTTAGTTTGTATTCACGATGCAGCTAGACCATTTTTAACACAAGAAGTAATTAATAATTCTATTAATGGGTGTGAAAACTCAGATGGTGCAATTACGGCTGTGCCTAGTCGTGATACTATAAAAATAGGCTATAATGGTAATGTAAAAAACACCATTGAAAGAAAAAGCGTCTGGCTTGCTCAAACACCCCAAGCATTTTGTAAATCTAAGCTGAATATTGCAGCTAAAAATGGAGAAAAAAATAAATTGTTTGTTACTGATGAATCTATGTTAATGGAAGAAATGGGATACAGAGTTAAATTAGTAGATGGAGATGAAGATAACTTTAAGATTACAACCAAAAAAGATTGGCTAAGGGCGGAAAAATTAATTTGCTAGTTAGATGTGGAATAGGTTATGATGTTCATGCTCTTTCCAAAGGAGAAAAACTAGTTGTAGGCGGTGTAAAAATCCCATCTGAAAAAGGATCGGTAGGTCACTCTGATGGAGACGCCCTCACTCATTCTATTGTTGATTCTCTTTTGGGTGCCGCGGCATTGGGAGACATTGGTCTTTTTTTCCCAAGTCATGAAAAAAAATGGGAAGGGGTCAAAAGTATTGATTTTGTAAATCACGTTGTTGGGAAAATTTTTGATGCTGGTTTTAAAATAAATAATTTAGATAGCACTGTAATTTTACAAAAACCCAAAATAGAAAAGTATATTCCTTTAATTAGAGAAACGCTATCAGAGGCTTTACAAATAAAAATATCCCAAATTTCAATCAAAGCAACGACTACTGATTATCTTGGTTTTGTTGGGAATTCTTCAGGCTGGGCATCTCAAACGATAGCTACTTTATACAAAAATAAAGATTAATAATTATAAAATATAGATTAAATTGAACAAAATAAGTTTTCAATCTTACTGTAAAATAAATATTGGGTTAAAGATAGGGCACAAAAGAGCAGACGATTATCATGATATTAATACCGTATATCAAGAGTTATTATTTCACGATATGATAACACTAAAAAAGACTAAATCGAGGAATAGTTTTACTTGTAACATTAAAAATTTAAATAATAACGATAATTTATGTGTTAAAGCTTGGAATTTGATGGCAGATAAATTTGGATTGAGCGGAATATCAATTAAGTTAAAAAAAAAGATTCCTGTTGGTGCTGGGCTTGGAGGGGGGTCTTCCAATGCAGCAGCGACTTTAAAAGGTATCAACGAGTTATTTAAATTAGGAATGTCTAGTCAAGAGCTAAAACAGGTTGCAATTAAAATTGGTGCTGATGTACCCTTTTTTATTAAGGGTGGAACCCAAATTGGGGAAGGTGTAGGTGATATTTTAACTGAAGTAAATTCATTTGTTGATGGTTCTGTATTATTGATAATGCCGAAAATCAATATCGAAACATCTTGGGCATACGGCCAAATTAAAAACGTATTGGATGAAGATAGTTGCAATATTAAATTTCGCGGCTTAATTGGTGAAAAGAAAACTCCTTTTGAGATGTTTAAAAATGATTTTGAAATAGTCATTTTTCCAGCATATCCAGAGATTGGGCGAATTAAGAGCTCGCTTTTGAGAAGCGGAGCATGGTATGCCAGTCTGTCGGGTTCAGGCTCGACTGTGTTTGGATTATTTGATGATGAAGCCAAAGCTATGTTGGCAAAGTCAAAATTTTCCTCTGAATACCATTCTGTAATTACTCGTCCAAAAATTCATTTTGCCATATAAAAAATTTTGGGCTGTCGTCTAATGGTAGGACACCGGGTTTTGGTCCCGGCAGTCGGGGTTCGAGTCCCTGCGGCCCAGCAATAAAAAAATGAAAAATAAATTAAAAATATTTAGTGGGAGAAGTAATCCAGCACTGGGGGAAAGAATTGCAAAATCCCAGGGCTATTCTTTAGGGAAAATATCTTTCAATACATTTTCTGATGGTGAAATATGGGTGAAGTTTAATGAAAATGTTAGAGGACATGATGTGTTTTTAATACAATCAACTAATAGCCCAGCTGAAAATATTATTGAACTTGCTCTTATGACTGATGCGGCTATGAGAGCTTCCGCGGATAGAGTTACTGCCGTTATTCCTTATTTTGGTTATGGTCGTCAAGATAGAAAAGACCAGCCACGTGTTCCTATTTCTTCAAAAGTAATGATAGATATCTTTACAGCCATTGGTGTTAACCGAGTGATAACGATGGACTTACATTCTACTCAAATTCAAGGCTTTACAAATGTCCCATTTGATCATTTATATAGTAGGATGGTATTAATAGATGCAATAAAAAAGCAAAATTTTAATCCTGAAAAATCAGTTGTCCTAGCTCCTGATATTGGATCTGCTGCGATAAGTCAAGCTTATGCAAAACGTCTGGGAATGCATTTTGCTTTAATTGATAAAAGAAGAACTGCTCCAAATAAAGCTCAGATCAGTCATTTAATTGGGCGATTAAATGGTCTAGATGTATTGATAATTGATGATATGATTGATACTGCAGGTACTACAATTAATGCTGCTAATGCAGCTTTTGAAAAAGAAGCAAGATCCGTTACTGCGGTTGCTACACATGGGGTTTTATCTGGGCCTGCCATAGAACGATTAGAATCATCAAAAATTAATAAAATTATTGTTACAGATACCATTGCCTTAACCGCTGACAAGTTATTGGATAATATGGAAGTTGTTTCGGTAGCAAATGTTTTTGGATCTGCAATATCTAGAATACATAAAGGTGAATCAGTTAGTGCATTATTTGAATTTTAAAAAGGAGCGTTGAAAATATGGGAATTTCCTACTACGAATTAAAAATTAATAATAGATCTTTAACTAAGACAAGAGGAGCAAAGTCACTTCGAAGAGAAGGAGTAATTCCAGGTGTTTTATACTTTAAAGGTGAGCCAACGGAGAATATTGAGATAAACAAAATTATTATAAATAAAGCAATTAATTCTGGTCAAAGAATCTTTGAAATTCAATTAGATGGTGAAAAACAATATTCTATGATAAAAGAAATTCAATTTCATCCAGTGAGCGATGAAATTATACATATTGATTTGATGCGTGTTCGACGATCCGAAAAAATCACTATTGTAATTCCCTTAACTCTTACTGGTGAAGCTATTGGTGTTAAAGAGGGAGGAGTTTTAACTCAATCCTTGAATCAAGTTGAAATTCAATGTTTTCCCACTGAAGTACCAGAGCAGATTGAATTTGATGTTTCTAATCTGGAAATTAACAATTCGTGTAGTGTTTCTGATTTAATAGCTCCTAGCGATGAAATAATGATTACTTCCCCTCCAGAAATAAATGTAGTCTCAATACATATGCCAGTTGAGGAGGAAGAGGTTATTGAAGAAGAAGATGAAATGGATATGGACTCTGATGAGCAATCAGAAGATGCTGGAGATTCTACTGAGCAGACTGAAGATTTGAAAGAAAAAGAAGATGATTCAAATTAAAAATGATTGCTTTCATTGGTTTAGGAAACCCTGGGAATAAATATGCTAAAACCAAACATAATATTGGTTTTTGGGCGATTAATACATTCGCAGAGCGATACAACTTATCTTTTGAATCGGGAAAAGGAGAATATGTTTACAATAGTTATAAAAGAAAGGAAGTTTTGATTGTGAAACCTACTACATATATGAATAAAAGTGGGCTTGCGGTTAAAGATATTTCTAGTTTTTGGAATTTGCTTCCAGAAGATATATTTGTAATTGTTGATGACGTAGATCTCCCGCTTGGTACAATTCGTATCCGAAAAAAAGGTGGAGATGGATGTCATCGAGGAATGGAGAATATTATTTATCATCTGAAAACTAATGAATTTCCTAGGATTAGATTAGGTATAGGAACTGATGAGATTATGAGACCTGCTGAGGGATATGTTTTAAAGCCTTTTTTATCAAAATTTGAATCTGAGGTAAAAATAATGTTAGAAAAATCAGCTGATGCCATTGATTCTTTATTAACACATGGTATTGATTATACCATGAATCATTTTAATTCTTAATTAAGGAGAATCCTAGTATATGGACTATAATATTATGCTTGTTATAGGTGCTGGTTTAATAGCACTTTTATATTCTTTTTGGAAGACAAGTTGGATTGAAGCACAGGATCAGGGGACAGATAAAATGAAAACCATTGGTGCTAGTATTTCTGAAGGCGCAATGTCATTTTTGAAAGCAGAGTATCGAGTATTATTTGTTTTTGTTTTAGCGGTGGCCATCCTTCTGGGAATAGCCAATAACGGGAGAGACGATTCTAGCGCGTTTATTTCTCTATCATTTTTGGTAGGCGCATTAGCTTCAGGTCTAGCAGGGTTTTTAGGTATGAAAGTTGCGACAAAAGCAAATAATCGTACAACAAATGCAGCAAGAGAGAGCTTGTCCAGAGCTCTTAATGTTGCTTTTAGTGGTGGGTCTGTAATGGGCTTAAGTGTTGTAGGTTTAGGTGTGTTGGGTCTTAGCTCTTTATTTGTTTTTTATTCGTCAAAATATGGTATTGAGAAAGAAAATATTACCAAGGTCTTAAACGTAATTTCTGGGTTTTCATTAGGGGCATCTTCGATTGCCTTATTTGCTAGAGTTGGTGGGGGTATTTACACAAAAGCGGCTGATGTGGGGGCCGATTTAGTGGGGAAAGTAGAGGCTGGGATACCTGAAGATCATCCATTAAACCCAGCTACTATAGCTGATAATGTAGGTGACAATGTAGGTGATGTGGCTGGAATGGGAGCTGATTTATTTGAGTCTTATGTTGGGTCTATTATTGGATCAATGGTTCTAGGAGCTAGTCTTTATATTACACTAGGAGTCCCAGAGGGAATTAATTTTGTTTTATTGCCACTATATATTGCAGGCGCTGGAATTTTAGTTTCTATAATTGGGACTTTTATGGTTTCTGTTAAGGAAGGTGGGAATCCTCAAAAAGCACTAAATATTGGTGAATTTGGTTCTTCATTTATAATGGTTGGGGTAATTTATTTTCTTGTAGATTATTTTTTACCTATAACTCATGCCATGGGTGTTTTTTATGCTACTGTAATTGGACTTTTAGCAGGTTTAGGGATTGGGTTGGTTACAGAGTATTATACTGGTACAGGAACATCTCCTGTTAAATCAATCACTGAACAATCTGTAACTGGTTCTGCAACAAACATTATTGCAGGCTTAGGTGTTGGGATGCAATCCACTGCTCTCCCCGTATTAATTATAGCAGCTGCTATAATTGGGGCGTTTCATTTTGCTGGCTTGTATGGGATTGCAATGGCAGCATTAGGAATGTTGGCAAATACAGGCATACAATTAGCTGTTGATGCCTATGGTCCAATATCTGATAATGCTGGCGGGATAGCTGAGATGGCAGAGTTGCCAAAAAAAGTTAGAGAGCGAACAGATAAGCTTGATGCTGTTGGGAATACAACGGCAGCTATTGGTAAAGGTTTTGCTATTGGTTCGGCGGCCCTGACTGCTTTAGCCCTATTTGCTGCATTTAGAACTACAGTTTATAATGTTCGAATTGCTAATGGGCTTTCTGAATCATCAGCAATGGTTTTAATTGATGTTACCAATGCATGGGTTATGTCAGGTCTTTTTGTGGGCGCAATGCTGCCTTTTTTGTTTTCATCAATGGCTATGGGTGCGGTTGGAAGGGCTGCAATGGCAATGATTGAAGAAGTTCGTCGCCAGTTTAGAGATATTCCAGAATTGAAAAAGGCTCTTGAGCTTATGAATTTAAAGAATGAGAGCGACTGGAATGATGATGATAAAAATATATATGAAGATGCGATTATTAAAGCGGAACATGGTCGATGTGTCGAAATTTCCACCCAATCTGCAATTAAAGAAATGGTTGCGCCAGGAATCTTGGCGGTGGTATCCCCTGTTATAGTTGGTTTTATATTTGGTGCTGAAACCTTAGGTGGTCTATTAGCAGGTGTTACCGTTTCAGGCGTTTTAATGGCAATTTTTCAATCAAACTCTGGAGGTGCATGGGATAATGCAAAAAAAATGATAGAAGAAGGAGTTACAGTAGATGGTGAATTTCTAAAAAAAGGATCTGATGCCCATAAAGCTGCAGTTGTTGGTGATACTGTAGGCGATCCATTTAAGGACACTTCAGGGCCATCATTAAATATATTAATAAAGTTAATGTCGGTGGTTTCACTTGTTATTGCCCCGCTGATTGCAATGATTGCGTTAAAATAAAGGAGAAAATATGCGGTACTATGAAACAATTTATATTCTAAATACTAATTATGATTCTAGCACAGTAGATAAATGTAAAGAAGAAGTTGAAAAAGAATTAAAAGAATTTCTTAATGCAAATATAATTAATCATTATATATGGACTAAAAAACGATTGGCATACCAAATAAAAAAACAAAAATATGGACTTTTTATTTTATTACATTTTGAATCCCTAGATACTAAAAAGATGCCTGATTTTAATAAATGGATGAAGTTAAATAGTCATATTATGAGGCATATGACAGTTGCTTTGGATTCTGAACCAGAAATTTATGATGATAATTCTAAAACAGATAAACCAGAGAATGATGAAAAAGATGTTCAAGTTTTAAATAATGATACCGAAGAGTTAACTAAAGATGAAAATAATTCTTCATCTGAAATGCCAGATAATGATATTCAAACGGATGAACAAGAAAAAGGAGAAGAGGATTTAAAAGAAATTGAAAAGGAGCAGAAAAATGACGTTTCAAAATCGTAAGAAATTTTGTTATTTTAAGGAAAACGGGATAGTTGATATCGATTACAAAGATATTAAATTGCTTCGAAGGTTTGTGAATGATCAGGGTAAGATTATGCCTCGTCGTGTAACTGGGACAAGTTCCAAGATGCATCGGAAACTTGTAAAGAGTATTAAAAGAGCTCGTTCAATTGGTTTGATGGCCTATATTGAAAGGGCCAATGATTAATAATTTTAAGGAGAAACTTATATTATGGAAATTATTTTGTTATCAGATGTTGATGGATTAGGCACTGCTGGGGATATTGTTAAAGTTAAACCAGGCTTTGCTCGAAATAAATTAATTCCAGAAGGATTAGCTCTTAGGGCATCGAAAAAAAACTTAGCAATCTCAATTGAAAGGAAGCGGGTAAATGAACGTAGAGAATCAAGATTAACCGAAGCAGGGCAAAACTTAGTTAACAAAATTTCAAAATTAGAAATTACAATTTCAGCGCAGGTTGGTGAAGATGAAAAAATGTTTGGTTCAATAACTAATATAGATATTCAAAAAGCTCTTGAAGAAAATAAAATAAATGTTGATAGGAGCTCGATTATATTGAAAGAACCAATAAAATCATTAGGAATTTATCATGTTCCAATTGATATAAATGATAAGTTGTCAGGTGACTTGAAAGTTTATGTTATAAAAGCATAGGCAGTTATATTATCAATATAAGTTGCTATTAATAAAAACTACATTATTTAATGTGAAATGGTAATGTTTGTAGACGTTACCTTCCCAATTTCAAGTTATAAAACTTTTGTATATAAAATCCCTAAAAGTTTTAGAGATGGTATTGATATAGGAATTAGGGTCAAGGTTCCTTTCCGAAATTCTGAAGCCCAAGGTTATATAACTGAAATAAAAACAACAACAAAATATCAAGGTAAAATAAAGCCAGTTTTACAAATTCTTGATAAGAAACCTGTGTTCTCAAAAAATTTATGGAAATTAGTTCTGTGGATGAGTAATTATTATCTTACACCAAAAGGACAAGTCGCTAAATTGGTTTTGCCTTCATCTATAAATACTGAATACTCCCCAAGAAAAACATGGTTTGTTAAGAAAATTTCAAATGGAGATTATAGCCATCTAAAGATAAAGTCACCTAAACAATATTTAGTTCAAAATATAATTAACGAATCCAAAGATTCAATCGAGGTTAAAACGCTTAAGGGTTTAATGTCTAATCCGTTAAGTGTTTGCCAGAGTTTACAGAAAAAAGGTTTTGTTTCTCTTTTTCAAAAAGATATTGTGCTGGATACAAAAGACTTTTCATTTCCAATTGTACAAAAAAAAATAAAATTTAATTCGGATCAAAAAAAAGCAGTAAATAAAATCAATATTTCTATTTCAAAGAAAAAATATAATTCTTTTTTATTGCATGGCGTTACTGGGAGTGGTAAAACAGAAATATATATTGGTACTGTTCAGTATTGTTTAGAGCAGGGTCTTAATGCAATTATACTCTTACCAGAAATTTCATTAACTCCTCAGATATCAGGCCGTTTTAAATCTGTTTTTGGTAATAAAGTAGCCCTTTGGCACTCTAAACTTTCTCTTTCCCAAAGAAATAACACCTGGGGGCAAATTTTATCTGGTATTATCAAAGTAGTTATCGGTGCACGGAGTGCAATATTTTCTCCAATGTCCTCTTTAGGTTTGATAGTTGTTGATGAAGAACAGGAATCATCATTTTATCAGGAAACCCCTTCGCCGCATTATCATGCAAGAGATGTTGCATTAATGCGAGGAAAAATAGAGAATGCTACTATAGTTTTATCTAGTGCTACACCTAGCTTGGAAAGCTATTTTAATTATTTAAAAGGGAAAATTAAATATATTAGTTTACCAAAAAGATATGGTTTAGCCAGATACCCAGAAATTCATGTAATTGATATGGGTTCAGAAAAAGAAGACTCTGGAAAGTTTGGAACAGTTTTTTCAGGATTACTTCAAGATAAAATAGAGGAACGGTTACTAAAAAAGGAACAAGTAATTATTTTACATAACCGACGAGGTTACTCACCAGTTATTAAATGTTTAGATTGTGGTGATATATCAATGTGTCCTCAGTGTAAAGTTTTTTTAACTTATCATAATCAAGGTGCAAAAGTAATTTGTCATTTTTGTGGTCATTCTGTAATAAAAAAATTAGATCAATGTTTACAATGTGGTAGTGATAAAATTTTATATTCTGGTACAGGCACCCAGCGAGTTGAGGAATTGCTTGTTGAGATGTTTCCAAAGGCAAAGATAGAAAGACTTGATATGGATACTGGTAAAAAAGGGGCAGTGATTTCTAAAATTTTAAAACAATTTTCAGATGGTAATATTGATATTTTATTGGGAACACAAATGATTGCAAAAGGTCTAGATTTTCCAAATGCAACTTTGGTAGGTATTATTAATGCAGATATAGGTTTGCATTTACCAGATTTTCGTTCCAGTGAAAGAATATTTCAATTAATATATCAAGCTTCAGGGAGGGCTGGGCGAAAAGACAAATTAGGCGAAGTTGTATTACAGACCTATATGCCAGAAAATCCAGTAATTAAATTTGTATCTGAATTAGACATAAAAAATTTTTATAAATCAACCCTTAGTGAACGTAAAGAATTAAACTATCCCCCATATAGCTGGTTAGCAAAAATAGAATTTAGTGGAAAGGATTTTAACAAGACTGAAGAAATAACCAATAGTTTTTCTTCGTCAATTTTTGGCCAATATAAAGGACTAGATATTTTAGGACCAGCCCCATGCTATTTAGAAAAGTTGAAAAATAGATATAGATTTCAAATTATATTTAAATCAAATAAAATTATCGATCCCAATGGATTTCTTTTGCATAAATTTATTATTGATAATATAAAAAAACTGAAAACAGATATTGGCTCAACTGGGTATAAAGCTAAAATATTTTTTGATCCACTTAGTCTAATATAAAATAATGAAAAAACTTTTTTTTGTATTGATTTATTTACAAGTCAATTTTGTTTTTCCTAAAACAAGTTTTCCTGGCTTTAAAGCTTGGTTATCTCCTTATAGAATGGCTTTAGGTGGTTCAGGCTATTTATCTTTTTCTCCACTTTCAAATCGCAATAATCCAGCATCGCTAAAATCAAAGAAAACATTTTATTCAGGTCTAATTCGATATCCTTCTAGTATTATGGGACAAGGTTTAGCTATAACCTTACCAAGAAGACAAAGAATAATAGGATTAACTGTTCAAAATTTATCATATGGTACGTTTCGTGGATATAATTCAGAATCTGTTCCCACTGAAAAATATAGCTCTTCTGATACTTGGATAACTTTTTATAACTCTAAAAGATCAACATGGGATGATTTGAAATATGGATTTGCAGTTTCCTGGTTTAAATCACACCTAGCAAAAAACCAAATTAATGCAATTGCATTTTCTCTAGGATTGCAATTTTATATTAAACCCTTAGATGCAAATTTAGGAATTAGTTTAAACAATCAAGGGAAGGTATTTACAAAAAATTCCAATAATATGGGCGAACTGCCTAAAGAAATAGTAATTAGTTCAAGTAAAAAATTAATGTATTTACCTATGCAAATTTTTTTTGACGGAGTATTTAATTCAGATTATAAGTTTGAAAATTTAAATTTTGGCGGGAAAGCCCAAATAGGTACTAATTTAGAATTTATGTGGGGTAGTTCTCTAAATAAAATTGACCAAAACACAAGACAAAGTTTTTGGAAGTCATTTTTTGCAGCGTCTGGAGTTGGTTTAGCATACAATGTTAATTCAATTAAAATTCTTTATTCATCATTCTTTCTTGGTACAGGCTTTTTATACAATGGTGTTGCTTTTGAGATAGATTTCATATGAGAAAATATATCTCTATTTTTTTTGTGATTGTTAGTTTTTCATTATGTAAAAATAATTACCCAATTGTATTTATACATGGTTTTTTAGGTTGGGGACCTAGTGAAATGGGGAATTATAATTATTGGGGCGGAAATTCCGATATTTGTAGCTTACTTAGAAATGAGGGATATAAAGTTTTTGAAGTTTCGGTTGGACCGATATCCTCTAATTGGGATAGAGCAATAGAAGTTTTTTATCAACTAAAAGGTGGGCAGGTTGATTATGGAAAAGGGCATTCAAGAAAATATAATATTATACAAAAACCTAAAACAAAATTTTATGATGGGCTTTTTCCAGAGTGGGATGAAAATAATCCTATACATATAATTGGACATAGTATGGGAGGTCAAACTGCTAGGGTTTTAAACTATATGTTGAACAATGTAATATTTGTTGATAGTCTGAAAAAATATAAAGAGAGTTCTAAACTATTGGGTGAAGTAAATAATAACTGGATACATAGTATCTCTACAATATCAACGCCTCATAATGGAATAACCTTAGTAGACCATCTTAATAAAAATTTTCCATTTATACAGTACTTTATAGGGTTGGCGGGGGTAATTGGAACAGATTTTTATGATTTTGATTTAGAGCAGTGGGGTTTCTCAAGAAAGGAAAATGAATCTTGGAGTCATTATGTAGAACGAATTCGTGATCACAAAGTTTGGGATTCAAAGAATATAGGTTCTTGGGACTTATCATTAATAGGTGCCAAAGAGATTAATAATTATGCTATAGCTGATAAAAGTATTTACTATTTTTCTGTTTCTACTTCGGTCACAGAAAAAAATAAAAAAAATGATTGGCATTCACCAAAAAAAGGCTCCGCTTTGCTTATTCAGGCAAGAGCAAGAATAATTGGTAAGAGAGTAGGGTATTGGAGAGACGGTTCGGAAACCGATTCTACTTGGTATGAAAATGATGGTTTGGTAAATACTGTTTCTATGTCTGGTCCTAAAACTGGTGATAATGGTCCCGATTTAATTGTGCCATTTAGTGAAGAAACCTCCCAATTCGTACCAGGGCAGTGGTATTCAATTGGACCATTAAGAATAGATCATTGGAATATTATTGGTCATAAAATGCATTTAAAAAAAATAGATGAGAATTCAATTAGATTTTTCAAAGAGCATGCTTCTAGATTAATCAATTTGACAAAAAAATAATTTAGAAGAGTTGTTATTTGTAATTTAAAAGCATGAATTATGGAGAATTGTTATTTTCTTTATTGGTATCATTACAAACGGTATTTAAAAAAAAAATAAATATTCAGAATGTTTCGTTTCCTCAAATACTTGCTATTTCTATTATTGAGTATGAAGGGGTGGATATGTCAACTATTGCAGAAAGACTGGGGATTGATAATAGTACTGCAACACGCTTAATAATTGGATTAGAAAAAAAAGGTTGGGTAATAAGAAATCGAAGTGAATTAGATAGTAGAGTTGTAAAAGTTTTTTTAACCCCTAATGGAGAAATTTTTCAAAAAGAAATAGAATACAAAATAGATAGCCTCGGGTCTCTGTTTGAGAAGGGATTAGATTCAAATCAAAAATCAAAGTTTAATGATCAGTTATCATCTATACACTGGTTAATTTCAAAATTGGAGCTCGAAAATTAATTTATGTTATGCAGGTAAAATCGATAATTAAAAAATTGCTCGATTGGTATGATTCAAACCACCGAAAGCTACCTTTTCGTTTAACGAATGATCCATATAAAATTTGGATATCAGAAATAATGTTACAACAAACACAAATTAACACAGTTATCCCATATTATAATAATTGGGTAAAAAAGTATCCTACTCTAAATCATGTAGCTAAAGCCAAATTTTCTGAATTATTAAAAAGATGGGAAGGGTTAGGGTATTACGCCAGATGTAATAATTTTCATAAATCTTCAAAAATTGTTTTACATCTTTACAAGGGTGTCATCCCTCAAGATTATAAACAATTTATTGCATTACCAGGTGTTGGAGAGTATACAGCTGCAGCCGTTTTATCTATTGCTTTTGATCAAAAAATACCTGCAATCGATGGAAATGTTAAACGGATTATGTCTAGATATCTAGGAATAAAGAATACTACTCCCAAAAATTATAAATGGATAAAAAACAAGCTAAAATCATGGATCCCAAGTCAGCGACCTGGTGATTTTAATCAGGCTATGATGGATTTAGGTTCAATTATTTGTCGTCCAAAAAAGCCTAATTGTAATAAATGTCCAATAAAAAAAAATTGCGTAGGTTATTTGAATAATAACCCTGAAAAATATCCTATCAAATTAGTTAAAAAGAAAACGCCTAATTTTACTGTTGTCGTAGGTTTAATTTGGAGAAAAGATAAATTTTATATTCAAAAAAGG
This sequence comes from uncultured bacterium, assembly GCA_964561495.1. GTDB lineage: Bacteria > Fidelibacterota > Marinisomatia > Marinisomatales > UBA1611 > CAZLPW01. Next base: position 31,055 of record CAZLPW010000004.1, on the reverse strand, counting down.
GATATTAATTCAATGTTAGGCGGGCTGTGGGAATTCCCAGGTGGTAAAATTAGCAACGATGAATCTTTAATTACTGCTTTAGAAAAAAAGGTTAAAAATGAATGTGGATCAGAAATTAAAGTAAATGAGAAAATCGGGGTTATTAAGCATAAGTATTCTCATTTTTCAATCACTATGCATGGATTTAATTGTAAAGAAAAATCCAAGATAGCTCCTTTTGAAAAAGAGCATCGATGGATAAATTCAAAACAGATAGATCAATTTGCTTTTCCTAAAGCTAATCATAAATTATTTTCCATAATAAAATAAAATTATGAATTTGTATAAATTTTTTATCTCGATTATTATTTGGCCAATATGGATAATATTTATGTTCTTTGGATTAATTTTCCTTTTTTTTTCCCTTTATTTTGTTCCTTTAAAAAATTTTCATTATCTCCTAAGACCGTTTTGTTGGTTATCGTGTTTTTTTGCGGGGCAATGGTTAGTAAAAGAGGGGAATATTCCTCAAGGAAAAAATGCCCCATATTTATATATGTTTAATCATGTATCGATGTTTGATCAATTTATGGTAGTAGCTTTTTTAAAACATTATACAACAGCTATAGGTGCCTACGAGGAATTTCGTTGGCCTATATTTGGTGCTGTAGCAAAAAAATATGGAGGAATTCCAATAGATAGGAAACATTTAAAAAAAGCCATAGGAACACTGAAATCTGCCGAGAAAATTATTCGTAAAGGAACCTCTATAATTATAGCACCAGAAGGAACAAGAACAATCACAGGTAAAATGGGAAATTTTAAAAAAGGGCCATTTCATTTAGCATTAAATACAGGCGCAACTATTGTACCAATAGCGCTAATAAATGCTTTTGAAGCAAAGAAAAAAACGGACTGGCGACTGAAACCGAGTTTAATAAGGGCTAGATTTGGCAGTCCAATTCACTTTGCTAAATATTCGGATCTTAATGTAGAAGAATTACGTGATTTAGTGAAAAACAAAATCCAAGATTTATTAAAATAAACTTTTAAATATAAATACTGAAATGGAGATAGTATGCCAAATTCTATAACTTTAGATAATATCGATCTATTTTTAAAAAACTTGAAAAATGATGAAAAACTAAAAATCGCAAGAAATGCAGCCATTAGAAATCAAATAACAGAGGTTTCAATCAATTGGGATCAATTTAAAAAAATAGATCACACATTCTCTAATTTCATAAAAGATGAAATGCCAGCAACAAACCAGAAAAGCAGTGGCCGTTGTTGGGGTTTTGCAGGATTGAATTTATTTAGATTGTATTTAGGGAGGAAGCATAAGCTAAAAGATTTTCAATTTTCGCAGAGTTATTTTATGTTTTGGGATAAGCTTGAAAAAGCTAATTATTTTTTAGAGTCAATTTTAAATACTTCAAACAAACCATCTAATAGTCGTATTGTGATGCATTTATTATCGAACCCTATTCAAGATGGTGGGCAATGGGATATGTGGGTAAATCTTATTAATAAATACGGTGTGGTTCCCCAATCGGTAATGCCTGAAACTTATCACACGAGTAAATCTGGTCGAATGAATCGTATGATAACTAGAAAACTTCGTGAGTATGCAAAAGATTTGAGAGAAGCAAAAAATAATGGAGCATCAGAAGAGGATTTAAAGGAATTAAAACACCAAATGTTAGAAACAATTTTTCGATTGCTTACTATTCATATTGGTGCACCGCCAAGTTGTTTTGATTGGCAGATAAAAAATAAAAATAATGAATTTCAAAGATTTGAAAAGATTAATCCTGTTGATTTTTATAAGAGCCATGTCGGTTTAAATTTAAATGAATATGTTTGCTTGATTAATTGCCCAATGCCTGACAAAAATTATAATAAAGTTTACACAGTTGAGTTTTTGGGGAATGTTATAGAGGGAGAACCGATCAGGTATTTAAATGTTGATAGTATTGTTATGAAGCAAGCAGCAATAAAATCAATACAAAACGAAGAGCCAGTATGGTTTGGATGTGATGTTGGTAAACATCTCCATCGAGATTTAGGGGTAATGGATATGGACCTTTTTGATTTTGATCTTTTTTATAGTACTAAATTTAACCTAAACAAATCTGAACGTTTGGAATATGGAGATAGTGCGATGACTCATGCGATGTTATTCACTGGTGTAGATTTAGATTCAAAAGGAAATTCTAATAAATGGAGAGTAGAAAACAGCTGGGGCAATAAAAATGGTGATAAGGGCTATTATATAATGACAGATAAGTGGTTTGATGAATATACTTATGAGGTTGTTGTTCATAAATCTTATTTGCCAGATAAGATGTTTGAAATTTATAGCGAATCAAAAATGATTCCATTGAAACCATGGGATCCTATGGGAGCGCTTGCTCGATAAAAATTAAATTCTATTTAAAGGCAGTGTTGTTGAAAAAATAATTATACGAAAAGTCAGATATTAATTGTAAAACATTTTTTACTCTAATATTAAACTTTTAAATTAAAAACGGACTTGGAACTAAAATAAATACTTAAGGAGTATAAAATGACTTACATAATTGCGGAGCCCTGTGTTGACACTTGTGATACTGCTTGTGTTGAGGTTTGTCCAGTTGACTGTATTCATGGACCTGAAGACAAAGAGGGTGCTGGAGCTGAGGCAAAAGAAGATGGGTTTGATCCTGACGGGAAACAGCTCTACATAAATCCCGAGGAATGTATTGATTGTGGTGCTTGCGAGCCAGAGTGCCCTGTAGAAGCAATTTTTGAAGAAAGTGAAGTACCTGAAGAATGGGGGAAGTACATAAAAATTAATTATGAATGGTTTGGTCAAGAATATTCAGGGTAATCTAAATCCTAATAAAATAAATGTAAAACGGTTGCATTTTTGCAACCGTTTTTTATTAAAATGAATAAACAAGATATTTTAAAGTTATTAGAGTCGATTTCTTATCCAGGTTTTAATCGTGATATTGTATCATTTGGAATGGTAAAAGATATCAAAATAGATGATTATACAGTAAATATCTCATTGTCAATTAGTTCACAGAATCAGGAAAAAAAACAATTAGTTGTTAAAAATATAAAAAGCATCCTTTCAAAAGATTTTAAAGAAGTAAATGTTTTGATGGTTGAAACATCTCAACCTTCAGTTAATCAGAATAGTCAAAACCAAATTAATCAAAATTTAATTTTAGAGAATGTAACATCTATTATTGCTGTTGCAAGTGGAAAAGGAGGGGTAGGGAAATCAACTGTTGCCGCTAATTTAGCTTGTGCATTTAAATCAAATGGGAAAAAGGTTGGTTTGTTGGACTTAGATATATATGGTCCATCACTTCCAATAATTTTAGGAACTAATAAACAGCCTTCTATGAATCAAGAAAAAAAATTAATTCCAATTAAACGTTATGATATGGAAGTAATGAGTTTTGGTTTTGTAAGTGGTAGCGAAACGCCAGCGATTTGGAGAGGGCCACTTGTGGCTAGGATGACAGAACAATTTTTTAGGGATGTCGAATGGGGGAAGCTTGATATATTAGTTTTGGATCTTCCTCCTGGGACAGGGGATGTTCAATTAACCTTAACTCAGAAACTAAAAATATCAGGAGCAATAATAGTAACAACTCCTCAAGATATTGCATTAGCTGACGTCCGCAAGGGAGCTGATATGTTTCGTAAAGTGAATGCGCCTGTACTTGGTGTTATAGAAAACATGTCTGGCTATTCAATAAATGGACAAATAATAGATTGTCATTCGGCTTCTTCCTTAATAATTGATGGCAAAAAAGTTGATATAAAAGAAAAGGGTTATTTTTCACATAATATAGATTTATTTAAATCAGGTGCTGGAAAGTTGGAGAGTGAGCGACTGGGCGTTTCTCTCTTAGGTAAAATTCCTATTTCTCCAGATATTGTGGAAACAACGGATAATGGAATGCCAATTGTTGAAAAAGACCCAAAATCATATTTAAGCAAAATTTATTTTGAAATAGCAAATAATATATTTGATAAAATCACATCTAACTAAAATCTTGATTTTTTGATAAAAAAAAAATAAACCTAAATGACAATACTATTTAATTAGGCTTAAAGGTTAAGTTCTTTTAGATTTTTTTACTATATGGATAAGTCAATTCGATATAAAGTTGAGCAAGGGAATATTCCAAAACATATAGCTATTATTATGGATGGGAATGGTCGTTGGGCAAAAGAAAAAAATCTTCCAAGGATTTCAGGGCATAGACAAGGTATAAACTCTGTTAGGGAAATAACACGAGTTTGCGGAGAAATTGGTGTTAAGTATTTAACGCTTTATACTTTTTCTACTGAAAATTGGAATAGGCCTCAAAATGAGGTTAATGCTTTGATGAGATTGCTGTTAAATACAATTAATATTGAGGTTCGGGAATTAAATAAAAACAATGTTTGTTTTAAAACTATAGGTGATATTGATCAATTGCCGCTGAGAACAAAAAAAGGTATCCAGGATGGAGAAGAGCTGACTAAAAACAATACGGGTTTAAAGCTTTGTTTAGCTCTAAGTTATGGGAGTAGGCAAGAAATCTTAAATGGTGTAAAAAAAATATCTGAAAAGGTAAAAAATGGGATAATGAAAATAGGACAAATTGATGAAAGCAGTTTTTCAAAGGAATTATACACATCTGAATTTCCAGATCCAGATCTATTAATAAGAACTAGTGGAGAAAACAGAATTAGTAATTTTTTGCTTTGGCAAATTGCTTATTCGGAAATATATCTTACTGAAACATATTGGCCTGATTTTCGTGAAGGGGAGCTAATTAAATCTTTATTAGATTATCAATCTAGAGAAAGAAGATTCGGAAAGGTGTTTGAGTAAATATCCCTAATCAAGTAATAATGAAAAAAATATATTATCTAATCATTTTCTTTTCTTTAGTATTCAGTCAAAATCAAGAGATTACTATATCAGAAGTTTCTGTTGAGGGAAATATTTTGTCATCACAAAATACTATTTTGTTTACTTCTGGTTTACGCGAAGGTCTTAAGGTTAATAATACAGAATTTCAAAGAGCAGTTAAGAGACTTTGGAATTTAGGTCTGTTTGAAGATGTGCAATTACGCTTAAATAATTCTGTATTAGATAAGTTGAGTATTACAATAGTGGTAAGGGAAAATCCGATTCTTTCTGATTTGTTATTTAAGGGTAATAAGAAAATTAAATCTAAAAAAATTATTGAAGAATTAGATTTTGTGAAAGGGCAGCGTATAAGACCAAATACTTTGTATGAAATAGAAAAAAAAATAAAAGAAATATATAAAGAAAAAGGATATCTGAATGCTCAAGTTACATCAAAATTATTAACACCTGAAAAACCTTCTACACTCTATGAAGGGAAAGCAGCAGATTTAGTAAAAGATATTAAATTTTTTATAGTTGAAAATAAAAAAGTAAAAATCAGAAAAATAATATTTGAAGGTAATAAAGCTTTTTCAGATTTTAGACTAAGATGGAAGTTGAAGGAAATAAAACAACAAAGGCTATACCTTTTTTGGAGAGGTACATATGATGAAAAGAAATTCAAAGATGATTTAGATTTGTTAAATAATTTTTATCATGATAAAGGGTATCGTGATTTTACTATTTTAAAAGATACTATTATATATACCGATAATTTGAAAAAGATGGATGTTATAATAAAAGTAGATGAAGGCTATCAATACAAATATCGAAATTTTACATGGGAGGGAAACACCTTATTTGATGAAGACCGCCTAAATCGTGTGCTTTCTTTAGAGATAGGAGACAGGTATAGTAAAAAAGAATTTAATATTGCAGTTTTCGATCGGGTTCAAGGGCTATATATGGATAGAGGCTACATTTGGAGTCGTATTGATCCTAAAATAACTCCCATAGGGACGGATTCCATTGATATAAATTTTATTATTACGGAAAATCATAAGGTTTATGTTAATCATATTGTTATAGCGGGTAATACTCGAACAAGAGAGAATGTAATACGTCGTCAATTAAGGATTTTCCCAGGAGATGTATTTAATCGAGATCGTTTAATCAGAAGCCAGAGAGAAGTTTGGATGCTTAATTTTTTTGGAAATGTTTTACCAGATGTCGTGCCAGTTGATGAAGACAAGGTTGATATTGTTCTTGAAGTGGAAGAAAAACCAGCAGGACAGGCAAATGCCAACATGGGCTATTCTGGTCCGTATGGTTTGATGGGTGGTGGTGGTTTGGCTTTACCTAATTGGAGAGGTAAGGGGCAAAGCTTAAATATTAACTTTAACATAGGTACTAATTATAGTATAATGGGAACCACTCCAACTAAATATCAATCAGCAAGTATTAGTTTTACTGATCCAATGGTAAATGATACAAAAAATTTACTTGGGGCTTCCATATTTTATTCATTCAGAGGCGGATCTTCTACATATTATTCACCAATAGATTATACCGTTGCGGGAGGAAGTTTAACTTGGGGTCGGATATTCAAATGGCCAGATGATTTTTTTAGAGGAAGTTGGTCTTTACGAATGGATCGGAAAAAGTATTCTGCAAATAGTCAAGAAGACCTGAATCGTTATGTTGGTGGCTTAGAAAAGACTGATGGGGTGAAAATTATTCAGTCTATTCGCCGTGATAGTAGAGATCGACCTGAATTTACTACTATGGGTTCTCTATTTTCATTACAGTCTACAATTGGAGGCTGGTTTTTAGGTGGGAATGAAGATTTTCATAAACATGTATTAAATCTAGAGTTTTACACTCCTACATTTTGGAAATTTGTGCTAACAAGTTCTATCAAACTAGGTGTAATTAAAGAATTGCCGTCTATTGAAAAATCACAATCAATTATTCCATTTGATGAAAAATTTATAATGGGTGGGAATGGGATACCATATGGTAATCCTCTACGAGGTTATGAAGATAACAGAGTAGGTCCATTAACAAGTTCAGGTAATCCAATTGGTGGTGAATCATTATTAAAAATCAATACCGAATTTAGATTCCCATTTGCTGAAAACCCCGTTGTTTATGGAATGATTTTTGCTGAGGCAGGGAATGTTTGGTCATCATTGTTTTTAGCGGAAAGCTTTGATGTTCCTCGAAGTGGCCCATTAAATTTGAGACGCTCGATTGGGGCTGGCATAAGATTTTTTATGCCAATGATAGGTATGCTAGGCTTTGATATGGGTTATGGTTTTGATAATATTGTTGATGGCAAAAGAGAGGGAACTTGGAAAACAACAATTACTTTTGGAAATCAATTTTAAATAAAAGGAGAAAAAAATGAAATTATCTATCCAACATTCATTTTTTTGTGTTTTACTATTTTTAACTAGCTCAGCTAATGCTCAGTTAAAGATTGGATATATTCTTTCTGAAAGAATTCGCACTGAATATGAAGAATTCAAAGAGGCAGAATCACAATTGCAACTCGAATATAGAAAAGTACAATTTGAGTTCGATCAGATGGTTTTAAAAATGGACAGTTTAAAACAAGAGTATGAGGTAAAAAGATTAATGGCATTGGATAAAGGCGAAAGTATAAAGAAAGAAATTGAACAAATGGAAAAACAAGCACAAACTTATCAGGCAGATAAAATTGGACCTCAGGGAGAATTAATGAGAAAACAAGCTCAACTCGAATATGATATACTTGGTAAGGTAAAAAAAGCTGTTGATAAAGTTGCTATTGATGGTGCTTATGATTATATAATTGATGCTTCTGTGGGATTACTTTATTTTAAACCGAAATATGATTTAACCGATGATGTTTTGCATGAATTAGGTAATTTAGGTTCAGGGAAATAAATATCTTTGAAATTTAGTCTTAAAGAGATAGCTGATGATGTTGGTGGTGTTTTAATCGGAAATGGAGATATAATTATTCGAGGTGTTTCCAAGATTGATAATAGTGAGGAGCATACAATCACTTTTCTTGGAAATATGAAATATAAAAAATATTTATATAGCTCTATAGCCGCAGCCTTTTTTGTTAATAACAAAAAATTATTATTAGGAATAAATGGGATTGTTGTTAAAAACCCCCAACTTGCAATTGCTAAAACGTTGGGAATGTTTAACCCTCCTAAAAAAAATAGTGGGAAAATTCATAAAAAATCAATTGTTAATCATAATGCAAATTTGAAAAGTAATGTTACCGTAATGCCTGGAGCGGTTATAGAAAAAGGTGTCTCAATTGGCACACAGACCTATATTGGCTCTAATTCTGTAGTTGGGGAAAATGTATCGATTGGTGATAAATGTTATATTTATCCAAATGTCACTATATATCCTAATGTAATTATTGGCAATTCTGTTATTGTTCATAGCGGCGCGGTTATTGGTAGTGACGGTTTTGGATTTATACCAGAAAATGAAGAAAATATAAAGATTCCTCAGACTGGCAATGTTACTATTGCTGATGATGTGGAAGTAGGTGCTAATACTGTTATTGATAGAGCAACAATTGGTTCAACAGAAATAGGTGGCATGACAAAGATTGATAACCTAGTGCACATCGCTCACAACGCTCAGATTGGAAAGTCATGTCTGATTACTGCTCAGGTAGGTATTGCGGGAAGTGTTAAAATAGGTAAGCATTGTACATTTGCAGGACAAACTGGTGTTGCCCCGCATGTACAAATTGGAAAGGGTTCTACATTTGCTGCAAAATCAGGTGTTACTAAATCTCTTCCTGGTGGTGAAGTTTATGCAGGATATCCTGCTAGAAAAATCAGAGAACATAACAGAAGAGAGGCTCTTATAAATAGAATCGATACAATCGATAAAAATTTGAAGCGAGTTCAATCAAAAAAATAATTTTATAAAATGGCCAGAAAACAAAGAACAATCAGAACCTCAAAATCATGTCATGGTGTAGGACTTCATACAGGTGTTGAGACATCTATAACATTTCATCCAGCTCCTGAGGATTTTGGTGTTAGATTTATTAGATCTGACATTCCTGGTTGTCCAGAGATTAAAGCGGATATTAACCATGTAGTTGATATTTCTAGAGGTACAACAATTGAAGAAAATGATGTGCGAATTCATACAGTTGAGCATGCATTGGCAGCTGTTAGCGGTTTGCGACTAGATAATGTTTTAATTGAATTAACAGGTAAAGAAACTCCAGTTATGGATGGAAGTGCAAAAGATTTTGTTGATGCGCTACTACGTTCGGGTATTACAGAGCAAGGAAAAGAAAGAAAATTATTAAAAATAACTCGTGCAGTTAATTATACAGATCCATATCGAGATATTGATATACATGTTATACCGTCTGATAGTTTCCGTATCACATTTATGGTGGATTATCCTTTGCCTGCATTAGGGACGCAATATGAGGCAATCTATAATATGGAAGAAGATTTTGCAGTGGAAGTTGCTCCAGCTAGAACATTTTGTTTTTTAAGTGAAGTTGAAATGTTAAAAGAATCAGGTCTTATTAAAGGTGGCGCCCTTGATAATGCAGTTGTTCTAATTGATAAAGATATAGATCAAAATGAAATTAATCGTTTGAAAACTCTTTTTGGAATTGAACACAATATTAATAATGGAACCAATGGTATTTTGAATGGAAAAGTGCTAAGATATAAAAATGAACCAGTCCGGCATAAAACCCTAGATCTAATTGGAGACTTAGCTCTTTTAGGTGTCCCAATTAAAGGGCATGTTACAGCTGCAAGAGCTGGTCATGCTAGTAATGTTGAATTTGTAAAAAAACTTCGCCAAGAATATTCTAATGAATTGAATATATTATCCGAAGGAGTTAAATAATGTCAGAATATTCAACAAAAACCGAATTTAGCCTTAGGGATATTCAAAAGATTTTACCTCATAGATATCCTTTATTATTAATTGATAGAATTATAAAAATAACTCCTGGTGAATCAATAACTGCTATTAAAAATATTACTTTCAATGAACCATATTTTCAAGGTCACTTTCCTGGGCAGCCAGTTTTACCTGGTGTTTATATAATAGAGTTTATTGCTCAAGCAGGAGCTTTTTTATTATTAAACACCTTAGATAATCCTTTAGAAAAAAATGCTTTTATTTCTACTGTTGATGGTCTCCGTTTTAGGAAGATAATAATTCCAGGTGATCAAGTAAGAATAGAAGTAACAATTGCAAAGCGCAAATTAAATATATGCAAATTTCATGGACATATTTTTGTGGAAAATAATCTGATGGCAGAGGGTTTTGTATCTGCAAATATAGTAGATAGAGTAACAAATCAATAATTTAGACAATATTCATTCAACCGCGATTGTGCATGAAAGCGCAAGGCTTGGTTCAAATATTATTATAGGCCCATTTAGTGTTATAGGCCCACGTGTTTCAATAGGAGATAATACAATAATTGGTAATAATGTTACTATTTGTGAAGGTACAACCATTGGTAAGGATTGTAAAATATATCATTCTTCTTCAATTGGTGAAGTTCCACAAGATTTGAAGTTTAAAGGAGAAGAAACTGAAGCTTTTGTGGGTGACAGAACAATCATACGTGAGTATGTAACAATCAATAGAGGCACAGAGGCCTTAGGTAAAACTGTCGTTGGATCTGATTGTTTGTTAATGGCTTCATGTCATGTTGCCCATGATTGTATTATAGGAGATCATGTGATATTGGCAAATTTGTCAACACTAGGTGGACATGTAACAATAGGAGATTGGGCAACGCTTGGTGGAGCTGTAATAGTTCACCAATTTTGTAATGTTGGTGTACATGCTTTTATTGGTGGGGGTGTTAAAATTGTTCAAGATGTTCCGCCCTTTATTTTAGGTGCAGGACACCCATTAAAGTATGAGGGGATAAATAGTGTTGGATTAAAAAGACGAAATTTTTCTATTAGCGATAGAAAAGCGATTAAAGAAATTTACAAGGTATATTTCCGTTCTGGTTTAAGTAGAAATAAGGCTTTAGAAACAATAGAGGCTGGTATTAATTATTCGGATTATAAAGAACAAATATTAAAATTTATTCGATCATCCAAACGCGGTATTATTTAAAATGCGGAAGACAATATGTGTATTATTCGCTGTTGGAATAATATACGGCCAATTTGCTGATTTTAATTTTAGTTCAGATAAACCAGAGTATTCAAAAATTATTAGTTACCATGCTTCCTTTTGGTTAAGTGAAATATTAATGATAAATCCGATGAGTCAATCTAGGCTAGCAATTAGTTTTGGACAGTCGATTTCTATTTCAAAAATAAAAAATAAACATTGGTTTTTGCCGAATTTTGATTTTGGATATAAAATAACAGAAAATTTGGCTTTAACTAGTAAAATATATGGGTTCATTATTAATAAGGATCAACCACAGGTGTTTAGCGCTGGAGTTCAATATTTTTTTGGTGATGAAGAAAAAAGTTCTGTGTTTTCTGTTAGTAAATCAAATTTAAAAGGGTTGAAAGATTTTAGATTATCTTGTCTGACATTAAACGTACAAAAATGGGGAAAGTGGAATGATGCATTAATTAATATTGGAATAGGGAGTAATTTTTTTAAAGAGGTTACATACGGGGATAATATTGGGGTTCCAAGTAAGATTGAAGGGCGGACAAATTTTTTATCTTTTATATTGATGAAAGAAATATATGGAGCGGTAGTAGGAGGGAGCTTAAAATTTCACCCTCAAAGACAATATTTTAGTTGGTTTATTCAAAAAAATTTTTAACATGAAAAAAAGAATTTCAATTTTAGGGTCAACTGGATCTATCGGATGCAATGCCCTTAATGTTTTAGAAAATTTAGAGGATGAAGCGACTGTTATTTATTTATCTTGTTTTTCAAATAGTAAAAAATTAATCGATCAAGCAAAGCGATTTAGTCCAGATGCTATCTGTTTAATTGATAGAGAATCATATAAAGAAGTAAAAAATTTTTTTAAAAATGATAAAATTGAAGTTTTATTTGGCAGAGAAGGACTGATAGAATTAGCATCAAGAGATGATGTCGATGTTATGTTAAACGGTTTAGTCGGTTCTATTGGAATGGAGCCAACATTACGTGCTATAAAATCAGGTGTTGATGTAGCTTTATCAAATAAGGAAAGTCTCGTAATGGCAGGGTCGATAATTAATGAGGCTATGAAAAAATCAGGAGCTAAAATATTTCCTGTTGATAGTGAACACTCAGCAATCTGGCAGTGTCTGGTTGGTGAAAACATTTTAGATATAAGCAAGATTATTCTTACTGGAAGTGGGGGTCCTTTTTTAAAGAGAAATATAAATACTTTTGAAAAAATAACATTAAGAGAAGCTTTAAATCACCCAAACTGGGATATGGGTAAAAAAATTACTATTGATAGTGCAACAATGATGAATAAAGGATTAGAAGTAATTGAAGCTTTTTGGTTGTTTAATGGTGACCAAATTCCAATCGATATTGTGATACACCCGCAATCAATTATTCATTCAATGGTCGAATTCCAAGATGGTTCAATCAAAGCTCAAATGGGGGTTCCTGATATGAAAGTACCTATTCAATATTCACTAACATATCCAAGGCATAAAAAAACAAACTGGGAGCGGTTAGATTTTTTTAAAATAAAAGAGCTTAATTTTTTAGAACCAGATTTGGAAAAGTTTCCATGTATTTCTTTAGCCTATGATGCTCTAAAAAAGTTAGGGACTAGCCCAGCTGCACTAAATTTAGCAAATGATTATTCAGTACAAAGATTCCTTCGACAAGAAATTAATTTTTTAGATATTTATGAGATTAATAATACGGTTTTGAATTTACATAACTGGTTAAATGAACCTACTCTTGAAGATTTAAAAGAATTGGATCATTGGGTTAAGAACTGGGTTAATAGTTATTATTAAATTTGGTTAAAGTTTTTTTCTGTCAAATCAATAAAATAAATAAAATATGACTTTTCTTTGGGCCACAATATTAGTTCTGGGCGTTCTTATTTTTGTCCATGAGCTCGGTCATTTTTTTGCAGCTAGATCTTGTGGTGTGAAAGTAGAGCGATTTTCTATTGGGTTTCCTCCTCGATTTTTTTCAATTACATCCGTTGACAATGGATTTATAATCAATTTATTTTTTTTCAAACTTGTTGATAAAAAACTCAAGTGGTCTCCAATAATAAAACGATTCATTAAGATATCAGATAGAAAAGGTTCAGGGACAGAATATGTTGTTGCAATTATTCCTTTTGGTGGTTATGTGAAAATGGCTGGTTTTATAGATGAAAGCATGGATACAAACATTCAATATGAGGCTAATGAGTTTATGTCTAAAACCGCCCCAAGTAAAATTTTTATACTGTCGGCTGGTGTACTAATGAATATTCTGACAGCTTTTTTAATATTTTCTGGAATCTCTTATGTACAAGGGGAGTTTACGCCATCTGAAAAGCCAATTATTTATGAATTAATAAAGGATATGCCAGCTAAAAATGCTGGGTTAAAATCAGGCGATAAAATTATTAGAATAAATGATAACTCTATAAATACATGGAAAGATTTAACAAATATTATTCATTCAAGACCTAATTCTTCAATTAATGTTTCAATCTTAAGAGGTGAAAAAGAGTTGGAGTTTTTATTAAAAACTAGTTCTACTCCTATTATAAATAATGGAGAAATTGATTCTATAGGAGTTATTGGTATTAGGCCTGAATTTCTTCATTCAGATATTTCATTTTCACAATCTCTTAGTTTTGGTTTATCAGGTACTATTGGTGGTTTTGGAATGATATTTATGAGCATGAAGATGCTATTTAATGGGGCTGCTTCTTTATCTGATTTTGGTGGCCCTATCATGATAGCTCAAATAGCAGGAAATCAGGCTGAAGCAGGGATTATACCATTATTATCTTTTATGGGCTTAATTAGTATTAATCTTGCTTTTTTGAATATTCTACCTATTCCTGGTTTAGATGGGGGGCATATTTTTATTATTCTAATTGAATCAATAATTAAAAGGTCATTAGCATTAAAAACCAGAATATTAATTCAACAAGTTGGTATGACTTTTTTATTATTATTGATGGTTACAGTAATGTATAATGATATATCTAGATTATTTAATTAAACCTTATCAGTAAATTCCATAACTAAAGAACCAAACTTTAGTTTAAGCCAAATTTTTATTGGAATTTGATATTTTGTTTTTTTTGAAAACCAAATAGAAATTTCCCCCTCATTTTTAAAATTTTTTCCAGTTATGGGCAAAGGTGTTATCTTATCACAAATAAACTTTCCTGAGGGGACAAAAATTTCTTTATTGTGATCTATATAAAGTTTTACGGGTGTCACTTTTTTCCCATCTAACGTTGATAAAATAATATTTTTCATTTTTTTTAATGATTGATTGTTGCCTAAAGAATAAATTAATGAGTAAGGAGATTGGCAGTCAGGTGGAATAGTGATCGTATCATTATTTATAATTGCAAAATTATTTTTTTGATAGAATTTTGTAACTGTTTTTTTCTTATAATTGCCTTCATTAATATTCTTTTCAATTTTAATTGTTCTAAATGTTTCTTTTTCTAGCCAGATATCAATTTTATCATTTATTGGATATAATCTATCTGTAATCCCAATGGTTTGAATTATTAATTGTAGATGAGAAGCTTGGACGCTTTCAATTGTATCATTTTCCAAAATTCTAAGTTTCCCTATCGCAGCATTAATACCAGAGAATGAGACTTTATAGTTTAAAGTTTCACCAACAGGCAAATGATTTTGAGAGTATATAATACTTAAAAAAAACAGTATTTTTTTCATTATCTAATAGTTATTAATCTACCTAGTTCGAATTTGAATATCGAGGATGGTTGATTATTTATAATACCAGCATCTATAAACAAAGGCACTTTATTACCAAATTCTTTTTCTATTAAATCAGGATTTATATGTGGTTTTGACCCTGTTCTATTTACGCTAGTTGTTGTTATAGGTTTTTCAAATGATTTGGATAAAGATGTACAAAATGAATACATAGGAACTCTAATTCCAACGGTATTCTCTTTACCTTTGATTTTATTATGAACCAAGCCGTCTTGTATGGGTGCAATTATTGTGTTACCATTTTCAAAGTTTTTGAACAATTTTTTTTTTTCATTTTTTTTTATATTGAGCCAATTGACTGCTGTTTGTTTATCTGGTGCAATTATACTTATTGGGGACTGACGACCTTTTAAATTATTTAATTTGGTTATTGCTTCATAATTTGTTGCATCGCACCCGAATCCGTAGATTGTATCCGTAGGGTAAACTATTATTTCTCCACCAGAAAGAACATTAATGGCCATTTGGAGGGCATTTTCTGAATTAATATCTATCCTTTTCATTTTTTTGTTTTCCAGCGATTATGAAACCAAAAATATTGTTCTGGGTATTTTATAATAAATTGAGCAAAAATTGATGTATAAGCTTGTGTAATGCTTTCAATAGTATTTTTAAGAGGTTTTACAGGCAAGAACTCAATATTATAGTGGTTATGGTCTGTCTCTATACATGTCCCAACAATTAATGGGGCATTTGTATTTTTATGAAAAATTGCTGCCCCTTTTGGACTAGAAGCGTTAGTACCTAAAAAATTAACAAAAACACCTTTATTTTTTGCATCTTGATCGCTTATTAAGACTAAAATTTTCTTTTTTTCTAGGATCTCATACATTTTATCAAAAGATTCTTTTCTATAAATATGTCTGGCTCCACTTTTCTCTCTTTGAGAAATAAAGAAAGTGTCTGCTCCAGCATTTTTTTGTTTTTGAGCAACGCCAGTTAAATGGTAACCATTATTTCCAAGCCATGCTCCCATAACCTCCCAAGGACCAAAATGTGAAGCAAGAAAAATTACACCTCGATTTTTTTTTATAGCCTTATCTAAAATTTCTAATCCCCGAATATCATATTTTGAATTATTCCAAGATTTTGGGAAAGATATAAATTTTAAAAAATGATGTACTGATAGTTGGTAGCAAGATCGTAATATTTTGTCAATCCATTCATCTGATTTATTAGGAAACGCCCGTTTTATATTTTTTCTTGCTAATTTTTTTCTGATGGGAATGTAATTGTATAGAAAACTTGATATTATTTGAGATATTTTTAATCTATTTTTGTATGATTGATTAGAAATATATTTTTTTAATATTTTTAATAAATAGTATGTGACTTGATCAATTATTCTCATATTTTATGAATGAAATTAATGTAATAGATATAATACTTCTTTATATGAAATTATTATAATCCTATAGATAAATAGTGCGAAATTAAGACATATGAAAAAAATAATATTTTTTATCTTATTTTTATATTCTGCTCTTGCTTCAGAAAAAATATATCATATTCCGATTCAAGGCACTATTGATCTTGGTCTTCCAGCCTATGTATCTAGAGGTCTTGATGAAGCAGAAGAAAACGATGCTGTAGCTGTTATCTTTGATATAGATACATTTGGAGGTAGAGTTGATGCTGCGACCCAAATCAAAGATGCAATTTTAAGTTCTGATTTATTAACTATAGCATTCATTAATCGGAGAGCTATATCAGCAGGGGCTTTAATATCATTATCTTGTGAAAAAATTTATATGACAGGAGGTGCTTCAATTGGTGCAGCAACAGCAGTTGATATGTCGGGGAAAAAAGGTAGCGAAAAAGTAATTAGTTTTATGAGAGAAGAAATGGCTTCAACAGCTGAGAAAAGAAACAGGAGCACAGTGATTGCTAGAGGAATGGTAGATGAAGAATTGAAATTCAATCATATTATATTAGATGGAGATTCAATAATTGTTGATGATATTGAAGGGCGGAAGGAAGGTAAATTAATATCTTTAACAACTAAATTAGCCTTGAAATATAAGGTGGCTGATGGGTCAGCTGAAAATTTTAATGAATTACTCGATAGTCTTGGATTATATGATGTTAAAATTAAAAAGGTTGAAGAAAACTGGTCTGAAAATATTGTTCGCTTTCTTACTAATCCAGTCGTGGCTTCTTTATTTAATACAGTTTGGTTTTTAGGAATTTTGTTTGAGTTGCAGAGCCCTGGATGGGGTATACCTGGATTTGTGGGGCTAGCTTGTCTTGTTTTATCTTTAAGCGCTTCATATATTGCCAGGCTTGCTACAATGACTGATTTTTTGATCATTATTACAGGAATAGGTTTGTTACTTCTAGAAGGCCTTGTGATACCAGGATTCGGAATAGCTGGGGTAACTGGTATTTTGATAATTTTGTATGGTCTGTATATGCTTTTACTTCCTGAAGTCCCTGTTGGCGATGAAATCATTTCACAAGCAGCAGACGGTCTGGTTATTGGAATAGTTGGAGGTTTAATAGGGTTATATTTTTTAATTAAGATAATGATTAAATCTAATTTTTGGAAAAAATTAACGTCTCCAGATATTCAAAAAAAGGAAGATGGATATTCTAATACCTTTGGATGGGAAAATTTAATAGGTCTAGATGGGTATGCTGATTCTGATCTTCATCCATCTGGTTGGGTAAAAGTGAATGATCAAAGAGTATTTGTTGTAAGTGAAGGGGATTTTATAGATAAAGGTAGTAGTATTAATATTTTGTCTGTTGATGGCAACAGAATTGTCGTCAAAAAAATTAATTAATTTGAGTAAATAGGAGGGCATCAATATGTTTATGGGTTTCCAGATGATCATGCTTGTAGTTATTTTAGTAATAATTTTAATTCTGCTCTATTTTGTACCATTAGGCTTGTGGATACAGGGTATAGTTTCTTTAGGGATAGGTAGAATTAGTATTGTTGATCTGATTAGAATGCGATTGAGAAAAATTTCACCGCGTTTGGTAACGGATGGTGTTATCAATTTACACAAAGCTGGATTAAATCAAGTAACAACGGATATGCTGGAAACTCATTATCTAGCTGGTGGAAATGTTGTAAATGTTGTTGGTGCTTTAATTGCTGCAGATAAAGCAAATATTCCATTAGAATTTGAGACTGCAACCGCAATTGATTTAGCTGGTCGTGATGTTAAAGAAGCTGTTCAAACAAGTGTGTATCCAAAGGTTATTAATGCTCCTGTTGATGGTTATTTGGCTGCGGTCGCAAAGGATGGGATTGAGCTAAAAGCACGTGCACGAGTAACAGTCCGGACCAACCTTGCGGGCCTTGTCGGTGGTGCAACTGATGATACTATTATTGCACGTGTTGGTGAAGGAATAGTTAGCGCAATTGGATCTGCAAGTAATTATTCAGCAGTACTTGAGAATCCAGATAACATTTCTAGAGCTGTTCTAGAAAAGGGATTAGATGCTGGTACTGCATTTGAAATATTATCAATAGATATTGCTGATCTAGATGTCGGGAAAAATATTGGAGCTGCATTGCAAACAGACCAGGCAGAAGCAGATCTACAAGTAGCTCAAGCAAAAGCTGAAACTCGTCGCGCAATGGCAGTCGCTGAAGAACAAGAAATGAAAGCCAGGGTTGAAGAAATGAAAGCAAGGGTTGTTGAGTCTGAAGCTGAAGTTCCAAAGGCGATGGCTTTTGCCTTTCGTGAAGGGAACCTAGGTATTTTTGATTATTATAATATGCAAAACATTAAGTCTGATACAGATATGCGGGATTCAATTGCAGGTGGTGAGAAAATAGATACGGATCCACACCATTCTAGTGACGATAGCGAATAGGCTTTATTAGTATTAGGGTTTTATAATATATGGAAGCTTTATTACTTGTTTTGTTTTATGCTTTGTCCTGGTATTTAAAAAATAGACAGCAAAAATCTGCTCATAAACAAATAGAAAGTGATCCTGAATGGGATCCAAAGAATGACAAAGAAGATTCATTAACAGAACCTTCATGGATTGAGCAGTTTATAGAGAGCACAAACGATTCTTTAAAAGAAACATTGTTATCTGATTTTGAAACAGAAAATAATTCCTTTGAATATCAGGATGAAGGTGATTATGAAGAACCAATTTATGATCTGGAACCAAAAGCTCAACAAGATCCTAAACCAAAAATAAAAGAAGAAAAAACATTACCTAGCCGATCAGCATATAATAAAAATAAATACTCTAAAATTGGTGTCTTTACAAATGCGTTGAAAAGGCCAGGTTATATTAGGAACGCGATTATTTTAAAGGAGATACTTGATAAACCAGTTGCTTTACGCAAAAGGGGTAGTTAAATCAATTTATTATAAATTGATTTTGCTTGTTTTTCTAAGTTCTGCTTTGTTTCATTATTGTGAATAACAAAATCAGCCAGTTGAATTTTATCCTCATCTGTCCATTGTAGGTCTACTCTTTGAAAAAATTCGTCACGAGAAATTTTACCTCTTCCCAAAACTCGTTCTGTTCTTAAACCAATTTTTGAACAGATTACAATAACATAATCCATATGGGTGTCTGCTCCAGACTCATAAATGAGAGCAGCATCAACTACAAATATATCATGTCCACCTTTATTTAAAATTTTTTCAAATTGTTTATCAATTTCTTGAAAAACATATGGATGAATTATCGTATTTAATTTCAACTGATTATCTTCATCTTGGAAAGCAACTCGAGATAATTTTTTTTTATCTATTTTATTGTTGACATCTATTACATCTGATCCAAATTCAGAAATTATTTCACCTTGTGCTGTTTCATTGCTGATAAGAATTTTTTTTGCCACTTCATCAGCATCAAAAATAAAAGCACCCCAACTAGAAAAAAAATCACTAACGAGACTTTTCCCGCTTCCAATACCCCCTGTTATTCCAATTTTAAGCATTAATTTTTAATAGACTGTATAATAAGTTTTGTGATTTCAGAAATTTCCCCAACACCATTAATCTCTTTTAAAATTTGTTTTGAGCGGTAATATTCTAGCAAAGGTGATGTTTGCTCCCAATAGATTTTTTGACGATTTTTTATTATATCTAGATTGTCATCGCTCCTGCCAGAGTCTTTGCTCCGTAATATTAATCGATTTATCAATTCATCTTTATCCGCATTTAGACTTATTACCGCATTTAATTTTTGGTCAGAATCATTAAGTATTTTATAGAGCCCTTTGGCTTGAGGCAAAGTGCGAGGAAACCCATCTAATATATACCCGTTCAAATATTCCTTTTTTGAGATATATTTTTTTACTATTCTAAGTAAGATATGATCAGGGACTAGTTCGCCCTTATCAATAAACACTGATGATTTTAAACCAATTTCAGTTTTTTTATTTATTTCATCTCTTAGAACTTTACCAGTTGAGAGGTGATATATATCAAAATATAGTTTTAGTTTTTTTGCTTGAGTTCCCTTCCCGACCCCTGGGGGACCCATTATTAATAATTTCATAATTATATTAAAATTCCTGCTATTGTGGCTGTTAACCAAGAGGCCAAAGCTCCACCTATCATTGCCTTTAAAGCTAGCTTTGAAAGATCCTTTTTTCTATCAGGAGCAATTCCTCCAATTCCTCCTAATTGTATTCCTATGGAGCCAAAGTTAGCAAATCCACAAAGTGCATAACTAGCAATAATAGCAGTCCTGTCTGTAATCTGTTTTGATAAAATAAGTTCTTTTAAATCATTGTATGCTATTAATTCTGTGAAAGCAATTTTTTTACCCATTAACATACCAAATGTTTTCGATTGATCCCATGGAACACCCATAGTCCATGCTAATGGTTGGAATACAATTCCTAATATTTGATCAAGCGATGTGTTTATAAGACTAAAAAAATAATTTACCATTGCAATAATTGAAATGAATGCAATTAACATGGCTGCGATATTTCCTGCTAACTTTAAGCCGTCTGTAGCCCCGTTCCCAAGAGCTTCCATTGCATTAATATTTTCTTTTGAGCCGTCAATTTTTGTATCGAATATTATTTTAGATTTTTCAATTTCAGGATAAATAATTTTTGCAATTACGAGCGCAGCGGGCGCAGACATTACAGATGCAGCTAAAAGATGCCCCGCAATTCCTGGAATATCAGAAAGCCATGTCACATACATTGCCAGGACACCACCCGCAACTGTAGCAAAACCACCTACCATAACTACCATTAGCTCTGACTTCGTCATTTTAGATATATAAGGACGAATTACTAGAGGAGCCTCTGTTTGCCCAACAAAAATATTTGAAGCCACACTAAGCGTTTCAGGTCCACTAGTTTTCATAGTCTTTTGCATAATTTTGGCTATCCATCTAATTATGAATTGAATTATTCTAAAATGGTGAAGCACTGCCATTAGACTAGAAAAAAATATAACTGTAGGTAAGGCCCTGAAGGCAAAATTAATCATAGCATCATGATAGCCTACCTCAGGGACAAAGGACTGAAATAAAAAGTTACTCCCTTCATTGGAAAAACTTATTAGTTTGGAAATTGATTTATCAAGAAATCCAAATAACGGTTTTCCAATCGGAGTTTTTAAAATTGAAATTGCAAAAACCAATTGTAACGATAATCCCCAAATGATTAATCTAAAATTGATATTTTTTCTGTCTTCAGATATAGCATATGCAATACCAAGCAAAACAAAGACACCTAAAACACCTTTCATTAGTTTATATGAGGGGGTTGAAAACAATTACGACATTTGGCTTGATATTTATCTAATTCTCCAATTACAATTTGATTTTTCTCCTCACTCATTCTTTGAGAGTAGGAGGCTAGATTACCGCACTCTATACAAATTGCACGAAGTTTGTCCAAGTAATCAGCTTCGCACATAATGGATGGCATAGGTCCGAATGGTAAACCACGATAATCTTTATCGAGACCTGCTACGATTACACGTTTACCATTATTAGCAAGTGATGTACAAGCTTGGACCAAGTTTTCATCAAAAAATTGAGCTTCATCAACTGCAATCACATCAATACTTTTTGATTTAGGTATGATTTCTTTTGAGCTATTGATGATTTTAGAATTCATTCGATTTTTATTATGGCTTACAATTTCGTTTTCACTATAGCGTGAATCAATTTTTGGTTTAAATATAATTGTAGACATTTTAGCAATTTGTGCTCTTCTTAATCTTCTCATTAGCTCTTCTGTTTTTCCGCTAAACATACAACCACAGATCACTTCTAACCATCCTGAATTAATTGTACTTAAAGTCATACGGAGATAGATTTTATTTTTAACATAATAGACTCAATAATTGATTCAATACTTTTCTCATTATCTATAATAATATCGGCATAATTTTTTGATGGTTCAACAAATTGCTCATGCATTGGCCGGACTGTATCTAAATATTGTTTGGTTATTGAATTAATCGAACGGTCTCTATTATTCATATCTCTATTTATTCTTCTTATTATTCTAATATCAGATGGAATATCAAGGAATACATCGAATGTATAGAGTTTCCTCAAACTAGAAAAAAAAAGAGCTAGAATACCTTCTACTATAATAATCTTTTTTGGGCTATAGTTAATTTTTTTTGGTGTTCTAATATGTTTTGAAAAATCATAATCAGGTTTATTAATACTTTTCCCACTTTTCAATCTCTTTATATGATTTACAAGTAGTTCAATATCCAAAGAATCTGGGTGATCAAAATTTTTGCTAATTCTTTTTTTATATGGAATGTGGCTTAAGTCTTTATAATAAGAATCTTGCTTGATTATTAATAAGTTGTTTTTATTAAACTCTTTCTGAAGTGCTTTAGCTATTGTTGTCTTACCAGATCCAGTCCCTCCAGCAATACCAATAATTAAGTTTTTCATAAAAATGATTTATCAAATGGTTCAGGCAACAAGGCTAAAGATGTTGACTTTTTAATAAATTCTTTTTCATTGCATATATAAATTGGAATTTTTCCGCACAAATCCCAGATTACTTGTCTGCATGCTCCACAAGGGGAGCAAGCATTTATTGATGAAACGGCAATTCCATCAAACTCAGTATGCCCCTCTGCAATAGATCTATAAAGTGCAACTCGTTCCGCGCAGCAGGTAAGTCCATAGCTAGAAGATTCAATATTACATCCACCAATAACTTTACCAGATCTAGTTTTTACTGCTGCACCAACCTTATATCCTGAAAACTGTGCCTGTGCACGCATACGCATTTTTATTGCTTTTTTAATCAAACTTTTTTTCATATTACCTCAATTTTTAAACTCTTAAGATATTTTAACAATGTTATTCCCGCAATAAAACCACCAACATGCGCAAACCAAGCTATCCCGCCTGTTGTATTTATGCCTATTTCAATTAATCCTTGGCTCAGTTGCAATAGGAACCAAAACCCAAGAACAATTTGAGCAGGTAAAGTCACTTTAGTAAAAAAAATAATAAAAAACAAAATATTATGTACTCTCGCATTAGGAAATTGGATCATGTAAGCACCTAAAACACCAGCAATTGCCCCACTAGCGCCAATCATAGGTATTGTTGATGAAGGATTAATAATATATTGACCGATTGCTGCAATAAAACCACAACAAATGTAGAAAAAAAAATATTTTAAATGCCCAAGGACGCTTTCTACATTATCTCCAAAAACTTTAAGGAACCAAAGGTTCCCGATTATATGAGCTAGGTTTCCATGAATAAACATTGAACTGAATATAGTCAATATGTTGAAATTTGCTGGAATGAAACCAAATGAGGAAACAATTCTATTTGACAGGTTTATATCATTGCTAGAAATTAAAAATTGTATTAAAAATAATAATGTATTCATTGCTAATATTCCATATGTGACATAGGGAATTAGTACTTTAGGGTTATCATCCTTATATGGGAAAAGCATTAATAAATTGAAAAAATAATTTTCTGCTCACTCTTATTTCCAACTCGGTCTACAACAGAAAAATTTATATTATGGTTTCCATTTTTTAATGGTCTATCTAGATAATAAGAAATCTCTTTTTTGACTGGTTGGTAAGCTGAATAGAGAGGCTGACCGTTTAATTTTAATTCAAAAGATTCTTCTTCAGCTTCAATACCTGATAGTTTGTCATCTACAGAAATACGAATTTGAGTTATGGCATCATTTTTATATCGCCCTCCTTCGCTAGGGTGCATACGTAAGATTAAGGGTGGCTCAAGGTCTTGTATTATTGTCACAGCCTCAAATTGATTGAGTGATGTGGTGAGTATTTGTTTTCTTTTATTATTTTTTGTTTTAGAAAAGACCCACTTGCCTTCTTTATTATCATAATAATAAATCCCAAGGTTTGAATGTTCAGCTAATTCAAAATCATATTTAATGCCAATATTAAAATTATTATTTAATGCTAAATCAAATGGGTGTAACTGGTATACGGAAGATAGCTGAAAGCCATTTTTAATTTCTGGATAGGTTTTTATTTTTTCAATCCAGATAAGGTTATTTTGATACAGTGTATTGGAAAGAATTTGTATTGAGCAATTTTTATCAACAGATACAACAGCAGTTTCTTTTCCAGGTTCAGCCACTTTAGAATGAATTTGAAATCTTCTTTCTCTGGATAACCCATTATGAGATAATTCTACATCGATATATTTTGCCCCCTCGGCATGTTTGTATGGCAAAAGATCAGAAAGGAAAACCGTGGGTTGTATCTGGTTTAATGTGAATGACTTAAAAGTATTATTATCAGACAGTTTTATCTTAACTCTAGCTGGAGCGTATTTATCAAGCTCAATTTGGAAAAACATTCCCCTTTCTGTAGTAGAAATATCTAAGGCTGGTAAAATATCTATAACGCTATATTCTGGTTTTAGAGATGTCCAATGATAGGGATCAGATAGTCCACCAAGCTCATTAATTGCTATAATTTGTAGAATTGAATTTTTTGTATCTTTTATGTCTAATGTGACATGGAGATCCTTTTTGACTCTTTCTGCGTGGAGATATTTTAATTTATTCTTATCAGTGTGTCCATATGGGGTAAAGCTATAGATGATTACATCTCTTATTGGCATTCCACCCCTTTTGGGGCTTAAAGCAAGAGTTATAACCATATCATTTCGAAGAATTTCTTCTGCTCCAATTGACATAGGGAATGCGCTTGTTACCATTCCCCTAATTGTAGCACTATTATTATTTACATCGTAGACTTTAATCTCAATAGAATGAAAACCAGGGAAGAGCCTTAATATGCCGCTTTCTTTCAAAGTCTGAATATCTAATTCTGGATGCTCTGGCATCCGATAAAGTTTTTGAAATTCACCTAACTTTTTTCTTTTTAGACCGTATTCAATTACAGTATTAGCACTACTAGTCTTTGAGAATGGTATTTTATCGTATTTTAGTTCATATTTTTTTATTCCATCAACAACTAATTCTGCTTTATAAATCTGATATTTATTATTTGCTCCCTGTCGTTTGTCAAATGTTTCAATAGCAATTCCAAATTCACCGAAAACACTTATCGTATCAGGAAAATGATATATTCCTGATCTATCTCGATACAGAGGAAAAGTTTGGACTAGAGGACTTGCGTTAATAATTGAATTTTCTGATAATGGTACCAGAGCAATATTTTTAACTTCTGGTTTTACTTTGTCAGGCATATCAAACGCATAGGCAAGGGGGTTTAAGGGTTCGCTATCTTTATTACGAACTTCGAGGTGTATATGTGGTGCAAAGGAAGAGCCGCTATTTCCTGAATAACCTATCAATTCTCCTTTAAGTACTTGAAATTCTCTAGGAGAAAAGTTAGCATTCACAATATAACTTTTTCGTTTAGTTTGTTGGAGCTTCCACACCTTTTCTAGAACAGGCTTGAACTTGTCGAGGTGGCCATAAAGGATTTCCCGTCCAGACTTTGTTCTTAGATAGAGAGCTTTCCCGTATCCATTATAATTGGATACCATTCTGCTTATATATCCATCCTCAATTGCATAAACCTCGTGACCTATTGTCCCGCGTGTTTTTATATCTATACCCATGTGGAAGTGATCATCTCTATTTTCGCCAAAATTTGATGAGAATGATCGACTGGCGCGTGTTGGCCACTGAGCGTTTTGTCCGAAAATTAAAACACTTAAGCTAAATGTAAATAAAAGTAAGGGTCGGTTCATAGATTAAGACCTCTCAATTTATCTAGAATAAGATACGATTTTCAATGAGTGATTTGTTTGTCAAAAGGAAATCTGTAAACTTTGTTGATTAAAATTATACCATTTTTGGAGTTGTTATGAAAAAATATATTTCAACGTTTTTATTTATAGTTCTACCTACAGGTCTTTTTGCTATAGCTGGTTTTGGGTTGCAGGTTGCGCAAGGGCAGATGAAGGTAGAAGAATCAATACTTGGTGGTGCTGATATCCCTGGCGTTACGCTAACAAATGGGGCATTCGAAAACGCTTTTGGTATTGGAGCTTTCTTGTATATAGATATTATACCAGTAATCGATTTAGAGCTTGATTTTCAGGCGATGGGGAATACCTATGATATTAATTTTGAAAATCCTATTGGAGCTATGGACCCTATTCCATTTGCTTGGGCAACTGCCAATACTTACATAACAGTTAGAAAAGACGTTTTTTCACTATCTATTCCTTTTTTAGCTGGAGCAAAACTATACTCGGGCCTTGGATATAACATGCACAGAACAACACCCGTAGCAAGTATTGAAATGGTAGAAGATTTATTAGGAGGTGATATAGTAAATGGTGACGTATCTAATTTGAGTAAAAATCTAGAAGATTTTTTGACAAATAAAGATAACTATGATGAATCTAGCGGATTTCATTTTCAAGCAGGATTACAACTAAAACTTCTCACTTTTACTTCTCAGTTATTTTACAGGTATACTATGGCAGAAGATGTAGTGCCTAGTAAAAAAGGATTTGGGAGTATGAACTTTAGATTCGGTTTTGGTATCTAGATTAGATCAATAATTCAATAGATTTCATTTGTACAGCAATGTACAGACCCTCCGCTCAAAGCATATTGTGACATAGGTGTGTTTATTCTTTGAATTCCAATATCATATAATTTTTCTAAAACTTCTTTATTAGTGTAAGGTTTAGGTCCTATTAAAAATCCTGGTATGGGTAGAGCGTTTACTGCGAAAGATCCAAGCTTTTTTTGTGATCCAATGCCATCGATAGCTGGTAATTTTATAATAGGAATGTTTTTACTATCAGCAAATTTATATAATTGATCTTTAGAGTTTTTAGTGATCTCTTCAATGCAACAAGTAATTGCACAAATATCTCCTTTTTTAGATATAACTGGACAAAAATATGCGTCTAAATGAAATACATTACTTTTTAAAATAATAAGATCATTTACTTCTAAAATTTTCGCGACAGCTTCAATTCCAGATATACTATTTCGTGAGTTACCTGCGAATAATATATTTTCTTTTTTACATAAATAAAATTCGCCACCTTCTGCAAAGAGATCGGTTTTTTTTGGAAGCTCTAAAATCGATAATTCTAATTCTTCAAGAATAGGTATTATATGATCCTGTTCTTTAATCCTTTCGGGGTTCCGGAACCTCATAATTATAGCATCCCCCTTTTTGCTCGAAATAAATTGATCTCTAATATATACAAAATCATGTTCAGGATTTGGACCATCAAGCTCTATGGGAAAAGGTGTTTCGATAATTTCAACATTCAATAGTCGCAATGTATTTATTAATTGCTCTCGCTCATTTTTAAGTAAGACTTGATTGGGGATAGCGCCCTTTTGCATTGCTGGATTATCAGGGTAAGAGGGAGTACCATTACCCCACCAACTATTTTCAGGCAACTTTGAAATAATAATTTTCAATTGAGTAAACTAGTAATGATTCAAGATCTTTTTATATATATTCTTATTAATATTAGAACGTTGAAAATTATAATAATATTAAGTAGTTGTTTAGAAATAATTAATTATTATTTTTTTATTTTTAATACAATAACTCGTTAAAAACATGTTAAATAAAATAAAGATCTATTACCTAATTTCCCTCTTAGGTATTTTGTCTTGTAAACCGCCATCATCAATTGATTATATTAAGGTAAGAGGATATAAAAATATTGTTGAGAAATATGATGCTGAGAATGAAATTTTTATTACAATGAATAAATCAGAAATTCCAAAATCAATTTTATCTTTTGGTAATAAAAGCAATGTTTACTTATATATATTAAGAGATTCAGAATCAAAATGGGCTAGGATAGTATTCAATTATAATGGCCTAGATCAGTTATTATTTGAAAAAATTACAATCATAAAGACTAGATCAAAAAAAATTGAATGGATATTTAATAATAAAAAAACATCTGGTGATAATAGGCCTGGAGGGGTTGTGCAAGAAGAAAAGGATATTCAATTAACGGATATTCAATTAAATAATTTAAAGGCTTTATTTGTTCCCAGAGCAAAAGTCCAATTTGAATTTAGCAATGGTAAGATCATTGAATATGAATTAACAAAAGATCAAATAGAAAATACTCAAAAGTTAATTGAATATTATGAGTCGCTTTCGCTTAATATTATAAGATAAAGTATAATAATTATTTTAGATGATCTCTTCGATAAAAATTAAATCTGATATTTTTTTAAATATTCATAGTCAGGCTGACAAAGATTTAAAAGGGACTTCATTCTAGAGTCGATCTTTATTTCTTTTTTTTTATACTTTACAAATTCTGTTGAACTAATTACAGTCTTATACCAATATTTTGCCCAAATCCCATCGCTTTTACGAATACCTGGAGGCCATTTTAACATATCCTCAGAAAAATCAATATTTAGGTGATAGCATAATTTTTCTAGGGCATTTCTTGGGTTTTTTAAAATAGTCTTAGAGTTTATTACGGGTGAAACTTTACCAGTATTTTTTAAAATATATTTAAATAGCTCTGCTTGTTGTTTGAAGCCTAATAAAAACTCATTGTCGATTGCGAATATATTATTATAACTTGCGATCACCTCTTCTGGTTTTCGTATCAAAAAACAATTTACCATCTGCTTGGTCCATGATAAATCGTTGCCAGGAAGGTTATGTTGGGCCATATGTTTCTGGTACCAAATAGATTTATTATCTGGAACTGGCCCAGTTATATTATCTACGATTTCTTCCCAGTTGATTTTTTGTGTAGCCAAAATTTCATTTTTCCCAGGATGGTTTATATTTGTGGCATAAAGGTAATGCGCATAAAATGGTTCATCTAGGAAGACAGTATCTGACCTGTTTTCAAAAGATCTCATTAAAGCAGTAGATATATTACGTGGTCCTGACCACATCGCAATCCGTTTTTTAATCTTGCTCATTTAGCTAAAGATCTTTTTTCAATATCTATTCTGTAATATTCTTGAAGTTTTTTTGTGAAGAATCCGCGCGCTCCATCTCCTACAATTATTCCATCTATTTCTATAACAGGGATTACCCCAGCAAATGTACCAGTAACAAATAATTCATCAGCGGAATGAACTTTATCGATTTTAAAATTTTTTTGAAAAATTGGAATTTTATTTTCAGAACATAAACGAATTATAGATTCTCTAGTGACGCCATTTAAGCAAAAATCACCAGTCGATGTCCAAATTTCTTTATTCTTTACAATAAAAAAATTTGTTGAATTACAAGTTGAAACATTATCGTAGGGATCAAGCATTAATCCCTCATCCACGCCTAATTTATCTGCTTCAATACATGCAGAAATACAATTGTGTTTACTAAGAGAATTTATCTGAGGGTTCTGAACTTTGTGATCCCGCTTGGTTTTTACGGTGGCTAATCTAATGCCAATTTTCTTTATATTTGGGTCAGGCTGTTTGTATTCTGGGATAATGACAAATGTCGGTTTACTAATTGTAAAACTTGGATGTTGATAAGGAGTTTTTTTTAATCCTCTTGAAATAATAAGCCTTATATGGACATTTGATTCCATTTTATTTTTTAAAAGGGTTTTATTTATAGCCCTTTTTATTTCTTCTCTAGTCAATCCAATATTAATATCAATCTCTTTTGCTCCTCTGTATAATCGGTCAAGGTGGGATTCCAAGTGTACCAGATAATTATTGTGCAAACGAATTCCTTCCCACACACCATCTCCTAATAAAAATCCACTGTCCATTACGGAAATAAATGCTTTCGAACGGTGAAAAAATTCACCATTAATATATATCTCTATATCATTATTTCTTTGGTCACTTTTATAGTCATGAGTAGATGCCATTATTTCATTTCCTTTATTTGTCGAAGTCTTTCAAATAAAATAGCAGAAGTTGCTGCTGATACATTTAGGGAGTTTATATTTCCTTGCATTGGTATAGTTGAAAAAAAATCACATGACTCTAAAACTTTTTTTCTAATCCCGCTACCTTCGCTGCCTACAATAATCAACTTTTTTTCTGTGTAATCAATTTTATTCCAATCACTTGCGTTTATGCTGTTTTCAACTCCGATAACCCAAAATCCTTGTTTTTTTAAGACACCTATGGTATTTCTTAGGTTGGTTATCTCAAATAGAGGCATTGATATAAATGCTCCCTGGCTTACTTGTAAAACAGTGTCATTTATGGGGGCACTTGCATTTTTAGGGAATACAATTCCATTAATACCAGCGCACTCCGAAGTCCGAATTATTTGACCTGTATTTTGAGGGTCTGTTATACAGTCCAAAGCAAGTAGACAGATTGAATTTTCATTAGAGTAATCTGGCAAGGTTTTTGATACTACCTCTCCATCAAAATCAATAATAATGCCTTGAGAACGGAATTCATTATATTTTTGAAATTCTATTTTAGAATAATATTTACAACTGAAGTTTGTTTTAATTATTAAATTTTTTAATTCTTCATTTTTATCTGCGGGGCTATTTTTTTCAATAATAATTTGAATAATGTTAAACTTTTTGTTTTTTAATAAAGGGATAGATGTGTTTAGTCCAAAAACCCTATAATAATTTTTTTTTATAATTTTTTGTTTCATATTGCGTTTAGATAATTAGGGCTAATACTACTATAGAAATGTATCAATTAATAATGGAAACAGGGAACACATAGTTGTAAGATTCGACCTATATTGAAAGTATTTTTTTTGTTAGTCGATGTTAAGATTAATACTAAAGAAACGAAAACATTATTAGGGCCCATAGCTCAATTGGTTAGAGCAGCAGACTCATAATCTGTTGGTTCGGGG
>CAZLPW010000003.1:0-78778 GCA_964561495.1 uncultured bacterium | reverse complement strand
GATGGGCATGTATCTGAAATGCTAAATCTTCCCACCTTGCTTCTAAAGATTTTGCGATTCCTAGTTCTCCAATTAATTCTGTGGCATTTGAACCAACGATATGCGCTCCAATTAGCTCTCCATATTTACTATCAAATATTAACTTTATTAATCCACTTGTTTCACCGATTGCCATACTTTTTCGATTGGCTTTAAAAAAAAACCTACCCACTTTTATATCATATCCAGCATCTATAGCTTTTTGCTCAGTTAAGCCAATAGATCCAACCTCAGGATAACAATAGGTACAGCTAGGAATATTAGAATAATTAATTGGGTTTGGAGTAACCCCAGCCACATGCTCAGCGGCTATTATTCCTTGTGCAGACGCAACATGAGCTAGCCAAGGAGGTCCAGTTACGTCTCCAACTGCATATATATTTTTTATATTAGTTTGGTTTAATTCGTTAATTATAATCGACCCATTATCTGTTTTAACACCGACATCTTTAAGCCCTATATTTTTTATGTTACCCTCAACACCAATAGCAACTAAAACAATATCCCCACTAATAGTTCTTTTTTCCCCTTGATTTTTAACAAACACTTTTACTTTATTTTTAATTTTTTCAATCTTGTAAACCTCTGTATTTGTTGAAACATTAATACCAGAATCAAGAAAACTATTTAAAACCTCTTTAGAAATTTCAATATCTTCGTTTGGAAGTATATAGCTCATCGATTCTATTAGATTTATATTAGCACCAAATTCATTAAAATAGGAGGCAAACTCACATCCAATTGCACCAGAACCCACGATAATGATTTTTTTTGGAATAGTTGTTAGCTTAAGGACATCTTTATAGTTCATTACTATTTTTCCATCAAAGCCAAGCATTGGAAAGCTTTTGGAATAAGCACCTGTAGCAATAATTATTTTGTCAAATTTAATTATCTGATCTTTATTTCCTAGATTGACAGATATTGTGTTTTGATCTTTTAAAACACCAGTACCATTAATATAAGTTATTTTATTTTTTTTTATTAAATACTCTATACCCTTGCTCAATCTATTTGATACGTCTCTGCTTCTTTTAATATTTCTTTTATAGTCTATTGAAATTTCACCTACTTTTATGCCATATTTTTCAGATTGTTTTATCTGACGCAATACCTCAGCATTCTTTAACAAGGATTTTGTTGGAATGCACCCCCAATTCAAACATATTCCACCCAATTTTGAGTGATCAATAATACATGTTTTTATTCCTAGTTGGCTTGCCCTGATAGCAGCAACATATCCACCTGGACCGCCACCTAAAACAACTAATTGAAAGTTATTAATCAGACCTTATCTCTATTGATTATTGATAAAAACTCTGATCGCGTTGCATTAGATTCTCTCAACTTTCCGATCATACACGATGTACTTGCCAAACTATTTTGTTTTTCCACGCCCCTCATCTGCATACACATATGTCTTCCCTCCATTAATACGGCTACTCCTTTAGGGTTTAGGACCTCTTGGATTGAGTTTGCAATTTGGTTAGTTAAACGCTCTTGAACCTGTAGCCTTCTAGCATACATGTCAACGAGCCTAGGAATTTTTGACAATCCTATTACTTTTCCATTTGGAATATAACCTACATGAGCACGTCCAAAAAATGGCAACAAATGATGTTCACATAAGGAGAAAAATTCAATATCGCGGACTATGACTAAATCTTTTGAATCTTCATCAAAAATAGCTTCATTTATTATATCGTTAATATTTTGTCTATAGCCTTTAGAAAAAAACTCCCATGCTTTAGAAACTCTTTCTGGTGTTTTTAATAAGCCTTCCCTATTAGGGTTTTCCCCTATTTCATTCAGCAAACTAAGAGTAATATCTTTTAAATTTTCTTTTTTAAACATTTTTAACCTTCCTCAAGAACTAAAATATCTATTTTACCTTTCAGCAAATGAATAATTCCGTATATAATAGGTGTATCAATAAAAGCCATTAGCATTTTAAACATCCAACCATCAATTATAGCGGATATTATTTGGCCAGAATCCCAAACCCCAATAAATAATATAGCTATTACCAATGTGGTATCAATTAATTGGGATGCTATCGTAGAACCATTATTTCTAAGCCATAAATGCCTGCCTTTGGTTAACCTTTTCCAGAAATGAAATATTTTCACATCAATAAATTGAGCAAAAAGATATGCTATCATGGATGCTGCAATTAGTCGCCAGGCGTTTTGGAAAACAGCGTTGTATGTTTCGTCATTTACTATAGAGCTAGGAATCGCATTAAACTGACCACCAAGCCATAGAAAACTTAAAACAAAAAGAGACGCTATAAATCCTGAAAAAACAACAGCATTAGTCTTCTTTTGACCATATAATTCAGAAAGAATATCCGTAACCAAAAATGTTAACGGATAAGGTAGAATTCCAGCAGAAACAATGAAAACCTTAAAACCTAAATCAACGGTTACAAATTTGTTAGCTATGAGGTTACAAGTAACCAAGGAGGCTATAAAAATTCCTGACAAAATTAAATAAAAGCGGTCTTTAAAATTCACCTTTGCCTCCATAATAGTCTGTATGTATAGAGTGGGTTTCAACGAGCCGAAGCCGATAAAGCTTACAATCCGTTAACCTAGATGCGAGTTGTTCCCAAACCCAAATTAAAATATTTTCCGATGAAGGTTGTCTATTATTAAACCAATCAATATCTAATTCAATATGGGAATGGTCAATAATATCCACTACATGAGACTTAACTAATTTATTAAGCTTATTTAAATCTACCAGCCAACCAGTATCAGGATTAATAGGGCCAGTTACAGATACCTCCAAAACATAATTATGACCATGAATATTATAATCTTTTTTAAAAACATCTATATTTTCTTTTTCGGTCCATTTTGGATTTCCATATTTATGCGATGCACAAAAGTGGTATTTTTTAGTAAGAACTGGATACTTCATTTATTTGTATAATGCAAATTTTTTTAGTTAATTTTTCAAATTCCAGTTATTATCATTTATATATTATACAAAAGCACTAAGGCAAAAATCTAGTAAAATGAAGATTGTAAATTCAATGAGAAACGTAGCTTTATAAAAACTAATCTAAAAATTCAGAAAATAAATTAGGCAAGTTTTTTACAATACTTGATTTTGTCAAAATAATATCACATCCAGAAGAACGAAGTCTACTCTGATCATGATTACTAATTTTTTGCATAGTTCCTATTATTTTTAAATTTCTTTGCTTCAACCCTGATACCAAGCCAACAGATGAAAACACCTCCTCATCAAAATCAACTATTGCCAATTTTATAGACTCTGGGAAATTCGCTGGATCGCTCTTCTCATCGCTAAACTCCACATTTCTGCCTTGATCTACACAACGTTCAGATATTTTCGATCCAAGTTCAAAATCCTTTACAAATAATAAAATCTCAATCATGGCCATCTAATCTAATAAGGGAACACTATCCCAATCAAAAGTATCTGCTCCTTTAAAATTGTTGTATTTATCTAAAACAATTTCAATTTCAGTTAAAAGTTTTGGCACATTAATTCCTCTATGATTTCCTGAATATTCTTTAAATTTGTTTTTACTTTTATTAAGTAAACTTTTTGCTCCTTTAATATTATTATTGCCTAAATGCACAAAGCTAACTGATAATTGAATTAAAGCTTGAATAAATTTTCTATCTACCAAATAGTAATCAGACCATAGCTCTTCCCAAACCTCATGGGACTCAAAATATTCCTTTTGAGAATAGTAACGCATGCCCTCAATAAACAAGGCTTCTTTTTTTCGTTCTTCATTCATTTATTATTATCGGCTTATCTATAATAAAACTATTCTTTGATGTTTTGATTGTACACGCCTCTATATCGGGATCATGCTCAAAAAATATTTTCCAATTATTTTTTTGAATCATATTAAGCAAATTTGTTTTTTCTTTTATTGTCACAAGTGGTTCTATGTCATATGCCATTACCCATGGCACTTGCAAATGTGCTACCGTAGGAAAAATATCAGCACCAAAAAAAATTGTATCTTTTTCATCAGAAATTATTGGATGCATCAAACCGTATGTATGTCCATTAGTTATAAAAATATCAATCCCATCAATAAAAGAATTCTCTCCTTTAATTAGTTTAATCATATTGTTTTCTTCTAAAACACGCCAATCAGATTCTATAAAGCTTCCCGAATCTTTTGGAGATGGACAATTTGCAAGGTCCCAGTTTAACTTAGATATCCAATATTTCGCATTTGGAAAAGTTGGAATTATTTTATCTCCATCAAAACAGGTATTCCCACCAGCATGATCAAAATGAAGATGAGTGCAAATAACATCTGAAATATCTTCAGGCTTATATCCGTATTTTGACAATGAGATCTCAATAGAATATCTACTATTATCAATATTGTAACGGTGGCGCAATTTTTTACTCCATTTAGTTCCATTACCAGTATCAATTAAAATTCGTTTTGTTTCGCTAATAAGAAGTAAAGATCTAGTAACCATTTTAATCCTATTAAAATCATCTGGATTAGCCTGTTTTTCCCATAGCGGTTTTGGAATAATACCAAACATAGCGCCACCATCAAGACTAAACTCTGAAGTTTCTATACTAAATAATTTATATTTTCCAATTTTCATTTTCTATAATATTTGCAAAACAGTTTTCTAATGATTCTATCTGATTTGATTTGCTCATTTTTTTCATTGCTCTTAGCGATTCTAAAATTACCAAACCATTGATCCTTTCTTTTAAAGATTTATTTTTATCTAAAACAATTGATTCCCCTAGGTTAATAAAAAAATTATTATTTTTGTCTTTAAATGAAAAACTAATCGGTTTTTTCTTATTCTTTATTTTTATACCTTCCGACATTTCGAGACACCAATGACTTAATTCTCTTCTATAACTTTCAACTCTCACATAATCACCATTCCACAGTCGTTCAACTGAAGAAAATAAATTAACCTCCCCAGATAGAATCATTTTTTTTCTAATATCTTTTGGGGTAATCATACTTGCTTTATGAGGATCAGGAACAGAAAAAAAATCCATTTCTTGGATCAAAGAACAGACGAATGCCCATGAGTTTTTAGATTTTTGAAACTGAAAAGATCTAAGTAAATGATGCACAAACAAAATACTATCCTCTACGTTTTGCAATACAACTTCTACTAGCGCATCAAGAACTGCTCTAGATCTTTCTGAAACAATATATATTCTGGCAGATATTTTTTTTATTTTTTTAGAATCGCCTTCTTGACATGCATCATGTAAATCTGATACAAATTCTGATTCCCTAGGACCTTCTTTTAAAGTTTTATCTATTAATTTGTCATCATTCGTTCTAAGCTTAAACAAGTTTAAGTATTCAATAAAAAAATTTAAAAGTATCTTTGATGGATTCTTTCGATCATCTCCAATAATATTTTTTAATGCATTAACTAAAATTATAGGATGGATCTTTTTATTATGATTTCTATATACTAAAGAACTAAATAATATTAAATCACTTATAATACCTATTAAATCTTTTTCAGTATTCAATTCAGTTTGAATAAATTCTTTTGATTTTTCAATATCTTTTGACTTTAAAAATTCAAAAAATTTAGAGACCGTCATCCCAGATTTCTATTACTTATTTAACTTACCTAAATACATGTATAATTGAAGGGAAAGTCCAACCCGTCGAGAATATTCAGAAGGCAAATTCCCTCCAGAAGTAAGTGGATAAAACTTATATTGGTCGCCATATTCAGCCTTTACACTCTCAGATGCTGGATCCCAATCTGTTGAAAAAACCTTACCTAGGGGCATAGAATTAAAATCATGAAAATACCCAAACTCAATCCCCCACTTTTGACTCATTTGTCTGCCATAGAATAAACCAGCTCGGTTGCTAGCAGAATAGTTTAAATCATCTTCATTTACCCTGCGGACGGCGCCTTTCGGAATAACCATAACTCTAAAACCAAGCCAAGATATTTTACTTGACCTGAGATTTTTTTTAAATCTTATATAACTCAAATCATAATTAGAATTTGGATTAATGCTATATGCTAAATTTAAAATTTCCCAACTTCGTTCTTTTCTAAAAAGAACCCTATTAATATCAATCCCAGTACCTGAGAGAGGGATACCGACTCTTAAACCTATATCAGTATTTTCATTAATCCCACGTCTCCACCAAATGACAGGAACTATGTTTTCAACAGAAAATGAAAAGCCCATGTCCGTAGTTCCAGGCTCAGGTAAATTAGGTTGTATTGCGGGATGAGATGTGCAACCCTGTATTCCAAAAAATACAAAAATTAAAATAACAAATAAGTTGAGCCTTATCATAATAAGGTGAAAATACAATAATATGTATTGAGTTTAAACCGAAAACAAAAATTAATTTATTTTAAATAAATCATTTTTCTGCTCATTAAAGCAGGTGCATAAATACCCGATTGTACTTGTATTGTGAAAAAGTAGATTCCTGTAGAATAATGTTCTCCATTCCAGTCAAAGTTGTATGTGCCTCTATTAATAAATTCATTATTTAAAAACCTTTCTTGGACTCTTCCTGTTGCATCCGTAACATAAAATGATACCATAGAATCCTCTAAAAGATCAAACGTTAACCTTGTTAAACCATTAAAAGGGTTCGGATAATTTTGATATAAAACAAAAAACTCGGGTATTAGCTCTTGATCAATATTTTCAGAAAGAGGATTATTAGTTGTACCAAGAGTTGAATTATTTGTTAACTGAGACCACTTCCCTCCATCTGGAAAACGATTTAATAGTAAGGACAACGTATCTAAAATCATATACTCAACAGGGCTCCAGCCATCTTCTTCCCATTTATTCCAAGAAAGCAGGATAGGAAAATTCAGGCCTTGATCTAATATAAAGGTGGAATCAATAAATTGAGTCTCAAAGCTCAAATCCCAACCAGGCTCCCATATAAACATATCATTTAATGATAATGCATAATAATCATCAAACTCTGGTGTTCCAGCGACCTCTAAATCTAATTTTAATGAAGATGGAGACCATATAACCTCATTAAGCCAAGCACTTAGACTATCAGCCTTAAATTTTAATGATAATGCAGAATCAGAAGGAATCAGTTCTCCCTCAATAGTATTGATAATGGGATCCGAAATCCAAAGAGGAATACGCTTCAGGAAAGATCCATTACTTATTAAATCAAAATGATCCCAATATTTTGGAATATTTAAAAATATTAATCCTAAGCTATCTTTATCAGAGATAGTTAAATCTAAAAATTCATCTTCATATAATAAATATGTTTCTTCCATATTACTATATTGCTGCCTTTTTTCATTAACCAAAATTTTAACTTTTGTGCTATCATTTTCATATGGAAAAACACCTAAGACAAATAATGGAGGGATTTCAGAAATAATTGAAAGACTTTTTTCATAGCTCCAAAATATTTTAACCCAATCAGATTTAATTTTTTCAATTTCTTCTTTTATTTTATTATTCCAATCATGAGGGGAAAGATATAACTGATTGCGATAGGCTAATTCTTTATCTAAGATTTTATCAATTAAATCTGAGTCATAAAGTATTTGTTCAATTAAATCAAGTTGTAAATAAATATTTGATATCTCGTTTATTGGAAAGTTTTCTATCCACAATGCTTCGTTAATAGTTTTTGAATTAAAAAGAGATAAGACACTCTTAATTTCCAATTCTTGAGATAAAATCGATCCTGCTAAAACTATCTCTTTTAAAATCATTGTTTTGACATCTGTGATTGTTGAGTCATATTTAACAGCATCTCCAAATTCTTGACATGTGCCAAAAACTGGATATTGACTATCACTAGAGTATATATTTCCAAAAAAATCTTCAACCTCTACAATATAAAAATATCTTTCACCTGACTCACAACTATTATCAAGAAATTTATTTATATCAGGCTTGAGCTCTTTTACTAAATAAAATTCTTGATCAGAAGATTTTCGTGCATTAATCATTATCTTTTGAGGAACAATTGAATCATTAAAAGACCAGTTTAATAGCAAAGATTGATAGCCCTCATATATCGATAGTTCGACTGGAAAAGGGCTTAGAGCATCCTTATCTGTTTCCTGTGAAAACAAGCAACTAGAAATAAAAAACGCTTTAACTAATATTTTATGTATTTTGGTAATCATATTGAACACACTGGGGCGAGATTGAATTTCGGTGAATCTAATTAATAAGGCAAGAATTAGATTGAATTTTTGATATTATTTTAATAATGTAATTTTCTGTAAGTAATGTCTGTTTTTAGCTTTAACTCTGACAAAATAAATTCCAGATGAAAAGCTTGATCCATCCCATGCTATACTCGTTTTTGAAATTCCAATATTATCATTGAAAAGAACAGATACAGTTTTTCCATTTAAATTTAAAATTTCAACCTTCAGAAACATACTTGAGCCTATATCTAAATTAAAAAACACTATGGGGTTAAAAGGGTTTGGATAAGCATTAGAAATATGAAAGTTATTAACTATATTTGATGGAAAAATTGAATTTGTCGGGAATTCAAAATCTAAGGCATCTGCAATATTAACTATCCCATACCCTTTGGTCGTGTCTGGAGCACTGTAATTTGATGCCGTAGATAATATCGCATGCCTTACTTGCATGGCTGTCCAATCAGGTTTTGCACTCATAATAATAGCAGCAGCACCACTAACTAATGGACATGAGGCTGAAGTCCCACTATAGATAGTCGTAATATCATTTTGGCTACCTACTTGTACACCTACTACCCCTACCCCCATTGCACAAACTTCTGGCTTAATCCTGCCATCGTAAGAAGGACCTCTTGAACTAAAATAGGCAATCTCACCAGTACCATATACTGCTCCGACAGAGATAACAGAATCAGCGTCCGCAGGAGCTGAGATATAATGCTCTAGAGGGATCTGACAGGGATCCTGATTTGGTGGAGTTCCACCCCAATTACCAGCAGAAGTCACACAGAGCACCCCCAAACTAGAAGCAATATCCACACCAATGGTAGTCACCGCAGTATTGCCATCCATATCGCAATATGAATACCAGTCTAAGTAGCCTAATGAAGAAGAGCTTATATCCGCGCCGAGTGCTTCTCCCCATTCCAAGGCAGAAACATAATTGTCTTCCTCGACTTGGCTTTCATTAGAGACATCTTCGGTTTTTGCCAGTAAATATTCTGATTTATATGCTGGTCCAATTAAGCTCCCTGGTAAATAGCCACCTATTATACTCAACATGGCCGTTCCATGATTTATCTGTTGAGAATTGTCCTGATTCAATTCATTATAGGTAATACTATCATTATTAATAAAATCATACTGGTCAATAACATTAAGTGAATCAAAAGCAGAGTGGTCTAATAAATAGCCTGTATCTAGAAGTAGAATTCGAACGCCCTGTCCAAAATAGCCACGCTGATGCCCAATGTGGGCATTAATCTGCTCAATTTGGGTTTGAGAATATCCATAATCGAGATCCCTGTGCAATGAATTATTATTAATAGCATTTCCTTTATCTTTGAAAGCAACCTTTTTTTTCTTTGTATATCTATAAACGGGTTCTATTTTTTTTACAAAGTCATATTCTAATAAATTATTTATTTTATTTAGGTCAGTTTCGACTGAAACAGCATTAAGCCATCTGCTTTTGTTTTTTATTTCTAATCCTAAATTCTTAATAGTATTTACATATTCTGAGGATACCTCTTTATCATACCAACCAGAACTCTCATACGCTCTATTTCTTTTTCTTCTTTGTATAGCTCGCTCGGATATAAAAGCATTTACAGAACCTGGCTTATCATGAAAATATATCCAAACTCTAAAATTGTCACCTCTTTTACCTGGCATTATGTCTGCCTTTTCCACTTGAGCTAATATATTACTTGATAGAATGAAAAATAAAACAATTATTTTCATTAATAATCCATTATTTGATTTATAAGATTAATTATATCAAATATATTAACAATACCATTAATATCAATATCATAAAGATAAATTAAGTTCTGATCCAAGCTATCTAACTGCACTACATCAGCAAGATTAATTAAATCAAAAACATCTAAAAATGAATCCATATTTACATCTCCTGGGATAAAATTTGGATAACCTGAAATTCCAAAATCATCAAGAAAAAACCCATCCCCATTACCATAATTATCTGAAATAAAAATAAACCTAAGTTTAGTTGGAACAAGACCGTTTAACTGTTTAAGAGAAATTGTTTCTTCAACCCAACCATCTGAAAGTCCATGATACCCTGGCAAGTTCCACGGCTGGCCTTGCTGACCAGACCCAGAAGTAGTATGTTCCCCATGAAGATTGATCCAGCCCCAATTAGGAACATAAGCCTGAAACTGTACAAAATCATCATAAAGTTCAATCTCCCAACTTGCTTTAAATGAAATAGATACGCCATCAAAAAACAAAAGATCAGAATCTAGCTCTAGGACAATTTGCGTATTTTGATTATTATCATAATCCCCATTTGGGCTATTCCCTATTGCCCAATCACCCGAATAGGAAAAATCAGACAAGCCCCAATTAGCTTCAACCTGCCAATTGCCTAGTCCTCCTTCAAAGTCATCAAAAAATAGAAATTCAGGATAACCTATAAAGAAAGAAACCGTATCATATCGTAAAAAACTTGACTGATCATAGGCAGAAATAATAAAACCAGATTCAGACCCTATATCTGCATCATTTGAAATAAAAAAATTCAAACTAATTGTATCACTATCTCTTGATTCGAGTGGACCAACTGAAATAGAATCAAATGGCAATCCAATAAGTGAGTTTAATTGTTCAATTTTGACTGTAATACTTCCATCAGAATCCATAAGACCTCTGTTTTGTATTTGAATAGCGATATTAATACTATCTCCAGGTTCAAAAAAACGATCTGAAAATTCTACTTCACTTAAAATTATATCATTACCTGAAACAAACGCGAACACACTATTAGCATGTACCTGATTAGCACACAAAGGAATAACTCTATTCTCCGAAGGCCAAAACGAATCATTAGATGTCCCTACCTCAGGAGTATAAGTAACCAAACCCTGACTTCCATAGGTCCAATCAACCGCATCTCCATTTACAGTATATCCAACTGTCTCAAGACCCGTCCCAACTACAAAACTATTTTCTCTAGCCATTTGTCTACCAATTTCTCGAAATGTTGTAAGGTCAGGCTCTTCAGGGAGATTACCAAGACCAAAAGGATGTATATAATAATTTCCGTATGAATGATAGTGAAGAACATTCATAAAAGAGTGGTTATCAATAAAATCCTTTACAATTTGTGTCTCTGGTTCTGAGAATGCTGAAGTGCCTCTATAGGTATCACTACACGGGTTTGGTGAAGACCCTGTATTATTTGCACCCCATCCATATCCATAGTTTCTATTTAAATCAACACCTCTCTCCGTATTTTCACCGCAATCAGTATTAAGCCTATTTTTCCTGTGCATACCTCCGCCATTAGGCTGATAGCTTTCATTAAAGACATATCCATCAGGATTAACGACGAGGATAAACCACAATTCTCTATTATTTACTAAATATGTCATTTCTTCGTTTATGGTATACCCCTCACAGAGCTTTTGAACAAAATATATTAGATTCATCATTGATAGTGGTTCTCTTGCATGAGTCAAACCAGTAAACAATAGTTCTGGCTCATTTTCATCAACATTAGGGTTGTCTGAAAGTTTAAATGCCCAAATATCTCTGCCCTCAACGGACTGCCCTAAGGTCACCTTTTCAGAAAGAATATTGTCATATATCTCTCTAAGCTCATTAAATCGAGTATTTAACTCATCCCAGGTATAATTACCTTGCATAGAGCCTAATGGAAAATCTCTTTGATGCTCTGGGACACTTCTTTCTTGAAAATATTTTGACATATCTTCGATTAAAACTTCTAAATCAAGGCCCATTTCTTTAAGGTAAAAAGTTTGGCTGGAAGTAGC
Organism: uncultured bacterium; assembly: GCA_964561495.1. Lineage (GTDB taxonomy): Bacteria > Fidelibacterota > Marinisomatia > Marinisomatales > UBA1611 > CAZLPW01. The sequence continues at coordinate 66,750 of CAZLPW010000003.1, read as the reverse complement.
AACTATATCTAGATAATATTCTTGTTTGCCAGATAAATGATCAAGAGGTATACCAGCACTACCTATTACCTCAACAATATAACTATTTGGAGAAAATATCCTAATAGATTGGTACAAAGCTTGTTCACCTTTTATAAAAGACAGGCTAACAATAAAGAAAAAATTAACTACATACCTTGTTAAGAATTTTTTTCTATCCATTCGGTCGTCACTGACTTTGGTCTTGTTATAGGGATTCCAAGTGCACGCTCCCAAACCATTTGCGCAATCATACCCATTGCTCTGGAAATACTGAACAGAACGGTATAGTAATTAAACTCTTTTAAACCGTAATAATAAAGTAGAGAACCTGATGCAGCATCAACATTGGGCCATGGATTTTTTGCTTTACCATGCTCCAAAAGCACTTTAGGAACAATTTCAAATAGATTAGTAACAATTTCAAAAACTTCATCACCATGTATATGGGTTTCTCCAAAATTAATAAAAGCCGTGAATCTAGGATCTGGGCAACGAAGAACAGCATGACCATATCCAGGTATAACTCTTCCAGTATTGAGCCTATTCCAACAATACTCTTTCAATTCTTCTTTATTTGGAGAGCCATTAAACTCATCTCTAATACCAAGTACAAATTTTAAGCACTCTTGATTTGCAAGTCCATGAAGTGGACCAGCTAAGCCATTTAATCCAGCAGAAACAGAATAATAAGGATCTGATAATGCGGAAGATACAGTATGAGCTGCAAAAGCACTTACATTCCCCCCCTCATGATCACAATGCAACATTAAATAAAGACGCATAAGCTTATGAAAATCACCTGTTGGGTCAGGTATACCCGTCATATGCACAAAATTTCCAGCCCAATCGAGATCCTTATTTGGAAAAATTCTATCACCTTTTTTAAAACGCATTCGATAAATCCCTGCTCCTAGACTAGGCAATTTTGCTAAAAGCTTTATTCCATCTTCTAATAGCGCCTCCCAGTACTCGGTTTTTGGCATTCCATCATCATATTTTTTTCGGAAAACACTATCTCTCTGCATAGCAAGAATACCAGAGTTAAACATCGTCATCGGATGAGAATCCTCTGGAAATTTTTCTAATATATCCCAAACATACTTTGGGACCTCAAGGTGCATAGAAAACTCACTTTTTAAATCTGCTAGTTCTACTTCTGTCGGAAGTCTTCCTGCAATTAAAAGATAGAAAACTTCTTCTGGCAAGATATGTTTTATATCTAACAAAGGCATCCCTCTAATTATGAGACCCTTATCTGGATCTACTGCTGAAGTGTCACAAACAAAAGCCTTAATTCCTCTAAGTCCAGAATAGGCTTGCGCTACATTAACTTTGCTTATTTCATTTTCTCCCTTTTGAGCAATAAGATCTCTAATCCTTTTCTGGGAAACTGGTATTTGACCTGCGAGTATCTCTTTTAACATATCCATATGCTAGTCCTGATTATAATTAGCAACCACTAAATTTACATTAACCAAACCTAATCAAGGGAAATTCTATAGAATTAATCCAATAAACGAACGACTACACCTGATCTTAGTTTTGGTTCAAACCAGGTAGATTTAGGAGGCATTACTTGCCCTGCGTCTGCAACTATGAAAAGATCATCGATTTTAACGGGGTACATCACAAAAGCAATCATTTTTTTTGAGCACATATTTTCAAGCTCCTTTAAGCCTCTTGTTCCTCCAATAAACTCAAGCTTATCTGATGTCCTTGGGTCTTCAATATTAAAAAAAGGTTTTAATAAATAGTTTTGAAGTATAGAAGCACTTAAAGTTGATACAAAATAATTTGAGGGTAATTTCTCTTTAAATTTTAAATCATACCAACTTCCAGAGTAATACATTACAATTGAATTTCTAGAGTCTGGCTGCCTACCTTTAGATAATTCTGAAATTTTAAAATTTATACTAATCAAATCCATTATATTTTCTTGATCAATGGGCCTTGGATATACCAAACGATTATAACCTAGAATTTGAATTTGATCATGAGGAAATATTACTGATAAAAAGAAATTATATGATTCTTGCCCAGAATGTATTGAATTCAAATCTTGCTTTATTTTTTTAACTCGAGAGGCAGCGGCCGCTCTATGGTGGCCATCTGCTATATACAAATTCCTAATTGGCTTAAAATAATTTACAATATTATTAATTATTAAATTAGATTTCAATTTCCATATGCTGTGAATGGTAGAATCATCCGCTTTAAAACTAATATATGGCCTCATTTCAGTAACATTTTTTATAAGATTTTTGAAATTCCCATCATTTTTAAAGGTCAAAAACACTGGCCCCGTATTTGCATTTGTAATTTCAATATGCTTAGTTCGATCATTTTCTTTTTCTGGTCTAGTATGTTCATGTTTTTTAATCAATCCATTATCATATTCTTGAACCGATACTTCTGAAACGACGCCTGTTTGAGTATGCTGGCCCATAGAAATTTGATATAAGTAAAGACATGGTTTATTATCTCGCAAAAACTTTTTATTCTCAATAAGCTCATCTAAATTTTTTCTTGCAACTTCGTGAATCCTTTTAATACTAACATTATTAATATTATCAAACTCTATTTCAGGTTTTATAATTCTTAAAAAAGATTTAGGATTTGATTTTACAATTTCTCGAGCTTCTTCTGATGAAAGCACATCATATGGGGGAGAAGAAATCTCTTTAGCTTGATCAGGTACAGGTAGGTACCCTCTAAAGGGTCTAATTATTGCCATCTATATATCATATTATTAATCTAATCTATATTTAAACAAGCAAAAATTTGGACACATCAATTTTAATTTAACTTAAATATTCCTCTTGCTTGATCAAGGTCTTCAATAAAATCAATTTCCATACATGAATACGAAGACACATCTAAATAATTGACATCTATTTTATCTAGAATTGGTTGTATCGCCGCTTCAAAATAATCATTCATCCCCCCTGCATCAATTAATTTTTTCAATGAGTCTGAGAATAAACGGGTAAAATCTTTTGATAATTTTGCAACGCCGATAAACTCTCCAAGGCAATGCGATTCAATTAATTCTTTTCCAATTGCAGAAATTTTATTATCTCCACCATCAATAACTTTCACTTCTTCTCTGCCACACTCTTTAATATCTACAGCCAGTACTGAACTATATGCTGATTGAACTAATTCAAATAACATTTTTTCTTCATAAACAACGTCTGCATTCATAAAAAGGTAATCATCTAAAATTAGCTTTTCGTATGCAAGAAATGCTGAATAAGCTGTATTAGTTTCAAAAAAATGATTGTTTATGATAAAATCAAAATTCAAGCTAGGAAAATTATCGGTAACGTGCTTCATAAGCATTTCCCTGTGATACCCAACTATCATAGTTACATTTGATACAGATAATTTATCTAAGGCCTCAAGCTGATAATGAATAATCGGCTTACCACCAACTTCCAGAAGACATTTTGGGATATTATATGTATGAGGATAAAGCCTTCTTGACACACCAGCAGCTAAAATAAATGCTTTCATAGTAAAATAAAATTACAGCTTTAAAAGGCTACTAACATATAATTCTATTTCGGATTTTGAAATTTCTTTTATGCATGAAATTTTATTGTTGATATTTTTACAGTCATCTCCTCTGCATGGGCTGCAATGTTTAATAATAAATGTGCTTTTACCTAGTGGCCCTGTTTTATCTGGATATCCAGCTCCAAAAAATGAAATTGTGGGTACTCCTAAAGCAGCTGATATATGACCTAAGCCACTATCAGCTGCCAGGCTATAATGACATAACGATATAAGTAAAATTGACTCTCTTAAAGAATACTTCCCACAAATAGATTTTATTGAATTATTTTGACATTGATTTATTAAGGAATCTCCTTTTATAGAATCATTCTTAGATCCAAATATTAGATAATCACTTTTTGAATTCTTTATCCATTTTTTTATTATATTATTTGATATTGACCTGTTTTTTGCAATGCTAAAGGGAAATATAGCAACTGGTTCTTTAAGCTTAAGCCTTTTCATTTCATCTTTAGCCCAAATTTTTTCTTTTTCTGAAATATAAATATTCGGATCTAAAATTATATTTTGTCCAGATCTCAACATTTTTAAAAATTTTTTAGAACGATGAATTCTTTTTTTCGGATGGTAAAAGGATTTTGTTAATAAAAAGGACCTCATTTGGGCCTTATATCCAACTCGTTTTTTAGATCCTGATATCCATAAGACTAAAGCACTTCTGAAAGAATCCGTTAGAGTGAAAAACTGATCATAGTTCCTTAGTTTTAAACGCCAACCAGTTTTAAAAGTCCCAACAATATTATTTATTGAACATTTTTTGATAGTAATTAATTCGTCTATTGCAGGATTTTTTTCATAAACTCCAGAAACCCATTCTTTACAAATTACATTTATTTCAGCATTTGGATTTTGATCTTTCAATTCACTTATAAATGGAAGTGCCATAATTGCATCACCAATCCAGTTAGGACTATATACACCAATTTTCATTTTATATCGCTTCTATAGCATTAACTAATCTAAAAGATGCTTTCCCGTCATTTTTATATAAATAATATTCACACGCATTTTGTCTATTTATTTCCATTTCATCTGGATATTCTAATGAATATTGGACTCTGCTATATAGGTCAGAAGGATCAACTATTTTATAAACAAAATCGACGTCCATCATTCTGCCAACATCTAATCTTTTCCAAAATCTATTATTAAATATTTTATGCTTTAATCTAAGACTAAAACACTCCGCTTGTATTATTGGTTTATTCAAAGGTAAAAATTCAAAAATTGTTGAGGAAATATCGCTAATAAGAAGATCGGATAATAAGTAATAGGGAATAATATTTATAGAGTCATTTTTCAATAGTTTTATCGACTCATTTTTTTCTGAAACCCAAATACATTGCTTACTCTGATGGAGGTAACGCTTTTGTTGCCAACTAAAGCTGTGTAATTTGATTAATATATTATAATCCTTACTTAACGAAATAAATTCAGGAACCAGTTTTTCGATAGAGCTCGGGTAAAAGCTTGGAGCATATAAAATAGTTTTTTTGTTAGGATCAAGATCAAGTTCTTTTTTTAGCTGAACTATATCATAATTAGATTTGTCAAATAACGGATCTAATTTAGTAAATCCTGTTAGAACCAGATTGTCATATCCCATTTTTTTTAATTCATGGTAGCGAGATTCTGACTCAACAGACCTTAGGTTAACTCTATCATTAATATCTGTATAATAAGAATTTTTTAAACCTATACCATGATATACCATAGCAACTAGTGTTTCAGAAGTTACTAACTGGTTTAACTGACCAATATTACCAATAATTATAATAGAGAATTCATTTTTTATAATTTTATTAATCCTATTTCTTTCATTATCTGATTCAATAGTTTTCACACCTGCATTTGTACATGCTTTTAAAAATTGTTCATATTCGATTTTTGAATTCCGGATAGGCATAGACGCATATATATCATAGATCTGGCGGCTTTTCATTTCTAAGATTATTGGCAGAAAGTTTGGCCAATAATATAAATGATGGGTTTCAAATAATACTTTTGACACAGTTATAAATTAAGGTCGACTCACCTAAGGCAGTTTTGATAATATTGCATCGCGAGCTCTTTCTGATGCCATTCCATCAAGCTTATATAACATTTTATCTTGAAACTCTTTTCTCTCTTTTTTATAATTTTCATTTTCAGAAAATGCCCGCTCAATAGTTTTTGGAATAGAGCTAGGACGGTCTACTTCAAAACAAAATTTAGATATATCTCTACTCATTTCTTTGTTTAATCTCTTTCTGTAAAGTCTATATTTGAAAATGCGATGGGATAACTTTAGTTTTAAAAACCTATTTATTACCACAGGTTTTCCCAACGCTAGCATTTCATAAATAGTACTACTAGCCTCTGTAAGCAGTAAATCAGAAATTTTATAAAAAGGTGTAATATTATATTGCTCTGGGTTAATTAGGTGAATATGCTTATACTTTTGTTCAAGGGCACTGAAAAGTTCTCTCTGAGGACGTAAATCAATCTGGCCAAATTTATTTAAAAATACTGTCCAAAGATGAGGCTTAATTAAAAGATTATATCCTTTAGTATACTCCCCTAGATTTAAACCAATTTTTTCAGCTGAACTTGGATAAAAGGTAGGGGCAAAAAGAATAGTTTTTTTATCTGGATCTAACTCAAATTTTTTAACTAAAGAATCTACATTAATACCCCCTTCTTTAAATAAAGGATCCAGCTTAATATAGCCCGTTAAAGTCAAATCAGTTTTTATTCCATTCTCTCGAAGCTGATTCATTCGATATTCACCTTCTACAAATCGTAGATCCAAACGATCATTATTATCCAACCAATATGATGGTTTAACCCCTATGCCATGATAAATCATACCAACTAGAGTCTTATCATTTACAAACTCTTCTAAGTTATAGCGAGACCATCCACAAATAAAAACATCTAAATTTAAATCCCTTATTAATTTTTTCCGCATCTCTTCAGAATCTGAAAAAATAAATGAGCCTGGTTTTTTCTTTAATATTTTTGAACAAAGTTCATATTCTACGTTTTTTATATCTCTAGATGTAGAGTGATAAATATTAAAACGTTTATCATCCGACAAAAGATCTATCAATGGTTCGAATTGTGGTAAATGGTATAAATGATAACTATCAAAAAGAATAGAAATTGGTTTTTCCATTTTATTTATTTGGAGTATTGCAAATTATAGAGTTTTTTATATTCTCCACCAGATTGAAACAACTGATCATGGGTACCATATTCAAGTATTTCTCCATTAGAAACCATCAAAATCTTATCAGCATTTCTTATAGTAGACAATCTATGGGCAACCACTAAAACTGTTCTGTCATTCATAAGATTTTCAATTGCCTCCTGAACTAGTTTTTCGGATTCGGTATCTAATGAAGAGGTAGCTTCGTCTAAAATAAGAAATGGTGGATTTTTTAAGATGGCACGTGCAATCGCTATTCTCTGTCTTTGTCCACCTGATAGCTTAACTCCTTTTTCACCAATAAGAGTATTAAAACCAAGAGGAAGATCATTTATAAAGTCCAAAGCATTTGCAGCAACTGAAGCCTTAATAATAGCCTCCTGATCTACATTTTCCGTCCCGTAAGATATATTATATTGGATGGTATCATCTAGTAATATAGTTTCTTGAGTAACGATTCCCATCATCTTGCGTAATGAATCAATCTTGATTTTTCTTATATCAATACCATCAAAAAATATATTTCCTTTTTCGACCTCAAAAAACCGAGGTATTAGATCTGCAATAGTTGACTTACCTGATCCACTTTTACCGACAAGTGCAACTACTTGACCTCTTTTTATAGAGAAAGAAAGATTTTTCAAAGAAAAATTATTTTCTTTATTATAGGTGAAACCTACTTCAGAAAATTTTATTTTTTTATCAAATGAATTTATCTGAATCGCATCTTTTGAATCGGTGATTTCAGGGATTGAATCAAGAATTTCAAATACCCTTTCTGCTGAAGCAAATCCATTTTGAAGATTAATATTAACATTACTTAAGGACCTTATTGGACCAAGCATTGCAAATAATAGAAATATAAACCTTAAAAAATCTTCTGATGTAATGCCATCCCCTTTAAAAACTTCATTCCCTCCTAACCATAAAAGTAGCACAGCAATTGATACCCCTATAGACTCAATTAAAGGAGATGATAGGTGTCTTAGCTTCGCAGATCTAAATAATAAATCAAAATACTTCCATGACTCTTTCTTAAAGCGATTTACTTCATGGTTTTCCATCACAAATGCTTTTACAATTCGCATTGAAGTAAGTGTATCAGCAATGATACCAAGTATCCCACCTATCTGACGAGTATTCCTTCTTGCTTTTCTCCTGATACTTTTGCCTATTGCCACAATTATAAATTGAGAAAAAGGCAAAATTAAAAGAGCAACCAAAGACAATTTCCAGCTTATAATAAAGAGTAATACTACAAATGATAGAATATTTATAGGCTCAACAATTATTTTGTGAAAACTCGTACCAATCGCTGTTCTTATGTTGCCTACATCATGAATGATTACTGATGTTAGATCACCTGATTTTTTATTGTGAAAAAAGGAAAGTGATAGGCGATGTAGATGTTCATATAATTTATTTCTTAATAAAGTAACAATACGCAACTGAACAATGGTCATAGTAAAATTTTTAAAATATAAAAAAATATTTTTGGCAATAAATATGATGATAATTGATATACATAAAACTTTTAATGTTTCTGTTGCTGAATCTCTAATTATAAACTCATTAGTAAAATATTTTAGCTTATCATTTATATTGAGATTAGTTTTATTTGAAAGAGCCATGTGATTTGAAACCAATGTTTCATAATCTGTCAAAATATTATTTATCAGAGAAGCAGTAAGCCAGATAGAGATACTATTGAAAATAACAAAAAAGATACTATTAACCATTGAAACAGAGACATACAACCACTCAGGTTTAATCATGGATAATAATTTTTTTGTTAAGATATTATTCTTTTTCATTTTTTTATCTTTCAGAATATAAAAAGAACGAAAGATCTAATCATTCTTCTAGAAGGGTTTAGTATACAGTTATCCTATTTTTTACAAATTTAAAGAATCTTAGAAAAATTACTAATTCTCTATATTTTAATTAAGAAATATGAATCTAATAATTATACTAAGTTCTTCGATTAAGCACACACTAATCTATATATCACTTTATAGCGATATATTAAACATTATATGGGCTAATTCCACTTATTATATTTAAGCTATGTATTCGGCTGGTATATATATACATATCCCATTTTGCACTATAAAATGCATTTATTGCGACTTTTACTCAATAACTGATCAAGAAAAAACAATTCCAAGATTTATCTCAGCAATACAACGTGAAATAGAAACATGTACCAATGATACAAATGATTGGAAATTTGATACAATATTTATAGGAGGAGGAACCCCTAGTCTTTTAAATGCTAAATCAATTGAATTAATTATTAATTCCTTAGAAAAAAATTTTGATATAAACGATATAAAGGAATTTACGATAGAAGTAAATCCTGGAGATGTTTCACTTAACCAATTAAAAGAATATAATAGCCTCGGAATTAATAGATTATCGATTGGAATTCAATCCTTAAATCCTAGCCATTTAAAATTTTTAGGTAGATCCCATTCGCCAAAACAATCATTAGAAACAATAAAAAATGCCCAAAATGCAGGGTTTAAAAATATTAATTGTGATTTAATATACTTAATGCCTGATCAAGATTTTAATGATTGGGTCACGGATCTAAAAACGGTAACACAACTAAGTCCAGATCATATATCAGCCTATACACTAACCTTGGAAAAGGGGACTGAACTTTTTAGAAAAGTAAAAAATAGATTAGTTAGAATGCCAGCGGAGAATAAATCTGCTGAATGGTTCAAAAAAACTCGAACTATTTTAAATAAATTTGGCTATAAACCATATGAAATATCCAATTTTTCTTTGTCTAAAAAAGAATGTATGCATAACCTCCATTATTGGAACATTGATCCCTATCTAGGTTTTGGTCCGTCTGCACACAGCTTTGATGGATTAAAGAGATGGAGTAATATTAGATCCCTTGATGGATATATAAAAAGAATTGAATTAAAAAAATCTCCTGTTTCTTTTGAAGAGACTTTAACAAAAAATAATTTATTTAATGAAAAAATAGGTTTCGGTCTAAGAATGAATGCAGGTGTACACCTTGAAAATCTGCCAAAAAACCTGATGGAAAATTTTAACCAACAATTAAAAAAAACTTCAATCAAGTGGCCAAAATGTATTAATATAGAAAAAAATCAACTGGCCCTAACTGAAAAAGGATTTCAATTCGCAGATATAATAACGAGTGAGCTAATGATTTAACTACTCAACTAAAATGCTTCCCTAAATTTAATTAGAAGGCCGCCGCCGCCAGAAAAAAGGCCAATATCAAACCTGATATTTGTTGGATCATTTTTATTAAGCTGAAATCTAAAACCAAAACCGTAGTTACTATGCGTCTCAGATAAACTAAATTCTTTAATATTATTTGAGACTTGACCTAAACCAAAAAACAAAACATATCCAATTCTACTTAACACTTTGTGTCTAATCTCGAATTGACTAACTACTGCATTATTATCTCTATATCTACCCTCATAAAAGCCACGCATGATCTCTTCACTACCAAGCATAGGCAGCTCCCAAAAAGGCGCAGCCCCAGATAAAAAATTAATTTTCCCTTGCCAAGCAAAAACTAAATTATTCTTATTTATAAATTTTCTTAGATCTGTGTTGAAAGTTTTAAATGAATAATCACCATTATAAATACCAGTTTCAATTTTAAAAAAAACACCTTCTTTAGAAGTATAAACATCGTCTCTTGTATCAAATAAATAGGTAAGCCCAGCACCATATATCAAACTATTATTATTATTGAAACCCCTTACATCATAATAAGTCATCCCCCCAATGTGTTTAAAATCAGTTAGTTTTTGAAACTTAATTTGTCCGCCTAAAAAATTATTTCTGCTAAACTTTTTTAGTAACCTTTGATCTAAATCATACCTGTTCCAAGATATGTTTGAAGTATCCTCTCTAGTAGTATTATTTCCAATACCATAGAATACTTCAGGAAATTGTTTTCCTTCTATCTTTCCATCCCATCGCCATTTCTCCTCTGGTGAAAATATTTGATTGCGGATTTTTAATATAAATTGTTTTTTTTCAGTATAAGTTATTGAAACATTAATATTTGAAGGACGTGTCAGTTCTATTTTTTTTGGAAACTTAAACCGCCTATTTACAAAAACTCCCAAAAGAAATCCAGTATTCGGAGAGCTACCCAGATTAGGTAGTAGGGTATTTTGGGAAGCATATAAATATCTTTGATTTAACTCAGTAGTATCTATACCTACACTTAAGCTATCACCAAAGGCAATATTATTCAGTAAAAGATACAGCATACCACCTATTACTGTTTTAATCAAAAAAAATATAAAAATAATTAAAAGTCTAAATCCAAAGAAACAGGACAATGATCTGAGCCAAGAACATTATGATGTATGTCGGCATCTAAACAGAACTCTGAAAGGGCCTCATTAACAAAAAAATAATCAATCCTCCACCCTACATTTCTTTCACGCGCTCCAAACCTATATGTCCACCATGAATAGCGGCCGCCATCATCATGGAAAAGACGAAAAGTATCGACCCAACCTTCATTAACATAACGATCTAACCAATCACGTTCAATTGGCATAAAGCCTGAAGTTTTTATATTTTCTTTTGGCCTTGCAAGATCAATAGATTTGTGCGCAGTATTCCAATCACCAGTAACAATCACATTGTTCCCAGATTCCACTTGCTCATTAATAATTGGTAATAAATCTCTATAAAAGTCTAGTTTGTATTTGAGTCTTATTTCATCCTTTTGTCCATTAGGGAAATAAATATTATACAGTAAAAAATTTTCATGCTCAGTGATAAGGACTCGACCTTCAGAATCGTATTTTTCAATTCCAACTCCTTCTTTGACATAAAGAGGTTCTTCTTTACAAAAAGTTGCTACACCGCTATAACCACGTCTTATGCCCGAATGCCAAAAAACCTTATAACCATGATCTTCTAAAATCTCTGAACTTAACTGATCTACATGTGCCTTTGTTTCTTGGATACAGCAGATATCTGGACTCTCATCCTCTAACCAATCTAGAAAACCTTTTTTAACTGCAGCGCGGATACCATTAACATTCCAAGAAACTAATTTCATAAATCTACGGCAATATTGGAATAACGTGTCTGTCGATACCTACAGAACCAAAAATGCCTATCCCTCCTTCTATTCCAAAATTACGACCTGTACCACCAGACCCAATGTAAAGATTAGAGAATTCGCTGCCTTCCTGAGAATATTTTATAAAAAAATCATAATAGTTCTGATCCATACTCATAAGATTTATTAGAAGAAGGTCCTCATCCCATAAGCCTTGATTAAATTCACTATCACCACACCATTCTTTTTTGAACATCCACGTTGTATCACCAGGATAAATAAATTGTTGTTGCTGCAGGCCGCATGACCCAGAATTATTTCCATAATTATAATAGTATCCATAATCATTATATAAGAACCAAAAAATATTTAGGAAATTATCAATATTCAATAATTGGTTGTGTAGATCAAGCACATCCCATTTTATGTTCATAATCTCATTAACTCTAAATGTATCAGGGAGTTCTTCTTTATGAAGCCGAGGCATAGAAGGGATAATAACCTCTCCAGTTGCACTCATTCCTGATGGGGTAATCACTGATAAAGTATATATTTCTCCAGGACTAGGGTTTAAGTCATCTCCATTATAAAAATAAGCTCCTAAACCAACAGTATCTTTTGTATCCATTTCAATTTCAGAATACTCAAAATGATATTCATTAGAGCCTCGTCGCACGATAACCTCAGCATCAACTACAACGAATTTAGATATACGATAAAAATCTATACCATCTGTTGTATCTAAAACCAAAGAATCTATATTATCTTGAACATTTAGAGACTTATGCACCTTCACAAAACTAGAAACCAATGAATCTGTAGACAAAATCCCTAATATATTTAATACTGATTCATGGTCAGACTGAACATCTTCCCACTCAAGTTCAGGTGGAACAATAGAACAGGAAAAAAAGATTAAAGTAATTATATTTAATTTAATTATTCTCATTTAGAACTCTATCCTTAACCCAAACGTTAGAAAAAATGGAAACATTGGTAAATCTGCCCTCTGAAGTCCCTGAGTTTCTCCTGTCCTCCGATCAACCTTCCGACGATATTGATGCGTCAAAGGGTTAACATGATTCGTAACATTTACAAGCTGTATAAAACGCTCATAGTTATAACCAAAAAAAGTTTTTTTCTGTTTAAGACCAATATCCAATCGAAAATAAGAAGACATTCTGGCTGCATTTTTTTCACCCACTAAAAAACCTTGCGAATAGTACCATACTGGCAAAAAAGCATTATGACTCGCATACCAATTATCATAGACTCCTATAGGAGCAGTAAACGGTTGCCCGCTTGCTGTTTGCATAGAAATACTGAAGTGTGTTTTTTTAGTTATCTCCAAGTCTCCCACGATATTTAACGTGTGAGTCCGGTCATATTTAGGTTTATACCAACCATGTTTTTTGATATGCCTATTAGTCTGGGCATAGGTATATCCAATCCAACCTCTAATCTTGCCGGCAGTTTTTTTGATTAAAAATTCCAGTCCATAGGCATAAGCTCGGGTTTCATAAAAATCATTAAACGGTGTCGCTTGTAAATTCTCACCATCTCCAGTTTCCGTTATTAATTCTCCCTGCTGCAACGTAATAAGGTTTTCAAAATGCTTGTAATATGTTTCAGCTCGATAAAGCCAACTATTCCCTGACAAATATTCTAATCCAAGAATAAGATGATCTGCCCAAGTCGCTGGCCTATTTTCAGGAAGCCCAAGCCACAGATCCACAATATTCCAGCTCTCATCCTCAAGATTAACTATAGTTAAAAACTGATGGTATCTACCAAGAGATAGTTTAAAAGATAAATCCTGACGCAAAATATATTTTAATCCAAAGCGTGGGTCGAGGTATAGAGTATCATGTAATGAGTAATCAGTAGCCCTAGCACCAATTTGCAAAGAGAGACGAGGCGTTATTGACCATCTGTCTTGCAAATAAATGGAAACCTCTCTTGTAGAATCTATCATCTCAAGCGGTTTTGCATATACTGTCGTATCTAAACTAGAATACTCAAACTCCATTCCAAGGTCAAACTGTACGTCTTTAATCTGTAGCCCCCCTTGAAACTGGTGATTATCAATACCATGCCATGAGAGGTCAGTCTCAAAGGTATAGTCATTGATAATATCATAAAAATCAAAACTAAAACTTTCACTCCAAGAGCCCGTTTCTATTTCTTGATCTTCATCATTAATCCTACTGTAAAACCCAGTATCTGAAAAACCCATATCGAAATTAAATCTATACCTACTGTTAGCAATAAAAGTTCTCGCAACAAGCTTAGGACTAATTAACCATCTCCAGGTTAAGCTATTAGTTTTATTACCCCAAGGCCAATTAATATCAAAAGCACTTGTTCCTTGGTCATATTCAGCAGGATTATCATAATTTTCAAACTTGTCAGAGAAGCCTATTTCTAAGATATCATCACCATAGAATCTACTATAGGTAATGCGATGATCTTGATTTAGATCAATATTTATCTTTGCCTGGTAATCATAAAAATAATATGGAAATTTGAAATCACTACCATCTGGAATAAATAAATTAAATAATTTATCTAAGTATGTCCTTCTTCCCGCAAGCATCCATGATCCCTTTATACCTTTAAACTTTGGCAGTGGGCCTTCAATTAAACCTTTACTTGAAATAATAGAAATATTAGCATTCCCTTGAATTTTTTTTGTATTTCCTTCTCGATTGATTACGCTTAGAATTGCCCCCATACGCCCTCCATAGCGGGCAGGAAACCCCCCAGCATGAAAGTCAGCTTCTTTGATTGCGTCTGTATTAAAAGTAGAAAAAATACCACCTAAATGATATGGGTTATATACTGTTATCCCATCCAACATAATTAAATTTTGATCAGGGGTACTACCTCTGACATATAACGCACTAGAAAAATCATTGATCGTTTGAACACCTGGCAACATCTGGACTGTTCTAAATAGGTCTGGCTCAATAAACGCTGGCGCGGTCTCAAGAGTGCGGAGATCTAGAGTAATGCGACTAGGTTCTACCATCTGTCTCATTTTTTGTGTTTCACCAAATACATCAATAGCCTGACCTTCAATAACTGTCCGTTTAAGTCTAAAGTCTAGACGTATATTTTTTTCAGATAAAACTTCAATTTTTTTTGATATCATTTCATATCCAATAATCGAAACAGCTATTGTTTTTTCACCTACAGGTACATTAGGTATAACATAATACCCATCCATACTACTGGCAGAACCAAGAGCGTTTTCCTTAATAAATACATTAGCATATCCCAATGGCTCTCCATTTTCATCATCACGGACAAACCCATTTATACTAACTGTACTTTGTGCATTCAAATACAAAAAAGAAATGAATATAAAGTATTTTAATATCTTCATTATTTAAATAATGTGAATTTTAAATCTACTTTAAGAATCTGACTTTTCTTGCAAAAATTATTTCTGATCAATTCCAGTTTTAACATGTAATTTTTAAGATAATAATTGTTATTTATTTCAATATTCAACAAGGACTTTCTTGAAAAGAATTTTTAGCCAATCTAGTAATAAAATACATAGCATATTTATTTTTATTAGTTTATCCCTCGTTGCATTGAGAATCCTTTTTATTTCTGGTACAATGTTAATAGATGATGAAGCGTATTACGCAATGTACGCGCGACATCTTGACTGGGGTTACATTGACCACGGCCCAGTTGTTGGCTTTATAATAAAAGTATTTACTCTTTTTGGTGAAAACTCTTTTACAATAAGAATTGGTGCTATTTTGATGATGGCCATTTTAGCTGTAATACTATATAGATTCGGGAAAACCCATTTCAATAAAACTACTGGTATGGTTCTTTCTCTTGGTATTTCTGCAAACATGCTTTTCCATACAAACTCTATAGTAATAACTCCAGACCTACCACTTACTTTTTTTACGGTACTTGCTATTGTGTATTATTATAAAGCTTATTGTGTTGATGCAGATAAATACTTAATTCCTGCAGGAATATTTTTGGGTTTAGCCATGCTTTCAAAAATCTCTGCATTATTCCCAGCTATGGGAATTGCGCTTTTCCCTTTTTTGGTTAAAGAAAAACGATATATCCTAAAAAATATTAATTTTTATGGTTCATTTATCACGGCATTTCTTGTTTTTCTCCCGTTTATTATTTGGAATCTTCAAAATGATTTAGCATTTTTCAGATACCAAGGAAGTCACATCTCACGCGCAGGAGATATTGGAAACTTTTCAGAGTTATGGGGTAGTCTTTTTATTCTTCTTGGGCCCATATACTTCTACTATGCGGCAATTCAACCATACATCAACCTCTCAAAATGGAAAAGTCTTCCTGCACCTATACAATATTTTACTGTGATAACCATAATTCCAATGACTTATTTTTTGGTACATTCATTTTTTTCAAGACTAGAAGCAAATTGGCCAGCACCAGTATTTTTTGGCGGTTTATTTCTAATGGGCATTACCAATGTAGGTGAAAGATGGGAAAAACGTAAAGGCCAATTATTATTCCAGCTAATTTTTTCATTAATATTGATAGCTACCGTAAGTCTTCAAACCTTTAATAAGTTTATTCCACTTAAGGGCAAAAAAGATATAACAAACCGTTACTTTATCTATTCCTCGTTTAAATCTGAACTGAAAAATTTTATAAATAATAATACTGAATATAAAAACTATAGAATTTTAGCAAATAATTTTCAAATACCTTCCATGATTAACATTTACCTGAATCCTGAACAAGAGGCCAGCTGTTTATCAATTGGATATCATGAAACACTCTATTCTTTCATTTACAAAGATAAGGACCTGATTGGTGGTAATTATCTTTTTATTTCTAATGGAAAAAAGTTTCCAAAAAAATGTGAAGGCTACTTCAATGAAAAAATACTTTTAAAGCAATTTTCTTCTAAAAGAGATGAAGAAAAAGTAAAAAACTTTAGCATATGGCTGGTAAAAGGTTATAAAGGGAAGAATTATGCCGAGAAAATATAGACTAGATTATTTATTAATTTAATTAAAATACAGTATTCTAAAAATTGAATATCAACAAAAGAAAAGGTATAAAAAAAGAAAAACATAAGTCTTTTCTTAAAGAATATAATTATGAACTGACAGCTGTTTCCCTTATTCTTCTTGGAATTTTTCTTCTAGTAGAAAACCTGGAAATAAAATATTATATATATATATTTCTACAAAAAATATTTTTCTCATTAATATTTATTTTATCTAAAATATTTAATGCATTTGTAATCATTATCAAACAGTTTGAAACATCGGATATTGTTGGAATAGCTCTCACTTTAATTGGTTTTTATATGCTACTTAAAATATGGAGAGATAGAGAGGTTTCAAGAAATTCTTATCTTCAAAACTGTCCAGAATGTGGAGGAAACCTTAGAAGAATACCTAGGACCTCTAAACAAAAAGTTTCAGGTATTATATTTGGTTCAAAAATAAAACATTATTCTTGTAATATTTGTGATTATAAAGGAATAAAAATGAGTAAAAAATAAGATTAAGGAGACCCTTATGGATTTAAAAGAGCAAATAATCAATGATATTGAAAACAATCCGATTATACTTTATATGAAAGGAACCAAGAAAATGCCAATGTGTGGATTTTCTAATTCTGTTGTCCAAATATTAAATTTTTATGGTGTAGACTATAAAGATATCAATATTCTGGAAGATCCAAATATCAGAATTAAATTGAGCGAACATTCAAATTGGCCAACGATACCGCAATTATTTGTAAACGGCGAATTAATCGGTGGCGCTGATATTGCTAAAGAGTTACATGAAAATGGACAACTTCTAGACATATTAGATAAAAGTAATAGCCCCAAATAAGTTATTATAAAAATTAATAGGTAACGTTTTAACTGTTAAATAAATTTCCCCCTGATATTTATTATTATAAATATTTTTTGGCCCGTTCGTCTAGTGGTTAGGACTCCAGGTTTTCATCCTGGCAACAGGAGTTCGATTCTCCTACGGGCTACCAAAAATTCTAAAGAATACAACAAAATTAGAATTTATCTAAGTTTGTTCTAACTCAATGGAATTACACCCCTTTTTAGTTCATTTCCCTATTGCATTAATTAGTTTATTGTATATTTTCCAGATTTTTACAGTGGTAAGTCCAAATATAATTCCTAGGCATTTAAATTTATGGATCTTAATACCTGCTGCAATCTCAACAATACCAACAATGATTTCAGGTCAAAAAACTGAAAAATTATTAGATAATCTTTGTCCAGAAGCAATCGAAGTTCTTCATTATCATAAAATATTTGCTAATATCACAGCCTGGGGTATGATCTTATTAACTTTTATTTGGATTTTTATTACACTAAAAAGAAAAGCAACAAAAGAAGTCCAAAAACTTATGCTAGCGTTCTTAACAATTTTATTTGTTAGTGTTACCATTACTGGCTACTTGGGTGGTCAGCTAGTACATGTCTGGAAAACTTAAACTATTCTATTTCTATATAAACTAAGAATGAAGTAGAAACAGAGCTATAAAAAACGCCCAAGCCACCATCAAAATTTGAGTCAGGCAAAAGATAAATATTTTGCCCAACTGGATCTCCAGTAAAATAATTAAAATATGATTCACTGGTGGCTTTAAATGTCATTAAATAATATCCATAATAATCAAAATAAAGCCACATTATTGGAGATGGAGCTGTTTCAATATTCCAGAGCCATGGATTATTTCTATATGGACTATTTTCTCGCCAAGTTCCATCAGGAATACCTCTACGTAATTTTTGTTTCCATATATTTGCTATGTCATTGTATGATATGCTATCATCATTAAAATATCCCTTATCTTCACTATATATGAGATTAATAAAACAACTGTCTCTTCTACTATTTCGATTTCGATCAGAATACTTATCTGATTCATCATAAATACCGTTATCGTTTTTATCTTCATATGGTTCCATACCAACCTTATCTGATTCAAGAGCATAACTAATGATTTGGATTGTATTGTATTTTTCATCTTCAAAGTCAACTCCAAACATTGAATAACTAGCAAAACTTTTAGTAAAACAATCACCTATTCTAAAAAGCAAAGTATCTACATTTATATTATAATTAATCACAAAATTTTCAGGATTATCAAAAAGTTCTACAAGCTCTATAAAATTAAGATTATCTAGATTATTTACATCAATATTGGAAACTGGATATAAAGTTCCATCAGGGCATTCATAATCACCCATTTCTGCAGCTGTGATATTAAAAGATTCTGGTACAGTTGTATTTGCTACAACCGAATCGTTTCCGTTAGTAACAATTAGGCTATAGGATGATCCTGGCTCAATTATATATGAAATGTAATTTAATGAATCTAAATATGTAGCCTCTCTTGAAAGAGGAAAATATTTTCCTGAGCCTAAGGGATAAAATTTTAATTCCTTTTTGTCTTCAGAAGACAAGTTGACCAATCGCACCTGAGCATTATCTACAACCAAATCCTCGGAGTCTATGTCTTCATCCAAACTAGCAGATCTTGAAACAAGTACAGTATCTGTAACAGGTAGATTAGCAACTAATGATGCAAAAACAACTAACTTTTCTTCATATTCTATGATCTCATCATTAAAAGAACATGAAGAAAAAAATATCACAATTGTGAATAAAAAAATATTTGATTTATATATTTTTTTAATATTAAAACTCCCAAGTAAAACCGATTGTTGGAATAATAGGAAACAGGCTAATGTCTCTCTCTCTAATTTTTCCTTCATCGGGCTCATCAACATTTGTTTCACCTACGTCAGGTACTCCATTACCATTAGCATCATGAAGCTCTTCATCCCAATCACCATCATCGTCAATACCATTGTAAGGGCTCCCTACATCGTAGGCTTTTCTAAATATATTTTCTCGATTTAAAACATTAATCACTTGAATAAATACATCCATATTAGTATTTCTGATCTTCGCATGATATACTAATCCAATATCTAAACGATTGTAAGGACTATAGCGTCCTGAATTTCTCGTCCCAGGAATTGTTCGAAATACCTCATCTGGACTTTCAGGAAACCGTTGAATATAGTAACCTATAATAGGTGTATAGGCCTGTCCAGTTTGAACCGCTAGTCGCCAATTCATTTCCCATTTTTTATTTAGCTGATAATTACCCAAAGCACTAAATGCATGCGTGCGATCCCAGTTGGTGTAGTATTCTTTTTCTTCACCAACATAAATACTATTCATAATTTTACGAGAAACAGAAAAAGTATAAGCCAACCAACCACTTAGTCTTCCACTCATTTTTTGTCCAAATATTTCTAATCCATATGCATATCCATCTGAAGGGGTTAAGATATCAGATAGTTTCTCATCAGAAACTGGTGCATCTGTAGATGATCTTTGTTCCTCAAATGTAAGTAAATTTTGAATATTTTTGTAGTAGCCCTCAATCTGTAATTTATATATACTCCGAATATACTCTTCATAGCCAAGCACATATTGGGTAGATTTTCCAGGATCTACACTGGTATCAACAGCAATCCATTGGTCTAAGATCGATGGATTAAAATCATCTTGGAAAGTGCAGATAAATTGGTGATAATTTCCAATTGAAAAATTAATATAGCGATCTTCAGTAAGTAAATATTTTGATCCAAACCTTAGATCTGGGAAAATTTTATCTGAATAGACGTCATAGTAATTTATTCTTACTCCTGGCTCTAAAATAAATGTACTGTTTGGACTATATTTTATCTTTACATATTGAGCAAATTCCAAGGGCACTGTTTTTATCTCAAACTGTAATGAATCTTGAAAACTGTTTAGATATTGGAAACCAAGTTTTTTATACTGTAGTCCAAATTTTACATTAGTCTGGGGAGACTTAAACCAAGTTAAATTTGCAGAAAATGTTTTATCATCAATTTCATTTTCACTTAATAATCCGCTTGAACCTCCTAAACCAAATTCTGTGAAAAATACACTATTTGCAGCTAAAAAATTTCCAATTAATCTCTCTGAAAATACTCTTCTGTATTGAGCACTAATTGTTTGATTACCCCATCTAGCTGATAAACCAAAAGTATCAAAAATGAGGTCATCAATACCATTATAAAAACTAACTGATATACGGTCTTTTTCTGTAAGATCAGAAAAAACATGACTCTGAATATCGTAGAAATAATATGGCGGAACCCTAGCAGCAGTTGCTGGGGGTAATATTTTTGGTAATAATATATCAAAGTAAGTTCTTCTTCCAGAAAGTAACCAAGCACCTTTATAAAAAGGCCCCTCCAATGTAGCTTGAGAAGAAAGTAAAGATAGATTTGCCTTACCTTGAAAACTTTTTTGGTTACCTTCTCTGCTTATAACATTCAAAACGGCTGATAATCTTCCACCATACTCTGCATTGTATGCTCCCTTTATTAATTCTGCTTCTTTAACACCGTCAACAATAAAATTAGAGAATACTCCTCCCAAATGAGATGGATTATAAACAGTAATTCCATCAAGCAAGATTAAATTTTGATCTGTATTTCCGCCCCTAATAACAAGGCCCGTGCTAAATTCTGATGTAGTAAGAACACCAGGTAACGATTGGATAGTCCTAAATAGATCTGGCTCTGCAAGAGCTGGAGCTGCTTTCATCATTCTTGGACTTAGGTTTATCTTACTAGGCTGGATATTATTTCTTCTCTGTAATTTTTCCGCGCTGACTTGAACTTCAGTTAATTCTACTAAACTTTCAACTAACTGAATATTTATTTTTTTGGACTCTCCTTCGATAAAATCTAATTCTTTACGAAAAGACTTAAAACCCACATAAGAAACCATAACTGTATTCTTACCCTCAGGCACAGTTTGTATAATGTAATAACCATTTACATCTGTAGCCATCCCCTTCCCAGTTTCAATTAGTATTACATTAGCCCCGATCAATGCTTCACCTGAACTCGAGTCTGTTACAAACCCAGATACTATACCTGTTTGTCCATGGATCTTGGCACAAAAAAACAAAAGAATAAGAATTTTTAATTTTTTCATAATCAATTAATTACCTAAATATTTAAGATTTTCTAAAGAAAATGGAATAGGCTCAACTTTATATTTTTTAAATAAACTTTCAGAATCACAGACACTGCCTTTGATTAGATCATTAAGTTGATCCTTACCAGTAGGAAACCATTCAAACCTATCTAATAATCCAGCGATTGTTGAAATCACAAAAAATGGCGCAGGTAGCATAATTATTTTTTGACCAGTTACTGAGGCTATTGATCTAACAATTTCATTCCAACTAACCTGCCTAAGTCCACCAATTTCAATTGTGTTTTTAATCATATCATCATCAGAAAGAGATTTATCAAATATTGTTGCCACATCTTTAACATGAACCATGCTCAATTTATAATTACCTGAATCAAGGGGGTTTATTCCAGTGTAGAATGAAGGAGCGGGGAAAGGAATAAACTTTGGAAAGGGTACTAAATTTAACATTAGTTTATCAAGCATCATACAAAACTCTGGTCTATCTGCGCCCCTTGGATCGCCAAAAAGGCTTGAGGGTCTAATGATTGTCCAATCTAGGTTGGTATTTTTTATAGCTTGTTCTGATAAATGTTTAGCCTGCATATACTTTGATACATCTGGATCAGGGCTTGCTCCCAGAGCGCTCATAAGTAAAAATCTTTTAACCCCCTGATCCTCTGCAATTTTAGCTACTACCTGAGAACCTCTAAACTGCAACCTTTCATTTGTTAAATTTTTAGATGGAAATTCTCTTATCAAAGCTATCAGATAAATAACGGCATCACAACCCATTAAAGTTTCCTTGATTGCATCGTTATCATCTATATTTCCAGATACAATCTCACATTTTTCTGATTGTACAACCTTATATTCCGATCCTTTGCGCACTAATAATCTTGGAATATGATCATTTGCTATTAGTTCATCAATTATGTACGAGCCTACAAAACCAGTTCCACCAATAACAGAAACTTTCATTATTTATCCTCCGTTTTAAGAATATATTTTTCAAGTGTTAAATAAGATACGGGCACCAATAAAAGAGTTATTGCTGTAGCAAAAAGGACACCAAAAGAAAGTGATACCGCCATCGGAATCATAAATTTAGCTTGGGTACTTTTTTCTAAAATTAAAGGAACCAGCCCAACAAAAGTAGTTAAAGATGTAAGGAAAATGGGTCTAAATCTCCTTGGCCCTGCCTCAAGGACAGCATCTCTTATAGTATTCCCCTCATCTCTATATCTATTGATAAAATCAACCATTACCAGACTATCATTAACAACAACACCAGTCAATGCTACTATACCCATCATTGATAAAACTGATAAATTCATTCCCATTAAAATGTGCCCAATTACAGCTCCAGTTATACCAAAGGGTATTGATGACATTACAACTAAAGGCTGAAAATACGATTTGAAAGGAATAGCCAAAAGCATATAAACAACTATCATTGCTAGTAGAAAATTTTTACCTAGAGACTTTAGGTTATCACCCTGTTCTTGCTGCTCTCCTTCTAAAGAATAATTTACAGAGTTATATTTCTTCAAAATCAGTGGCAGAATGTTTTTTGTGATTGATGCTATTACTTCATTTCCATTTGAAATGGAAAGATCCACATCAGCAGTAACATTAATTGACCTTTTTCGATCTTTTCGTTCAATAGAAGAAAGACCCTCTCCAATCTCTAATTGAGCAACCTGCCTGACTGGGATTGTAGAACCATTCGGCGCTAGAATCATCATGTTTTCTAAATAAGATATGGAAGATCGCTGATCTTTAGGATACTTCAAAATTATTTTTAATTCATTTCTACCTCGTTGCACCGTTTGCACCTCTAGTCCATAAAAGGCTTGCCTTACCTGCGAAGCAACCATCATCATACTTACTCCATAATTTTTAGCCGCAGGTAAAAGATTAATGGAAATTTCTTCTTTCCCAACATTGTAATTATCAGCCACATCAAAAACCCCTGGGAACCTTACAAGTTGGGATTTTAATTCATTTTTTGCTTGAATTAGATCATCCATATATTTGCTAGATAGCTGGATATTGATAGGATCTCCAGCAGAGAATAAATCAGATTTAAATGATAATTCCTTAACGCCAGGTAACGTAGGCATAAGATTTCTCCATTTTCTAACAACATCTTCGGTGCTGATCGTCCTTTTTTCGGAAGGCGCAAGTTCAAGCGCGACTTCTGCCATATTTGGACCTGCAAATAAAGCATTTAAATTTCCTGGACCTCGAGATGTTTTTGTTAACATAGGCAAATATCCTATTGTTGATAGCCTGTTCTTAATAATTTGTTGATTCGGAAACTCTTGCTCCAACTCTTTTTCTAGTAAAGATGCAGCTTGTTCAAGGTATTTAAACCCTTCCTCTGTTATTTCTAGAGGAGTGCCTGAAGGATATTCTATTGTTGCAATTGCTAAATCATCTTCAACAGCTGGGAAAAATGAAAACTTTAAAAAGCCACTTAACATCACACCTATCGTAAGAACAAATATTCCCGCAGAAAAAGACAGTGTAGAGAATGGACTATCCACTGCCTTGGTTAGTAATGGCTTATAGTAATCTGTTATTACGTGGTTAAGTCCTGATACTATTTTATTCTGAATTTTTTGCCATTTTTTAGATAACAATAATAATACTCTAATTTTTGGCTCTTTCTCAGTGCTATGAGCTAAGTGAGCAGGCAGTATTGTAAGGCTTTCGATTAACGACCAGATTAGCACAGAAATAACAACCAATGGAAAGATTCTCCAGATCGACCCTATTTCTCCCTCGACGGAAAGCATAGGCGCAAATGTAACCATAGTTGTCAAGACTGCAAAAAAAACTGGCTTTGAAACCTGATATGCCCCTTTGACCGCAGCCTCTATGGGATTCATTCCTCTTTCCCTAAAAAGAGCAATGTTCTCTCCAACAACAATGGCATCATCTACAACAATACCAAGAACCAGAATAAAAGTGAACAGAGAAAGCATATTTATTGATAGATCTAAGGGAGCAAACAGCCAAAACCCACCCATAAAAGAAATAGGTATACCAAGGGAAACCCAGAATGCTAATTTTGGCTTTAAAAATAGAGCTAAAACAAGAATAACCAATATCAATCCTTGTCTAGCATTCCTAACTATAGTTTCTATTCTAGAACTAAGTATTCGGGCCTCATCATCCCAAGCCGTAACACTCACAGAATTTGGTAAAACATTATTTTTATTATCTACGTAATTTCTAACAGCTTCTGAAACATCTAATGCATTTTGGTTTCCGACTCTAAAGACTGTTATCAAATTGGCCCTGTCCCCATTAAAAAAGAAGTCTAATTCAAATTGATCAGAAAATGTATCTCTAATTACGCTAATGTCACCTAAATAAACAATTGCACCATTAGAGTCAGCTATAATCGGTATTTTTGCAAAATCATAAGTAGTATATCCTTGGCTATTAGATCGAATTAATATCTCTCCATCAGAAGTCTTAATACTTCCACTGGGCATGTTAATAGACCATTGTTGAATTGATTGCGCAATCTGCTGAAACGAAAGATCATACTTACGAAGTGACGCTTCATCAATGTCTATAGCAATTTCTGTTTCTAGGTCTGCAACTACTGAACTAAATGTTATCTCAGGGAGAGCGTCAATTTCATCTTTGATATCCTCAGTTAACTTATTAAGGATAATATCATCTAAGTCACCATGCACCGCCACTGAAATAACTGGGTTTGATCCTACAATTTTTTTACAAATTGGTTTTTCGACATTTTCAGGAAAAGAATCTATTGCATCCACCTCAGCCTTAACCCTATCAAGCATATCATTTATATCTTCGCCTTGGAGCAACTCAATTCGAACTGACCCAACATTTTCAGATGATGTTGAGGTAATCTTTTTCACTCCCTCCAATCCTTGGAGTCTTTCTTCAATTTTTATACATATTGCTTCTTCAATATCAGAAGGGGTAGCTCCAGGATAAACGGTAGATACATTAATTATGTTCAAATCAATTTCAGGAAACACTTCCATCTTAAGAAGCGGTATCGTAGTTGCTCCTGTGATAATGATGAGCATCATTAATAAGTTTGCAACAACTTTATTATTTACGAACCATCGAATAATTTTTTCCATATTATCTACTCGAGACTGAAGGTTACTTTCTGACCATTAATTAATGATGATAGACGTGATGTTAATAATCTGTCACCTTTTTCTATACCTTCATCAACTAAGGCAAATTCGTTTTCATATCTTAAAACATTAATCGGCCTGTTCATCAACATCATATCCTTATCGACTACCCATATTGATTCATTTCTTATATAGTTCCTAGCGATGACATATACATCCTTAACTTCAATACCTGTTATCTCAGCTTGAGCATATTGACCAACAAGAATTGGACTTAATTTTGGGCGGGTATCAGTGCCTAAAGTAGCTACAACAGATAACATTCTTGTTTTTGGATCTACTTCTGCCTCAGCTCTAACTACTTTCCCAATTATGTTTTTTCCTCCAAAATTAAAGCTTACTCCTAATCGTTTTTCAGCTGAAATTTCTCGACCATTGAACTCCAATCCCGTAAAACTCACATCTTGATCCGCAATAGGTAACTGAATTTCAAAGTTGTCAATTGCATATATATTCCCAAGAAGTGTACCTGGAAATACAGTTGAACCAGCATCAGTATTTTTAGATTTAACTCTTCCCTTAAATGGTGCAATAAAATTTGCTCTGTTTAAATTTCTTCTTGCCCTCTCAAGATTTGCTTCAGCAGCACTTAACGTTGCATTTGCTTGAGCTAGTTGTGGTTTCCGAAGAGCCAACGCTGAACCTGCTCCACCTCCTACTCTGCTCCACTCTTTGCTTGCTAGGTCTGATTCAGCCTTTTCCCTTTCCAAGTTTAATTTTGCATTTAAAACATCTGCTTCAGCAGTAATCAAGGCTAATTCATAATCTCTTCTATCTAAAATTATTAGCGTATCACCTTTATCAAAGCTTGAGCCATTTTCCATTTTTGATGATACCCACTCAACTCTAGCACTCAATTCAGATATAAGATTTAGATCAGACTTAGGTTTGACAAAACCTTGAGAGGAAATTAATGCATTTATATTCTGAGGTATTAGTAACATTGTTTTCACAAAAGGTATATTTTTTTTTGCTTCTACTACTACCGCTTCAGGCTTATTAATAATCATAGCAAAGGCCACTATGAATGAGGCTATCAAAAAAATGGGACCAAGAAATTTTTTCATTTTTTCACCTAATTATTTTTTATTGGGTTAAAGTTGAGGCCTCCACCTATAGCTAAGAAAAGGTTCAACCTGTTTTCAATTGATTGACGCTGAAGAATTAAATTTTGAGAACGAATTGAATTGTACTGTCTCTGACTATTGAGAACAGACTCTAGTGTAGTAACTCCCTTATCGTATCTCTCTTTTGATAAATTATATGCGTCACTCGATTGTTCTTCAGCAAACTGTATAGCCTGAATTTGCCTAACTAGTGATTGGTCAATCTGCAATAGCTGCTCAACCTCAGAGAATGCTTGAAGCAATCCCTTTTTTAAATCCTGTTTTGACTTCTCAAAAGAAGCTTCTTGTATCTTTAAATTTGACCTTAGCCTATTTCCATTAAACAATGGAGCGGACACACTTAAGCCTAAGTTCCATATCCCAAAATCATCATCAAGGATATCTTCATAATTCTTAGCAGATGTCCCTACTGAACCACTTAGGAAGAGACCTGGAAGAAGATTTCTTTTTGCTTGAGCAATTCGGTATCCGCTAGCCTCGATCTTTAATAAAAGACTGTGTATATCGGGCCTATTTTTTAATATAGAGGCAGGGACAATGCTTGGGATGTCTGGTAAATTATGTGGGAGTTTATTTTCTTCTATGAAATTCCCAGATGGATACTTACCCAGAATAGTTTGCAATTGACGATTGATATAAGACAACTGGTTTTTTCGACTTTCATTTTCTAATATTGCAGTTGATACAGAGGTTTCAGAAAGGCGATAGTCTAAACTTGATCTTAAACCTTTTTCATAGCGCTCTTTAACAAGATCTCTGATTTCAATCAAACTCTCATAAGATTCCTGAGAAAGTGCAACTTGGGCTGCTGCCTCAACACCTTGAAAATAAAGTATTGCACTTCTAACCAGAATAGAAAAACCCATATATGAAAGGTCATGCTGAATAGCCTCATAATCAGTTTTTGCAGCTCGCCTCTCATTTAAAAGTCGCCCCCATATATCTATTTCCCATTGATAATTAATTCCCAATCCATATATTTTATTTTCAAAAGATAATACTTCACTGCTTGTGCTAGTAACCTGACCAGTAGTATCACTATTTGTGGGCGGAAGAAAGGAATCTGCAAAACCAAATGCTGATAAATTTTGAACACTTTCTGAACTATTTATATTTGCATTAATTGATGGCAAAATATTTGCGCCAAGAATTTTTGCATTATTTAAACTAATTTTTTGATTTTGCAAAAGAGTTTGTAAATCAGGGCTATAATCTTTCACATCACTTAAGAAATTATCCAAATTTGAATTATTAAAATGAGTCCACCAGTCTGTAGTACTTTCAACATTATTATGTATTGGAAAAGACCATTCAGTAGGTATATTAAAATCTAGATCTTGTATTTCAATTTTGTTTTTCGGACTACAACCTGTAAAAGTAATAGTGAAAAAGAAAACAAGAATTAGGCTTAAATAGTCTTTCATTTTAATCAACGTCTAAGTTTTGAATTATTTTAGATAAAACCTTTTTGAAAGTATCTATTTGATCTTCGCTAATATCGCCTCTTACCTCTTCACGAGTTTTTTCCATTATTGGCAGAACATCATAAAAAAGTTGCTCACCTAAATTAGTAAGAACTACTCTTTTGATACGATGATCAATTTGATCTGGAACTCTAACAACTAAACTCTTTTTTTCTAAAGAATCGATAGTTCTGGTAATACTTGCTTTATTTTTTAGACAAACCTCACCTAATTCTTTTTGGGAAGGACATTTCAACTGCCAGACTGGACCAAGGACCTGCCACTGGTCAAGAGAAATGTTGACACCAGATTTGTAAGCATTATGTACAAATCTTTTTGTCATCATACGAAAGGCAGTCTCAATCAGCATTCCAAGATTCATATGAAACTTTAATGATTGTTCTTTGGACATCGTTAAAATTAGACATTTTTAGTTGTGCACGCAACCTTTTAACCCGTTTTGAGCGTTTTACATTGTATTTTATTTCTTAAATTATTTTTTAGTATTTCATGTAACTATATTTTCCCGATAATACGAAATTATAGCTCGTTGAAATAAAAAAGCTTTATGGGCTTTTATTTTTGTCTTTTAAGTAGGTTTTGGGTGAAGAAAGCTTCTATAATATGGAAAACAAACCACACTGTACATAATATTGGAATATAGATTTTAAAATTCAAATTAAAGATTTTTATTCCGATATAAGACATTAATATCATAAATATAGATTTTGTTATAAATTGGAATATATTGAAATAATTGGTTGCTTGATTACCATAATTATTGTGAATCCACTTTATCAATTCAATATTTAAATAGCTGACCATTATAGGTAAAAATATACCAAGCATGATAATTAATCCACCACTTCTATTACTTAGGATTAGCACCTGACCTATGATGAAACTAGAAATAGTAAAGAAAAAATATATTTTTTTAATCACCTATCGATCTTTCATGGTTATTTTTTGTTATAAAAACGCCATTTATTATTTTTTTCAAAAATATTAAAAGTTGGCTCTTCTTTTTGCTTCTAACATAACGTCACGAAATAAATTAATAATACTAATAGAATTAATTTTTTGTGTGAGAAAATCTGGGATAGCGCCTCCTGGGTCCATAATTAATCGATAAGAAATATCATATCTTGAGGTATCTATGACCTTAGCAGACCAAGAGCCTGAGCCTATACTAATATATATAGCTTCGGGATTGTTTTGTTTTAAAAAGTTTGTGTATTCTAAATTTTCATCCAATAAGAACCATTCCACAAAAGCACCACTACTATCTAATGGCAAATCATAATCAAACATTCTAAAACAATAACGACGATCACTAAAAAATGGTAATGAGACCCTAATATGTTGATATCCATCAACGTATTCTTCAGCTAAAAATAAAATTGTTGAACTCATCGTATTTGAGTTTGATAGAAACTCACCATATTTATCTAAATCAGTGACAACGCTTTTTATATACTTTGGAATAATATTGGTAACCTGACTTACTTTTACGGCTATCTGGTTCAGGGTTTCAATCTTTTTAGTATAGAATTTCGTCCCATCATCTAGAATATTATTAACCACCCATCCATCTTCAACATAAAGGTTATCTAATAATTTTTTTGAGTCAACACTTTCTCCAAAACAAACACCTAAAATAAAGGAAAATAAAAATAAAAGATTTTTCAAAAACTAATCCAAACCCATGCGTGTATTTAAATGGTAAACTAATGGCAATGATATTCCATAAATAATTGCAATAATTATGCAAGTGTTAATAAAAGATATATTGAATACTATGGCATCAAATTTTTGCCCTGTAATATAGGCTAAAGGACCAAAAACCAACCCAGAAATAATTTGTAAAAACAGTTTCTGCTTCAACCACCCCATTGAATAATTAATCGTCGCAGTAAACCCAGCCCACATTGCAGTAATCCATAGAGGAGCAAAGTAGGTTAAATATCCACCATGATATTTTAATACATTTGAAAAAGCCAAAATACTATCTGCAAGAGTACCTATTAAAGAAAAAATTAATATTAACTTAAATTCAATAAGCACGTTCGCAGGATGAAATAGATAATGAAGTAATAAAAATATTGCCATAACTATTGGACCTAAATAGTATAAATCATTTTTTACACCAAGAACACAGGACCACCATCCAATCTGAAAACCAAATAAGTTGATAATATTAAAATAATTCATGAAATAATAATTTAATATTTTGTACTAATATCATTAGAGGGTTGTTTAAAAAAAGGAATAAAGGTGATTAGCATAAGAATTAAATAAAAAATTAATCCTATCAATAACATTATAATAAAATAATACGGCCATTCTGGCATTAAAATAGTGAAATTTACACCTTCTGGTTTTTGGAAAGTAAACATATAATTACTACTAAAAATAATATTAACACCAAACATTATAGCTACTAGGATAGATGTCCATTTTACAGCTTGAAAAAAATCTAGCCACTTAGGGCGAAAACCATCGATTACGATTGTAAACATAACAAATACTACAAGGCCATGAGCAAAAAAATAATGTATCGATATATATATTTGGGACATCTCAGATAAATTTGTATTTAAAAATGCAAAAAAGGATCCTCCAAAACCAGCAAAATAAAACCAATTTTTTAATAAACGTGAATTTCTATTTCTACTGTATACAGGAATCAAAATTGCTGAAATATAACACATTTCAAAAGGGAGAGATGTTTTAACAGACCAAGAACCGTAGTAAATCATATTTATTTGAAATAATATTTCATTTATAAGAACTAACCAACTAGAGGTTTCGAGAAAAATAGTTTTTAGACTATCTGATCCATGGCTATATATCCAAGCTCCAGCAATACAAAAAACAGTACTTAATGTACCATAGATAACATGCTGGCTAGGCAAGGAAAGCAATACATTAAAAATATCGCTAATTAGCTGAATATTGGATCTACCTTTTTGTTGTTAAATTAAATTCGATTGTAAAATTATCATATATAAGACGGTTACCAATCTCTGGAAAATATTTACCAGACCTATATTTAATACCATAAAGTGTGCGATCAACAACTACTTTACCAGTAGCTATATAACCATTATCAACATTTTTAACTTTGACCATAAATATATTGGGATTAGAAACACCTTTTATCGTTAGCAGCCCTTCTATCTCTAAGCCAGATGCTTTAGGAGTTATTTTTTTTATATTAAATGATGACTCCGAAAAATTTTTAACCGAAAAAAAATCATCAGACTCAAGATGCTGCTTCAGTTTTTCTTTCCATGTATCATCCTCAATTGTGATTGTATTCATATCTATTATTACACTGCCTGCCTCTAATTGACCATTTGCATTAAAAATTACGTTACCACTTTTTATTGAAATATAACCCCAATGATTACCTGTTAATTGCTCAGCTCGCCATAATAGCTGACTTTTGTTAGTATCAATCTTATATGCTATCTCACTTTGCGCATAAACGAAACCTAGAATAAGTAAAATATTTAATAACTTCTTAATCATAATCATAAACTTAATACTAAGAATAAAGAAACATCACAAAAATTGTATACTATATTGAGAATTTTAATATTTCACTTAAGCATCTTTCAGCCGTCTTACCATCCCATTTTTCAGGTATACTTGGATTTTTCCCCTTGATAAGTAAATTTTTATAAATACGATTTAAATTTTTTAATTCTTCATCCACTAAATTGACCGTGCCACCATTTTGTATAAGAGTTATTGGCCTCTCTGTATTACTCCTTAGACTAAGGCAAGGAGTCCCAATGACACAAGATTCTTCCTGAAGTCCACCACTATCTGTCAATACAATTTTTGCTTCCATGTTTAGCTTAATCATTTCAAAATAACCTATAGGTTTTAAAATTATTATACTATTATCCCTGATAAGGTTTTCCCAAATATGAAACCTCTCTAGCTGTTTCTTAGTTCTAGGATGTACTGGCCAAATAACAGGGAATTGAGTTGTAACCTTATTAGTTAAAAAATCAACAATTTTACAAAGTTTACTTTCATTATCCACATTGGAAGGTCTATGAAGAGTTAGCAAAACGTATTCATCATTAAATAGGGTTTTATTTTTTATAGTATTTTTTTTTATTATAGTCTCTAAATCCATTTTTATTGCATAGGATCTATTTTTTTCAAAAGTATCTATCATAATATTTCCAATCATCTTAACATTATTTTCATTTTTACCTTCTTTGATTAGATTATTAAAAGAAAACTTATCTGGTGCAAGCAATAAATCTGACAGACTATCAGTGACTATTCTATTTATTTCTTCTGGCATAGTTATATCATTAGATCGAAGCCCTGCCTCTATATGACATAATTTGATTTTTTGTTTTTTAGTAGTTACAGAGCATGCTAAGGTTGCATTTACATCACCAACAACCACCACCCAATCTGGCTTTTCAATTTCAAGAACTTTTTCAAACTCAATCATTGTTTTACCGACCTGCTGAGCATGGCTTCCAGAGCCAATTTTAAGATATTTATCAGCCGTAGATATACTTAGCTGTTTAAAAAAAATATCAGACATATCAGTATCATAATGTTGTCCTGTATGGACTAAATAATGATTAACTAGTGGTTTAAATTTTTCATTATACACATTAATAGCATTAATGAATGGCGCTATTTTCATTAGGTTTGGTCTCGCGCCAACTACCGATATGATTTTCATATTCGCATCATCTTATTTTCTTTTGAAAATTTGGTGATAAAGAAATAAAAAATAATTTATTTGCCAAATATATTATAGAAATTTCAACTATAACTGTAAATATTTGCCTAATCTCAAATTTTTGAAGCGCTAAAAACCCAATCAATACCATAAAAAACAATACATCTGAAAAAGACAAAAAATTATTTACGATTTTTTTATCTTTTAAAAAAACATTATCAAGAAAAATTATCGCAGAAGCAGCCAATGATCCAAACCGAACCCAGGAATATATTAAATCAAGGATATTTTTATTAACAGAAGCTATTATTTGTTCAGGAATAATAAAAAACAATTGCAAGGATGCAATCATAATTAAAATTGCATCTGGTCGATGGTAAATATTTTTAAAAAATTTTACCAAAAGAAAAATTGAAATTAAAATAAATCCCAAAACAGCACTTTGATAGCTAGGTAAAACTAAAATCTGATTATACTTTGAAAAAAATAGTATTACAAAATACAGCACCAATACATAAGATAAATAATGAAGCCTAAATATAGTATCCTCTAAAACTGGAAGTTGTTCGTTAGATTTAATTTTTATTTTTTGAAATCTAATTTTATCAATTAATCCTTTTATTAATCTAGTTGAAAAAATAAAAACAACTGTGATCCCTAGATATATAACGATAAAATAAAAAGAAACAAAATCAAAAAGGGTTGCAAAGATAGATATTATGGATGCGATTATATTCAAAATAAATATTACTAATAATGTAATATTGTGAGATTTTGATTTTTGATAAAGTAAATAATGAAAATGTGTTTTATCAGCTAGGAATGGATTCTCTCCTAAACGTAATCTCTCAAAAAAAACCCTTGAAGTATCAATTATTAAAAATGAATTCATGAGAATAAATGGTGTAAAATTAATATCCCCAGCAATTTTCCCTTTAGAACAAAACATCATTATAGGCATAACAGCTAAATGAAAACCTAAAAATAGACTCCCACTATCGCCCATAAAAAATCTTGAAGGTTGTAGGTTAAAATGCAAAAAAGCTAGCAATGAGGCACTGATTATTATGTTTAAATGCATAAATGCAGGTCCACCAACAAAGTAACCTAAAACAGAGCAAAAAAATGCAATAATAATGGTAACTCCACCAGCTAATCCATCTAGTCCATCTATAAGATTAATAGAATTAGTAATTCCTAAAAACCAAAATAAAAAAAATGGAATTATATAATTTTTATCAAAAATTTCAATAGTCCCTAAAAAAGTAAACTTATTGATTTCAGGAAAGAAATGAACAATTATCATTAGCCCAATAAAAATTTGAACCAGTAGTTTTAGCCACCAGGAGATTGAAAAATGATCATCTATAGCGCCTAGAAGAATAATAAAAATACCAGCCATTAGATACCAATTATAGTCACCTGCATTATTGATCGATAAGGCTGCTAATACAATAGAAACAATTCCAAATGCTATACCACCATATCGAGATCTTGGTTTTTGATGTAACTTCGATGAGGATTGTTTATCTATAAAAAAAGAAGGATCTACATACCTTAATAAAAAATGGGAAAACCAAAGAGTTAATCCAAAAGATAAGGTAAAATATGTTAGAGCGTACATAAAATCATTACCAACTTAATAATTAGAAACCAAATTCAAATTAATGATATTATCAATTTAGTATTTATCTTTTTGATAAAAAAAAAGCGATCTAAGAAGATCGCTTTTCTTTTGGAATTTATATTGTTTTAGAATGAATAATCTAACCTTGCACCTAATCCGCCCCAGAATGATTTTTCTCCACCATCCAGAAGTTCAGTAGAAATAAAACCTTCTCCACCAACAAGAATATTCACAGGTAATCCTAATGATTTTTTCATTATTCTCTCAAGTGAGACGCCAGCAAAACCACGAACACCCATTCCATCGCCTACCAAACCTGCATGCCCTTCTGCAAAAACCATTTTCGCTAGTGTCAGGTTACCACCCACACCCATAACTGAAGGATTTATATCGACAGGGACCATTGTCTCAATACCTAAAATACTCATACCAGTTTCTGCTTGCCCAGAATATGAACCAAATGCCAAACTGACATTAAAACGACCTAAACCTCCGAGATCGAATCCATAAGGTGTTGTAATAATCAAACTTCCACCAACTGGTGTATTAGTTATATACTCCCCATTTACAAAACCAACACTACCAGTAAAACCAGCACTAAATCCATCTAACGGGCTAGAAGATTCCTCTTCTTCATATTCAAGAAGTTCTTCTTCCATGCTCATGTCCGTGTCCATTCCTTCATCCATTGCCTCATCTACAGCTTCAGTTGTATCGGCTGATGCTTCTTCTGTTACATCATCCTGAGCATATAGGACAAATCCCAAACTAAAAGAAATAATTAAGACTAATATGTTACGTAAGTTCATTTTATTCTCGCTATTTTATTATATTTATTTAATTTTAAAATGTGAACAAGTTTATGAAAATAAATACTCCTGTCAAAGATATTTTTAAATTCCAATTCTATTTAAATATTTAATACTTAATTGAAGTCCCTATCCCAAACTTTATTCTTGTAACAATTTCTAATATAGTTTTATTATTATTTTTGTTATTCTTGTGCCTCAACCCTAGACTAATCATAGATCCATTTTTAAAATTATAATCGATAGCTAATTCTGATTCAATTTTTTTTACGAATGGCTTTGTGGGAAAAGGCTCAGAAAAACCCTCACTTAGGCTAACGTCATCTGCTAACCAAGGCTCATCAAAAGGTGTATCCATTCCATTATAACCATCACGATGAAAAACAATACTTAAATATGGTTTTATACCACCGCTTACAATTTTTTTTGAGATATTAATTTGTATTAAATCAAAATCATTGCCCAAATAATGTCCAATAGGGAAATTTCGATGGGTATATACTTCCTCTACATAATAAGATTGATAAGTTCGATTAGTTATTTTCGTGTACTCTGCCCAAAAATTAAAATCTTTAAACAACCAATCTTTAATATCTAAACCAAATATTAACCCAAATTCATTTGGCTCTAGGTCACCCTTGCTTTTTTTATTAATTTGCCAATCATCAATCAAAAATTCTGAATAAAGTGAAAACCCTGGTATTAAAATAAAATTCAAGCCAAAATACATTAATCCATTTGCTTGTATAATTGGATAATTTTCTCTTTCAGGAACCCAAAAAATTACAGGATTTAATAACTGCCAGTTAAATCCACCTTTATCAGTAGAATAAAGAGATGACTCACTGAATAAAAGAGTAAGTCTATTACCAAGTTTTAATTTTAATGAATGAACAGTTAAATAGCGTTTATAATTATTTATTTCTTCTAGTTGAATAGCATTAAAATTTCCTTCAATATTTTTATAATTAATCTTCCAATAGAAGCCATCAAAAGGTCTGGAATCTTTACCAACTAACAAATCTCCCATTTTAGAAAATCCATTTTTTAAATAATACCTACCATAAACCCATTGGTTTTTCAATAAACCTATATCTGTTTGAAACTCTAAATATCCTAGATTAGTATAGCCGAAAAACCCTTTTATTTTCTTTCCGCCACCCTTCTTGGTGCTATTGGAATCAGTTGAAAGAAACATCTGATTAATAATTTTAAAGTTTCCATACTTAAATTTAAAATCGCTCAATATCCCTGAGTTCAATATATCATTATTATGATGTTTAATATCTCCATAACGATTATTATTTAATAATGCAAAGATTGATAATTCAGTTTTGCTATAGTTTACACTAGCCTTTAGAAAAGAAACAAAAATAATAGGAATAATTAATAATTTATTCAAAAGGTGTGAATTGAAAATATTATTATTTTGCGCCTGTACTTAAGGTAAGCATCTGGTACGCAGTTTTAATACAGATTTTTAAATCCAACCATATTGACCATTTTTCAATATATTGTATATCATATTTAATTCGCTTTGCCATTAACGGCATATCCTCTGTACCTCCCCGGAACCCTTCAACCGCGGCAAGACCAGTAATACCAGGTTTAATAAAACGCCTAATCCTGTATTTTTTTATTTTAGAAGCAATTTCTTCTTCTTCACTAACCATGTGAGGTCTCGGCCCAACAACACTCATATAACCTTGAATAACATTAATAAATTGAGGGAGTTCGTCTAAATTACTTTTTCTAAGAAATTTTCCAATAAATGTAATCCTTGGATCATCCTTTTTAGTTAAATGACTGAGTCCTTTTTCAGCGGCTTCATTAGAATACATAGTCCTAAACTTATAACATGTGAATTCTTTTCCATCAATACCGATACGTCTTTGGCCAATAATTCCATCCCCCTTACTCGTAATTCTAATTAAAAAATAGATTACGGGTACAAACCACCAAAAAATGGTAGCAATAACAAAAAAAGATAGCGAAATATCAAAAATCTTTTTTATTGCTCTATTTTTAAACTCAGTTAATGGCTCTTTTCTAAGCTTGACTGCGGCAAATGGTCCAAAAGTATCCTTAATGTTTAACTTCTGCGTTATTTTTTGTGTCCTTGGTTCAATCAAATGTATACGAGCACCCTTATCTTCAGCCCAGTCAATTGCTTCATTCAATCTTTCTTCATCTAGCCTTGTAGGATCTAAGACAAAGTGATCCACGCTTGAATTTTCAACTATAGATGAAAAATCCTTTTTTATATTTTTACTTTTAAAATCAATGCTAAAATCTTTAAACCAGCCGTTGAGGTGGTAACCATAATCACGATTGTTTTCAGTCCAATTTTTTAATTCGTAATAATCATTTTCGGAACCGTATAAAAAAATATTTCTTACATTATAACCAGCAGCTCGCATTGTTCTAGATAATGCCACCCAAAAAAGTCTATTTACAAATAAAGCAACTAACTGAATTAAACAAAAGGAAACAATAAAATTTTGTGGGATATCAAAATTTCCAAAAAGCAATGCAGAGCTTAACATCAGAAGTGTAAAAATTTGGGCCAAGAAATATTCTTTAATGTAATCATCAATAGCTTCATCCCGGCGTATATCATTTAAACCAATTGCTATAGAAGCAATAAGCCATATAACCGCAGTAATCGCAAGAAGCAAGCCATCACCAAAACCTATTCGAGGCACCTTATCAAAAGTATATGCATATGTAAAATGGTATACTAAAAAAAGTAAGACTAAATCTGAAAAAGTATAACCCAGTCTATAATATGGATAATAACGTTGTGATATCATATTTAATTAAATGATCTTGATTTGGTGATTAATATATATAAAGACAATATTTAATAAAACTATTATGTAAAAATTTAAATTAAAAGAATAAGTTAAACTTTTTATCATGATTTTCATATGAACACCTAGATCTATAAGAAATAGAAAGTCTTATTTCCTAGGATTAAAAACGATTTTCTCATTTAATATTATTCCTATACCAAGAATAGACATCTTCTAGACCTTTCCTTAAGGAAATTTTTGCACTCCATCCACTTTTAGATAATATTGAATTATCAACTAGCTTTCTCGGAGTCCCATCAGGCTTTGACTTATCAAAAATTAAATCACCAGAATAGCCAACAATCTCACTTACCATAAGTGCTAAATTTTTAATTGTAATTTCTTCACCAGAGCCGACATTAACATGGGATATATCTAAACCATAAATATCCACTGAATCAATATTTTGTAAAACAAAAACTACGGCATCAGCCAAATCATTTACATGTAGGAATTCTCTGAGTGGCTTCCCCGTACCCCAAATTGAGACACTTTTTTTTGAGCTTAGTTTAGCTTCATGAAATTTTCTAATTAGTGCAGGTAAGACATGAGAAGTTTTTAGATCAAAATTATCATTTGGCCCGTAAAGATTATTCGGCATTATGGAGATAAAATTTTTATTGTACTGATAATAATAACTTTGGCATAATTTTATTCCAGCAATTTTAGCTATAGCATACCATTCATTAGTTGGCTCCAATTTTCCTGTTAATAATGATTTCTCCTTAATAGGTTGATCAGCATACTTAGGATAAATACAGGCAGAACCTAAGAACAATAGTTTTTTCACACCGAATTCATAAGAAAAATGAATAAGATTATTTTGGATTAACAAATTATCATATAAGAACTCAGCAGGATAGGAACTATTTGCTAAAATGCCTCCAACTTTTGCTGCAGCAATAACAACATATTCAGGTCTTTCTTTTTTAAAAAAAGATCTGGTTTTCTGTTGATTTCTTAAATCTAGTTCTTCGCGCGTTTTTGTGATAATCTTATTGTAGTCTCTGTTTTTAAGTTTTCGAACAATTGCAGAGCCAACAAGCCCTCGGTGACCAGCAATAAAAATCTTTGATTTTTCGTTAATAATTAACCCCCTTTCCTAATTTTTTCCAAATCTGACCGAACCATGATTTTTATAAGTTCATTTAGATTTGTTTTTGGTTTCCACCCCAACTCGTTTCTCGCTTTAGTTGCATCTCCTAGAAGCAAATCAACTTCAGTCGGCCTGTAGTATTTTTTATCAACCTCAACAATACTTTCCCCAGTTCGAGAGTCTAACCCCTGTTCTTCCTGTCCAGTCCCTATCCAATCAATTTTTATATCTAATTCTTTGAATGTTAATTCAATAAATTTACGAATAGTGTGGTTTTCTCCAGTTGCTAAAACATAGTCTTCTGGCCGTTCTTGCTGTAACATTAACCACATCCCTTCACAATACTCTGGCGCATACCCCCAATCTCTTTTTGCATTAAGATTCCCTAGATAGAGTTTTTTTTGAAGGCCTTCTTTTATTCTGCATGCAGCTAAAGTAATCTTTCGGGTAACAAAAGTTTCACCTCTGCGAGGCGATTCATGATTAAATAATATTCCATTGCATGCAAAAATATCATATGCTTCACGATAATTTATTATAATCCAGTATGCGTATAATTTTGCCACTCCATAAGGAGAACACGGATAGAAAGCTGTTTTTTCAGTTTGCGGAATTTCTTGAACTTTTCCGTAAAGCTCGCTAGTAGAAGCTTGATAAAATTTTGTATTTATATCAGTCTCTCTTATAGCATCCAAAAAACGTAGGGTACCTAAAGCATCTACCTGCGCTGTATAATCGGGAATCTCAAAAGATACTTTTACATGACTTTGAGCAGCAAGGTTATAAATTTCATTAGGTTGAATTTTTTCTAATAACCTGTTTAGGTTGCTTGCATCGGTCACATCGCCATGATGAAAAAAAAATTGATCTTTGTATTTTTCATTATTAATTATATGATCAATCCGACCAGTGTTAAAGGAACTACTGCGACGAATAATACCATGGACCTCATACCCTTTTTCAAGTAACAATTCAGCTAGGTAACTTCCATCTTGACCAGTTACCCCTGTTATTAGTGCTTTCTTCATCGCCTCAATACCTTTCTCAAATCATATAATAAAAATGTTTACAGTGAAAATAATTGCAATAAAAGAAAATATATTAATATTTATTTTCATTAATTTGCTTCTTTAACGTTAGTAGCTGATTATCAATAGTGGGGACTATTAAATTACCGACTAAACATTTATTTGCTTTTATTTTCATATTTTTATTGATTTTTATTTTTTTATTAAAAATTGTTTTTACTTTTACCAATAAATCGTGCTTTGAAATGCATTCTGTAGCAGGAATGGTTAAAATATTATAATTATCCCAATTAATAATTAAATCATAACAAATGTTTGCCCACTGTAAGGTAGTTATACCGTTCCAAAAAAAATGGCTGTATCCATCGATTTCTTTATCTTGACAATTTAAAAACCATTCAAGCAAACTTTTTTTAGTACCTAATTCAGGTCCAATTATAGATGACTTAATAATTTTAGTAATTTTTCCTTTTTTAATTATATAATCAGACGCTTTCCTCTTTGATAAACCATATTCATCATTGTCACTTTCACAATCAGTTCCAGGATGGACTATCCTACAGCCAAAACTTTCGCCAATATTTTTTTCCAACCATATAGGAATATCAGTATTGATATCAAAACAGTTGAGGCGCTGAGGTATTGCACCAATGCAATTGATGATAAATGAATTATCTTGAGAAGAAAAGAATTTTAAAAATCTTTTAAAGTCACCAGATGGCCATCTTAAATCTGTAGTTTCAACCACACAATCTTCTTTTTGAGTTAAAAAATTATTAGCCATGTGACCAAGCATTCCCTTATGGCCTAGAACAAGTATCTTTTTCATTTGATCTATTTTTTCCAGATCGTTCGATTTACATAATCGATATAACTATGTACAATCTTTACAATTTTTTTTGAATAATTATCTACATTGTAGTCATTAACCAAATTGAAAGTTCTTTTTTTATAATTAAATGATTTAGTAATATTTATTGATTCAATAACACTTTCCTTTTTTAAACCAGACATAATTAATGTTCCTTCATCCATCCCCTCTGGCCTTTCATGGGAGTATCTTATCATTACTGCAGGTAAATTTAGTATTGATGCTTCCTCAGTGATCGTCCCACTATCAGAAACAACACAATAAGATTTTTTCTGTAATTGAACATAATCAAAAAACCCTAAAGGTTTTGAAAAAATAATTTTTTTATTTAAATCTACCTTTTCCTTCCTAACTAATTTCTTCATTGTTCTTGGGTGGGTAGAAACAATTACCTTTTTATTATATACCTTTACTATTTCTTGGAGTGTATCTAAAAAATCATTAAAGTTAGTAGCTGAATCAATATTTTCTTCTCGGTGTGCACTAACTAAAATATAATTATTTTCACTTATCTCTAATGATTCAAGGATATTTGAATTTTCAATTTTTGAGTTATAATGGTCTAGTATCTCTTTCATTGGAGAACCAGTTTTAATGATCGTTTCAGGTCTTAATCCTTCATCCAATAAATACTGCCTCGCATGTTCAGTTAAAGGCAAATTAATATCACTCAAATGATCAACAATTTTCCGATTTAATTCTTCTGGAACTCTTTGATCAAAGCACCTGTTACCTGCTTCAAAGTGGAAAGTCGGTATTTTTCTTCTTTTGGCCGCAATAATTGATAGACAGCTATTTGTGTCACCATATAAAAGTACGGCATCTGGATTTTCTTCCTTTAAAACTTTATCAGATTTAGAAATGATATTCCCTATCGTTTCAGATACAGAATCACCCGTAGCATTTAA
This sequence comes from uncultured bacterium, assembly GCA_964561495.1. Lineage (GTDB taxonomy): Bacteria > Fidelibacterota > Marinisomatia > Marinisomatales > UBA1611 > CAZLPW01. The sequence continues at coordinate 24,125 of CAZLPW010000003.1, read as the reverse complement.
AAAATAGTCTGGCTCTCTTATTTCTAATTCTTTAAAAAACACCTCATTCAGCTCATAATCATAGTTTTGTCCAGTATGGATAAGTATATGTTTTGTACATTTATCCAATTCTGCTATTACACGACACATTTTAATTATCTCTGGTCTAGTGCCTACTATAGTTACTATTTTTTTCATTTTTGGATTTTAATTATTTAACTCGCTTTTTATAAATGGAAGTTTTAATAACATTTCAATGATTTCATTTTTACTCAGTCTATATGAATTGTTCGATGAATATTCAATTTCATTTGATAATGGTTTTTCTCCAGTTTCAAAATATTTTTTATAATTTAAATTTCTCTCATCAACAGGTACCTTAAAGTAATCGCCTAAGTCTTCTGATTTAAATAATTCCTCTTTATTTAATAACACTTCGTGCTTTTTCTCACCATGACGCGTTCCCATAATTTTAATTGGATTTTTAGCCTGAAAAATTTCTTTAAGAGCCAAAGCTAAATTATTTATCGTAGCAGATGGAGATTTTTGAACAAATATATCGCCTTGCTTACAATTATTAAAAGCATATAAAACCAAATCAATTGCATCATCTAATGACATCATAAATCTTGTCATATCAGGATCAGTAACGGTCAAAGGCTCACCTTTTTTAATTTGCCTTACAAAAAGTGGAATAACGGAACCTCTCGAAGCCATAACATTCCCATATCTAGTAATCGCTATTTTCTTATTTGGGTCAGTAATATTTCGAGTAGAAGCGATAGCCACCTTTTCAGCTAAAGCTTTGCTCATTCCCATTGCGTTAACAGGATTTACAGCTTTATCAGTACTTAAAACAATTATTTTTTCAGCATTATTTTGGAGAGATGCTCTTATAGTATTTTCAACCCCAATAATGTTTGTCTTTACAGCCTCAAGTGGATAAAATTCACAAGAAGGGACCTGCTTTAAGGCAGCAGCGCAAAATACGTAGTGGACATTTTTCATGGCAGAATTAATACTATTAAATGAACGAACATCTCCAATAATATATTTGATTTTATCATTGTTATACTTAATTCGCATATCTTCTTGTTTTTTTTCATCACGACTAAAAACCCTAATTTCTTTAATATCAGTATTGACAAATCTGTTTAAGACCGAAGTCCCAAAAGAACCAGTGCCTCCAGTAATTAATAAAGTTTTATTTTTAAACATTTTTAACTCTTTTTTAGGGTTTTAGTTTACGAAAAATTAAATCATATTTTTTTGTAACATTCTCAATTGAATAATCTTTCATAAATTGAGCAATTTGCGGATCAAAAGAATATGATTCATTAATAATTTTCAGGATCGCTTTTTTAAAAGCATTAGCATTTGATGGTGGAACAACGATTCCAAGTTTATATTTATTGATAAAAGTTTCTGAATCTCCCTTTCCTCCCATAATGATAGGCCTTCTAGATATCGCATATTCAAATAATTTTCCAGGGATGTATAAATTCAAGTGCTGGTCTGGCACATAATTTGCGACTAAAATATCAGAAATACTCATATACGTAGGTATATGTTCTCTTTTTACCCGCCCTATAAATTCTATGTTTTTAATATTTAGTTTTTCTACTTTAGATTTTAATTCTGGCAACATTATTCCATCACCAATAAATAAAAATTGAATCTGATTTTCTAAAGATAATAATCTCATTGTATCAACAAAAACTTCTGGATTTTGAAGAGCCCCGATGTTGCCAATAAAAGAAATGATTTTTTTACTTTTAAAATTCTTGGATAATTTGGTTGAAAGTGTCCTATCAGTAGTAAAAAAATTAGAATTATCTATCCAATCAGAAATCCAAGTTATTTTTTTTGAGGATATCCCTTTATTATTTATGTTTTCTAACTGACCTTTAGTGCATGTTGAAATCGTATCTGAATTTTTGTATACCCATTTTTCTAATCTAAAAAGTAGTTTAATTACAAATTTATTTTTGATCATACCTGCTGATATCCCTAAATCGGGCAAAATATCTGGAACATCAAAATGATGATGCGTTTTATTAGCGATTTTTACCACTGAGCCTATGATTCCAGATGATAATGGCGCAATGGTTATTACAATTTCGGATTTTTTTGATAATCTTAATGCATACAAAACTGATTGTATTACAAAAGTAGAATATGAAAATAAACGAAGTAAAACATTATTATTTATTTCGAATAGTGTTTTTATCCTGTAAACAGAGACTTTGTTAATTTGCTCATGTGATTTGAAGCTTATACCTGGTAATGACCTAAATTTACGAGGATATGAAGTTAGTACTGATACCCTGTGTCCTTTTTTAACAAAATTTTCAGCTAATTCTTTTGTCCGTCTAGCCGTACCTGACATCTCAGGATAATAGTGTTGATGAATCATTAATATGTTCATCTTTTTTTATCAAATAAAATTTCTTCGTATAAATTAGAAAACTTTTTGATCGCGTTCTCCCAATCATATTTTTGGAGAGCATAGTTTCTAATATCTGCCCTGTGCTTAATTTTATAATCATCTGATTTATTAAAATAAGTAATAACAGCATCAGAGATGTCTTTTGGATCACAATCAATTACTTGCCCTATATTATTATCCATAATCTCTTTATGTATGTTTACATTTTTGGATATGATAACAGGACATCCACAGACCAGACTCTCAATAATTGTAATTCCATAGTTCTCGGAATACGAAGGAAGGACAAATATATCAGCGTCAACATAAGCTTGCTTTACTTTTTCTCTGTCAAGCATTCCTACAAATTTTATATGACCATCAATATTTAAACTATTAATAATATCTTTGAGAGTTTTTTTGTAACCTTCGTTATCTGGTCCAGCAATAATTAATAATACATTTGGAATTTTTTTTATTATTAAAGGTAGCGAACTCAATAAAATGTCAAGACCTTTTTTCCAAACAACTCTTCCTAAAAAAAGAATTTTGAAAGAGTTTTCTTTAATTTCATAGGTATCTAAAAAAACACCTTTATTTGGTAATTTTTTAAAATCATTAGTTTCAATTCCATTAGGGATTACAACACTTTTCTCCTTAAGGTCTAAAAAGTTAGCAAACTCTAACTCATCATTTGCAGTAAAATGAATTTTTTTTGATTTTTTAATATTTTTAATTTCAAACATGAACTGATAAAGTCGACGCATTAGTTTTCTTTCTTTTTTGTCAAAAAGAACTGGATCAAGCGACCCGTGAGGAGACAAGATATAAGGTATTTTTATTCTCCTTGAATACCAGCAAGCATATGATTGTGGAAATCTATAAAGACCAAGAACGTGAACTAAATCTGATTCACGTAATTCTCTTTTGAGGTGTTTTATTAATTGAAAAGAAAATACTAGAGGCTCAAATAATACGGAGCAATAGAACACTCTGACCCCATTTTCAAATACAGGTTTATCATTTGGTTTGTTTAAGTATCCAGATGGAAAATCAAGATAAGAAGTAATTACTGTAACATCTAGTCCAGCCTTAACCTGTCCTTCAGCAATTTCTTTACAAGCAACAGCCATACCTCCAAATGGAAGTGAAAAGTTTGAAATAACATGAACTATTTTCAATTTCCAACTTTACAATTAGGATTTTCAGGATCTAATTGATTTCTCTCAGGATACATGCATGCAGATGAGGAATAAAATATTTTTTTCACCTCTGCTTTAATTGACTTTTCAACTACATTTAAATTGATTAATGCTGAATTATGCATAATGTCAGTATCATTTTCTCCAGAAAAAACAAAGCCAGCACCACCCATATCTGCAGCTAATTGATATAATTCATCAAAACCTTGATCAATTACTTCTTCTGTAAAGTTCGGATCTCTAAGGTCACCCACAATAAATTTATCTGCAGAGGTTTGCTGATATTCATGCCTTTTTATATCAACACCAATAACATAATAGCCTTCCTTTTTCAGCCTGTTAACAAGGTGGCCACATACTAAAGCTCTCTTTTCCATACTTCTTCCTATATTTTAAATAAATAATTCATCAAACATATTAGCAACTCAAACCAACTTATGGTTTTATAAATAGAACTGTCAGTTTAATTATGTATACCTATGTTTATTTTTTGATTATAAAAGATCTAAGAATTTAATTTATTTTTGAGAAATTTTAGTAAGATTTAGTTAATTCCTTACTTTGATTTCCTAAATATTTTTTAAGATAGCCCCGTAGATTTAAAATTAATTAATTTTTTTATGAATATCTTAAAAATTGCCCAATAATAAAAAATAAACGCAATTGGAGTTATCCAAACCCGATGCTTTATTTGCAAATCTCTGTAGTCTTTTATGGCACCATTATCACCTTTTTGTGATTTGCCTCCTACAAGCATATAGCTAACGTCATAGTTTACATAGTCTTTTTCATTAATTTCATTATAGCATCGTAACAAAATATCATAATCCATTGCATACCTGACATTATTATCAAAAGAACCATAAAGGTCAAACATTTTGCGGTTGCTGAAAGTAGCCTGGTGCGGCATGCACATATACCTTTTTAGCCTACGCTTTGGAAATTTTCCCAACACAGTTTTACCAACCTTACCTTCATCACTAATAAAGATAATATTACCCCATACAACCAATGATTTAGATCTTTTAGCCAACTTACCAACCATATCCGAAAGAACTCTAGAATGGACAAACTTATCACCCGCACCAAGAAAAACAACCCAGTCTCCTGAACAGATTTCTAGACCTTTGTTAAATGCATCTGAAATTCCATCATCTAGTTCACTTTTGATAATTAAATTATAAGATTTTTCATATTTTTTGGACAATTCTAATGTTTTGTCAGTGGATATTGAATCAATTATGATATGCTCAAGTTCAACACCAATTTGATTCTTGACACTTTCAATAGTATCTAAGATATGGTGTTCAGCATTTTTTGTAACTGTAATTATAGAAAACTTCAACTTCTTGCTTTTTTCGTATATAGTAGAGACATTGAAAGAAAAAAAACAGGAGTCATTATAATACCCTGAGAAAGACCTGAAAAAATATTACAAAGCATAAGCATGAACTTTTTTTTTGATTTGATTCCAAACATAAAAAACGGATATAATGAAATAAAGGCACCAATAATACCAACTCCTGCAATGTAATTAAGTAAACCATTACTGCTACTTTCACCTCCTGCAGAATACTGATTTACGTAAGATTTATAAATCTCAATATTATCTAACCCAATCCCTAAAAGTGGCTGATCTTGAATAATTTTTAGATCCAAAAAGGTATCTAACATTCGCCTCTGAGTCGAAATTATAAAATCCATAGAATTGATATTAAATAGCTTATTATAAATAGTTGGTTGGTTAAAAAAAATATATGCTCCACCCAAAATAAGTGGAGACATTAAAAAAAACAAGATACGCTTTTCAGGATCATAAGTTTTTGCTATAATAATAAAAAATAAATTTATGTAAGCAACCGTAGAATACGTTGTAATAATAGAAATTATAAAAATTAAATTGTAGTAATCGAAAATTGATTTTTTATTGAAAAAAAGATTAATCGTTAGAGCTATACACACAAAATATTGGTATAAACCACCTTCTCCAAAGATACCACTATTTTTAATAAAGTTAGTCTGAACCTTATCGAATGTTACGCTGTAAACTGGCTTAACATAGAAAACATAATTTTCGTAATACATATTAAGAGACCAGGTGGTTAGTTGACTAAATAAAGATGACAAAGGCTGAGATATTGAAAAAAAATATACGTGATCTAAATAAAAAATTAAATTAAACGAACACAAAACAAACATTGTTTGGGGGTAAATAATTAAAAGTCTTTTCTTTCCAATTATAGTTATCACCAATAAAAAAGTTAATACCTTAATAATTGTTCCTATATACTTATTAAGAGTAGCAGAAGTAGAAACACATAGGTGGTGAACTATCAAAAAACTAACGACCAATAAAGCATAATAAAAAAAGAACTTATTAAAATGCTTTACTTTGAAAATTATAAAAGAAGCTACAGAAAATAAAAAATAAAATATTAAAATTAGATCATCATTGTGAGTCATATAAATTAGACTTCCTGATGTAATGATTGAAAAAACAACCAAAAGATATTCGACTAACTTCATTAATTCTACTTATCCATGTTTATAATTTTCGAACCATATTTATCGAATTTAAATGGGACCTCCTTTAAATCTTTTAAATTAAATCTAAGTTTATCTTGGTATCTAGGAGGACAATAAAACAAGAAAAAACCACCTCCGCCAGCTCCTAAAATTTTTCCTCCGATTGCGCCACTTTCTTTTGCAAGATTATAGATATCATCAAAAATTGAATTTGAAATAGTTTTTGACAATGTTCTTTTTAATATCCAATTGGAATCAAGCTTTTCTCCAAATTCATCAAGGTTTGATTTAACCAAGCAGTCTTTTGATTCTTCGACCATTTGAGTCATCATAAGCTGAGCATTAAACTTGTCTTTATCACTAATTATATTTTTTTTCTGATCGATTAAAACTTCCGATGCACTTCTTGATGTCCCAGTATAAAACATCATCAGGCATTTTTGTAATTGCTTATATGCATCTTCCTCCATTTTAATAGGTTCTATTTTTACATTTCCATCTTCTAAAAACCTTATTATGTTTAAGCCCCCATACGCAGCAGCAAATTGATCCTGTTTCCCTATCGGCTCGTTCAAAACATCAATTTCGATATAGCAAGCTTTTTCAGCCAAAGTGTTTGGTGAGACTATTTCATCTCTGTAGGCATATAGTGCGTGTAATAGCCCAACAGTGTAAGAGCTAGATGAGCCAAGACCCGTGCCAGCAGGTATATCAGCTATGGAATTAATATCAACTCCTTGCAAATTAAATTCTGACAATATTTCTCTAACAATAGGATGTTTTATATCTTCAATATTTTCTACTAGTTCTGTTTTTGAATACTTTACTTGAATTTTTTCATCAAAAAATGGATGTACAAAAATGTACATGTATTTATCAATTGATGTACTTAAAACACAGCCTGGAGCCCTGGAATAAAATTCTTTTAAATCACTACCCCCACCAATAAAACTGACCCTAAAAGGTGTCCTTGTCCCTATCATAAATTATCCATTTCTATTATTTGATTTGCATATTCCCCTGAATTTATTACAATAGGGGACTCATCACGTTTTCTTTCCATATATAAAGAGTCAATTTCTTTTCTAGTGAATTCTTTATCAAGATAGAATGATTCAAATCTTCTTCTCCTAATAGATTCATCTGTTTTTATAAAAAAAGAATGATCTACTATGTCTCTAATATAACCAATATCTAATGCAACCACACCCTCGAGTACAACTACACTACAATTATCAAGTGAGAGATGTTCTGAAGACTTTCTTTGCCCTCTGCTTTGAGAGTCATACTTTTTTAATAATATTTTTTCTCCTTCAAATAAAAGTTTCAAATCTTTTTTAATAATATCATACTGATATCTATCACGGACATCCATCGTTGAACTTCTTTCACTCACAGGTAGTAACCAATTATCCAATTGGATCGAAACAGCATTAATCCTAAGATCAAAAAAATATTTTTTTAAAACAGAAGAAAAAGTAGTCTTCCCAGATCTAGATAAACCGCCAACGGCTATTATTGCCTTATTATTCTTAATCTTAACTTTATTAAAATATTTTTTTATTTTTGAAAGTATTTTATAAAAATCGTTTAGAATAAAACTTGTAGCTTCATATAAATCATTAAAAATAAAATCTGGTTGGCAATCATATTTTTTATCTTTTCCCGCATATCCCTGTCTTAGTAAAATTGTTTCCATTTTTGAATTTATCCCTGTCATTATATCAACGGTTCTGTCACCTATAATGAACGATTCTCGAGGGTCTATATTCATATCTTTTATAGCATGCTCAATCATTTCTGTTCCAGGTTTACGACAATTACATAAAATTTTGTACTCTTTTTTTTCTCCCTTGTGACCTCTTTCTGGATGGTGAGGACAATAATATATTCGATTAAAATATGCTCCTCCAAGTCCGAATTGGGTTTCCATATAATTGTGTATTTCTAACAATTTTTTTTCAGATATGAACCCTTTAGCTACAATTGGTTGGTTTGTAACAACAACATTTAAGAAATCCGATTCATTGATTTTTTTTACTGATTCCATTACCTGGGGCAATAAATTAAACTTTTCGATATTATCGATTCGATCTGATTCTCGATTAATTACGCCATCTCGATCCAAAAAAATTGCTTTTTGTTTGTTTATTTTATTGAAACGATGAACTTTACCTGATAAAAAATCTTTTTCAACTTCTAATAAACGTTCAGGTGTACCAATGTCTTTAATATATTCCGTTGTATTATATGCTGAAATTAATTTCCTCCTACGCAACACCTTTGGGAATATTTCTTTACCAAAATCTGAGAAAACACCTTTATCAATAAAATCAAATATCTCTGGATCTAATATATATAACGCCGCATTTACTAGATTTCTCAAATAAGAAACGCTCTCATGTGGCTTAGGAAAAAAACTGGTTACATAGTTTTCACTATCGATATCTAGGAGATCGCTATCTTTCGGATGATCATTTGGATGTACTACTAGTGATGCTATAGATTGCTTTTTATTATAAAAACTAATGAATTGCCTGAGATCAATATCTATCATTGTATCTCCATAAAACAATAAAAAAGGTTCTGAAATAAATTTTTCAATTTCTTTTAGGGAACCTGCAGTGCCTAAAGGTTTTGGATCAAAAAAATATTTTATTTTAACTCCCCATTCTTTTCCCTCTTTAAAATATTTTTTAATTATCTCACCTTTATGGCCTAAAAGCATAAAAATATCCGTAAGGCCATAATTTTTTAAAAAATTTATTTGATGTTCTAAAACAGGCTTCCCAGCTAGAAGAACCATTGGTTTAGGAATTGATTCAGTAAGGCTACCCATACGGGTACCCTTCCCTCCAGCTAAAATAATTACCTTCATCAAACGAAATTATTTATAACATATCAAAAATATCTAAAACATTTTCAGCAACATATTCAGCTTCAGCTTTATTTAATAACGGATAAATAGGCAAACAAACATGTGTACTACATAATTTCTCAGTCTTGGGAAGACTAATATCGTTATGCTTTGGAAATACTGGCTGCTTATGAAGTGGTAGTTCATAAATATAGCCACTTAGCTGGACTCCTCTTTTTTCCATTGTTTTGTGAAATAATACTCTATCAAAATTTTTTAAAACAACGGTGTATTTAAAAAAATTAAATCGAGAATTTTCTGGCGGTTTGATGATAGTTATATGTTTACTATCATTTAAAAAAGAATCGTAAATAGAGGCGATATAATGCCTTTTTTCAATAAAGTCTTCGATTGATTTTAACTGTCTTATACCCATCAAAGCAGAAACCTCTGGCATTCGCCAGTTGTATCCAATCCTAGTATGATAATTGGTAAAAATACCTTTTTTCTCTTTCCCAAATTCACGACTTGACTTCATTTTATCAACTAATTCTTGATTATTTGTCGTCACAATACCCCCCTCACCAGTTGTCATTACTTTAGTCGAATAGAAACTAAAGCCAGCAGCATCTCCTAATGTTCCTGCGCTAATACCTTGATTCTTCGAACCATGAGCCTGTGCAGCATCCTCAACAAAATAGAGTCCATTATCCTTGCAATATTTTGATAATTTTAAAGCAGAGTCGGATACAATACCTCCAATATGGACATGACATATACCTGCTGTGTTCTTATTAATTTTTTGGATAACATCATGGTAGTCAAGACACATACTATCATCACAGTCAGCAAACACAGGAACACCTCCAGCATTCATTATCGCATTCGCCGTCGCAATAAATGTATTTGATGGCAAAATAATTTCTTTCCCGACAACATCCAAGCCCCTAAAAATCAATTCTAATGCTGATGTACCACTATTACAAGAAACTGCGAAGCTAGCTCCTACATAGCTAGCAAATTCCTGTTCAAATTGAGAACTATATTTAAATTGAGATAAGTATGATTCCCCATTCAGTATTTCTTTAAAATGTTTATTAATAAAGCTAATATCATCTTCACTAAATGAGGGCTTTGATGCAGGGATATTTTTCAAGTTATACCTTCCTTACTTAAAATACTTTTTTATCAGTTCACATATATATTCAATATCATTCTGAGTCAATGATGGGGCAGAGGGCAAACATACTCCAGATGAATAAATCTTTTCAGTAATTGGAAAGTCATTATTTACATCATAACATGGCTGTGAATGCATTGGCATAAATAATGTCCTTGCACCAACACCATTATCAACAAGATATGAGATCAGGTCATGAGCATCTGGAACAAAAATAATATTTCTGTGTGGCACTATATCACCCCTTGGATTAAATTTAAACAAGACAACTTCATCTACACCCTCTAATAATGAGTTAAACATTTTTAGATTATTTTTCTTTTTACTGACAAATATATCTTTTCTTTTTATTTGAGCAACACCTACTGCCGCTTGCAACTCAGTTAATCTATAGTTAAAACCTTTTCGTTCTATAGTATCTACACCACGCTCTTTCCTTCCATCATGCTTATAGATATTGCACTCGTTTATAAGCTCAACATTATTTGTTAATAACATTCCGCCTTCTCCAGTTGTTATAGTCTTATCAGAAAAAAAAGATAGCGTGGAAAAATCACCAAAGGAGGCAATAGGAGAATCGTGATATAAACCAAATAGCGCGGGAGCACAGTCATTGATTAAAATAATTTTATTTTCCCTACAATATTTAGTAATGTTTTCCAGGTCAGCGGCATTACCATATAGGCTCACATATAAAACAGCCTTAGTCTTTTCCGTCATGGCTTTTTGAATAGTTTCAGTGGAAAGACATAATGTTTTCTCATCTACCTCAGCAAAAATAGGATTTGCACCTGTAGCTGAGATTGAATTGGGGTCTGCAGAATGAACCAGACTTTGGACAATTACATCATCACCCCTTCCTATGCCTAAACTTTTCATTCCTGTTATTAGTGCAGCAGTACAATTGTTAAATGCTAAGGCATAATCTCTTTGACAATAACCCCTTAATTGGTCTTCAAACATCCTAACATATTTACCTTCTGATATCCAGTTACTTTTTATAACGTCTTCTAACAAGCGCAATTCTTCCAGACCTAAATCAGGTTCATAGGCAGGAATTGATTCCTGGGCAATTCTGTCCATATAATCTCGGTATGATCCTTCTTTAAGATTGTTTTTTTTACTCATTTATTTCCAATCATTTTTTCATTGTTTTTAAATAACTAATTAAGGAAGCACTATGATCAGTAAACAAATTTAATTTTGATTCAGCGCTAACCTTTTTGTTATCCATCTGCGAAAGGGTTTCTCCTTCCATCTTATTAGTTAAAAATTCTACATTTACTTCAAAGAATTCAGCTATAAAACTAGCAGTTTCTTTTACGGACACATAATTGTTTCCACATAAATTGAATAATCCAGTTTTAAATGTATCAACAAGTAATAAACACTTTACCACATCCTCTAAATATATATATTGCATTTTTCTATCTCCAGCGCCCCATACAGCAACCAACTTTTCATTGATTGCCTCTCTGGTCATCACTTCAATAGCATTAGGATGTAGATATTCTCCCTGACCAAAAACTGAGGAAAGCCTGAATATATTGCAGTTTGGGTATTCCCTTTGAATTAGCTGTTCAAAAAAATGTTTCGCCAAACCAAAATTATGAGTGGGTTTTAGAATCGTTTCTTCATCAACAACATTAGTTTTTTTGTGACCACTATAGACATATGATGAACTAAAATAAATTAATCTTGCTTTATTATAATTATTTTTTAGTAAAGATAGGATATTGAATAAAGCCAGGTTGTCTTCTTTAAAAGAGTTTAAAAACTCATTCTTATATGCTAACGCAGAGTGTGTCGCTGTATGGAAAAAAATATCTGGATCTTCTTCTTTTATTATTTTTTCAATTTTTCGATATTCAATTAAATTAAAACAATCATTATTTCTATTCGTCTTAGTTTTATCAATACCAATATAGGGAATGTTATTAAGGTCTAGTTGATTAGCTAGTGCACTGCCGATATAGCCATTACAACCTGCGATTAATATTTTTTTCCCTTTTAATCTATGGGCAGTTGATGACGTATAATTTTTCAAAGTGTTTCCTTAATTCTCGTAACTGCCTTTCTAATTGCAGCCTCTGAAGAAAGCTTAGGCTCCCAACCAAGCATATTTAATTTTTCGGAGTTGTGGCTGTAAAAAGGCACATCCCCTTTCCAGCCGGTCTGACCTCCAGTGTATGTTATTTTTTGACCTTCGCCAAAATGTTCAAGGAATATTTTTGCTATAACAGAAACCTTCACCCCATCTTTAGGGCCCACATTAAATATATTAACTCGCTCACTTGCATTATTAATAACAAAAAACATACAGTCTATTAGCTCCCCAACATACATATAAGGCTTAAACTGGTTTCCATCGCCTAATACAATTAATTCTTCCTTGCTTTTTTTTACTTTTTTTACAAAATCAAAGAGAATACCATGGGTTGTTCTCTCACCAACCATGTTGGATAGCCTCAAAATCCATGATTGAATACCATATAAAGCACTAAAAGCCCGTACATAAGCCTCAGAGGCTAGTTTACTTGCCCCATAAAGTGATTCTGGCTTCATTGGAAGGTCTTCTGTAAGCGCGACATCATGATTACCAAAAACAGTTGGAGAAGAAGTAAACAAAATTTTTCGAACATTATGCTTTCGCATACACTCCAAAACATTGTAGGTAATTAGAAAAGTTAAATTAAGATCTGTATCTGTTGACTTAATACCTTTTTGTATATCAGAGTTAGCGGCTAAATGATATACCATATCAAAATGCTCCTGCTGGAATAATAGATCCAGCCTCTTTAGATCAAGCAAATCAAACTCATCCAATTGAAACATAGGGCTTTTTATTGCGCTACTTAAATTGTCTTTTATGCCTAATAAAAAATTGTCTACACACACTACCCTGTGCCCTTTCTCTAGAAGCCTATCAACAAGATGACTACCAATAAAACCAGCTCCACCAGTGACTAATATATTCATAGATTATATTCCTATCTTATTTAATATAGTAGTTAATATCATTTTAAATCATGCTTTTATAGATTTCATGGTATCTTTTTGCTTGAATCTCAAGGGTACACTCTTTGAGTATAAAATTTCTCGCGTTATCAGACAATTTTTTAGAGTCACCTTCGTTTAAAACCCAATCTATACCCTCTGCCAGATCTCTTGTATCAAAAGCCCTCGCGAGATACCCATTACCCTTGTGGTTTATCATATCAGGCATGCCACCAATATCAAAAGCTACTGATGGCAGGCCACATGATAATGATTCAAAAACCATTGCAGAGAAATTTTCTTGAGTTGAAGGAGAGATAAACACATCGGATGCTGAATAAAGCAATACAAGAGATAAATCATCTCTGCCAAAACCAAAATAACTAGTTTTGAAAGAAAGATCTTCTTCATTTTTTGGTTTAGAAATGCCCATAACATATAGCTCTACATTATCATTGTTTTCTTTTTTTGATAAAATTTTCAGTGATTCTTTTAGAAGGGAACCGCCTTTTCTTTTATCATTAAAAAAATTTAAGGCTCCAATAAGAATTATTTTCTTTTCTAGGGGAATATTTAATATATGTCTAGCATTGGCTTTGTCAATAGGTCGATAGAGTTTATGATCTAGACCAACATGAACAACCTCTATCCTTCGATTCTTGAAAAGAACACTCTCTCGGGCACAATCGGCCATCCAATTACTTGGTGTAGCAATAGTTAAGTTTTCTATTTTATCCCAATATTTTTTCTTTCTTTTCCATACCCATCTATTTAAGTCAAATCCTGACTCTCCACTTGGACGGTTATAGCGTTTGTATCCCTCCTTGTATCTTTCTGAGTTGTCTGAATAATGCTCAGCGCCAGAAAAAGGCCACATATCATGTAATGTCCAAACTATTGGCTTTTTTATCTTAGAAATTTCTTTAATCGACAGAGCTCCTCCCTGTACCCAGTGCAAATGTATTATGTCTGGGTCAATTTCATATATCTGCTTATGTTTAATTGAACTAAACCATGCTGGAGAATGTAAATTTTCATTAGAAGTGGAAAAATATTTTTTTGGCAAATCATCTATGTGTGGTGCAATAAGTGAAATAAATTTTTTAATGCGTTCTTCAGGCGCTATAACATTGTAATCCTTTGTTGCTTTAGACGCAACTAACATTTTTGAATCTAAAGGAATTGACTTTAATCCTATGTATGAATTATATGCGGCTCTGGCTGCACCTCCAAAGCTATCATGAGAATTTATGGTGAGTACTTTTAGCATCTTTTTGCAAATATATTAAGCTGAAGATCCATCCCCAGCTGCAGATCTGACTCAGTTAATGGTCTTGGGCTACAAAAAATAGTTTGTATATAATATCTAAAACCGCTTTCTTTCAAGAAATTAAGTAGTACGTCTAAGGTTTGATTCTTATCAGCAAAAGAGTGATACTCAATAAATATTTCTTTTATCTTACTTATCTTTTTTAAACCACATATAACATCGGTTTCAGCCCCTTCAATATCCATCTTCAGGAAATCAATTTCATCATCAATAATATCATCTAGACACAATGTTTCTACTTCGTATGAACTCTTTGATTCAGACATACTATGAATTCTGCCACCATCAGCACCCTCACTGTAAAATTTCACTTTCCCTTTTTTATTAGAAACAGCTTTATTTATCAACGTAACGTTTTTAAAACTTCTTAAGTTAATATTCTTCTCAAGAAATGAAAAAATATTTGGATCTGCCTCAATCCCAATAATCTCAGAGTTTGGATACAAACTTTTAAAATAAACCAGACTAGTTCCATAATTTGAACCACAATCAATAATTTTTGGTATTTTTTGCTTTGTATTAAATTTATAAATGCAATCTATGAAAATCTCTCTGTGGCTGTAATAAAAAGAATGGGCATCAGAAACATCAAAAGGCATACCCAATAAATCAACAGTCTGAGTTTCATATCTTTTCTTGTTTAATAAATACTCAAAATCAGATTTGGGATATTTATGTATTAAAAGACCGATGTTCTTTAAAAATGATTTTAAAAGATTTTTCACATTAAAAATATATCAGCAGACGAAATTATAATTATTGAATCTTGTCTGGTTTTATAGCAATGATAACATTATCTAAGTACAAACTGTTATTTCTCGGAAGTAATTTAGATAAAATTAATCCTAATAGCGTTACTGGAAAAATAAAAACTGGAGTTAGTATAAGTTTAATATATTTATTTTTTGGAAAAAGATATTGAAAAATAAATGCATTCCACAACTGAAAAATCGTACTAATATAATTAGTAGTTTTTTTTAAATCTATTATTTTGAAACCTGCACCGGTTAAGGTTTTGTTTATACCAAAAGAAGTATATCTTTTAAAATCAAAAGGAATTTCATGTTCGTCCCATACAAAAGGGACGGTAATCAATAAATTTGCCCCAGGCTTTAATACTCGAAAAATTTCTTTCAATATATTTTCTAGGTTCGGTACATGTTCAAAAACTTGTGAAGAGAAAAATGAATCAAAACTGCTATCCTCAAATGGCAATTCTTTGCCATCATAAAAATAATCAATATTTTCATCTCCGTGTTCATGCCCACTATTATCAAAATCTAGACCTATATATTCATCAACAATGAACAGATCTTTATACGGCTTACTTCCACATCCAAAATCTAACATTACCCCTTTCATTAATTGAGAATTAGACTTGATATTCCTATGCAAAGTGCTTCTACTAAAATAAAAAGGGTTAAATAGAAGACCTAAAAGCCGAGGGTTGAAATAACTTTTCCAAAATGCACTTTTTAATAATGAAATTAAATTTTTCAATTAAAATAGTAAAAAGTTATATGTTTTTTTAATAATTATTAGATATTATTCTATTTTTTCCAACTAATAATCCAGTGTGAAGAATAATAGTCATTATATTGTAGACCTAATTTCCCTATCGTAATATTTTTCCCGGGGAAACACTTTTTTAAATCCTTTTTATCAACAATAATAATAAAAGCCCCTTCTTGCCCTTTTGAATCACTTTTATACAAACAATCGCCTATAAACTTACTATTTCTATGAGAACTATCACCAACTGACGCCATTGTCCCTAAAAATATTCCGCCTGGCTTTAAGACACGTTCAATTTCTGATACAGCTCTATTTAGCCCTTCCCAATCATTGTAATATAGTACTTGCCATGCGACGACAACATCAAATATATTATCACTAAAAGGAATAAAACCATTGTCTAAAAGCTGTAAGTTCGATTTATGTGAATTCTTCTGCAATCTCTGTTTTGTAATATTCAAAGCGCTTTCGCTCACTTCTACACCACTTACATTGAATCCTCTTTTTAACAGAGGCATCATATTATTCCCACTTCCAAAACCGTAATCCAAAATATTTTTATGAATGTCACTATTTATCAAATTAAAGGAAATGCTTACAAAATTACTATCTGGATAATCTAGACTATGTCCACCAGAATATAACTTTTCCCAAATTTCTATATTCTTTTTTCTACTCATAATTAATTTCCTTTAGGAGCTGTAAAAATCTATTTTATAAATATAATATTCAGTTATATGGACTTCAGAATTTTGACTAAGTTTTTCAACTAGTCTATTAAAAATCATTATTTAATTACCTTAAATGAAAGTTTAATCATTCAATTTTAAAACTACTTTTTGCACAAAACTGGAAAACTTATTAACTTTTTGAGATGCATCATCTTCAGAGAGAAATCTATCAGCTTCAAACCTTAATTCAGATGAAATTGAAAATAATTTATTAAAATAGGCTTCATTACCAGCATTATCAAACTCAGAAGATATGGCCTTTGCTATTAAATCAGGCAAATCATAAGGATCATCGCACCTATAAGCATTTGGATTAAAATCTGTATAAGAATTTATTTTTGAAAAAGCAATTACGGGCTTTGCCATGGCTAAGGCCTCAACACCAGTTGTAGCATTAATAGTAGTAATTAATTTAGCATTATTAATTATATCTCTTATTGGCGTTTGAGGCTCTAAAATTCTTACATGAGGTATTTTACTAATGCTTTTTAGATTACTTCTAGACATTGTATATGACCACCAAGGATGAGGTTTAACATAAAGTAAATATCCATATGGTAAGGCTCTGCTAATTTGTTCCACTAGACTTAATTGATTTAAAAAAGGATAAGAGTGTAAGGCAACATGACATTCAGTAGTAAGATGAAAACCAAAAAATATATAGTCTTTATTTTTATCAAATGGTGAGTAGATCAATTTTTTTAATTTTTCTTCAAAATTTTTAAAATAAAGACTCTTAAGTTTTCTAGAAACTGATTCGATCAAGTGCATTGGGCTTTTATCTAAAATTTTTTCATAAACCTTTTTGGATTTCCCAATAGTAATTTCTTCTAGGCTAGATTCTTCTATTTGATAAATACTTGAGTTTTCACCATTTATAAACTTACCAAGAATTTCTTTTACCTTACCAGAAGATATATCTCCAATATTTAAATCTAATATTTCAATATGACGGGCAGATTTATAAATACCAAAAAAGACCCTTTTTCCAAATTCAGGCAAGTATCTAATGAATGGTATCTGATTTGACAAACACAATCTACCTATAAATACCATTTGATAATCAGTGCTTTGATCTGCAATAACAAGGTCAAAATTTTTTTCCTTAAAATATCTGATTATACCATTAAGGTAGTTAGTTATTTGCTCTGGATTATCATTAAATTCAGTTTCAGGTATATACCAATCTCTATCATGACTACCTATGACATGTGGAGAAGTTTGTAGATAATCAACATACAACAATTCTTTAACGGATAAATTGTATTTAAGTTCAATATCAGAAATACTTAGATCATTACTTTCTGATCGCTCTCCATTTATAATATCTTTTGTATTTACTTCATCAACAAGGTTACTAGAAAAGAGTAAATATGTTAAATTTATTTCTTTTTCAAGTAATTCATCTTTCAGGTAGTTTAGAAAAAAAATCCAATATATATAATCTTTAGGGACAGATTTATTTAGCGGCATCAAAATATTAATCATTTAACAATAGATCCTTAATTATTTTTTCTCCTAGATCAATCTTCCCTAATCCGCCCCAGCAATATTCATCAATGAATCCCGTATCCGAACTATAATTTTTTAGACTATCTATTTTAAATTCTTTTGATGTATGGATTGAGTTCATCGTCACATGACAACCATGTATTTTGGATTGAAATTTTTCAAATGGTTTAGTTTTTTTTGAGTGGATAGCAACTACCTTTTTCTGAAATATCATTCCCTCAAAAAGCATTGAACAGTGGTCACTACAAATAATGATATCTGCCCATTTAATTAGTCTTGTTCTATCTAGCTCTGGGCCATAAAGCTTAAGGTTATCTATTTTTTTTAAATAGCGGAAATCTCCTAGCTTATACAGCCGCGGATGAAACTTGGCAACCATCGCAATATTGTCTTTAAAAGACAGGTCTAACATTATCTCTTCCATATTAGACCAGCTGTTCGTAGCAGTTTCAAAAGGCGCGGACATAAAAAACCCTACCTTATAACTTCTATCATTTAGAAAATTAATTTCATCAAATTTTTGTTTATGTTTGTATAATAGATGAGGATAACTATCTGAAGGATCGCCCGTTAATACTCTATTGGGCATCTTAGCACCATAATCATTTTTGCTAGTGACCCCCACTTCACACCCCTCAAAAGCATCTGCATTAAGTCTTTTATATTCCCCATTAATATAATCAAAGGCACTGTAGTGTTTATGTAAAGCTCCTGCTGGACCATGATTAGTAGCATGAACTTTTATATTTTTTTTTAATGCTTCTTGCCTAAGGATATGTGGAAAATAATTTTCACGCTCTACAGAATTATCAGTAATTAAAATAGATGGATTGATTTTCCTCAATAATTTTTTTGCTAGTCTCTCTTTATTTTGAAATTCATGAAAAAATTTATAATAAAATTTTTCAATAAGCTTAAATGAGAGCTTAATAAACATGGGTTCTGGTTTTTCTTTTGCAATCCATCTGTAAAGCTTTCCGTGTAGTGATAGTGTAACAATATCTATTACCTCAAAAGTATTGATTCTAAGAAGTTCTTTTTGAAATCTGTTTTTAATACCTCTATCAAATAAAAAATCAATATCTCCATAATAAGCAAAAAATTGCTTTGCATAAGCCTTGCCTGGAATTGCAATAGATGTTATGCGCTCTAGGTCCGCCTCGCTTCTAATAAAATATAATATAGTAGGTTTGTTCACAATTTTATTTGATCAAAGTTTTTGTACTTATATGTAACTAATACAACAATAGTATAACCAATCAATCCCAGCAAATGAGAAATAATTGCTGATCTTAATGAAAAAGTTTCAAAACTTGCAAAGTATAATACTAACCCAACCTGAATAAATAAACTAAATAATAGATGTATTCCAGTATAATGAGGCGCTCCATTAGCACTAAAATAATGACATATTGGGTATGTAATCAGATAGATTGAACCAAAAGATAATACCAGTGGAAAAAATTTTGATATGACCGCATACTCATCACCATAAAAAAAATTTACTAGTATTGGATAAGCAAAATAAGCACTTATCAATATTGGAATATAAACTATAAAATTGAAACCAATTTTTCGTAATACATACGACCTTTGTTTTTGATCATCTTTCTCTTTTGCTAGCTCTGGGTACATCATTGAACCTAGAGCATTATTTGGGAATCTCAACAATCCAAAATGATTAAACACTAGATTGTAAAAAGCTAAACTTGATGACGATAAACTGGCTGCAACAAAAGTTGTAACACCTTTGCTAGAAAGAAAGTTAATTACCTCAGAGACATAAAATTTTGTTGATATATTTAAATATAATTTTAATTTGAGTTCTCTATAACTAAAAAATGAGTTATTTATGTAGTTTTTAACAAAATATAGTCCAATTAAAGTCACCATAGACATCGCAATACAATCAACAAATAAATAGGGGAAAATATTTTTATTTTGATCAAATAAAAAATATAATCCTATAATCCCTAAAACGACCAGAACTGGCCTGAGAGATGTTATAAAACTTAGTACCTTATATTTTTGTTGATAGGCTAGCACGTACGTTATAAAAACTAATAAAAATTCGGATAATATCATGACTGATGCTATAGGATAAATCCAAAAAGAATAATTCTCGAACAAGGCTAAATATTTGCTTAAAAGTAAAAATATAATACTTACTATTATCCACAAAAAAATACTAAGGACAAAAGCTAAAGAAAAAATTATTTTTTCATGCTGAGAATTGTTTTTTAAATATGGTATAACTGCTTGCGAAAAACTGAAACGGCCAAACTGCTGCGGATATGCTATTATTAGTACTAGTAATATATATTCTCCATAAATATTAGGCCCTAGATGACGCGCTAGAAATATGCTGGAAAACAAACCACATATGAAAATAACTCCGTCTTTGCCGATAAGAGCTAAATAATTCAAGATTTAAAAAATATATTGGTTTTTTGAAATTTGTTTTAAGCGGAATATTCTGCATCACCAATAATTAGATCACAAACCATCAGCAACCAAATAAGGTGAGTATTTTCAACAACATTATAGGCTCTACTATCGAGCCAAAAATTAACGTCTCCTTTTTTTCTCAATGGATTATCCTTAGAAAAGCCGCTAAAGGTTATAACATTAATGTCTAGATCTTTTGCAATATCAGCAGCGTTTAATATATTTTTTGAGCTCCCGCTAGAACTAATCAAAATCGCCAAATCTCCTCTATCTCCATAAAACTCGATAGCCTTTGATACCCAATGTTCATAACCATAGTCATTAGCAAAACAGGTTATTAAGTCTGACTCATTAAAGTTAATAGTTCTTATTCCACCTTGTTTGGTAAAGTCTACCGCAGCGTGGCTGGACATTGCGGCGCTACCGCCATTGCCTGCGACCATCACCTTTTTACCGTTCGTCTTTACTTCTAATAACATTTTTTTCATTTTAATCATCTCTTGAGAAACATCGGTCTCAAAGAGTGATTTTTTATATCTATTTAGATATTCTTCCATAAACTTTAGATCTTCCATCATTTGTTCTCCTTTGAATATGTATAGATTTTGTCAACAATTTTCATGAGCTTAAGGGCATCTATTGAGTTTCCATTTTTAACTTTCTTTTTATTATGATTTATTAAATCAAAAAACTCTTTTATCTCTGACTCCCATGAATCATCATTTTGAAAAGTAATATGCTCTTCATCTTCCCAGGTAGCAGCAGGAGCGGTTGTCCTGTTTTTTGCTATTGAAAGTATTTCGTCACCATAAGTGTTAGATGATGTCTTTAATCCATTAAGTACAAAATACCCTTTTTCTAAAAAAACTTCCAATGAAAAAAGATGCCTCCACTGTGTCATAGTTGAATGCAAGGAAGCGGCTAAGCCAGTCTCGGAGTTTTCAAGCGTTGCAAAAACATTATCCTCTACATCTAGATTCCAATACAAATCTGAGACAGAGGCATGAACCATATCAAAATTTCCGCCAAAATAAAGAAATAGATCTAGCATATGAATACCCTGGTCTATTAGTATTCCGCCGCCTGAGAGTTCTTTTTTGGCTCGCCAATTAGAATAATAATTTTTATCTACGCTCTTACCATACCGACCTCTCATCCAAAGTATTTTCCCAAAATCATTTTTCTCAATTAATTTTTTCATATACCTAATGCTACCATGATGACGATGATTAAATCCGTACATAAGCAGTTTGCCCGTTTTTTTTTCAACATCACAAATTTCCTCTACATCATCTGCCGTAAACGCAGGTGGCTTCTCACAGAAGACGTGCTTCCCAGCCCTTAGACTTGAAATAGTAAGGGGTTTATTTAGATAGTTAGGAGTACAAATAAAAATAACGTCAATATCTGGATCATTAATGACTTGTTCAGAATCAACGGCTTTTTTAATCTGTGAATCAATATCAATAGCGGAAGGCTCATAAATTGATGTAACTCTGGCATTATCAATTTTCGATATCTCCCTATGGCGAATTTGTCCCATCTTCCCATAGCCAATGATGCCTACACTAATCATTTTTCAGCTCTCTTATTAACGTATCTAAACTTTCTCTACAACCAGTTAAAAAACCCTCGCAAGTACTAGCCACGTGAGGTGTCATATAAAATTGATTTGGATAAAATTCTTTAAGCTTTCCATTATAGGGTTCATTCCAAAATACATCAAAAGCTGCTTTTAGGCGCCCATTTTTTATTTCATCATACAATGCTAATTCATCAACAATAGATCCTCTTGCTGTGTTAATAAGCACCGCTCCATCTTTCATACAAGCCAATCTTTCTTTGTTCATAAAAGAATTATTATCCCCACTTTTAGGAATATGCAATGTAATACAGTCTGCGCTTTTTATTAGACTAGGTAACAATTCTAATTTATTTTCAATTATATCAAAAGCAACAACATTCATAAAATTTTTCATTTTTTTTATTACTCTTGATCCTATATTTCCCTTCCCAATTACCAGTAGGGTTTTATTCGAAAATTCACGCCTACTATATTTTATCCAAGGATCAATCGTCCCCACACTTGAATAAATCATACGGAAAATCAGGCTGCAAGTAAAACTTGCAGTTTCATCAAATATAATTTCAATTGTTTTCTGAGAAGGAAATTTGACAAAAATATTTCTTTTCTTAGCTTCTTCTTCGGGAACATTATCTCTACCAATCCCAGCCCGAAAAATTCCTTTTAGATTAGGAAACTTATCAAGAAGAATTGGTTTGCTACCAAGCAAGGCAATTTCAGCATCGTCTTTGAATTCAGTAAACTCTAATCCAGCATCGTAACCATCCAAGGTTGCAGTATTCTTCCAAATTTTCACTTAAAGCTCATCCTTAAAATAACGCAGTATTATACTTTTAAATTTTTCATCGTTTTTTACTGGCGCTTTAAAAACCTCACCATAGCCTTTACACAGAATTAATCTAAGCTCTGATCCTATATTTTTTTTATCCTTTGCTAAAGCATTACAGAATTTATCAACATCTAAATTTTTTATACTAAACCCTTTCCATATTTTTGATAAAAATTTCCTTATATCTCGTCTTATTTTTGGTGATAAAAAATTATAATGTACAGAAACATAGTTTGCCATATCCATCCCATAACTCACTGCAATTCCATGAGGAACCTCATAATTTGTAAGCGTCTCAATAGCATGACCAAATGAGTGACCATAATTAAACACCTGACGCTTTCCTCTATCAAACTCATCTATTTCAATATAGCTTTTTTTTATTTTTAAACTTTTTGAGATCATTCTAGCTAAGACCCTACTATCTTTATAAGCGTTTTCATAATCATGAACATATTGTTTGAAATCTTTTGGACCTGCAACAATAAAATAATGACACATTTCTCCGAAACCAGATTTTAAATCTTCTATCGAAAGAGAATCTAAAAATTTTAAATCTATAAAAATCTTTTTTGGTGGATAAAAACCTCCTACCTGATTTTTGTATTCTCCAAAGTTAATAGATGTTTTACTTCCAATACAGCTGTCTCCTTGAGCGAGAAGTGTTGTAGGAAAAAACAACCATTCGACACCTCGATACATTATCGAAGCTGTAAAGGCAGTAATATCCTGAGTGATACCACCGCCAATACCTATTAAACGATGGTTTTTTCGAAATCCTTTTGAGATTAACTTATTAATAATAGGGATGAGGCCTTCATAGCTTTTCCGGCTCTCGGTTGCTTCTATTTCAATAAGTAGATTATCATTTTGAACTGAGTCTATAACTTTGGGATACAACTCTTTAATTTTATTATCAATAATAAAAACATCACCTGATTTAACTTCCTTTTTAAGAACAGTAACAAAATCTTCAATGAATTCAACAGAATAATTGTTTATAATA
>CAZLPW010000002.1:72233-100572 GCA_964561495.1 uncultured bacterium | reverse complement strand
TTGATGAAAAACATATAAATAGATTATCTTTTTTAACAGATATAATTCATAAAAAAGAAAGTCTTATATTTTCTCAATTATTTCATGGTGGTATGCGAGCGCCCCAGTCATTAACTGGGAGACAGCCTATATCAGCTAGTAAAATAAAAAGTAGCGTATCAGATACTGGTTTTACTCGATCTGCTTCTAGTAAAGATATAAAAAAAATAATTAATGATTTTACCTTGGCTGCTGTTCGTTGTGAAAAGTCAGGTTTTGATGGACTTGAGCTTCATGGCGCTCATGGATATTTGATTTCACAATTTTTAGGAATAAAAACTAATTCCCGCAAGGATGAATGGGGGGGCAATATAGAAGGGAGGTCTAAGCTTTTAATTGAAATATATCGTTCCATAAAAGAGAAAGTATCTGATTCTTTATTAGTCGGAGTTAGGATCTCTCCTGAGATTGATAATTTTGGAATTAGTATAGATGATTCTTTAACTCTTTCTAAGATTCTGAAAGATGAAGGTGTTGATTTTATTCATATTTCATGTTGGGACGTTTTTGCAAGGTCAAAAAAATATCCAGACAATCCAAAAAAACTAACCGAGTGGTTTACACAAAGTACTGAAAATTTACCGCCAATAATTAGTACGGGTAACGTTTGGTCTAGCTCTGATGCTCAACGCCTGATTGGTCAAGGGGCTGACCTAATTGGAGTTGCGCGTGCTGGTATTGCATATCCTGATTGGGCGAAAAATTTGTCGAAAAATAACTACAATCCATCAAAGGGACCTTTTTCAATTAAACACCTTAGAAAAGCAGGACTGAGTGATGTATTCATAGATTATATGCGCAACTGGAAAAATTTTGTAAAATAATTATGGAATAAATCAAATGTTTAAACCATATAACAGTCTAATAATAAAGTTTTGTTAAATTTATTTAGGGAAAAATTAATTTTGATTTAAAGGTAATTTTGGTATGAGTAAAATGACAATCATAGTTGCTTTAATTGTAGTTGGCCTTGTTGCTATTAATTTGATAAGGGGTTATTCTAATACAAGGCTTGAAACTCCAGACTATGAATTAATAAAAGAATCTGGTTCTTTTGAGATTCGAGAATACGGTCCAATGATTGTTGCTGGAACTTTAGTTAATTCTGATTATAAAGAAGCAACTTATACTGGGTTCCGTAGGATTGCGAATTATATTTTTGGGAACAATAGTAAGAACATGGATATTGCTATGACAGCTCCAGTGATTTCAAATAGTCCAGTCGATGCAGAAAATAAATTTGAAGTGATTTTTGTAATGCCGAAGTCTCATACTATGGATTTTTTACCAATCCCAAACAATTCTAATGTTCAGATTACTGAAAGAGATTTAGGGAGAGTGGCTGTTTTTTCTTTTGGTGGCTGGGCAACAAAATCTAGAGTTGAGAGATACCATAATAAATTAAAAGATTGGTTAGAAAAAGAAGGCTATTCTATGAGAGGAAAATTCATGGTTGCTCAATACAATTCCCCGTGGATGCTTCCTCCATTTCGACATAATGAGATAATTGTACAGATTAATTAACTTATTATTAATATCTTTTATTAGTGATTATGAAAATTTGAAAAGCCTCATAAAAACCTAATATTTTAGTTATAGACTTTTCTATGAGTACTCAAAGAAAAAACATATTGGTCATTGAAGATGATCCAGATATAAGAAATCTCATTGCCTTTAATATAAAAAATGAAGGTTTTAATTCTATTGAAGCAAAGAATGGTGAAATAGGTATAGAAAAGGCAAGAGAAAAGACACCAGATCTTATACTACTTGATCTAATGCTTCCAGGTATACAAGGACTAGATGTTTGCCGAGTAATTAGATCTGATAAAGATACAAAAAACATTCCCATAATTATGGTTTCGGCGCTAGGTCAAGAGGAGGATGTTGTGACTGGCCTTGAAACAGGAGCAGATGATTATATAACTAAACCATTTAGTATTAAAATATTGCTCGCTAGAATTGAAGCTGTTTTACGAAGGAGATTAGATCAGGTTGAAGATGATGATAAAAAGACCTTAAATATTAGTGGAATAAGAATAGAACCAAGGCGAAGAGAGGTGAAGGTAGGTGGTAAAAGGATTGAAGATCTTACTTTCTCTGAGTTTCAAATTTTATTTCTTTTATGTTCACATCCAGGGTGGGTCTTTACACGGTATCAAATCATTGATAAAATAAGAGGTGATAATTACCCAGTTACTGATCGCTCGGTGGATTTTCAAATTGTTGGCCTAAGAAAAAAACTTGGGGATACTGGCAAATTAATAAAAACTGTTCGAGGTGTTGGGTACCGGTTTACACTGGATGAAGAAGAGATATAGACCACTTTTTTTACAGTTATTATACTTTTTATTGCCTATATACATTATAGGTATTGCAGTACAGTATTATTTCATTGTTCCGTTCATTGAATCTTTCTATTTAGATGAAACGAAAGATCATTTGAGCTCTAAAGCTTATCTAATTGAATCAGGAATTAATAATAAAGTAGAAAAAAACCAGCTACAGAATTTTATTTTTGAAACTTCTAAAAAAGCTAAAATCAGAATTACTATAATGGATACTCTAGGTTTAGTTATTGCTGACTCCCATAAAGATCCTTTGTTAATGGAAAACCATAGGATAGCAATGAGAAGGTATGAAATTGAAACCGCAATAAAAGATAGCGTTGGTGCATCGAAAAGATATAGTACCACAACCAATCAAGATATGTTATATGTAGCTGTTTTAACAGACTATAGTGGCCAGCCATTTATAATTAGGACCTCGTCTTCTATGTCCTCATTAGAAATAAGTATTGGAAAAGCTAGAGATCGAATCTTATTAATTAATATCATTATTTTGATATTTATTACGATTTCTGTTGTTGTAGTATCGAGGTTTATCGCGCAACCACTTTTTTTAATTGGAAAGGTGGCAAGGAGGATCTCTTCTGGGGATATGCTAGAGGCAATCCCAATGCCAAAAGAAAATCCATTTTCAAATACAGAAGAAATTTTTTCCATAACATTTGCAATTAATGATATGGTTTCAGAATTAAAAAGAAGAATAAATACAATTACAAAAGAAAGAAATGAACAAAAAAATATTATAAAATACATAAATATCATTCAGTATAGCATGTCAGAGGGGCTATTAACATTTGATCTTAAAAAGAGGTTTACTACTATTAACAATGCGGCGGAGGAGTATCTAGATCTTGACCGTAAAAAAGATATAGGAAAGGTCTATGATAAAAAAATAAAAAATAAAGATCTAAAAAAAATAATTAAAAACATGATTAATAAAGGTAGGCCAGTTTCAAAAGAGATTCGGATAGGAAAATTAAAAAAGAATTATTTCAGTGTAAACGGTACCCTATTAAAAGGTCAAAAATCAAAAAAGGTTGGTTGTCTCTTGGTTATGACAGATGTAACTAGACTTAAGCAACTAGAGGCTATGAGGCGTGTTTTTGTTGCAAATGTAAGTCATGAATTAAAAACACCAATAACTTCTATCGCTGGATATGTTGAGACGGCTCAAGGTGATATACCTGATGAGAATAAAAATAATTTTCTTAAAAAAGCTCTAAAGCAGACAAATCGTTTAAATTCAATTATTGATGATTTGCTTAGGCTATCTAGAATTGAGGCATTACAGGATGAGGATTCTTTTAGTCTTTTAGATCAGGATTTAATAGAAGTTGTAAATGGAAGTATAGAAGATCTGGACGAGATCTTAAAAAAATATAAAACCAAAGTAATTACAAAACACCCCGAATCTGTTAACGTATCTATCGATGTGCAACTCATGCGAGAGGCAATCACAAATTTATTAGAGAATGCCATAAAGTATGGGAACCCAGATACGAATGTTTGGTTGGATATAAAAAGGAACTTAGATAGTGTATGCATTGACATAGCAAATGTTGGTGAACCAATACCTGAAAAAGAGTTTGATAAAATTTTTAATCGATTCTACAGACTAGATAAATCTAGAAGTAAAAAAACTGGCGGAACAGGTTTAGGGCTTGCGATTGTAAAACATATATCTATAGTTCATAATGGTAAGATAGAAGTTAGAAAATCTGATGAAAAAGAAACTGTTTTTAGATTTACACTACCTGTTTCTCAAGCATAAAGACTAATCTTAGTCTAACATAAATCTAATTATAGGTTTTTAATATACAATAACAACAAATACAGTATTTGATAAGTTTCAGATACTACTTACTTATAAAAGGCCACGGGTGTTTAAATTAATTTGTTATTCTCCCCAGCAAATATCTTGGTTTCCCTTGGTAAGCCAAGCCCCGTGGCTATTCCCATATCATAGTTAAAAAGATTCAATAAGTTTATCGATTGATTTGGTTTTATGTTTTGTTGATATCATTTTTTGAATTGCATTCCAAAAGGAAGCTCTTGCTATTAACATTCTCTTTGATGTTTCTATTGATTCAAGCCATTTTTTTCTATCGTCTCCACACAGTTGTTTTACCATATTTAATGCCAATGATCCATGGACATCACCATCGAGTTTTACGTGTCTATCAAGATAATATAAAAATGTTTTCAACTTTTTATTATTTTCATTATTGATTTTTTTAATCAATGTTTTAAACATCTGAGGGATTACTTCTTCTCTTCCAAATGTAAATGCGGCTGCTAGGATGTGGACAGGAGCATTTTGAATTTCAGAAAAAGTTGAAAGGACAAATTCTTTTGCTGGATCAGGTATAGATTGATTTTTTAATTGTTTAGATAGTGGTTCACCATCAGATAATCCAGAAATAAATGAATTTATTGGTTCAATGTTCGCGCCTGCTTCAGCCATACTAAGAAGATATAACTCAAAGTGGCTACTATATCCTCCTGTCGGATCAGAATCAGTTTCTTCATCAACTACGATTTCATTAATTAATCTTGCTGCGTGAGAGTTTTTTTTAGGAATCCAAGGTGTCTCTACGCAGGTTAATTCTCTTTGCAATGATTTTAAAATTGACATGAAATCCCAAACAGCAAAAATATGATTTTCCATGAAGATTTTTAAATCAGATATAGTTTTTATTGATGAATAAATTGGATGCTTAACCAAAATATCTCTTTCCTTCTGAGTTGCATCAAGAATTTCAATAATATTATTTTTAAACAATGACATTACTAAAATTTAGTTCCAATATATATACGATTTTAAAAGGATTATTTATAGTGATTTGGACTCACCTTTCCGATTACTGACCAACCATATTCTCCGTGCTCATTGTTTATGTTAACAACACCATTCCCACCAAATCCATCTCCATGATGTGCGCCTATATTTACTATATTATATCCCATATTATTTTTAATATTTATTTGACCATCCATCTTCCTGCTATAACCTAAAGAAAGAATTTCTTGGTTTTTAGCATTAAATAATTCTATGGTTCCTCCTCTAATAATAGTTGTTCCATTTGGACCCTCAATTATTATTTTATCAGTTTTAGTATCATTGGAGGCTTTAATATCTTTATCTAAGAAAAGAAATAAACTGATACTGATACAAAAAGCGGAAAAAACCCCAGTGAAGTATTGTTTCATTTAAGAATCTCCTTTTTAATTTTTTATAATCTAAATAACAAGAACCTAAAGTAAATACTGGTCCAAGTTAATGTATTAATATAGAATTCTATTTTATATTAATAATAAGGTTTCAACTTATTATTTTTGCAGGGACACCATAAGATTTTGACCCTTCAGGTAAATTTTTTGAAACTAAAGATTTGGCACCAACTAATGACTGTTTACCAATCGTAACTCCTTGAAGAATAGTTACATTAGTTCCTATATACACATCATTTTCAATATTAATTTGGCTCGAAGATTTATTATTTAGTTCAATAGCAATATTTGCTTTTCCTTTGTCTGTATGAGTGTTTAATATTGCTCTGTGAGATATAGTTACCCGATCTCCAATCTTAATTATATCTTGCAGGTCAAAGATACAGTCCCTCCCAATATAGCAATCATCTCCAATAACTAAGTTTTGGTACATTCCCCTTCCTTTCTTGCCATTGTGAATTATAAGAGGGCTTTGAATGGTTACGCCCTTACCAATAACGGCACCATAATTTTTTAAAAGGAAGATTGAAGAACGTGAAGGTGTGAACTTTAATAGTAAGTTTAATGCTTCATAGCCATAAAAAAGGGATAAAATTCTTGATAGAATAAGTACTATTAAATTGATAAGAGGCATCTGTTTTTGCGAAGTTTTTTTACTGGAATCATTATTATAGACTGAAAATTTTGGAGGTCATATTTATCTAAGTTCATTCTAATTTACTTATCATCCAACAAACAAAAAACATTCTGTTTTTAGTGGCTTTAAAAAGGAAGCTCCTGATTTTTTCTTTTTTTATCCCACTATCTATCTCAATAATATAACTTTTACAACTTCAATGTGAATTATAAAACTATGGCCTGACTATTCTTTTGAAACTAATGTTAAAAGAAAATAAATAAAAATTGTGATGGCTATAATAGTATAGGATACGTTCTTTGCATAGGGCCATGGTGTCATATCTACTGGAGCAGGGTCTTGTTGTTCGCTGATTCTGATTTCTTCTGGTGTTTTTGGTCTAAGATAGCCAATTCCAATCATTACAGCTACCGATGCAATAAAGCTAATAAAATATCCATGAAGCCAATGAAGATTGCCATCATTATTTGCAAAAAATACGGGCACATCTTTTATATTAATAAAAGTAAAAAATGCATAAAAGATGATGCCAACAGCCATTCCTATTTTTGCTGCAATTGCAGGTATATGCTTTGTACTAATTCCTAAAATAAAGATTCCAATTATAGGAACACTGTACAAACCATTTATTTTTTGTAGATATTCGAAAATAGATTTCATTTGTTCTAGCATTGGTGCTATAAATATTGAAGTAATCGCAATTCCAACTCCAAATTTTTTTCCTGCAGATACAATTTCTTTTCCAGAGGCTTCTTGGTTAAGATATCCTTTATAGAACTGAAGTGAAAACAATGTTGATGCACTATTTAGACCACTATTAAACGAGCTAAGAATAGAGCCCATTAAAACAGCAGCAAATAGCCCCAAAGACCAGTCTGGAAGTACATGCCGAACAACCGATCCATAGACCTGATCATTTTTATCAATGGTTAGCTCTGGCATATGAAGAGCAATAATACCAGGTAAACATAGCATAAGAACTACCCAAGATTCCAATGGCAGAAACTATAATCCATAAAGGAATATTTAAATTAAATATTCCTTTCAAAGCTAAGGATCCAGTATAAAGAATTACAGGTAATAGCACAATCACGTATCCGAAAAGGAATAGACCAGATACTAATGATCGAGTAGTCTTATCAAAACGTTTTTCTAAAAATGCTGGTGTAGTTGTAAATCCACTAGCTAAGTATTTAGGTAAAAAAATAAGTGCGGTTGCGATCATTGCAAATGCGGCTAGAGCTTCCCATGCAATACCCACTAAAGCTTTATCTCCAAAAACAGAACCATTAAGTCCTACTAGTTGTTCTGTAGATAAGTTTGTTAGAAGAAGAGATCCTCCTACTACTGGCCATCCCAGAGCACGACCACCTGTAAAATACTCTACTGATGGATTATCAGATTTTTCCATTTTATGAACGATGTGATAGGTAAAAAAAACGACTGTACTAGTCGCGAAAACGAAAGATATAATTGAAATCATATTCATAAAAAACAGCTATTTAATTAACTTAGATCAAGTGTTAACTAGTTTAGATTATTAGTTTGTTATTATTTATTAATTATAATTTTTATTTTCTATAATTGTTGAATCTTTTTTGATAAAAAACATATCAACTTGAAAAAGTATTTTGTCCAAAGGTCTCAACTTAAAATCAACAATATCAAAAATTTGAAAATTTTGGGTATTTAGAAATTGAATAATTTCATTTGCTAAAGGTGCATTTTCGTAAATTTCTAGAAATGAGACCTCCACTATTAAGAAATGAGTGTTTT
The DNA here is from genome assembly GCA_964561495.1 of uncultured bacterium. Classification (GTDB taxonomy): domain Bacteria; phylum Fidelibacterota; class Marinisomatia; order Marinisomatales; family UBA1611; genus CAZLPW01. Next base: position 92,541 of record CAZLPW010000002.1, on the reverse strand, counting down.
CCAAAGATAATATTGCACCCTTTAAAACTTCTAATTCGTAACCTTGAACATCAATTTTTAAAATATCTATTGTAGATATTTTTTCTTTAAATGTAAAAGTATCTAACGAGGTGGTTTTTTTAGAAACAGGATTGTTATGATTTCCAAACCTTAAAACAGAACTACTAGTTTTATTCTCATAAAAATCCACTTCAGCGCCATCTTTCTCACCTAATAGAACATTTTCATATATAATATTATTCGGAAAAGGTTTTTTTAATAATAGATCTAGTTTATTTTGTGGTTCAAATAAATAATATTTAGCCTCTGAAAAAATTTTTGTGCACATTTTCGTCCATTCTCCTTTATATGCACCCACATCGAAAATTATTTTAGGATTAAAATTATGTTCCTTTTTTAATTTATATAGGGTGTTCCAAGTGTCTGGAACTCCAAATTTTTTTTTTAAAAAACGTCTAACTATATATGGCACAAAAGATTTGTAACTCATAAATAAATATAAATGTTTTTATTTGGATAATTTTGAATTAATAGTTCATTTCTTTTATTTAAAAGCAGAATAAAAACTATTTTTTTTAACACTAAAATATTTTTCACATTATAATCTAATTAACCTTAAGAAAAATTAACATTACAATTAAATACTTTATAATTCAGATTAAAGAAAGGTTGGGCGGTTAATAATCAAAAAAGACACTAAATTTTTTATAACAATCAGGAGATTAAAATGGAGTTTTTGAAGAACTTAATTAAAATTGATAAACTAATTTCAAAATTTTTCCCATTAGCCACTGTCGCTATTTTCTGTTCTTTTATTGGCTACAAGTGGGCCAGTACTGCGTCTCATGTATTTTCTTCTTTTTCTCAAGATTTTACTATTTTATTCATTTTAACTAATCAGGCTGTAATTATTAGTTATCAGACTTTTTATAAAGATTGATTAAATATTCATGGAGATCACTTTTTTTGGTGTTGCGACATTTATTATCTTTATAATAATTCTTTTTATTAATTATTATAAGGAAATATGGAAAGACCCCAGTTGGAGTGAATGGTATTTTGAGATTGTTGTTTTATTAATTCTTTTGGGGCTAATAATAGGTATAATAATCTAGATTTAATTTTTTATTTATACTTTATAGATCTAATAAAAACAGCTGAGATTTTTTTTAGTAAGGATAGCGTTTATTTATTAACGCTATTAGACTTTTTTTCAATTTTTCTTATTTTTTTTTGTAACATGGCTAATTTTTTAGGATTAGTTATTTGAATTCCGTCTTCATCATAATAGCGAACAGAGAGTTTGCTTTTTGAATAATCACTTAATTTTGAACTATTAGTTTCCGACTTTATTTCTTTATGTTCAGAATGTACTTCGATTGTACCATCTTTATTAATTGAGAAATTTGAGCCTAGGTCGTCTTTAATTATAATTTTTTTGTTATTCTTTTTCTTCACGAATTGTTGTGTTAATTATATAATAATTTACTAAATAAGAAAAAAAGGATCTGGTAATATGAAAATCTCCAAGATAATTGATTATTTATTAGGTAGCACTAGCTCCATTACAGGATAGGGGATGGAAATATTTTTTTCATCAAATTTCTTATAAATTTCAGTATTAATAATATCTACTGTTCTGCCCCTAATTTCTGGTTTTTCAATCCAAAAAAGCAATTGAAGTCGCAAACCGTTTTCTGCAAATTCTCTGAGTCTTACCCTCGGTTCAGGCTTGCTTAGTACATTTTCATTATGCTTAGCAATCTCAATTAATATTTTTTTAACCTCATCAATATCTGATTTATATGATACTAACATAGTTATTCGAACCCGTTCGATTTCTTCAGGTCCGCCACTTTCATTAACAATTTTTGAAGTTGCTATAACTGAATTAGGTATAATTATTTCAATATCATCTCTAGTCATAAAGCGAGTGGATCGTAACCCCATTTGTTTAACAAATCCTCTTTCCCCAGTCTCTAACAAGATATAATCTCCTTCTTTAAATGGGGCATCAGCTAAGAGAAAGATTCCTGCAAAAAAATTAGAAACTGTATCTTTTGCCGCAAGTCCCAATACAACACCTAATACCCCAGCAGATGCTAGTATACCGTTAATATTTATATTCCAGCTTAAAAAAATAAAATAAGTACCAAGAATACCAATCACAATTTTCCCAAGGTTGTTAAAAAGAGGGACAGTATTTTTTTGAAGTAATGTACTTTTAGTTTTTTTAGATGCCCAGTTCATGGACAACAATAAAATCTTGGGAGTTACAAAAAACCAAATAATAATTGTAATTGTTTTACACAAACCAATGAAACTGAATTCAATATAATCAGGCAAATGCGCTGTTTTAATTGAAAAAATAAAGCCAATTAATAAGATTGAATAAAAAATAGGCCTATGCAAAAGAGCCAACATTTGATCATCTAGACTTGTTTTTGTTTTATTTACTAATCTTTTGAAGAAAAAAGAAAAAATAATATCTACACACTTTGCAGAAATAACTGATAAAAATATTAGAGCAATTCCCATCATTGCTGGATTTGAAAGAACAATGTTGTAATAATCATTAATAGCGGTCATGATATTTTGCCTACTACCTCACTATAGTACATCTAACAAGAGAATTAAAATAGTTGATTCATTATAAAATCTACCCAAATTTTCAAAAAATAGCATCACAATGTATTAACATGTTGTATAAATATAATTATATAAACAAAAAACTAAACGAGGGAGGGGGGGGAATTATAACTATTATTGAAACAAGATATTTGATTTTGGTAACCTGGTTTAGACTAGAGCTATGCCACAGAAATTTTTGATTTAATTATCTTCTATAATAGCTAAAATGATATTTGTATTTTTTGATATCGATTTCATTTTAATAAAACGAGAATATTCAGAAAATTTATATATGCTACCATAACTATTAAACATACTGCCTGGGTGTTTTAGACTACTTGAGACCAGCGGGGATTTTTTAAAGGAATAAATTTCTTTATTTCCTAAAATTGATCTATAAAAATTTTTGCGATGTGAATCTTCTTCAATGTCTAAAGATACATCGATCTCAGTACCATTTTCATCTTTTAATCTTATTACTTTTTGATTATTAACATTTGGCAGTTTATTTGTTTGAATAAAATAATATGTTAAAGAATCAATTGAAATTTCTTGTCCTTCAATAAATTTGTTAAACCCAATTATTTTATTCCCTTCTACATATAATGGAATTTTTAGATCTTTGTATCTTATATCATAAATCCATGGAATATTATGTGAAAGTGTTTTTTGATCTTTTAAAAAAAGATAACAATGAAGCGGGAACGCAGAATATCCATCAAATATGTTGAAATTATATTCTTTTAAATTATTAGTCAGTGATTCCATTATAGAAAATCCAACATCGGTACCTTTGGCAGAGTTCCATTTTTGGTTTAGAGTAAGAATTTGATAATTACCCCAGTTTTCAAGTATAACTATCACTGTATCATTATCCTCTAAAACTTTTTTTATCTTATCTTTATTATTTATTCTAATAACATTACTTTTTTTCGGAAGATTTAGATTTACCTTAGCTTGTGTATCTGAAATAATGTGATTATTATTCGATCCGATCAAATTTCGAACAGAATTCCAATTAGGATATTCTTTTTTTATCATTCGATAATCTGAATATAAAAAAGAAGAAAACAACAAAATATTTAAGAACCTTCCGAATCGATATTTATTGCACATAAATAAAAAATGAGCAATCATAGGTAATAAAAAAACTCCATGTTTTGGCTCAGGCTGCACAGTGCCAGGCAAAGATATAGGTTCTAAAATAAAAAAAATTGCTAGAAATGGAATAACAACAGGTAAAAATAAATCTAATAATATTGTTTTATTATTTTTGCATTGGTCAATAACAATGTATGATAGGATTAAGCAAATAAGGATAAAGATAAAAAGAAGAGGGATCACTTCAGTAGGAGCTATTTCTATGCCAAATAGAAATACAAAAATTGCATGGATGGGTTTTATAATAGTCCTTAGACCAAATCCCCTGTGAACAATATTATCATAGCTTAGATGGTCGGAATAAAGAGGCATTAAGTTTTTGTATAAAAAAACGAAAATGACATCTATTTTAATCAGAATCAAAGAAATCATTATAATTACAATTCCCTTAAAAACCCAGTTTTTGTTTTTTATTAATAGTGTGATTTCTTTAACAAAAATAATTCCTGCTAATTGTAAAAAAATTGACAAGTGAATAAAAGGGCTCAAAATTAAAAAAGCATAAAATTTCAATCTATTTTGTTCAAATAAATTTTTGTTACTAGCATTATAAAAATAGATTAAAAAGCAAGTTACTAAAGACAAGCTATAGTAACGAAAAAATTGATTGAGCTCAATAACAAATGGATTTAAAGATAAAAATAAAACTAAATAAATGATTAAAGATTTTGTGTTTTTATTTTTTGACTTTTTATAAACCAACGCAAGGACTAAAAACAAAACACCAAGCCAAAAAAGACCTTGAGTCTTAAAGTAAAGAAAATTATCTCTGGTTAATGGCCCTAGTATTTTTATTTGAAACTTGGTTAAAACTGAAAAGGGAAGACCCATCCAGGTAAAATCTCTATAACTGAACCATTCGTCGCCACCCCAACCTTTAAAATATCCTAGTTGTATGCTCAATATTGAATGAATAAGGAAACAACAGGAAACGAAAAAATAAAAAAACGTATTCCTTGAGCTTTTTATGTTTTGTTGCAATTATGTTTTTTAAAGTAGTTTTTTATCCAGTATATGACGTATTCAATATCATAATCTTTCATTCCAGCGTGGCAGGGGAGTGATATTAATTTTTCCCATTCTTTATTAGCAACTGGAAAATTTCGATTATGTTTAAGAATTGGGTGTAAATGCAATGGCTTAAAGTGTACTGTCGTATGAATATTTTTACTTGCTAAATAGTTCATTAAAGAATTTCTATGATTTTTTTGTACCCTAGCAGGGTATAACTGTGCTGTCTCACTCCATGGTGGCAACTGGATGTATTCTTTTAATTCAGAATTATATGTTTCCTGAATCAATTTTCTTCTTTTTATGAATTGATTTAATTTATCCAATTGTGCCAAAGCAATAGATGCTTGAATATCATTCATGTATGCTTTATAACCTAAAGAATTAACCTCGTAATCCCATACATATCCAGGAGATAATTTAATTTTTTTACTTTGGGGTGTTTTAGTTGAACGTTGATAGGTTGTACTTGGAATTCCAAAATTTATCATAGGCTTTAGTTTATTATACAATGCGCTATCATTAGTTGTAATCATACCGCCATCACCACATGAGAGGGTTTTGACCGCCTGAAATGACCATACACTTACGTCTCCCTTTAAACCCGAACCTGGGCTATAACAGCTAAGCGCACAATCTTCAATAATTAATCCACTAAAATATCGTTTTAGTTCATCAATATTTGATTGTACTCCTGCATAATTGACTGAAATAATAGCTCCAGTATTTGCATTAATATAATTTTTAACATCCGCTGGGTCCAGATTGAGTGTTCTTTCATCTACATCACATAATATAGATTTACAATTATTCCACAAAGGAACAATCCCAGTAGTCATGAATGAAACAGTCGGTGAAATCACATCACAATTTGTAATATTATTAGCTTTTAATATTAAATCTTGGCCAATTGAATTGCTTGTAACTGCTAGGGCATGTTTAGTGCCAACTAGTTCTGCAAATTTTTTTTCTAACTGTTCGACTTTTGAGCCTTTCCCCCACCAACCACTGTAGATTACTTCTTTTAATAATTTAATCTCTTCTTCACCGCCATCTGGCTTCAAAACAGGTAAAATGTTATCTCTAATTTTCATATGGTCTAATATTTACTTGCAATCGAGTCAAGGAAGACTTGACATATGTATTCTAATTGTTTTTTATCCATACCTTGGTGACATCCAAGAAGGATGCCCCCTTCCATTACATAATCTGCATTTGGATAACCATTATTATTTTTTTTATATATTACATTTTTTAAACAGGGTTGTCTTAAAATATTACCAGTGAAAATGGGTCTAGTTTGTATAAGTCTTTTTTCAAAACAAATTTGTAATTCTGAGCGACTAAAAGGCGCACCTCTTTTAACAATAAGCGGGAATGCAAGCCAAGGAGTAATAGCATTGGGATTTTGAATAGGAAGTAAAAACCAATGATTATAATCTTTGAAAAATTCATATAAAAAATTAAAATTTTCTATTCTTTTTTTTATGAAGGTTTTTAATCTTTCAAGTTGGGCTAGTCCAAATGCTGCACTTATTTCAGATGGAAGAAAATTGTATCCCAATTGATCAAAGATGAATCTAGAATCATAGGATATTTCATCTATAGAATGTGCAAAACGATCTTTAATAGAATCTGAATCTTGAACTAGCGCAGATCTTCTTCCCCACCCTTGTGAGAGTTTAGCATTCTCATAATATTTTAAGTTATTTGTGCATAACATACCACCATGTCCAGCACATGTAATAACATGCGATCCATAAAAACTTGTCGTAGCAATATCATTAATTTCACCTGTATTAGTGTTATCATAGACACTGCCCAAGGTATCTGCAGAATCTTCAATGATTCTGAGATTATATTTTTTGGCAATTTGTTTTATAGACTCCCAATCTGGCAAATTCCCTAGTAAATCAGGTATCATAATGGCTTTTGTTTTTTTATTGATCATTTCTTCAATAAGGTTGCTATTTATGTTAAAAGTCTGAAGATCAACATCTACAAAAGCTGGAACTAGGTCGCTATGCACGATTGGAGAAACAGTAGTTGAAAAAGTCAAAGCAGGAGTAATAACCTCAGATCCACTTGGAAGGTTTAAAGCAGAAATAGCGAGCAGATTAGCAGATGAGCCTGAATTAACCATCAGACCATATTTTTTACCAAAAATGGCGCTTATTTTTTTTTCAAACTCTCTTACTTTAATATTATCCATTAACATGTTTGAAGAATCTCTAAGAACTTTATTAACAGCATTTATTTCTTTTTGACCATATACGGCTTGTGCATACAATACTCTTTTTTTTATGTTATTTTTCATTTTTTGAATATCTTAATTATATTAAAATTGTTATGTAATAATTATTTTAGGAATATACTCTATCCATTTCCCGCCTTGGTTTCGGTAATCGATCTCTTTTTTAAGTATTTCTTTTTTATGATTCCAAGCAAACAAAATAGAATAGTCTGGAAAATTTTCAGTAAATTTTTCTGGCGAAACTATCGGGATATGAGCGCCTGGCGAATATAGCCCCTGCTTTGCAGGTGTTGAGTCACAAATATAATCGATATGTTTATTAGTTAATCCACAATAATTAATTAAAGTAGAGCTTTTTGCAGTCGCGCCATAACCGACTAAGCTTTTTCTACTATCTTTTATTTTATCTATTAGCTCTAAGATCTTAGTTTTAGATATCTTACATGAGTGGCGAAAATTTTCATAAACTTTTTTAGTTGTAAGCCCTGTATTTTTTTCTTTATCTAAGTACAAGCTAACATTTTTATTTGGACTATAAACGCCTTTATGAGCAATATAATATCTTAAACATCCTCCATGATATTTATTTGGAATAACATTAATAATTTCCATATCATACAAATTGAATAGATATTTCATTGATGAAACCGACCAAATAAAATTATGTTCAGCATATATTTGCTCGAATGAATTTAATGAAATCATATCACCGAGATATGGATCTTCAGTAATCATTAATCCTTCTTTTTTCAAAAGGATTTTTGCACCATCAACCACTTCTTTTATATCAGGAATGTGATGCATCGTGTTGGTTGAAACTATAATATCAGCGTGCCCATTCTGAACAATAATTTCTTCTGCAGATTGTTTAGTAAAAAAATCACACTTTACTGAAATCCCTTTATCACGACATACATCAACTACATTTTTAGAGGGATCAATTCCAAGGTGTTTAATTCCTAATTCAGAATAGTTTTGTAATGAAATTCCATCATTACTTCCGATTTCTACAATGAATGGATCATCTGATTTCACATGTTTTGTTAATATTTCATGAGCTAAGCTTTTAAAATGATTTGTCATAGTTTTAGAAGTACTAGCAAAATAAGCATAATGATCATGAAACATTTTCTTCTGTTCTGGGACATCAACTATTTGGAAGGTACTACAATTTGAACATGATGCAGGATTTAAATCAAAAAAATATTCATCACTAAAATCTTTTTCCCTAATAAAGGCATTTGCTACAGGCATTTTACCAAAGGTCATAAATGGTTCAATTAGACTTTCACAAACTCGACAATATTTCATTATTTGATATTTTCAATTAAAATTGATTAATCTACAAATGTTTTTTCACTTATAAAGTATAAAGGTCGTTTTTTTGATTCATCATAATTTCTTCCAACATAATAACCAATTATACCGAGATTCGTAATAATTAATCCCCCTATAAAATATATTGATAATATTAAACTAGCCCAGCCCGTTGGCCAGTCTGTTTCATAGAATATTTTACTGATAAAAATTATTATACTTATAGAAAATGCACCAAAGGAAGATAATAAGCCAATCCATGTAAAAACCATCAGTGGCTTTGATGAGTAAGCCACAATGTATGAAAAAGTGGCATTAACAAGCTTGGGAAATGTAAAAGCTGATTTTCCTGCAAATCGCTTTTCTCTATTCATCTCAATTGTTGTATAATTAACTCCAATCCATTCAATTATTGCTTTAAAATGCCGCTCTTGCTCTGAAAACAATCTAAACTCTTCCACAGTCTTTTTAGACATGATTCTATATACACCATATTGAGGATTAAGCCTCATTCCTGAAAGAAAGCTCATCAATTTCCAAAAAATATTGGAACATATTCTTCTAAAAAGGCTATCTGCTCTTTTTACAAATTTTGCGATAACAACCTCATAGCCTTCCATAGCTTTTTTATAAAGGTCTATCATTTTCTCTGGTGGTGATTGCAAATCACATTCTATTACAAACGTCCAATCTCCTCTAGCTAAGTCTATTCCTGCAGTAATGGCATGATGAACACCAAAATTTCTGCTTAACTTGATTCCTTTAACACGCGGATCTTTATCACTTATTTCTTTTATAAGGTTCCATGAATTATCTTGTCCTCCATCCTCAACTAATATTATTTCAAAATCATCAGTTATTTTTTCAGCATTAGAAACGAGTCTATTATAAAGTTCATGAATGCACTCTTCAGCTTTATATACTGGACTGATTATAGAAATAGAAACCATTTATTAAATTTATTTTGAGTATAAATCTACCTATCATAATAGAAAGATAAAACCCTGTGAATGATAGGTTTGGTAAGACTGTATTTCATCAATTACCCTTTCCCAATTTTCTTTCACTTGCTTATCATATTCATCATCATCCCAAATACAAAAAGCCCCACGAATGTGGGGCATGATGGTAAAGATTATACTATAATATAATAGATTAAACATACGCTTATTAAAGTCTGACAACTCCATCTAATAAATTTCATTATAGATATTATATTTTTACTCAAAATTATTTTACCCTCAGTATTATAAACACTGCGGACATCTGATATATCATATTTTGTAGTATCAAAACCAAAAAACCGAAGGTTAAACTCTATTGGTGGTTGTATCCCTATATCAGCAGCTATTTTCTTTACTTTTACCGAATCTCCTGATTTAAGAACAATAAATGTTGAATCTTTTTTTTCAGTTTCTTGTGAAAAAACAGAGCCAATAAACAATAGCATTATAATAAGCCTAATCACACTCAAATCTACCCATCATCCCACAAACAAAAAACCCCACGAATGTGGGGCTTTTAGAATTGTTCTAGTATTATGTTAAGAATTCTAGGCAGGTTTTTCTGAGGAATTCTTTTTCTTATGTTTAGTCACCTTATAAACTGTCTTCTGTTCCTGATTATGATATGATCTCTTTTTTTTAATATCTTCTAATTCTGAATGCCTCTCACAATGTGTGAGTCTGTTATAAGTCAGGTGTACCCCCCATCATTCTAATCTAGGTTGGGAAAGTTAGGTTGAGATTTTTGAATTGGATGCTTTGTGTCCATCATTTTTGTGTCCATTATTTGATAAATAATGAATATATATGATTGGATATGAAAGTAAAAAGCCCCCGACATTTGCCGAGGGCTTTATGAGAGACGTATGGTATTTACTCTCGTGTGATCCGGGTGAGACTCGAACTCACGGCCAATGGCTTAAAAGGCCACTGCTCTACCAACTGAGCTACCGGATCAGTTTCTACTAAGAAAATGCTCTAGATGAAGGTTGAAAAGTTAAGTTTTATATTCAATTATTCTAAAACAAATAATAATTGGCAATAAAAAAGAAAATATTAATCATTTAATTTTTTAATATAATACTTGTCAAAAGCAGCCAGTAAGCTTTCTTGACCAGAATAAGGAGAAGGGGAATATTTTTTTGATTGAATCCCTAATTGAGACAATTCTGATATATACCAATCTTGTTTATTTGTCATATCCCAAAAATCAATAGCTTTATGTGGTTGATATTTAGAAGAACTAATTACATTCTCTTCAAATAGCCAACTGCAGCTTACTTTGGATCTATTTATACTTATTGGCCAAACAGTATGATACATGACATACTCAGGATGAAGACTCAAAAGCATATTTGGGAAAATAGAGTAGTAATAAACTCTTTTTTTATCTTCTTTTTTGATATTTGGGAGAGGAGGACAACAAAGTTCAGCATTAGAGGTGATACTATCTTTACCATCGTTAAAATCCATATATCCACCTAAAAAAGGTCCATCAAAAAGATTATTGCGCCCTCCCATATAGTTGTGGATAGCTGCTAATTCAGGATGCAATATTGGACAGTGGTAGCATTCGCAAAAATTTTGTACGATAAGTTTCCAATTCCCTTTCACATCATATTCTTTTGTTTCAAGAGTTTTAAGATCAGAGATGTTCCAATTCGAGAATCGTCCAATGATGGGAGAAAACATTTGATTAAAATCTTCTGGCTCATCGCATAGATTAATAAAAATAAACCCTTCCCATTCCTCTATATGCACGGGGTACATTGAATAATCACTCTTATCAAAATTCTCTACTGAGTGCATGTGGGGCGCTCCAATGAGTTTTCCATCCAGTGCATATGTCCAGCCATGATAGCCACACTGTATAGATCTTGAAATGGTGCCATTTTTTTCATTGCATATTCTCGTTCCTCTATGCCTGCAAACATTATAATGTGCTTTTATGATCCCTTTTTCATCTTTAAGTATAATTACACTTTCAGAACCTATATTGATGGTCTTGTATTGACCAATTTCAGTTAATTCTTCAGATCTGCCAGCACAGATCCATTGTGACTGAAAGATCTTTTTATATTCTTGATTAAAAATTTTTGAGCTTGTATAGAAATCTCTATCAAGGGTGTGAGCATCCCTAGTTAGAGTTTCAGCTGTTTTTTTGAAACTCAAATTTTTAAGACCTTTCTTGCTGCATTATATCCATTCATACCATGTAATCCACCTCCAGGATGAGTACCTGGTCCACATAAATAAAAATTTTTAAAAGGAGTTCTATATTGTGAACTTGAAGCAGTAGGCCTCATGAACAATAATTGATCAAGTGTCATCTCACCGTGATTAAGGTTACCTTCTGTAAGTCCAAATTCAGTTTCTAAGTCTTTTGGCGAATGTACTAGAGAGGTTTCAATTAATTGTGTCAGGTTAGGAATCTTTTTTTCCAGAACCTGAATTGTATTTTGCTTCAGTTGTTCTTTGGAATCTGTATCCCATTTACGATTTCTAAGTTGATATGGAGCATATTGTACCGATACTGATAGGACGTGTTTGCCCTCAGACGAAAAATTAGGGTTCAAAATGCTTGGTATTGAGAATTCTAAATATGGATCTTTAGAGATGAGCCCATACTTTACTGCATCAGAGGCTCTTTCTAGATATTCGATTGAAGGACAAATGGAAAAAATAGTACTTATTTGGTCATTATTTATTCCCTTGATTTTAGGAATATCTCTAAGGGTAAAATGAACGCGAGCTGTGCTGCCCCTATATTTTATGTTATTGATTTGAGTGTGAAAATTTGGATCAAGATTTTGATTTCCAACTAAATTAATGAATGTATTATGTGGATCTAGACCAGATATAATCTGATCTGAGATAATCGTTTCACCTTCCAGTGTAGTTACGCTTTCATATGCATTATTTTTTATGTTAATTGATGTAACTTTCACATTTTTTCTTATATCTGCATTAAAGGAGCATAGAGTTTTATTTAATATTTCTGGGAATGTACTGGTCCCTCCTTTTACAATACTTGCATTATGTATGACCCCTTTACTATAAAGATGTTGGTGTAAAAAATTATAGCCAGTTGCTGAAGCATATGGTCCATAGGATAAACCGTGAATTCCTGCTGTAGATAAGGCACCTCTAAGTAATTCATTTTCAAACCACTCATCCATGAATTCTAGCATCATCATAGGCGCAGTTCTGATAAGGTCCACAAGACCTCGTGTGCCCTGTCCCATAATAGGGCCCAATAAACTTCTCATTGATAATGCATCCAATAATCCAATATCAGGCAGTTTAGGGGGAGTTAGTTGATAAAGTTCTTCTAAAAATTTTGTTAATTTTTCAATATGGATAGTGAATTTTTCCCATTTTTTTGAATCATTTTTTGAAAGATTAGCAATTGATTCGCAAGTGACTAATGGGTTTTTATGAAAAACAATTTTTTCATTTTCTCCAGTGCCTAGAGCGATGCGTTTTATATCTATATCTATAAGATTTAGATCCTGAGATTGAATCCGAAGTTCTTTAATTATTCTAGGGTCGATCCACTTTATGGTATCATATATGGCATTACACCTAAATCCAGGTGCAAATTCATTGGTAGATGCTAGCCCTCCAATTGTGTCTCTTGATTCTAGTACCAAAACCTTTTTCCCAGCCTTGGCAACTACGGAAGCTGCAACTAAACTATTTATGCCGCTTCCAACTACAATGATGTCGTATTGTGCCATGATCAATGAATACCTAAGATCTTTTTTGCTGCCATCTCACCTGGGGATCCTGTAATGCCTCCTCCAGGGTGTGTGCCAGAACCACACTGGAAATAGTTTTTTATTGGAGTGGTGTAATTTGCCCATTTTACTGCAGGGCGCAATGAAAATAATTGTTGAATTGTTAATTCTCCATGGAAAATATTACCTTCGGTAAGGCCAAAGGTGTTTTCAAGATCTGCTGGACTTAAAACCTGTCGGTGCAATATTATATCTTTTATATTTGGTGCGTATCTAGAAAGAGCATTAACTACTGCATCACCAAAAGCTTCCCTTTTTTCATCATTCCATCCTCCTTTCAAATCGTATGGTGCATATTGGACAAAGCAAGACATGACATGTTTCCCTGGAGGTGCCATCTCAGGATCTAAAACAGATGGAAGAATTATATCCATAAATGGCCTTTTAGAGAAGTTTCCATATTTTGCATCATCATATGCATTCTCCAGATAATCAAAATCTGGGCTAATAGATATCGCTCCTCTAAGATGATGTCCTTCACCTGGAAGGCATGTAAAGTCAGGTAATCTATCAAGTGCCAGATTTACCTTTCCTGAAGAACCTCTTATGCGAAAATTTTTTATTGATGTAACAAAATCAGAAGGCAGTTCTTTTTCTTCAATCATTTTTAAAAATGATAATTTTGGGTCAAGCCCTGATAAAACAATATCAGATCTATAGTTATCCCCATTATCGAGTACGACACCTGTTGCTCTTCTATTCTTTACAATAACTTTACTTACAGAAGCCTCTGTAATGATAGTTGCTCCAAAGTGTTCTGCTGATCTAGCGATAGCCATACTAACTTCACCAGTACCGCCTCTTTGGAATCCCCAGGCGCGAAAAGAACCATCAATATCACCCATGTAATGATGTAACATCACATATGCAGAACCAGGAGATCTTGGACCCATGAATGTCCCAATTATTCCACTAGCAGACATGGTGGATTTCAATGGCTCAAACTCAAACCATTCATCTAGAAAATCTGCTGAACTCATGGTCATGAGCTTTGTCAAGTATTCAAATTGTTCACTTGAAAGTGTTTTAAAATGATCTAGTAGTCTTTTTGTTGCTAGGATATCTGATAAGGAGGGTCTTAGAGCATTTGGTGCAATTGTTTCAAGTATGGGTCTTACTGCCATTCCAATTTGTCCCATCAAAGGACCAAAACGTTTATATGCTTCAGCATCTTTTTTTGAATGTCGTGCGATTTCTCTATATGTTTGATCTCCATCTGCTGTACGCAATAAATAATCATTATCTAGCGGTGTAAAAGTGCTTTCCAGAGGTAGTAACTCTAATCCAAATTTAGGGAGCATCAATTCTCTCATTACATTTGACTTCATCAAGCTAACGACATAAGAGCAGACAGAAAATTTAAATCCTGGAAACACTTCTTCAGTTACAGCAGCGCCACCAAGTACATGTCTACGTTCAAGTACCAAGACTTTTTTCCCAGCCTTTGAAAGATATGCTGCTGCGGTAAGACCATTATGACCTCCTCCTATAACTATAGCATCATATTTATTTATGCTGGACATGAACGTTTTCTTTCAGGGTCAAAGAACGGTGTTCGAACAACCTTTGCAGGGGTCAATTTTCTAAAATGTTCGATCTTTAATTCAAAATCCAATAAAGTTCCTATATTTGCATAATTATTCTTTACATGTGCGAGAGCTATATACCGTTTTAAGATTGGAGACCATGCCCCGCTGGTTGCATATCCTATTTGTTCAGAATCGTAATATAATGGTGTACTAGATCTCCAGGCAGTAGAAGGAAGTCCTGGGGCAAGCCCAACTTTCCGATAATGTTTTTCCAGTTCATCCCATTTGATCTCTATGCCAACAAATTTCCATTCTGGACCATTTTTTAATTCTTTTTCTAATGCTCTTTTGCCTATGAAATCATCTTTTTTCATTTTTACTGACCATCCGAGGCCTAATTCAAATGGCGATGACTTTCTTGATTCAATCAAAGCATGCCTCGATGAGATATAATCCACATCTAGTAATATCAATCCTGCTTCTATACGAGATATATCTAATGCCTGCAGTCCTATTGGTGTTATACCATAAGGTTTGCCTTCTTCAATAAGCATGTCCCAAACTGCCAGAGCATTCTTAGTATCCATCCATATTTCATAACCTAGATCACCTGTATAGCCTGTTCTAGATATAGATACTGGAATATCTCCTAATTTTGTATCCATAATCCAAAAAAATTTAAGTTTATCAAGAGATTTTCTAGCTATAGCATTTAGTATAGATCGGGAATTAGGGCCTTGCAGAGCTAATGCTGCAGTTATTGATGAGTCATCTAATATCATTAAGTCCATTCCGATAGAATTATGCTCTAGCCACTCTAAATTTGGTTCTGCGCTAGTTATGCGAAATTTGTTTTCTGATAATCTCTGAACTGTACCATCATCGATTACCTTACCATTTTCATCGCACCAAGGTGTATACATGACCTGCCCAACTTTACAGATATTGATATTTCTTGTTACTAACCTATGAAGAAATTTTTTAGCATCAGGTCCTTCTATAATATATTTATATAATGGTGTTATATCTAGTAATCCTGCTTTAGTCCGAATCGCGAAATATTCATTTTCATGATTCAGCTCGTAATTGGTTGCTGAAAGGTATCCTGACCAACGACGCCATTCTTGCGATTCATTTAATTTAGAAGTCCTTTCAAAGAATGGGGATAGCTTTAATTGGGTTTCAGCATGAAATTGATTTTTATAGCTCATTGATCATACCTCAGGAAAGGACGGGTTAAACAAGTAGGCCCACCTGCGCCTTTTAATGATATTTCAGTACCATCATATGTATGGACGAGTACACCTTCATTTTCAAGCCTATTTTTTGTGATGGGGTTTCCTTCTATCATGATAACTTTACGATTTTCCATTGCTAACACATTACATCCCATAGAAGCATATTCCTCATCAGGGACTTCAATTAGTTGGATTTTACGATCGAGAAGGTATTTCCTGAATGATACGGGAAGCAATCTAGAATACACTAAATAAAGATTATGGTCAATTGGTGAAATATTGCTCATTAGATGCAGGCAATCTTCTGGGCCAGTCCAATGAGGAAGTTGGACAGGAATTACAGTATCAACTAGATCTCTTAATAAATGTTTTAATTGATTTATCCCTTGCAAATTAGACCTATATCCTTCTCCAATCGCAACTGTGCGCTCATCTATCCATATTATATCGCCGCCTTCTAAAGTTCCAGGTTCTTTAATATGTCCTAATATTGGTATTCCTATTGATCTAAAATATTTTTCAATTTCACCTGGCTCATTAGATCTTTGCGTTTTTCCCATATTACTAATAACAACTCCACCATTGGTAACTATACAAGGATCATGAGTATATATTGAATCAATAGATGTATTAGAAGCTGGCAGAAAATGAATTTCTGGGTCGAATGATTTAATAAGGTCTAAGAAAGAATCATAGTTTTTACAAGCTATGTCAAAGTTTGGCGCTATAGAGTAGTTAAGCTCAGAGTGTTGTTGATTGATAGTGTTTTGATCAATGAAGGCGTCCTGAGGATGCTTCAGTAATACACGTCGGACTTGTTTTACCATATCCTGACAACCAAATTGAATCATATCTTAATCTAATGACCCTTCTATACATGTGGTTTGAAATCCCCCACGAATATTATACTTAGTAGTTACCATTAATTGGTTGGTCTTTAGAGCGTAGCAAAGATCAGAATAGATACGCTTTGTCACAGCTTCCTGATAGATGCCAACATTCCTAAAGCTTACAAAATAGTATTTAAGAGATTTTAACTCTACACATTTTCCTCCAGAAGGAAAATATTCGATCTTTACATAGGATATATCAGGCAAACCACTGAATGGACAAACTGCACTGAATTCGGTTGTCTCAGTTTTTATGTATTGTTGTACACTGTCAAAATCAAAAACTTCTAATAGACTTGGATCAATATGAGATTCATCTAAAAAATTAAATGATTTCCCTTCTGCTTTTGCCATTTCATTCTCCTTTGTAAATGCAACCAGTAGAGTCGGTTTCTTTTATTTCTATTTTTTTTAGGCCATTAAGAGATGGACCAAGTTTTTTCCATATCCATCGGCATAAATTTTCGCTTGACGGATTATCAAGACCATTTATATCATTTAAATATTTATGATCAATGAGTTCATGAATTGGTTTGAACGCAGAATCAATTTTAATAAAGTCCATTACAAATCCTGTTTTTTCATCAATATTACCTTCCACCGTTATTGTGATTTTAAAAGAGTGTCCGTGAACTTTTTGGCACGGATGCTCATCGGGTAGTTTAGGTAGGGAGCGAGCTGCCTCAATTGTAAATGTTTTATATACTTCCATATCTAAATTTAGGGAATACCTAGGATTTTATGGGTCTGAAGACTAAGCTTCCATTTTGGATGATTTGCAACAAATTTTTCAGATTTTCTAATATTATCTTTTTGGTTGGTACCATCCATAGGTTGAATATAAAAGTGGTCAAATTTCAATTTTTCATGTATTCTTGGATTCATCCCATATTGAGGATAAACCACTTTTAATTCATTTCCGTTTTTCAAAATAAGATTTGCGTTTGCTTTTGGGCTTACACAGATCCAATCGATACCATCAGGTGGAATAATCGTTCCATTTGTTTCTATACCTATCTCAAAACCTGCTATATGGATAGCTTTTATCAGATTTTCATCCAATTGTAACAATGGTTCTCCTCCAGTACAAACGACGTAAGGATTTGATAATACATCTTTTTTCCAGAGTTTTGTAATTATATTAATTATTTCGTTTTTTGAATATTTTCCACCGTTAATACCATCTTCACCTACAAAATCAGTATCGCACCAATCACAGATAGCTCCATTACGGTCTTTCTCTCGACCACTCCAAAGGTTGCAACCAGAAAACCTGACAAAAATAGCAGGCCGGCCAGTGTAAAAACCCTCTCCTTGGAGAGTAAAATATATTTCTTTGATTTTATACATTATTTATTTTGATAGCATAACGGATCTAAAATTTTTGCTTTTTTAAACCCTTCTAATCTTAAAAAACATGCATCACATGATCCGCAAGGTAATCCGTTTTGATCGGGGTCATAGCAAGTGGAAGTTAATCCATAATTCACCCCAAGTTTATAACCTAGTTTTATAATTTCAGATTTTGTTAGTTTGATTAACGGTGTGTGAATATTAAACCTTTTGCCAGAAACGGATGCTTTTGTAGCCAAGTTTGTCATTTTTTGAAAGGCATTAATGAATTCAGGCCTACAATCAGGATATCCAGAATAATCTACAGAATTAACGCCTATGAATATATCATATGCATTAAGTGTTTCAGCCCAAGCTAAGGCAGTTGATAATAGGACTGTATTTCTTGCTGGAACATAAGTAATTGGTATATCAGACATATTTGATTTATCTCTGTTTTTTGGAACATCAATTGAATCTGTAAGAGCAGAACCACCAAATTGAGCTAGGTCTATATTTATGATAGAGTGATGTTTAACGCTGAATTCGCTAGATATTTTTTTTGAAGATTCTAATTCAAATGCGTGTCTTTGGCCATAGTCTATTGTTAATGTAAATAGTGAAAACCCCATATCTTTAGCTATTGCTAAGCATGTTGCTGAATCCAATCCGCCAGATAATAATATTATAGCTTTTTTCATATCAAATAGATCGTTGTTTGAAGGACCATATAAATTCAAATTCAGCTATCAGATCACCTCTTTCATTACTGCCTCTAGATTTTACTGTTACTTCGATAGGTATATTTTCTTTTATACATTTATTTATAGCCGTTTTTATTTTTTTGCCATCATTACAATTAAAAACAGTAATACCAGAGCCTTTTTTAAAAAAATTGGCTTTCATTCCTGTAATAATAAATGCACAGCTAGGTTTAAGACCCGTTGTGTGTAACAAAGCATAAAGCCCAGTGCTTAGTTCTGCAGCCATACTTAAAACTGCAAAATAAGTAGAATTAAAAGGGTTTTTATTCAAATAGCTATAATTGACTTGAACACGTGATTCTTTGTTATCAAAATTTAGAATCTTTAGACCAGTTAAAAAGGCCAAAGGGAGTTTGAAAATAGAACCAACTTTAAAAAGTAAAACGCTATTCAGTTTTTTTAGCAGTTTAATTTGTTCTGAGTTCATTTTTTTTGTATTTGTTTTAATCTGTTATTTACATGTTTCGCTATTTCGATAGCGTTTGGTGTATCACTGTGTACACATATTGTATCAGTTTTGATTTTTATGAAATTGCCATCATAGGTTTTTATTTGTCCGCTCTTAATCATTAAGAACGCTTGTTCTGCAGCAATTTTTGGGCTACTAATTACAGAATTATCTAATGAGCGAGACCTAAGTGTGTAATCTTTTTCATAGGTTCGGTCAGCAAATGATTCAGATATTATATTAATTCCCATTTGTTTGAGTAATTTAATCATTGGTGCTTCTGCCAAAAAATATAAATCAAGTTTAGGTTCTATTTTTAGTATAGCCTTTCCAATTATAGTTGCAATACTTGAATCTCTAGCTGCCTCATTATATAAAGCTCCGTGCGGTTTAATATGAGCAAGTTGAACATTTTCCTGTTCAGCGATTATTTTAAGCATTTTTATTTGTTTTATTATTGAGCATAGGAGATCATCATTTTTAATGTTCAATTTTTTTCTGCCAAAATTATTTTTATCTGGATAGCTGGGATGTGCACCTATGTTTATGTTTTTTCTTTTAGCTAATTGAATCATAGAGCGCATCAGTTTTTTATTACCGGCGTGGCCTCCGCATGCGATATTAATTGATGTAACATGATCCATAAGTTTACCATAGACGCCATTTGTGTACAGTTGATTCACTTCTCCAACATCACAGTTTATATTGATTTTATTCATAATTATTTGATTGTTTAAAAAAACTAGCTTGTTTAATTCTCATGGTTTCTGCTGTTTTCATATCTATCAAATTGAATTGAAAAGAGTCACCTTCTTTCAACTGTCCAACTTTGCATATATCCGCTGATATAACATTTGCAATTACTGGATATCCACCAGTTGTTTGGTGATCTACAAATGAAATAATGGGTTTCCCATTTCCTGGTATTT
>CAZLPW010000002.1:71960-72223 GCA_964561495.1 uncultured bacterium | reverse complement strand
CCTAAAACAATACCTTCTGTAACCATTTGTTTTTTATTAACAGGTCTAATTGAAGGGCCTTCAAGTTTAATGCCCATCCTGCTATATTGTTTTGATACTTTAAATGAATTTTTTAGTAAAGTATTCCAATTTAAATCATTAAACCAATTTTTTTGTAAGCCTTCAGTAATCCGGAGAATAGATCTTTTTGTAGAGTATTTTAAATCTAAACTAATTTTATTAAGATTTATTTTGGATTTTCCAATTTTTAATACATCTCCCTT
>CAZLPW010000002.1:49945-71950 GCA_964561495.1 uncultured bacterium | reverse complement strand
GTTGTTAAGTGTGTTGATGCGCTATCCAAAAAATGTTTTATATCAATTCCTCCTCTAACCGCTAAATAACATCGAGCGCCATCTTTAGTTTCTGCTATCTCTAAAATTCCTCTTTTTTCAATATGTATTTTTTTATTAAACGGGAGGATCTTATTATTTATTTTAGCCAAAAAATTACTTCCAGATAAGCAAATATCTACATTTTCTTCAAATTGGTAAACACCACCCACAAGGGTCATTTCTAAAGCAGCTTCGTTTGATGTGTTTCCTACAGTTAGGTTGGCTATTTTAAAAGAATAACTATCTGCAGCTCCGCAGCTTGATACACCTAGGTGCCCTGATAGTTGTCGCCCTAAATCTTGTATTGTTGTTTGAAGGCCAGGATTTATTACATTGATGCCCATAAATTTCAAATTCTTAATTTTTCATATTCTTTAAAGCTGATAGATTTAAATTTTACTATATTTCCTGGTTTTATAATATTTGATATTGGTTCAGTTGCATCAAATAATTTTAATGGTGTTCTTCCAATTATATTCCATCCTCCTGGAGTAGAAATAGGATAA
Organism: uncultured bacterium; assembly: GCA_964561495.1. Lineage (GTDB taxonomy): Bacteria > Fidelibacterota > Marinisomatia > Marinisomatales > UBA1611 > CAZLPW01. The sequence goes on along the minus strand of CAZLPW010000002.1, from coordinate 71,384 downwards.
ATGCCTGTTTGTTTTCCTGCAATTCCTATAGATCCTGGCAACACTTTTATCCTAGGTGATTCCAGTCGAGGAGTTTCAAGGCTTTTATCCATTCCTGACATGTATGGAAAGCCAAGTGAAAATCCAATAAAATGAACAAAATATTGTGTATTTGTGTGTCGCTTAATAATCTCTGGAAGTTTATGACTCGTATAATCCATAACTCTGTTTAAATCAGGTCCTAATTCATGATTATAACACACAGGTATTTCTATTAACTTTTCAATATAATTCAAATCAATTTGGCTTTTCGTAATGAAGTTTTTTATTATTTTTTCACCATTTGATAAACTAGTGTCTTCATTGAGTCTTACCATCAAAGAATTATATGCAGGTGAAACATTGATTATCTCTTGAACTGAATTTTCTATAATATAATTTGTTAATTTTAATAATTGGTGACTGGTCTTTTTAGAAACCTTATTACTAAATTTAATAAGTAGTGTATTGTCAGATGCAGATAATATATTTATCATTAATTTTTATTATAAAAATTTTACAATTATTGTTAATACAACTATAAAAGATAGTATATTAATCCTAATATTGTCTTATAAAGAATAAAATGAGATCATTTTTAAAATATATATATATTATTCCTTTGTCTATTTTATTAGGTCAAGATTTATACGAAGGTCATATATCTTTTGATTATTCTGGGACTGAGAGTGGAACGTTTACAGGGTTTGTCCAGGATTCAATTGAAATTGGAGGAGCTATAAATCAGGCAAATTCTGATAGTGCCTCAATATATTTTATGAGTGTAACTGAACAAGGAGATGAAGTATTTGATTTGTTTCTTGCCATTTTGCAGGATACAATTTTTCCATTGCAACCGAGAGACTGGGAGATTCCTGGTTCTGGTGATGATGACAATCCATTAAGCCTAGAGGCGGTATTAATTTTTATTCCCAGTGTAGACTCAAGCTTGGTAGATCAATTGACTTCTAGCTTTGCTGATACTTCTTCAAGTCAAGATTCATTGAATGTAGACACATTGGTTTCGGTTGTATTGGAAACGATATCAGACAATATTTATATTGGACTAAATGGTACCTTCTCCATTTTAGAATCTACTGATTCAACTTTTTCAGGAGAGTTAGAGGCTGTACTCTTAAAGCCAGCCTTTCATTTTCCGCCTCACTTAATTACAATATCTGATGGAGAGTTTTTATTTAAAAAACCAGATTTTGAGATATTATCAAATACCAATAATCAGGTAGATTTACCATCTACTATAAAGCTTTATTCACCATATCCAAACCCATTTAATCCTTTTACAAAAGTAAAATTATTTATTCCAGATCAAAAAATTATATCGTTGGATGTTTTAAACGTAAATGGACAAATGTTAGAAAAATTGATTGATAATAGGGCAATATATGGTGATTATGAGATACTCTGGTCTGGATCTCAGTATCCTAGTGGAATTTATTTTTTCCGACTTCGGTCAAAAAATTTTTTTATTACCAGAAAAGCAATTTTAATTAAATGATGAAATCAATAAACTTAGATTCATATGAAATTGTTAATGATATGCTGCTTTTAAAATGGGATAATGATGTGGAACATGTGCTTTTGATTAAATCAATTAGAGATAATTGTCCTTGCGCATCTTGTGCTGGTGAAAAAGATGTTTTTGGAAACGTTTATAAAGGGCCACCCCAGATAAAGACTGAAGAAAGCTATATTTTGAGTGGTATTCAACCAGTAGGTTATTATGCGTTGAGGCCATTTTGGGCTGATGGGCATAGTACAGGAATTTTTTCATTTGAATTTCTTTTTCATCTTGGCAATGAACTGGACACTTAGGATATTAGATTGATACATTATTGGGTAAGGGAATTAATTGAAACAATATTTTAAGATCATTTATTTATTTATATTTTTTTTGTTTGGGAAAATGTTTTTTTCATGCGTTTCAGTTCAAAAAGAGGTTGATGTGCAGGTTATCCCCTTATCAGGTATTATTAATGATCGCAATCAAGAAATATCTGGTATGGACTGGTATAAAAACAATTTGATTTTATTACCTGAAAATCTAAATGGATATTTATTTTCTATCCCTAAATCTGAATTGCACTTGCGAATGAGATCCATAGATACGACATCTATAAAACCAGAAAAAATACCTTTCGTTACGCCGAATTATAAAGAAATTTTGCCTGGTTTTGATAGTTTTGAGGCTATTGCCTTTAGGGGTGACGAAGTCTATATTGCGATTGAGATCCGTTACCCTGACAGTATGGCAACGGTGCTTGCTAGAGGGCATGTTGACCCTTTAACAAGAGAGGTTGTTTTACCTGAACAAAACCTTATTCATTTTCCTGTTCCAAAATTTATAGATAATATGTCTTATGAATCTCTTCTTATAGATAAGACAAATATTTTTGCTTTTTTTGAGTCGAATGGTAGAAATCTTATAGATACTGCATATGCATTATCATATTCTCTTCAATCAAAGCTCGTAAAAAGTATTGATTTGCCATTCATTGAATATAGAATTACAGATGTTACAAAAATCGAAGATAATAAATTTTGGGCAATAAACTATTTTTTTCCTAGAGATAGTGTTTTACTTCGGCCATCTGATGATTTATTAGTTCAAAAGTTTGGCGAAGGTGAAAGTCACCTTAGGTCAGATAGGGTAGAGCGTTTGATTGAATTTGAAATGAAAGGAGGTGTTTTAAATCTTACTAATCGAGCACCAATTCAGTTAGTTTTAGAAGGCGAAAACACGTCTCGCAAGTGGGAGGCTTTATCCAGATACGATAATGAGGGGTTTTTATTGGCAACAGATAAGTATCCTACCACCATGTTGGTTTTTGTTCCTTTCAGAAAATAAATTATTATTCTAATAATGAAAAGTAATCGATTTTTTATTTTATTATTTTTTTCTTTTCAAATTACTTTTGGGTGGGATAAAACTGGTCATAGAATTGTTGCACAAATAGCCTCAAGGTATTTAACCAAAAATGCAAAACTCCAAATAAAAAAATTGATAGGGCACGAAGATTTAAGTAGGATTAGTAACTGGGCTGATGAAATTAAGTCTGATCCAAAATGGAGTCATTCCTATGACTGGCATTATTGTACAATTCCAAATGGAGAGAGATACAAAACGGGCCAATATAAAGGTAAGGCGATAGAAAAAAGTAAGGATTTCATTAAAAATTTACAGAACCAAAATTTGCCAAAAACTGATAAAATAGTAGCGCTAAAATTTTTGGTTCATCTTATTGGAGATTTGCACCAACCTCTCCATGTTGGTAATGGAACAGATAGGGGAGGCAATGATTATAAAGTAACCTGGTTTGGAGAAGAAACAAATTTGCATAGAGTTTGGGACAGTCATTTAATTGATCTTCAAAAATTGAGTTATAAAGAATATTCCGATTATTTGCTTTTAGATATAGACTATGGAGATATTCGAAAATTACAGGCCGACTCCTTGATGACAATTATCTATGAGTCTCAAAATTTAAGAGTGCAATGTTATAAAATTTCTAATAATAATCTTAGCTGGGAATATTTTTATAAAAACAAGGCTCTCTTAGAGAAGAGGTTGCTTGAGGGTGGCATGCGATTATCAGGTATATTAAACAGGGTATATAAATAGTCTATTTAGTTTTTCCTTGAGCAGCAACCTCTGCAGATTTTTTTTCAATTTCACTTTGATCACCTAAATAATAATGTTTAAGAGGCACCAACTCTCTATCGAGTTCATAAACAAGAGGAACTCCAGTTGGAATATTTAGTTTTAAAATATCATCATTACTTATCTTATCTAGGTATTTAACAAGTGCCCTTAAGGAATTTCCGTGTGCAACTATCAAGACATTTTTACCACTAGCAATATCTGGTAATATTTTTTCTTTCCAGCATGGTAAAAATCTATCAACTGTATCCCTAAGGCATTCAGCTGATGGAAGTTTGTTCTTTTTTAAATTTTTGTATTTATTATCAAAGCGAGGATGTCTTTCATCATTCCAGTCTAATTCTGGTGGCCTTATATCATAGCTTCTTCGCCAAACCAGTACTTGATTTTCTCCATATTTTTTTGAGGTTTCAATTTTATTCAATCCCTGTAGTGCTCCGTAGTGTCTTTCATTTAGTTGCCAATGATAGTTAATTGGTATGTTTCCACCATTTATTTTATCTAGGCAAAGTCTCATTGTGTGAATAGCTCTTTCCAATACTGAAGTATGGACTACATCAAAATTAAAGCCTGCATCGGCAAGAACTTTTCCGCTTTCAGAAGCTTCCTCTTTCCCTTTATTTGTTAGAGGAACATCGGTCCAGCCTGTAAACTGGTTTGAAAGATTCCACTCACTCTGGCCGTGCCTAAGCAAAACTAGTTTATGCATTTAATATATTTTTTGTTTCTTTAAACATTTGAGAAGTTGCAAAACTGTTTTTTTTTACCAAAGTAATTTTTTTGTAGATTTTTATATGTGTGGCAGGAAAACTTTAATTAAAAATAAAAATTCTATTATTGAAGAACTTAACATTTCAGACTGGGATGAAACTATAAATTATATTCCCAGCTATAATATTGCACCAACTCAAAAATCATTAGTATTACTTGGGGGAAAAAATAAAAGGCAAATAAAATCAATGATTTGGGGCTTGATCCCTAATTGGTCAAAAAATAAGAAGTCCATTAGCAAACTTATAAATGCAAGATCTGAAACATTGCATGAAAAACCCTCTTTTAAATATTTAATCAAATCTAACAGATGTATTATTGTGTCTGATGGTTATTATGAATGGAATGCCATTAACTCTAAAAAACAACCTTACTATATATATGATAAACAAAAAAACATTTTACCAATGGCTGGCTTGTGGTCTTCTTCTTCATTAAACGATAAGGAGATTGTTTTATCTTATACAGTAATAACTAAAAAAGCTGATAAAGAAATTTCTCATATTCATGACCGCATGCCATTAATCATAGATTTTGATCATATAGATGATTGGTTTAATAATGATAGCCTAATTGAATTAAATAGCAACTCTGAATTAATTAGGAAAAATCAATTAAATTTTCACAAGGTTGATTCTTTTGTTAATTCTTATAGAAATAATAACCAAGACTGCATCCATCCGATCCATTAGTATTAATTGATAACATTACTTTATTCAAATAAAATTATAACAAAACACTATTATTTTTACTTAAAATTGACAACTCTTTTTTAAGAGATATTATGCTAATAAGTTATAAGGAGTCACTCTATGGTCAAAATTCTGCGATCATTTTTTATCACTTTATTTTTAATTAATACGTCAATCCTGATTGCACAGAGCAATGTTTCAGGTACTGTAACAGATGAATCAACTGGTTCACCGCTTGCAGGTGCTAACGTTTATCTAGCAGGTACATCGATGGGTTCTGCCACTGATGCAGACGGAGCATACAGTATAAAAAATGTTAGTAATGGTAATTACACGTTAGTAGTTGCTTATTTGGGTTATGCAACAGAGGAAATGGGAATTGATGTGTCAGGTACTGAGGTTACTCAAAACGCTCAGCTCGGTAGATCGACTTTGGAGATTGAAGCGTTACAAGTGACTGGTACAATTATTAAAGACCGGCAGACTCCGTTTCCACACTCATCCATAACTGCTGATGAACTTGAGCTCCGTACTGCTTCAAGAGACATAACAGCTGTAATGGCCGATGCGCCAGGTGTTTATTTTACAGAGAGCAAGGGCGGTGCAGGTGACTCAAGGGTTTATATTAGAGGGTTTGATCAAGAAAATTCAGCGACTTTGATTAATGGTGTTCCTGTTAATGATATGGAAAATGGTAGAATGTATTGGTCTAACTGGGATGGAATGACTGATATTGCATCTGCGATTCAAATACAAAAAGGTTTAGGGGCAACAAACTTAGTTGCAGGTCAACTTGGAGGTACAATTAATATTGTATCTGGTGCAGCTACAGCTAAGCAAGGACTTGGTTACAAACAAGAATTTGGAAGTGATGGATTTCTTAAATCTACTTTTACAGCCAACACAGGCCTTCTTGATGGTGGGGTTGCTCTTTCAGGATTAGTAGCCAAAAAATCTTGGGATGGCTATGTTGATGGGACTTGGTCTGAAGCATATTCTTATTATTTTGCAGCTCACAAGACATTTGGTAATGGAAAACATACAATCGACGCAAATGTTTTGGGTGCTCCTCAACAACACGGGCAAAGAGATGAAGATCAAATGTATACACCACTTGATTGGGCAGCATATTCTTTATCCTCTGGTCAAGACGTACGCAGAGTAAGCCCACATAGATATGGTAGTGGTTGGGGTGAATTAACTAAAGATGAATATGAAATGCTTCAAGATAATTATGTTGGTCACAGAGGAAGTACTGATTGGGCACATGATGTCTTGTTTGGTGGTATAATGCACACCAAGCAGGTAGGTGATAAGTACCTAATTAACACTAGAACTAATTATTATCATAAGCCTGTATACAGTTTGAACTGGAAGTGGAATATTGATGCAAGCAGTAGTCTTTCAACAACTTTTTATGGCTCAAAAGGTAGAGGGGGTGGAACTGGACCTATGAATACAAGAGACACATTTATGGATGATGATTCAACTGATGGTTATAATAAATATTATAATCCTGCTGAAATGGAAGACGGATCTGGAGAAATTGATTGGACTCAAGTTATAGGAAATAATCAACATTGGTCGTATGATTCTGAGTTTGACACAACCTATAGTGACTCAAAGCATAGATCAAAACGAATCATTAGAGCTTCTGTTAATCACCACGACTGGACAGGTGTTTTGTCAACCTATAATAGAAGTATTACTGATGAATTAACATTTACTTCAGGTGTTGATTTTAGATCTTATGCTGGAGAGCATTATCGAGAAGTTGTAAATCTTTTGGGTGGAGATTACTATGTGCATCACTATGCCAAAGCAGGTGAAACAGGGACTGAGAGAATGCGCGGAGTAGGTGGATTAATTGATTACCATAATACAGGATATCATGATTGGTATGGCGGATGGGCTCAGGCAGAGTATGCAACTAAAGCTTTTTCTGTTATTTTGAGTGGTGCGCGTTCTGTATCAAGGTATCAGAGACAGGAGCAGTATAATGAGACTGAAGGGGATGAATTCTCTAAGGTTCTTATTTTTCCTGGTAGTGCCCTAAAGCTCGGTCTTAATTTTAATGTAAACGATAATATAAATGTTTTCTTTGCGGGTGGGCAGATGTCAAAGGCTCCTAAATTTTCAAACGCTTATCTTGCTTATAGTAATGTACCAAACACAAGCGCGAAGAATGAGTCCATTACTTCAATGGATATTGGTGCCTCATACAGAAGTCAGTTGATCGATCTAAGTGCTACCTACTACATGAACACATGGGAGGATAAAGCTATCGTGATCTATGATGCCCCTGATATATATAATATTCCTGGATTAAGTGCAAATCATAGTGGGCTAGAAATTGAGTCTAAGATTAGGCCAATGGATCTTCTTTCTATTGATGCTGCCCTTTCATTTGGTAACTGGACTTGGGGGAAAGATGTGACTGGCACTTTTAGCTCTGACTATGATAGAACCAATGAAACAGAGGTGAATTTATATACTGATGGACTTAAGGTCGGTTACCAGCCTCAGACCCAGATGGTTTTTGGTCTAAATCTCTTCCCGATAAAAGATCTAATTGTAAACGCGTCAATGAGAATGAATTCCAACTTTTATGCTGGATTTGCTCCTAGTGAAAGAGATAATCCTGATCATGCTGGAAAGGATGTTGTTCAACTTGATGATTATAATTTGTTAGATGTTCACTTAACGTATAAAATGCAAATTATGGGAACAGATTTGACGCTAGGTGGTCATATTCTCAATGCAGCTGATGCAATGTATACTACTTACGGTGAAGATCAAGGTTTTGAAGATGATGGAACAAATAGTACTGCAAAAGTATTTTATGGTTCTGGCAGACAGATAAGGATGAGTTTAAAAGTAAATATCTAATTTATACTTTAATCTAAAAAAGCCCCCGTTTTCTAATACTTTAGAATAAGGGGGCTTTTTGTTTATAAAGATTTTTTTACTCCGCGTTTTTATTCAAAGTTAAATTGATCCCTAAAGTCGCCCAGGTAACATAGTCAATATCCTGAAGAACTCCCTTTGCTATTACTATATTTCCAACAAGACTTATTTTTAATGGTACAGGCGCAGAGTCTAAATTTCTCAAATCTATAAATGGTGAGAATGCAAAGCCTGTAGTGAATCCATAACCCAGTGAGTATAATCCTAATCCATATTTATACTGAAGGGTATAGATATCAGGTAGAAATGAAATTAATTTACTGATATCAGACCTCGCGACTGCGTAGATACCTATTGTTCTTAAATTTGTTGTTGGCTTGTTTGAATAATGGTCAACCCAACTAAGTTCAAGACCAACATCTGTGTTTCCAAATTTGATTTTATCTCTTTCCCAAACGGTTATCCTAAAAAATGGACGAGGTGGAAATGAAGCGATTATAGAGTCTCTGTATGATGAGGGTGAAAGTAGTTCCCATGAGGTGTACTGAATGACCTCTCTATCTTTTTCATCGATTAATTCGGCAATTTCGACCTCTTCTACATCTTCGGTTTCATGAACAATTACTTTTCTTCCTGTCCATTCTAGACTGTATGCGAATTGATCAGGTCGCATAAAAGGTATAATTTTTCTTTCCAATTCTTTTCCATTCTGATCAAGTTTTATTTGTGTTGTCTCTTCTAGTTCTTGATTATGGATGTATTCTACTGTGTTTTTTATTTTATTATTTTTATCAAAATATTGTACCATTCGTAGCCACTTTGCGTCTTCCATAAATACAATATGTCTTCCAGCAAAGTTTGTGTCTGATCTAAAGTATGATGATTCAATAACTTCCATATCAGTAACAGAATCTATCTGAGCTGCATAGGTGAAATTATAACTGTAATATTTTATTCCAAGATGATCTTCTACATATAATGACTTTGGTCTACCATCTTTTCTGCTTTTAAAAAATGCTTTCCAACCAGGTCTTACTTCAGATAAAATTTGTGAGTATAGTTTGTGATCGAGTCTGGAAATAGATCCTCGTGTATGGAACTCAATATAATATTCTGATCTATTTCCACTTCGTGTCCACCTTAAGTGCCAAGTCTGTTGTTTTTTATTATTTTCATCAAACTCAGTTACTGTTTTTATTCTTTTGTCTTTATTATAGGTTACTTCATAATATGGTTCTCCATAAAATGTTTGTGGGTTTCCTCTGAGACTTAGTTTCCTTCTATATGGACTCCAGTATTTATAACAGATTCTTGATTGGTCTAAAGATTTATTTTTTGGCTTTGCTTCTCTTATTGGTTTGGGTCCTAGAGATGATGGGACAATAATTTTTTCTTCTAGGTTTTGATTTGTAATTCTTATGTGAATTAGTCCATAGCCAAATTTTTTGTGATATGCTTTTAAAACAAATATTCCTGGGTTAACATTATCAAATCTTATGTGACCTTTTTTATCAGTTTTTTTTTCTTGAATTACTATTCCTTCAGAATCAATCAAGGAAACTGTAGATTTCTTTAGTTTTTTTTCTTTAGTATTTATTACTAGAGCAGAAATAGAATATTCATTTTTTTTGTTTTTCCCATGCTCAAATACTTGATTCTGAGAAAAAATAAAACTGGGTAATAATAAAAATAAAAAAACCTGTTTCAATTTTAGAAAATTGAAAAAAATTAACCCATCCCCCAGCCTAATAAGAGGATTACTAAGGAAAACATCCCCAATCCAAAAACCGTACTGGTTTGAATTTTTTCATTATAATCAAATACCTCTTCATCAAGTGATTGGTAGTTTAAGGTGACAGTCAGTTCTTCGCCTTCCTCGACAAACACATCCATAAGTCCCATACGCAGAATATCCTCTACGAGCTTTTCTTTAGGGGTTCTAACTTTCGTCATTTTTGTTTCATCTTCAGGAAAATATCCTACTCGATGCCAGCCTGGAAGGACATCGACCCCATTTTCTAAAGGAGAATATCCGACAATTCTATCGTTAACATAGATTGGCAATCCAGGGGTATCACATAATATCCTTATTGATGATCGTACCCGTTGGTCTTTCCAATGTAGTGGGTGTTGTTTTTTTTTGCCATCTCTCGGATCAGGAAATATGAAAGATTTTTCTGTTTTGTCTATCATGGAATAGTCATAGGCATCATGGTCAAATATTATTCTGATTAAAACTTCTTGTGTATTTAAGTGTCTAATAATATCAAAGGCCTCTAATTTTCGAGTTAATTGAAATGAAACTTGTACGGCATCTAATGACATAGCGTGTTCAATTAATTGTATGGGATATGAAATATATTGATCAAAAAAATTATCAGCTGGAAGTGCAACATTATACATATTAAGTACAATCCATTTTTCTCTATCTATCCATCCTTTGATATTGTTATTATCAATAATATCTGAAAATAAAAATCTAATCTCAAGGCCAGTGTCTGTATCCTTGATTGCCAAGTTGGTAATTTTAGGAGAATCAGCGTAGATAGTTGAAAAAAATATGGTTATTGTAAGCCAGTATAAAGCCGATTTGATTGGCATCCATTTTGACATTTTTAGATAGTAGAATCGGGCTCTGCAGAAAACAATTTGAATCTTATCCGTTGGGTTCTTCCTGAGCTCACATAAATATCTTGATAATCAGGAATTGGAATAACAAACTGTGGGGCGGGGCCAAAGGGATTTATTACTTTTACTCTGTGCCAGCCTGGTCTTACAGGAAGCCGATCAAATATAGGTGTCTTTCCTAGGTAGTTTCCATCAACATAAACATCTGCACCATCGATATTACTTTCAACTTTAATATAAGATTCACCAGTCTCTCTTTCAGGAAGATTGAGGTTTAGCTTTGGGTTTCCAGAAATTTTTCTTCTTTTTGGTGAGGAAGAGCTAGAAAAGTCTCTTTGTTTACTTCTAGAATATTTTTTTCCTGGTCTCATTTGGTAGGCTTTATCAGGCGCAGCATATTTTCCTGTTCTTTTTAATTCATTTATCAGTCCGTTTAATGTATAAAGACCAACAATACCGTCTATGTTTTCTTCTGAATAGCCCATGTCTGTTTGGAACTGGAGGACGGCATTCTCGGTCATCTCACCAAAATTACCATCTATAGCATTATTATTATCATCTTCAAGGCTTAAGCTATAGCCAAGTAGAACTAAGGCTTTTTGCAGTTTTTTTACTTCACTTGGTCTTAATATTCCGAAATGGAGCATACCGTGTTCTAGGATATTGTCAAGATTAACTTTCTTAATTTGTTTAATAGTATAATTTTCAGGTACAGTATTATTATTTTTTTCATTAAATGAACCAGATAGAACTGGGTCTATTTTTTTTATCTTTTTAACAATAAGAGGCTTAGGTGCTTTTTTTGGTAATTTAGTTGTAAATATTTTTTTCTCTTTTTTTTCTTCTAGGTGAGATTCATCATCTCCAATTATATCTTCTGTAGAAAACCAATTATCATACCAGACAAAATATTTTTCTGGACCGTATTTGTCACGTGCATAAACAAATGAATCATAAAAAGGAGAACCTTTAGCTTCTTCCTTTGGAAGAGTAAAAACTCTGTTATTATTCTGTATTTCAGAATTTTTAAGTTTTGTGCGGATAGTATCATCTATTGATTCCCATACTTGTACAAGGATTACTCTACTTGCAGCAGAATGGAAAATTTCAAAATCTTCCATCGGTTTTTTAAATAAAAAACCCAACTGAACAGATTCTCCATTTTCAGATACTTCCAGATTTTCTACTGGATTTCCATATTCTGTATAGTTTGGTAATCCCTCGCTCAGTTTCATATCGTTTAAGGTCACGTAAAACCAATTTTCATTACCAATCCATCCAGCTATATCATCTAAATTCTTAATTTTATTTTCGGTAACTAACCTTAAAAGAGTACCGTTTGACTTGTTGTGGGTCGTAATCATTTGAACAGTATTAGAGAATAATAAATTTGCAATAAATACTATCGCCAAAGTGAAATAAGTGCAGAATTTAAATTTAAAGAACATTCAATTTGTTTTGTAGTTTAATTACTTCATTGATTTCCACTTCAGAATTTTCTCCTTTAGTTTCTTTTTTTCTTATCATTCCGCGAAGGCTTTCAATTTTATCTTTTATTGGTCTTGATTTTAAGATTTTTAAGCAGTCAGTTACAATTTGTTCAGGCTCAATTATTTCATCCTCAGTAAACAAAACTTGCGCAATGGAATTGTGATCATTCTTATCTGAAAAATAACTTATTATTTTTGGACTATCTACGTCAAATTTATTTTTTAAAATATATTTCACGATTTTATTTAATAGTGGATGAGTGAAGTAATCAATATCTATTTTATTATTTAAATTTGTACGGATGTTTTTATCAGGATGAGTCATAAGTCTAATTAATTCAACCTGTGCTCTTTCCTCAATTGATGAAAAAACTAATCGGTTATTGATTTCAGTTTCTTCAGAATTGTTGGAATATTTTTTATTTTTCAAATTTCTTATTTGGTTAAAAAAATATTTTTCATCTACTAATAATTCCTGAGAAAGAGATCTGATCATATCACTACGAATAATTTCATCATTTATTAAGCTTAATTCATTATTTATAGAAGATATATACTGGCGGCGCTCTGTAACCTTAAGATTTTTAGCATTAAATAGAGACATATGAAAGTTGATGAATTCCATCGGGCTTTTTAGTGCTAAAGATAAAGGTTTTGTGCCTTCTTCGTTTATCCAATCATCAGGGTCTTTATTTTTAGGAGGTTGAACGATTAATGGATCTATGCCTGTGCGCAGAAGGACCCACCCTGCTCGGACGGTTGCATTAGCACCTGCAACATCTGAATCGTAAAGCAGAACAACTTTTTTTGTTAATGGGAATAATATTTTTGCATGTTGTTTTGTTAATGCAGTTCCTGAAACTGATATAGTATTTTCAAAACCAGCTTGATATAGTTGGAGAAAGTCAGTATAGCCTTCAACAAGTATAGCATATCCTTTTTTACGAATTGCGTTTCTAGTAGCATGCAGACCATAAAAAATATTGCTTTTTTTATATAGTATTGTTTCAGGAGAGTTCAAGTATTTTGCACTGTCATTACTTTCAAAAGCACGTCCGCCAAAGGCTACAGTTTTTCCACCTACATGAAAGATCGGGAACATTATTCTTGATCTAAATCTATCAAAAGTTCCTTTATCTGTATTTGATACCAACCCAGATTTAATAAGATATTCTTTTTTTATTTTTTTCTTATTAAAATAATTTATTAGTTGGTCCCATTGGTTAATAGCAAACCCAACTTGAAATTTTTTAATTATATCATCAGATAATCCTCTTTTATGAAGATATTTCAGAGCTTGTTTCCCTGATCCAGAAAAAAGATTTGATTGAAAAATGTTTACCGCATCTGAGTGCAAATTTTGTAGGATGCTAAATATTTCAGGTTTATCGGTATTTTCAGAAATTTCGATGGGAATATTATATTGTTCTGCAAGAAATTTTACAGTTTCTGGGAATGGTATTTTTTGGTAATTCATTAAAAATGAAAATACATTTCCACCAGATCCACAGCCAAAACAGTGATATATTTGCTTTTGTGGGGCTACACTAAATGATCCAGTTTTTTCATTGTGGAATGGACAAAGTCCAAAATAGTTATTACCCTTTTGTTTTAGATCTACGTACTTGCTTATGACATCTAAAATATCTGCAGTTTGACGTACTCTTTCTATAATGTCTTCTTTGATTTGTGGCATTATGGTTGAGTTAGTTCTATTATGTATGATTCAGTTTCTACTATTGAATCCTCTAAATTAAAAAAATTAATCAATGACATTCTGAGTAAATTACATTTTTGAGCAATCGTAGAATTTTTTACTATGATTGCGTTCCAATTTTTCAAAGGAAGCACAGATAAAAACCAGATAAATGTTATTATTATAAAAGCTCCTTTAATTGTTCCAAATAAGAAACCAAGAGATCTATTTGCCCATTGATTACTTCTTGAAAGAAATGCAATGTGCACCATTTTGGTTAGTAATCTAGAAATTAATAAAAAAATTGAAAAAATAAGTGTAAATGAAATTGGAAAGCACAAGGACTGATCAAGTTTGGTTATATTATATATTTTTTCAGATAAACTTGGAGTAAAATTAATTGTTATAATTAAAGCTACAGTTAGACCAATAAGACGACCTAATTCTTCAATAATTCCATTTTTAAAGCCACTTACACCAACTATTAAAATAAAAAAGACAGCTAATAAATCTAAAAACCATGACATCTATGAAAGTAATTCCTGAACAAATTTATTTGCAATTTTTCCATCAATCTGATCCCCTCCAATCTTCATAACTAGACTCATGACTTTTCCCATTTCATTAATTTTTGTTGCATTGCTATCTTTTATTGCTTTTAAAACAATGTCTTTAATTTCATTTTCGCTCATTATTTCAGGAATATATAATTCAAGTAATTGATATTCTTTTTTTTCAATATTTGCTAGATCTTCTCGGTTGCCTTGTCGGTATAAATTAAAAGATTCCTTTCGTTGTTTAATCATCGTTTTGATAATCGATATGCTTTGCTTATCTGATATTGGTTTTTTATTATTGATTTCTGCATCTTTTAATTTTGCTAATGCTGATCGGAGGATGGTTGATTTATATTGTTCCCCATTTTTCATTGCTGAATACATATCAGTTTTTATTTTATTAATAAAATTCATATTAGTTTTTGTTGATCAATTCGTTTCATTGCTAAAAGCAAACGATCTTTATCTGATTCGAACCCAATAAAGCGCCGTCCAGAAATTTTGGATGCTAATCCAATATCACCAGTAGCCATGAAAGGATCTAAGATCCAATTCAGTTTAAAACTACTCGCCCTAATAATTTTAATAAAAATTTCTATTGGTTTCCTTGAATTTTCATCTATTAATTTTGGGATATCTACCCAAATATTGGAGTCAACAGGTTTTTCTAATAACTCTTCCCTATCTAGTTTTACACTAATTGCTTTTTGATTGAATAAAAAATCATTTGATTTGGTAGCGAACCATATGTCTGATGATTTTTCAGACCAAGTAGGGTTATCATTATTCTTCTTTTGGTTTTTGTTTTGCCATGTTATACGAGTTTGAACCTTAAATCTTTCACTTAAAAGGCTATGGTACATACCTGAATAATGCCAATCAGTCAGCAAATAAACTGCCCCCGTATTTTTTAATACTCTGAAAATCTCATCGATCCAATGTGTATTCCATTTATAATATTCCTGTAGAGTCTTTTGCTGTTTATTTTTATCAATATTGTTCCAAATATTTGCGGATGGATCTACGATGCAAAGATCAATAGACTGATCAGGAATATTTTTTAAACCGTCTATACAGTTTGCAAAAAACAGACCCTCTTGCATATTTTCTTTAGTCATTGCGATATCTTCTGCTGTAAGAATTGCAGGCAGATATTTATTGAGGTCATCTATTGTGATTCCTGGATATGTTTCAAGCGGGTTTGAAAACATTGGCTTATTCATTGTTTTATTCCTGACCTGTATCTGCAAATTTATGAAATTTTAATTAATATTTGTTTTACAGATTAATTAATTTTTTTTTATGTTGTGATTTGATTTTTGCTGTAATTAGGGACCATATTAATTTTAATTAAAAACCAAATGAAAAATTTTATAATAATGATTTTTTTAATTAACTCCTTAAGCTGGTCACAACATCTGATCCCAAAGGTAGCTATTGATAATAATGGAACTGTAAATAATATTAAATATTATAGAGTTATAAGAAATAAAATTAACTTAGTTAAAAAAGAAGAGTATTATTCAAATGGTCAAAAGAAAATTGAAATAAATTTTAATAAAAAAGAAAAAAACGGGCTTTTGAGGGGTTGGGATAAATCAGGTAAACTAGAAAAAGAAGAATTTTATAATAATGATTTAAAAAATGGCCTATGTGTTTATTGGTTTTCAAATGGACAAAAAAAAGAAGAAGTGAATTTTAAAGAGGGGAAAAAAAACGGCTTATTATCAGGATGGTATCAAAATGGGAATAAGCGATGTGAGATAAATTATATAAATGATGATAAAGATGGATTGAGTATATATTGGTATCAAAATGGGAACAAAAAAGGTGAGGAAAATTGGGAGTCAGGACTGCCTATTGGGTTGTGGACGGAATGGCATAATAACGGTAAAATATATTCAGAAGGAGTATTCAGATCAGGAATTCTAATTTCTAAGTTATGCTGGGATTTGTCTGGATCAAAGATTGAGTGTTCCTATTAAAGAATACAATTTGATTTTTCAAACTTTTAAAAACACTCAAAACAAACCATGATTAAGAGAAGGTGGCTCGGGCCGGAATCGAACCAGCGACACAAGGATTTTCAGTCCTCTGCTCTACCAACTGAGCTACCGAGCCACAATTAATATTTTCCTTAGTATAAATTTGCGCGCGGAACTTAATAGATGCGAATCTCCAAATCAAAAGAATTATAATAAGTTTCCTTTTTTAGACAAAAAATTACACAAACACATATTTCTTGTATTGCAAGCAAAATTCTTATATGTTTGCCGACATTTTTGGTAAGGGGAAAATAATGTCTAATCGGCATAAAATCGTTTTGGCTACCAATAATTTGGATAAGCAAGCTGAAATGAATAATGTTTTAAGTGACTTAGGTTTAGATTTACTTACGTTAAACCAATTTCCTGAGATTGGTGAAATTCAGGAAACGGGGATTACTTTGCTTGAAAATTCTTTTATTAAAGCTAGAACTGTATTTAATATGACTGGATTGGCTTCATTAGCAGATGACACAGGTTTGGAAGTAGATGCTTTAAATGGTGCGCCTGGTGTTTTTTCATCGCGTTATGCGGGTGAAAATGTATCCTATGAAGAAAATGTGAAAAAAATATTAGATGATTTAAAAGATGTGCCTTTTGGAAAAAGATCCGCAAGGTTTAAAACTGTAATTAGTTTTGTAACATCAAGTACTGAATTATCAACGGATGGTGTTCTTACTGGAATGATTGCGACTGAACAAAAAGGGTCAAATGGTTTTGGGTATGATCCTGTTTTTCTTGTAAATGGCTTAGGTCAAACTCTAGCAGAAATCAGTCCAAGTAAAAAAAATGAAATTAGTCACAGAGCTATTGCTTTGAGAAAAATGAAAGACATTATTAAACAAAACATAAAGTAAAGGATATTATATAGCAAAACGTTATCAGATTAATAAAAGCTGATTATTGAAACTCGATAAACAAAAAATATTTTTTTTAAGACAGATTAAGAAATCATGTCCAACGGTGGTCTTTGTCCTTACAGCGCTATATAGCCAGAGCTTCGAGAAATTTTACTCCAATGATTTGTTTAATCTGCCTTCAAATTCTTATTACCAAGACTCTAATATTCTTACAGACCCATTCCCATCATCAAAAAAAACATTAGTTCAACCAATAGACTCTCTAAAAAGACCAATTGGGCTAATTACTTTTCCTTATAAAAAACAAGAGCAAATTATCCAGGTTTCTTGGGATTGGTCTCAAATAACGATAAAAAAAACCCTAGATAATTATTCATTTTTACCATTTACTACAACTGTAGATTGGTATTTAAAAACATTGCAAAAGCGGAACTGGCATAAAAAATTTATTGAAATAATGCAAAAAAAATCTAAAGACACTAGCAAAAGAAGAGGTCAGATGCTAGAGGTAGTTGGCGTTGATATGGGAAATCTTGGTAGAGCTTCTTTAAGAGTAAGTGGCAATGTAAATATTAATGGGAAAATGGTTTTTCAGGAGCAAGAGCTTGTTAGATCTACACTTAGTCAAACACAAAATACACATCTGGAATTTGATCAAAAACAAAATCTAAATATACAAGGGAAAATAGGAGATCGGATCACTGTCAGTATGGATCAAGATTCAGAGCGTGATTTTGATTGGGAAAATAATATTCGGATTTCTTATGAAGGGCAAGAAGATGATATTGTCCAAAAGGTAGAGGCTGGAAATATTTCTTTATCATTACCTTCAACAAAGTATGTTACTTTTTCAGGAAAAAATCAGGGACTTTTTGGAGTTAAATCAGTGTCAAAATTAGGTCCTGTAGATGTCACTGCAATTGCGTCGATAGAGCAAACTAAAAAAGAGCAATCTGAATGGGAGGGTGGTGGACAGTCTAATACACAACAGATTAGAGATGTGGATTGGATAAAAAATAGATATTTCTTTATACATGAATGGTTTAGAAATGGTGTAAATAATCAAATAATTAATATTCCTCCATTTTATCCATTAAAAGATGGATTGCACTTAATAGGCAATATGGTTATAAAAAACTTTGAACTTTATAAATCAATTAATGTAAATGATGCTAGTGCGATGACAGGTACTGCATATGTAAATCCGCTAAATCCAACAGATACAACCTATATTGATGATAATGAAGAGGGGAGCTTCCTCTTATTAGAACAGGGAACAAATTATTATTTGAGTCAGGATTTAGGGTTTATTCGTATTAGAGATCATGTCTCTCAAGATATTTTAGGTTGTACATTTGTTCTAGCTGATAGATATACAGGAGACACTGTTCTTGTTGTGGGTAATGGTCCTGATTCTTTGGGAACTAATTTATCATTGATGATGCTGAAACCACGAAATAGTCACCCAAATCATCCTACATGGCCTTTAATGTTTAAGAATGTCTATTATTTGGGCACTACAAAAATAAATCCTGAGGGTTTTGAAGTTCAGATATATAATAAAAATGCAACTCCAGTGACTGAACGCGATCAGGCAACAAGCTTGCCCTACATTACATTATTTGGACTAGATAGCATTGATGAAAATGGTTCAAGGAATTATGATGAGATTATAGATAAAGAAGTAACAAATATTGTCAATATGATTGATGGAGAACTAATGTTCCCTTGGTTACATCCGTTTGCAGTTTTGGACTCTATAGATGGTGGAAATTCATCAGAATTTTTGCAGGATCAACTTGGCAGTGGTGCTATATATAAATCCACTGTTTCTTCAATTACTAATGGAGATCATCGCTGGATGATCGAGGCAAAGTATACAAACCAAAGCTCTACTATTAATTTAGGTTTTATGTTAGTTGAAGGGAGTGAAGAAGTAACCAAGAACGGTGTTATCTTAAAAAGAGGAATAGATTACCAAATAGATTATTTTACTGGCACACTTGTGATGATAGGAGATGCTTCAAGCGATCCAAATGCCAAACTAAATATAAAATTTGACAAACGTGAAATGGTTTCTTTTGATAAAAAAACTATTCTTGGAACGAGAGCACAAATGGATTTTAATCAAAAGAACTCTTTTATCGGTGCTACCGCGTTATATTTTAATCAGTCAATTATGAACAAAAAGGTGGAGGTGGGATATGAGCCAACAAGAAATTTTATTTGGGATATTAATGGTAGATATCAATGGGATTTAGATGGCCTAACGAGGAGTTTAGATAAGCTCCCGCTTATTGAAGCAGAAAAATTATCATCCATTGCTATAGAAGGAGAAATTGCACAAGTATTGCCAAATCCAAATTCATTAAATAGTCCAGAAACGGGAGATCCAAACGGTGTGGCTTTTATAGATGATTTTGAAGGGGCAAAAAGAACAACTTCTCCTTCAATTCAAAGAAGGTTTTGGAAAGAGTCTTCAGCTCCACTTATTTATGATAATTATTTAGAGTCATTTCAGAATGAAA
This sequence comes from uncultured bacterium, assembly GCA_964561495.1. Classification (GTDB taxonomy): domain Bacteria; phylum Fidelibacterota; class Marinisomatia; order Marinisomatales; family UBA1611; genus CAZLPW01. Next base: position 51,513 of record CAZLPW010000002.1, on the reverse strand, counting down.
GGAACCAACGTTACAGAGGAAAGCTGAACTGGTATAATCCTTATATCCCATACAGGACAAACGAAATCTGGCCAAATCAATCAACTTCAATAAGAGCAGGAAATGAAACAACAGATGTTCTTATAATGCGTTATAAATCAAAACCACACCAGTCAAATATTGAGAAGGATTCAATCTGGGTTGGTGTAACTACTGCTTTATATTCTGGAGACTATGATCAAACACAAAGTAAGTTTTTTGAAATATGGTTAAGAGGAGAAGAGGGAAACTTATCTATTGATTTAGGTAAAATCAGTGAGGATATGGATGGGAATGGAAAATTAAATACAGAAGATATCCCTTCCGCAGGACTCACCCTTGGGAATGGTTTTCTTGAAGATGACGAGGATACAGGAATTGATGGGTGTGATGATGACTATGAAGACGGATGGGGTAGTTGTCTGGATGTTCTTGGATCTACTTATTTAGATTATTTAGCTCAAAATAATTCTATTTTAATTAATGTTAAAGTTGAAAACCCAGAAGACCCTAATGGTGATAATTGGGATTACCAACAAGGGAGTGATGATTATTCTCAAGTAAATGGAACCGAAGGGAATGGGACAGGCAGCAGAATTCAAGAGGGTGGTAAATATCCTGATACGGAAGACCTTGACCGATCTACATTCTTAGATAAAACAAATGATTATTTTACAGTTAATTTTGAGCTAACGGATACAACCTATCGTGCAGGGCAAACTATCAAAAATAATCAGCCTACAGGTTGGAGACTATTTAGAATTCCGCTTACGGATTTTAAAAAAGTAAAAAATATTGAGTGGAATGAAATTCGGTATGTTAGACTATCTATTTCTGGATTTGATTCAATACCTGGGTTTTTAGAGGTTGCTAAAATGGAGGTTGTGGGCAATGAATGGCAAGAAATGGGGATTGTAGGTGAAGATTCTTTGCTTTTTGAAAATCTAGAGCCATCCTTCAAAGTTGCTGTAATTAACACTGAGGACAATTCAGATTATATTCCACCAAAAGGTGTTAAAGGTGAGTATGATCAGCTTAATGATATTAGATCAAAGGAGCAGTCTTTGGTTTTGAAGTTTGAAGAATTACCCCCAAAACATACTGGGATTACACAAAAAACCTTATATACATTAAATGATAACCAGAAGAAAAGTTTTATGACTTATGATTATATGAAAATGTATGTTCATGGTGATAGTCCTTGGATTACATCGTTAGAAACTGATGTTGAAGTATTTTTGCGTTTTGGTCTTGGTAATGATTACTACGAGGTAACAAATCCAATCTATTCAGGCTGGGATGAAGATGAGAAACGTAATAGTTTTGAAATTGATTTAGATTGGTTAACAACTTTAAAACAAGATACAATTAATATAAAACGGAAAAATGATTTTGATGTTATTATTGATTCGTCCAATGTTAGGCAATATATATATACTAACGAATTAGGAGAGAATACAGGGAAACGTATTAAAATTGTTGGTAAACCAGCACTCAACAGGCTACAATATTTTATGGTTGGTGTCACTAATACAGGTGCGGAACCTATT
>CAZLPW010000002.1:0-49930 GCA_964561495.1 uncultured bacterium | reverse complement strand
GAGAATTATGGATAGATGAATTGCGATTAAGTGGAGTGAAAAAAGAAAAGGGTATTGCAATGCGTTTTCAGTCTAATATAAAGCTTTCAGACTTGGGTACTGCAAATTTTGTTTACAGTCGTCAGGATGCTGATTACCATCGTTTGCAAGAACGTTTATCAAATAGTAATAATACATCTGAAAACTTAAATGTATCTGCGCGGTTGGATTTACATCGTTTTTTGCCACGCTCTCTTGGGTTGTCGATTCCAATCAATACTTCAATGACTCGCAACCAAAGCAGGCCAAAGTATTATCCAGGAGAAGATATTTTAGTTAATCCAGAATCGCCCCCAGATTCAATTTTAAATCTTAGCGAGACGATAAGTCTTAGCACATCATTATCAAAAATAGGTAAGTCTGATAATAAGTTAATTAAATATACGATTGATAATGTACAGTTAAGCTTTAGTGCATCACGATCAAATTCTTCTGATATAACATATCTCCAAAAACATTCAGAGACTTATACAGGAAAACTTTCTTATAATATTCCACTAGGTAGAGATAATTATATTAAACCATTTTCATGGACAAAAGATTGGCCATCATTCACGAACTCATTAAGTGATTTTCAGTTATATTATGCGCCAGCAGCATTTAGGACATCTTTTAATATTAGTGAAAAATTAAATTGGAATAAAACAAGAACAGGTACTAGATCACCAGATAGTTATAACTTTGGTTTAGATAGAGCATTAAACCTCGATTACAAATTTACTAGTAGTTTGTCATCAAAATATTCTTGGACAGCTCAAAGTAAATTAAATGATTATCGTGGTTATGCCTGGATGGCCTTAAGAGATTTTGATCCTGGGACGGTAACTCAAACTACCGAAGGTTTGAATACTACGTTTAGTCCTAGCTTAATGAAGTGGCTTAAACCTTCGTTTAATTATTCTGCTAACTATAGATGGAATGATGATTTATCCCGTGAAGGACAAAATATAAGTACCCAATTACGTTTTGGCTCAAATTTTAGTTTAACCCCAGTTCAATTATTCGAATTTCTTTATAAACCGCCTTCCAAATCAGGTGGGGCTAGAAAAGCGACTAGATCTAGGTCAAGAAATAGGGATCAAAACTCATCAAAAAAAAATAAGCCGTCTAAGGAAAAAAAGGATATAAAAGCATTAACTTTTTTGCATAGAATTATTGGAAAAATCAATCCGATAAGTCTAAGCTATACCGAAACATTAAACCGAACTGGGAATCAAATCATAGGTGCTGTTCCCGTGGGTTATAAGTTTGGTTGGGTTCCAGAACATGGTTTGAAACATTCTGATGAGGTCGGCACTAATAAAGGGAACTGGGACCACAAGCGGGATGGATCAATAAGAAGCGGATTAAAGTTAACTAGGTCTATTTCAATTAATTTTAATTACTCGCAAAATCTTTCAACTAATCGTTCTACCTCAGGGTTAGAGCAAATTTCTGTTCAAAGAGATTATTTGGGTTATGGAAAGTATTTAGATCAAGGATCGCCAATACCAGGTTGGAGCTTTAGAATAAGCGGTTTAGAAAAACTCCCTATTATTAATTGGTTAGCAAAAAATGCATCTTTAGAACATAGCTACTCAGGTAAGGAAAATAGATCATGGCAGTTTGAAAGTATTCAAGCGAGGGAAATAGATCCACTTAATTTTGATAGTTTTATTGAAGAATATAAAGAGAATGAACGGTCAGCAAGAATTAGTAGGAATTTTTCGCCCTTAATTGGAATAAATATGACCCTTAAGAAGAATATTTCAGTTACTTTTAGACATAATAGAAACAAAACACTTGATGAAACCCCAGCGGGTATAACACTCAGAGAAGATAATAGCTATACTTCTACAGGTACGTATTCGCATAGAGGGGGGATTACATTACCTATTCCTTATTATGGTGATGTGGTGTTAAATAATACAATGAGCTTTACAATGAATTTTGATTTAAATGATAGTAGAGAATTTAGATCTGGAGATAAAATAACTTTTGAAGAAGGTACTTTTACTGAAAGTTGGAAGGCGGGTCTAAGAGTTTCTTACCAGTTTAATACTAGGGTAAGCGGGGGCTTAAGGTATGAATATCGCGAGAGTGATAGTAGAACAGCAGGTAAAAAAATTGATCGCGATTTTGGTTTTGATGTAAATCTATCAATTTCAGGTTAATGATTTAATGAAAATTACTAAAACCATCATATTGTTTACTTTAATTTCATGTCAAACGACTGTTCCTACTTTTCAAGAAAATAATGCTTATCAATTGTTATTGCAGCAGTGTGATTTTGGTCCTAGAAATCCAGGGTCAGAAGGATATGAGTCTTGTAAAAATATGATTATTGAAACAATGAAAAGCTATGCCGATACGGTTATTTACCAAGATTTTACTTTTAAAGAGGAAAAAAATAATATTTTATATAATGCTCAAAATATAATTGGGAGGTTTAATCCAAAGAGTGAATTTCAAACAATGATTTCTGCTCATTGGGATACCCGGCCTTGGGCAGATAGAGATAAGGATAAAAAAAATCATAATAAACCAATTATAGGTGCAAATGATGGCGCTTCTGGTGTAGCTATACTACTTGAGCTTGCAAGAATTCTTTCAGAGAATAAACCGCCTATTGGTGTTAGCATAGTTTTTTTTGATGCTGAGGATTTAGGGGTTGAAGGTAAAAATGGCACATACTGCAGAGGGTCAGATTATTTTGCGAGGAACTTACCATTTCCAAAGCCTAATGAAGCTATTAATCTGGACATGGTTGGTGATAAACAATTGACAATTCCGATTGAACGAAACTCATACAGGTTTAATCCAAAGCTAGTAAGAAAGTTATGGACGAGAGCAAGAGAAATAGATCTAAACGCATTTGTTAGTAAACTGGATATTCCGATTTATGATGACCATGTTCCTCTTTACGAAATTGCGGGTATACCCGCAATAAATATTATTGATTTTAGATATCCAAATAATAAGACTAACTATTGGCATACTATGGATGATGTTCCTGAAAACTGTAGTGCTAGTAGTCTTGGGCAGGTTGGGAGACTAATGGTGGACTATATTTACAATATTAGTTTAAATAATTTAGAGTAAGTTTTATGGAATACTATTATAGTTTTATGAGAATTCGGGCAACAATTTTTTTGATTTCAATAGGATTGATAATGTGGTCATGTTCTGAAAAAAATGACCCAACTGAATCAAATAAAATTTTAGATACTCAGTTTACATTTCATCAAGACGTTGGTGAGTTATATTTTTCTATGACTATTGATCCTGATCATCAAAACACTGCTAATATCTTAGCTAAAGTATTATGGTATGGAACTAATGATGAAAATATACCAGATTCATTATTGTTAAATGATAATGGTTTAGATGGAGATATAATAATTGATGATAAAATGTATTCTTTAAAAGTAGAAAATGATTCTACAGGTTTAATTAATAATGTAATCGGAAATGACTCAGGTCAGGTGTTTATTGATTATATATTAACTGATTTAGGTGAAAGTATTATTCAATCAGATTCATTTGAAATTGGAAATCTTATGCCTAGAATTTTATCAATAGTTTTTCCAGATTCCATGTTGCAACCTAGCCAGCCTAATTATTATGCTATAGATAGTATCTTTGTAAATGTTTTTGACCCGAATGGATTAGATGATATTAGAAGTTGCTATCTTTTTTTTCAAAAGCCTGATGGATCATATGCAAATAATGGTGAGCCGATATATCTTTATGATGATGGCAATAAAAGTGATGAAAATATTTCATTATGGGATGAAATAGCAAATGATGGAATTTTCTCCCGATTAGTAACAATAGGTAATGAAAATCCGACTGGGAAATACTATGCAACATTTTTTTTAAATGATTGGGGGGGGCTTTTTAAATCAGAGACTGATTCGTTAATTGTTTATGACTAGATTTAATTATTCACTTAAGCTTTTATTTATAATATGTTTTTTAGCAAATACATATTTAAAAAGCCAGACTATTCCAGGCCGGTTTTTTTTAAATACAGAATTAAATGATTCTTTGGTGCAACAGGGTTTATCAAGTAATGTGGTTGCTGAAATTCGTTTATTAGGTGATTCCTTAACTTGGTTTGGTACTGGAAGGGGCTTAGCGGTTCATGATGGGAGTAGAGTTTTAACTTATAAAACTTTTTTAGATTCAATTACTGATGGCGAAGAATCACTTTTATTACCTCAGGGTGGTATTCCTTCAATTTCTGTATTGGGTGATACGATGCTTGTAGCATTTTCTGGTGATGATGGAGACATACAGATGGGTTTGGGACTTGCTATTACTTTCTCAGCTGAGGATACAAATGCGATTGTTTGGAAGTTGTTCGATCAGCCTATGGACAGTGAACCAGATTCGATAGATCTTATAGGAGGAATTGGACAATTTAAAAAATTACCAGTTACAGTTGCTCAGGCTAATGTCACGTATGATGCGAGTATAACAAAAGATTATTTCTGGACAGCAAGCTGGGCTGGGGGTCTAAGAAACTATAATTTTTCAAGGAATGAATGGCGTCATATACCGCTGCCACTTGATTCCCAATCAGAGTTAGATCTATGTAGTTATGCTTTATACGATTCCACCCAAGGCCCATTTGTTTTAAAAGATTATTATTTAAACCCCAGAGATCCAATTGATGGTGGGAATCATAACCATAAAGCATTTTCTGTTATCGCTTACGGAGATACGGTTTGGGTAGGAACAGCCAATGGTATTAACCGGGGTTTAATTGTTCGTGATACATTGTTTAATGATAATTCTATTGAATGCATTCGTTGGAAGCACTACTCATATCCTGAGAACGGATTATCTGGAAATTTTGTTGTTGGAATAGCAAAGCAGTATTGGATGGGGCAGATCACTATTTGGGCGGCTACTGTTAACGCAGATTCGCCAGGCGAAGAAAGGGGTTTGAGTTATACTCGAGATGGTGGAGAGACTTGGGAAACTGCTCTTCTCGGTGAAAGGATATATAATATCTCATCAAAAGATTCATTGGTCCTTGTTTCATCAAAGTCAGGACTTTGGAAAAGTATAGATGGAATAAATTGGGCTAGGTTTGCCCCTGCGGTAGATCAGGTTATGTTATCACAAAAGCAAATTTTAAGTGATATTGTGTATACTGCTACGATAGATAAAAGAAGAGATTCAATTAGAATTTGGCTTGGGACTCCTGATGGGGTTGCGCTTTCAAGTGACGTTCATGGTTCTGATTGGTCAATATTTCAGGCTGATTTTAATAGTCAGGAAATTTATGCTTACCCCAATCCATTCTCTCCTAGAATTCATAATCAAATGGATGGTGATGGATTTATTAGGTTTCATACAGGGACCATAACTAGTGAAAAGTTAGATTTGAATGTTTATAATTTTGCTATGGAAAAAGTTTACAAAAATAATTATAACCTAGAGGATTATAGAGGTGCAATAAAATGGAATGGACGAGGTCAAGATGGAAACCATGTTGCTAATGGGGTGTATTTTGCTAGTCTTAATTATTCGTCAACTCAAGATAAAACTATGAATATGAAGTGGGTAAAATTTATTTTAGTAAAATAATGAAGATTTTTATTTTCTTTTTAATTTTTATTTCTTTGATTAGTGCTCAAGATTGGGCTGGCTTTTCTGGCGGATTTTTGAGGATGGGGATGACATCTCGTTCTCACGCGATGGGTGGTGGTTTTACAGCCGATGTTGATCACGGATTTGCTGTTTTCAACAATCCAGCGTGGGCAGCATTTTTAATTGAAAGAGAAGTTGGCTTTACCTATTCTAATATGACCCTGGATCGTAGGGTAGCGGCAACAAGTATTGCTTTCCCTCTTCCACCTACTGCTGGTCTAGGTTTGTCCGTAATTAATTCAGGGGTTACAAATGTACCAGTGCAGGTGAGAAAACAGAGATTATGCAGACAGGAGAATATGCTTTTATGGTTACTTTTGCGATACGGGTTTTACCGTGGTTATCTTTTGGTTCAAATATTAAAATATTACGCAATGAATTGCCGATTACTTTGGACGATCAGTTGACTGGTTCTGGAATTGGATTTGATATTGGTTTTTTGATTAAAACTGGGGATAGTAATACTATTGGAATTATGGTTCAAGATATGAGTTCAAATTATCAGTGGAATACCAATGATGTGTTTTCTATGGGCAGTCCCTATAAAGATGAGTTCCCAACTATATATAAAATTGGTTCCAGAGCAGAATTTGACGGCCTTCTTTTAGTGGGTGACATAGGTATTATTACTGATCATGATACCTATATGGGCTTTCTTCCAAGGGCAGGTTTAGAATATGTTCTACAAGATCAGTATAAAATCAGAGGTGGTTTTGGTAATAATAGGATTGGATTTGGTTTTGGCTATCAGTATGAAATGATACGTCCGTTTGATTCACATTTAGATTATTCTTTCTCCATAGACTGGGCATCGCAAGGAGCACATACGATTTCTTATGCGTTTCGTTTTTAAAATATGGCAAATAAGTCTAACGCCAATTTTAGCCGTTGGTACTCAGTTTTTAACCTTACCCTCAACAGCTCAAGAGCTTGCGATAGGGAGTCATCCCGCTTCATCTTTTTATTCTTCTGTTAATCCTGCACTTTATAATGCGCCAAAATCCAATCCGAAATTTTCCATTTCGCAAGGTTCATGGTTTGGAGGTGCATCAAATTCCCATATATCATATAACCAAAGATTTAAAACTCGCACTCTTCATATTCGTGTAGACCATACTGACCTATCTGATCTTGAGCTTAGAGACAACAAGCCTGTTGACAAACCATTAGCATATTTTTCAGCATTCGGCTTTTCTGCAACTATAGGATTTTCATATGATATTAGACGAGGTGCATATGGATTTTCTTTTTCGAGAATACGAATGGGAATTTTGAATCAAAGCGCAGATGGGTATACATTAGGGGGAGGGTATTTGCATCGTTTTAGCAAGTCTTTTTCGATAGGTTTTTCAGTAATTAATATAGGCACCATATCTAAGTTTGAATTGGAAAAACCAGATCTACCAACAAGGGTTTTGGTGGGGTTTGAAAAAAAAATTCGTTTCAAAAACTATGTTGATAATATTTATGCAACAATAGAGTGGAATAAGTTTTCTGCTAAATATCAATTTTGTTTGGGAAATATGTTTCGTTGGAAATCTTTAATTATTATGGCTGGATCATCTTTTAATCAGGATGTTTTTACCTCTTCGACTGGTTTTGGTTTAGAATCCAGGGGCTATAGTATTCGTTATGGAATTAGATTTGGATCTCAAAACATTGGTTATCCTCAATCAATATCTTTGGATATACCGCTACCATGAATAGATTAGATTTTCGTACTCCTGTTATTTATTTTTTGCTTTTAGTTATAGTAATACTTCTTGTGCTTATAAAAAGAATATCTATTGAAGAGCCGATGAGTCTTAAATCAAAAGAGTTAATTGAAGATCAGGTTCCTCTAGTTGAAGAAAAAAAACATTCGAATGAAAAACCTGAAAATATAAAAGGTAAAATAGTTTTAATCATTGATGATTTTGGTTATAGAAATGATGAAATATCAGATGGTTTTTTAAATCTAAATATAAAAATAACATGTGCAGTAATTCCTGGCCATGCTCATAGTACTTCTTTTTCAAATAAGGCTTCAGAAAAAGGGTTTGAAATAATTATCCATATGCCAATGGAAAATTCTGGAAATAATAAAGGAGAAGAAAATTTTATTTTACTAAGAAATTCGGATTCAATTATAGTTAGAGAAAGAATAAAAGCTGCATTTAAACAGATCCCTCAGGCTATAGGGATGAATAATCACCAAGGATCAGTGGCAACATCGGATTTTAGGCTCATGAATTTTATTGCTGAAGTGCTTAAAGAAGAAAACAAATTTTTTGTTGATAGCAGGACTACACCTGAAACCGTTGCTGAAAAAGTTATGCGTTCATGGCGTATCCCGTTTGCACAAAGGAATGTGTTTCTTGATAATGATTCTGAAGAAGAGAAAATCATGGCCCAGTTAGAGTCTCTAGCCAATATTGCAGAACGCGATGGGTATGCTATCGGGATAGGACATGTAAAGAAGAGCACTCTTGAGGTCCTTAGAATAAAAATACCAGACCTAATTAATGAGGGCTTTGTGTTTGAGAATGTATCAAAAATAATTGCAGTAAATAGTGTTAATTAATTGTAAAGTAAAACGAGGTGAATATATTGAAAGTATTCATACTGTATACGCTGTAGCAGTAGATAATAAGGGAGAAATAATCTTTTCTTCTGGAGATCCAGATTATTATACGTGTTTTCGGTCTGCCTTTAAGCCATTTCAGGCTGCTGCTGCTATTAAATTGGGAGCTACTAAGGCAGCTGGATTTTCAAAAAAACATATTGCATTAATGTGCGCATCTCATCGTGGAGAGCCAATGCATGTTGAAACTGCAAAAGAAATGATGGATTATCTTGGCCTTAATATTGATGAATTTGAATGTGGTGCACACTATCCTTCAGATCAATCAAGTCGAAGGGAATTAGTTCAAAAAAAAATGTCTGCCCATGCTATTCACAACAACTGCAGTGGGAAGCATGCAGGGATGCTTGCTTTGGCTATGCATTTAGTGGGAAGTACCAGTGGTTACATTAAAAAAAATCATCCTGTGCAAAAAAATATTTTTTCTTTACTTAAAGAATATACAGATCGGAATAAAATTTCAACTAGTATTGATGGTTGTTCGGCTCCGACACCTTTTTTAACGCTAAAAGAAATGGCTAATCTATATCAAATTTTTGGATCATCTAGGTTTAAAGAATTAAATATTGCTTATGATTCTATGGTTGAGTTTCCTTTTCTAATTTCTGGAACTGGGGGGTTTGATACGGATTTTATTAAGGCACTAAATGGAAAAGCAGTAACTAAGATTGGCGGTGAGGCCATTAGAGGAGTTTCGGTGCGTGTTCCTGACAGAGGATGTATTGGTATTGCTCTAAAGGTATTGGATGGAAATTTTAGGGCGCTTTCCCCTGCAACGATGAAAGTATTAGATTATTTAGGCCTTTTAAGTAATTCAGAAAAACTGAGTTTGAAGAATTATAGCGAGATTTCTTTAAAAAACCATAATAATTTTACTATTGGCAGGATTAATGCGACTATTGATTAAAAATTATTTTTTGGTATTTATTATTCTTTTATCGATCTGCTCATTACAAGCAAGTACAGTTAGAATTATGACCTATAATCTTTTGAATTTTGAAGATGAAAATGATCGCGAAGGTGATTTTAGATCTATAATAAGTATTATTGAACCAGATTTAATTGTTGTACAAGAGGTGTCTGGGCAGACAGGATTTTCTCATTTTAAATCTGATGTTCTTGATCAGATTGAACCAGATATTTGGGCGGGTGCGAGTTTTATTAATCAAACCGCTTCTCAAGATATTGCGCTTTATTATCGTCAGGATCTTTTTTCTTTTATTAGTACATCTGAAGTTAATACTGCTCAAACATCTGGAACGAGGGATGTGATCGAATGGAAAATAATTCACAATACTTCTGGGAAGGATATATATATATATGGAGTGCATTTCAAGGCGAGTTCAGGTCAATCAAATGCAGCGCAAAGGCTTGAAGAAGCTACCGTGCTTAGGAGTTATTTGAATGAATTAAATGAGAACTATTTTATTGTTGCTGGAGATTTTAATATTTATTCGAATAATCAATCGTCAGAACCAGCATTCGAAATGTTAACTGGTTCAACTGAAAATAATAATGGAAGGCTATATGATCCGATCAATCGGATCGGGAACTGGCATAACAATTCATCTTTTGCTGATGTTCATACTCAGTCACCTAGAACGACTAGTTTTGGTGGTGGTGCGCCTGGTGGAATGGATGATCGTTTTGACTGGTTGTTTGTTTCTTCTTCACTTCTTAGCGATTCATCAGATATATATTATATAGAAGATTCATATGAAACATTTGGTAATGATGGAAGTCACTTTAATCAGGCAATAAATAGTGGTAATAATGCATCAGTGAGTAATGAAATAGCGGATGCCTTACATGATGCATCTGATCACCTTCCAATCTATATGGATCTATTTTTTAATGATTTGATCTATGGTCTTTCTGGTGTTTCAATAACAGAGGTAATGCCAGATCCATCTGCAGTTTCTGATTCCTATGGAGAATGGTTTGAGATTTATAACTCAACTGATACAAGTATTAATATTCATGGATGGATAATAAAAGATCTTGATAATGATTATCATATAATTGAAGGTGAAGATTTAGATATTATGGTAGAACCAGGACAATATTTCGTTTTGGCGAGGAATAGTAATGAGGACCTAAATGGTGGAATTAGCGTTGGTTATCAATACAGTAATTTTACCCTATCAAGTAATGATGAAATTATTTTAATGGATAGCTCTGGTGCGATATTGGATGAAGTTCATTATACAAACTCTTGGGCGTATGAGGGTGGCGTTTCCATGGAAGTCCATGACCCTGATCTAGATAATAGCATCTATGAGAATTGGTATTCGTCTGAATTACAATATGGAAATGGAGACTATGGGACACCTGGGACTGATTGGCAAAATTTATATGTAGAAAATAATATCAAAAGTTTTCCAAGGAGTTTTGGTCTTATTGGAGCTTTTCCAAATCCATTTAATTCAACAACTAGAATTGTATATAATATATCCAGGCCAGGAGATTATTCAGTCAGGGTCTATACTATAAAAGGATTATTTGTTGAAAAATTATTTGAAAGGAATCTAAATCCTGGGAGTTATAATTTTCATTGGAATGCGAAAAATAACTCATCTGGTATATATATACTTAAGATGGAAGGGCTAAACGAGGTAAATATTAAAAAAGTATTATATCTAAAATGATAAAGTACTTATCAGTCGCATTTATTTTTTTAGGAATTTTATCGGGACAAAGAACAAATGGAACTCGGACAGTTTTTAGGGCCACTGCTCAGGATCAGTATGACAAGTATAGCTCAGTAGGACAGTTAGGGTTAACAATTACCAACTTTGGAATTTTAGGTAACGGATGGAATAGGATGGAAGATGGGAGTATACATCCCTCCTGTGAGTATAAACAGTATACAGAGACGAAGAGAGAGCAGGTGGAACATTTTTCTTATGCTGGATTATGGGTGGGTGGGATTGTCAATGGGCAGAGGAGAGTCTCAACTGCTATCGTAGACGGTGTTTTTGAATCAGGAGATGAGGGGTTTGAATTTTTTGCTGATGATCAGATCAAAATACGATCTTCTATCTCTTCAACAACTCAAGACTCTATGGCTCAATATTATTCTCCTTATGCTATATCACACCAAGATCTAATTATTGATTTCAAAGACTATGGAGTCAGTTCTTCTGATGCGCAAGGGATTTCAAATCATAGCCCCTTGGGCTTAGATATTCACCTGGAATCTTATAGCTGGAACTATTCTTATGCAGATGCATTCGTGATTATGAACTATAATTTTAAAAATATTTCTTCTGATACTATTCATAATATTTATGCTGGGATATGGGTGGATCCATCCGTTGCAAATTTTAATTATACTGATTATTACACCCCTGGTGGTGGATTTACTTGGTATGATAATCTAGATGGTTTTGATCAATCTGTTGACCAGATGGGGTTTTCTAGAGATATTGCATATCAATATGATGCTGATGGTGATGATGGCTGGGCCGAATCTTATGTTGGTGTATCAATCCTAGGTGGAAGTATCCCGATGAAAAATTTCAGGACATACTATAATCAGTGGGTATGGACAAATTCAAATAATAGTAGCTATCCATCATACAGTATGCCTGTTGATGATAATGCTCGATATGAAAAGCTAAGCTCATCTGTACCCAAGGGGACTGGCCCAGAGTATACAAGTGAGGGTTACCCGTCAGCTGAAAACAGCTGGCTCTTTCTTGTCTCTGGTGGGCCAATAGGATCTGATCCTAGAAACCCAGACTCCACATCCTGGACCTTGGCTCCTGGTGATTCATGTGCTATAGCGTTTACTGTTGTTTGTGCAAGATGGGTATCTGGGGCTAGTGGAGACTCTCCCGATAGAAGGGGGAATTTATATGTCAACTATGATTGGGCACAAAAAGCCTATGATGGAGAAGACAAGAACCGGAATAATAAGCTAGATGATGGTGAGGATAAAAACGATAACCAGAAGATGGATCGTTATATATTACCTGCGCCACCCCCAACACCAGATATGAAAATTGCTGTGGAATCAAATAAGGTAACACTTTATTGGAAAAACAATGCAGAATCATTTTTAGATCCAATAAGCCAGACAGAAGACTTTGAAGGGTATAAAGTTTATGGGGCAAGGAAAACAGCTAATGAATCACTTGGGGAGTTTAGCCTTCTTGGGGAGTTTGATATTAGAAATGAGATTGGTTACAATACAGGTTTTGATAATATTCAGATTAAGAACCAATATGGAGATCCTGATAGTATAGAAATTGATTCAAATTTTTATCATTACCGTTTTATAAATGAAGGGGTTAAAGATGGATGGTTAAATTATTATTCTGTTACTGCTTATGACCAAGGCGATCCAGACGCAAATCTGGGCAGCTTGGAAAGTTCTATCTACAGTAATCGTGTTTATCTTTATTCTGGTCAACCCTCAGTGAGCGGTGACAGTTGGGAGCCAACTGTATATCCGAATCCCTACAGGGGGCAGGCGGTTTGGGATGGCTACAGTAGTCGAGATAAAATGATTTGGTTTAGGGGTCTGCCAAAAAAAGCTGAGATTCGTATATTCTCACTCGCTGGTGACCTTGTAAATGTGATTCAGCATGATGATATTTACCGTGGAGCTGATATAAGTAATATTGATGAACGGAAAAATCCTATCATGTCTGGTGGGGAACATGCCTGGGATTTAGTTACGATGCATGATCAGGCTACAGCATCAGGTTTATATCTGTTTACTGTTGAAGACAAGATTACTGGAATAATAAAAGAAGGAAAATTTTTAATTATAAAATAAACTAGGAGGGTTTTTAATTATGAAAAGAATAGCTACTTACTTTTTTTTAGGTTCGTTTTTAGTAGCATACCATGCAGGTCCTCCTGCTGGGAATGCTAACAATGCTCCAAACTTTAACAATTGCACCTCGTGCCATGCTGGTTCTGCTAATAGTGGAAATGGATCGGTTGTTTTTACTGGTTTACCAACAGAATATACACCCGGAACAACTTATGAGGTTACTCTAACTGTAACAGGAACAAATAGTGGTGGTTTTGGTTTTCAAGCTGCGGCTCAGGCGGGAGATAATAGCTCAGGTAGTTTTTCCTTGAATAATAGTTCAAGTGATATTGAGCTCAATGGTGATTATATACAACAAAGTGATCGCACTATTTCTGGCCAGTGGATCTTTGACTGGTTAGCACCAAGTACAGATGAGGGCGACATAACGTTTTCTGCTTCTGGTCTTGCTGCTGGATACTCAAGTGGAAATGATGGAGATGAGGTGTATACTGTCTCTACGGTTATTCCGCCTGCGACACCAGTTGATGTGAGTGGATTGTTTTTTAGCGAATACGCAGAAGGTTCAAGCAACAATAAATATTTAGAAATATATAATGGCACTGGTGAGGACATTGACCTTGGTGGCTATTCATTGTCAAGCTGTTCAAATGGTTGCAATACAAACGGGCAATGGGACTATCCTGATAATGTTTCTTTTGCATCTGGAACGATCTTAGCTGCTGGAGATGTATATGTTGTATATCACCAGGACGCAGATGAGATGATTGAGGCGGAAGGAGATCAAACATTTACATATTTAAGTAATGGGAATGATGTTTTTGCTATAACCGAAGCAGGCGCAACCGAAGACACCTACACGATTATTGATATAATCGGTGATATGAGTGATGAAGAATTGGATGACGGTTGGGATGTCGCTGGTGTTACTAGTGCGACCAAGAATCATACTCTGGTTAGAAAATCAAGTGTTGTGTCTAACAATGCTGGTGACTGGCCAAGTTCTGCGGGTACAAGTGAGACTGATTCAGAGTGGATAGTTCTTGATCAGAATACTTGGACCTACCTAGGCTCCCATCCTCACGATATCTCTGGTCCTATGCCAACAATTGTTGTAAATGAATTTTTGGCTGGAAGTGAAACCTGTTGTGGCAATGATATTTTTGGACAGAGCGAAGATTTTGTAGAGCTCTATAATTATGGTGAAGAGACTGTTAATATTACAGGTTGGGGATTCAGTGATACTGATGGAATGATTACTACAATAGCGCCTGACACGTCAATCCTTGCAGGCGATTTTCTTATTTTGTGGTATACTGGGGATAACAATGGTTTTCCAGAGGTCAATGAAAAACTAAGCAGCGACGGGGAGACAATATATATCGCTGACGCTTCTGGAAATACAATTATATCATTGGATTTTGGAATTCAGTCGGATGATATTTCTTATGGTAGGGTTCCTGATGGTGAGGACACCTGGGTTTTTCTAGATCCTCCGACTCCTGGATCAACCAATGAGACACTAGGTGATATCACAGCGATCTATGATATACAATTTGTTGCGGATCCTACGAGCGATGACGCAAGCCCACTATATGAACAAGAGGTGACAATAAGAGGGGTAGTTACAGCAGAATTTTGGGACTCTGACCAACGCAGATATATGAACGTGCAAGACGCAGACGGTCCTTGGAATGGAATAGTCTGCTTTGAATATGACGGCTGGGATTTATTTGACTGGGTAGACGTTGCCGGGAACTCGGTGCCTGGTCCTGGTGAGGGAGACGAGGTAACACTAACAGGAACTGTCGAAGAGTACTATAACCTTACTGAATTGATTGATATATCATCTGGGATTGTTCATGGTGAAAGTGATCAAATAATAACAGCTTCAGTTTTGTCTTTAGGCGAAATTGGCGAGGCATATGAGGGCTGTTTGGTCAAAGTAGAAGATGTTGTGGTCTCTGATCCTGATTTAGGGAATGGTGAGTGGGAGATATCCAACACATCGGGCTCAGCTCGATGCGATGATAAGTGGGACTATTATTATTTTCCAGAGACCGATAATGAGCTTGCATATATTGAGGGCGTGCTTGATTATACTTATAGCAATTATAAGATTCAGCCTCGCTTGGCCAGAGATGTGGTTGAAGAAATAACATGGGACAATAGTGGGCTTCCAACAGAGCCGACAAGAATCCAGCGGATACAGCAGGTTCTATATAGTGATCTTATGAAAGCGGGTGAGGACGAGGTGTCTGATTTTTCTTACTCAGACGGAGACACGGTTTTGATAGAGGGTGTTGTCACGATGCCAGTTGGTCTTAGTTATGCCGGAGATGGTGTGAAATTTATTCTTTCAGATGTGAATGGCGGTCCTTGGAGTGCAATATTATTGTATGATCCAGCTCCAGGAGCATTTGGAAATGTGCTTATGGGTGCTATTGTACGAGTTGCTGGATATATAGGTGAGTATTCCACTGGCCCCGCAAATATGACAGAGCTTTTTATCATAGGTGAGATTGATATAGTTGATTTTACCGAAACGTTGCCTCCAGTAAGCACAGTTAACACGGGGGATCTTCGCTGGCCGACAACTGCTGAACAATGGGGTAATGTTATGGTCAGAGTTGAGGATGCGGTGGTTGATGGTAATGACTATCAGTACGAGGTCTTTTCTATGGATGATGGTACTGGATCTGTTTTGGTCGATGATGACTCTGATAGTATCCAGGTGTATTTTGACACCTATGGACCTCCACCATTAGGTTCTTTAGTTCAGTCTATGGAGGGATGGGTCTATCACCACTATGGAAGCTACGCAGATTCTTCAGCCTATAAGCTATGTCCATTGTTTGCAGAGGATATGGTGTTTGGTGCTGGGCCACCATCGATATCTGGTGTTGTCAGGGAGCCTTGTGCGCCAACCTCAGAGGATACAGAGGTGTCTGTGTCTTGTGTTATATTGGATAACTCAACAATCACTAGCGCCGTGATTTACTATTCAGTCGATGGCGGAGCCTACCAGACTGTGGCTATGCACTCTGACGTGGACTCTCTATGGACTGGTACTATTCCTATCTCAAGTGGTAACGATGTAAATTATTATATAACTGCTACGGATGATGGAGAGGATCAAAGTGAGCCCAAGACGAGTATGTATCCATATGATATAGAGCACGAACAGATGGGCTTTGTTGTTACAGATAATCTGACTATAGAGCACGTTCAGAAAACCGCATGGCCGTCTGGAACAACGCGCTATCAAGGCTGCGAGGTCACACTAAGCGGGATTGTAACCGCGGACACTTCCCAATATTCAAGTGGTTATAGCTCATACGCGTTTCAGGATGGTACGGGTCAGTGGAGTGGGTTGGTATTTGACACCCCAGAAATGGTTGTTCTAAGTCGAGGCGATGATGTGACTGTTACAGGGACTATTGAGGATTTTGATCCTGACTGGCATTTTAAGTTTGACGGAAACACAAGACTGATCAATTCAACTGTTGTTGTAAATAGCTCGGGGAACAATGTCCCCTCTCCAAGTTTAATTAGTTGCAGTGATGTTGCATTTGGCGCTGAGGATAGTGACCCAGAGTCGTATGAAGGTGTATTAGTAAAGATGAATCAGGTCACAATAAGTATGGTAAATAGTTTTGACTGGACGATTACTGATGCCAGTGGCGCTGTAACATTGATAGATGATGATATGGCCACGATGTTGGCAGACAATGCAATGAGTGAATTTGTCGAGGGGCAACAGCTTGATTATATTTCTGGTATATTTAATTATAGCTTCGGTACCTTTAAGATACAGATTAGAGATATGGATGATATTGGTCAGGCTCTTGGAGTAGACGATGAAGCTGGAAATATAGCATACAACTACAGCTTACACGACAACTATCCAAACCCATTTAACCCAGAGACGCACATTAGGTTTGAACTGGGAGCACAGGAGAATGTTAAGCTGATGATTTATGATGCTCTAGGGCGTCAGGTGAGAACGCTGGTCTATGGTCAGTCATTTAGCCCTGGTATTCATGCTGTCAACTGGGACGGAAGAAATAATAAGGGTCAGGCTGTTCCTTCAGGAGTATATATTTATAGGATAAAGGCAGGATCTTATATGGCTGATAAAAAAATGATGCTAATTAAATAACTTTATAATTGTATAAAAAAAGGGCAAAGTATTACTTTGCCCTTTTTATTTTTAGACCTTGATAAAACACCTCTTATTAATAGTTTTGTTTATTCTCTCATCCTGCGTGTGGGACTACGATGATCCATCTGTGGGAGCGGTTGGTATTTATCCAGAGACCTATCTCTCTCTCATTGCTACGGATACAATCTATGCCGCTGAAGATTCCGATGGGGATATTGTTTATGCTATAGGTGAGGATCCTGATACTTTGAGAGTATGGGATACGCTTGACTATGCCTTTACAACTATTACCACGAGTAAACAAATACTACACTGGTGGGGTGAAGACCCTGATGGTGAAATAATTGGCTACCACTACAAATGGAGCTCCGACTCTGTCTGGACCTTCACGAATTTTGAGAGTGGAGTTTTCTACGTTCCAATTCGCTCTGATCTAGATGTTTTTAGCTTTGAGATAAGAGCAGAAGACAATGATGGCAATATAGATACGACTTCATCAAGGCTTGTATTACCTATCAGCAATTCTGCTCCTACTATTTCTTTCCGATATCTTTCAAACCCTCAGGTTGAAGATGTAAGAGGCGATACAAGCTTTACATTTCCTACTAGAACATTTAACTGGGATATTTTTGATCAGGATGGTAATGAAACAATAACTGATATTTTTTATGCCATTGACGATACCTGTAGCACTTGTTGGCAGCGACTAAGTGGTAATCAAACCAGTCACACTCTTACAGGCCTTGAGCCAGGGGAGCATACTTTTTATATTTATTGTCAGGATATTGCAGGAGCAAAGAGCTCCACCATACATTTCCCTGATACTCTTGTAACATCAGAAACATCAGTTTGGAAAGTTATGCCAGTCGTTGGTGATGTTCTAATCGTAGATGATTATCCACTTGACAATGAGAATGATGCTCTTAGTTGGTACAGTAGTTTGTTAGATACTATAGTCGGGAATGGGCAATATTCTACGTGGGAGATTGGTAGCGCTTTACCTTATTCTACTACTGATGTAACTGCAAGTCTGAATTATTTTAAACACGTTATTTGGTTTTCTGCTTATTTCAATCCCGCTGCATTCATCGCCACCTATCGCGATGCAGAGGTAAGCCTAAAAAGTTTTGTAATAGGGGGGGGGAATTTATTTATCAATCCAGTTGAGATCGAAGATACAACTTTTGCCTGGTTTCCGATGGACTCAATTATCACTTTGAATCCTGGAGGTATGATACGAACGGGAAGGGAGATTGTTTGTCCATTTGATTCTACTTTAAATTTATCTGTCTCCCATATCATCATGAGAGATGTATATGGTTTTATCCCTGATGAACAGGCTTTTTCTAGTGTTCGCCAGATCTACAAAATGGCTGATCCCCAAAATAATGATGCCTGGACGGGAAACCCAACCGTTTGTTCTGTCGGTCAGTTTCAGGTTTCGCTCACTGAGTCATCGGGTAAGGTGGTTCTTTTAACACTTCCCCTTCATGATGGTACGCGTCCAAAGTTGCAGGGTAATGGTTCTTCTATAAAGTTTGTTGAATACGTGCTTAGACAGGAGTTCGGACTTTGAGGCTAATACTATTTTTATTAGTTCCTGTATTTCTTTTGAGCCAAGAGCTTGGGTTTATTTCTGGAAAGATTAAAGACAAAAATGGCGATGGTTTACCTGGGGTTAACATTATGCTAAAGGGTACATATTATGGGACAGCATCAGATAAAAACGGTGCATATAAAATAGAAAAGATCCAATCGGGAAACTATGATCTAGAAGTCTCGATGATAGGGTACAAAATAATTTTAAAAACTGGTATTAGGCTTAAATCAGGAGAGGGATTGGTTCTTGATTTTATAATGGAAGAGACTGTACTTAGTTTTGGTGAGGATGTTATTGTTTTGGGTAGAAATCCTCTTTTTGATGTAGATGAAACATCATCAATGGTAAGAGTAAGGAAAGAAGATATTGCAAATAAGGTTGTCTCGAGTGTAGAGGATATTTTATCAGAGCAGATTGGTGTAACAACCCAAGATAATGAGATCCATATTCGAGGTGGCAGGATCGATGAGAGCCTTTTTGTCGTTGATGGTTTTTCTGTTAAAGATCCGCTAACTGGTTATTCAGGTAATTTATTTGTTAATGCTGATGCGATTGAAGAATTAGAGATTATAACTGGAGGTTATAATGCTGAGTATGGACAGGCAATGTCTGGTATTGTCAATATTAAGCTCAAAGAAGGTAGGGAAAACTATGAGGGCGCTTTCAAATATGCAAGTGACAGGGTATTCGCCAATCAGTTTAATACTGATCGAATCGAATTCAACTTGGGTGGTCCAGATCCCTTATTACAGTCATTCCCAAAATTAATTGGAATTGATCTACCTGGAAAGTTTTCATTTTTTCTGAATGGTTATGGCAAGGTATATGATGGAAATTTGCCAGTAGCGAGCCAGTTGTATCCTCATAGATTTTGGTCTTCAGGTGTTTTGTCTGAATCAAGTTCAGATCAAATTATGAAGAATCTAGCAATCAGGGAGAATAATGATTGGCATGCACTTTATAAATTAAGCTGGATATTAAATCCAAAGAAAAAGCTTTCTCTGTCTTATGATCTTTCTATGAATATTAATCAGGGTTATTTTATGCCTCGTGCTTTTTCATCTACCTATTTCCCCTATGCATATATCAATATATTGGATAATTATAATACGATTACCCGTGATACTAGATTATTGAGTCTAAACTGGAGCCATACAATATCAAACAGATCATTTTACGAGTTTACTATTGGCAAATTTATTACTATGGAACACAGCGCGGTTCAGGATGCCATGTGGGATGAGTATGAGGAAAGATTAGATTTAGAACCGATCAATTATAGTATTGATAACACTAGTATGGATGGGAACATATATATTACCTATGGAGATGAATTTTATGATCACGGGTTTGCGCCAGAGTGGTATGATATAAGTAGTGAAAACATGCGCCTAGATTTTGACTGGACCTATCATACACTATCCAAGCATAAACTAAAGATGGGATTTGAGCATACAATTACTGATATGCAGGTCTTGGATATCGATGAGCCATGGAGCGGTTCATCTTCATTTGGTGCAAACTATGATAATTATAATGCAAAAACCTATTTTGGTGCGTTTTATATACAAGATAAAATTTCGTTTCAGGGAATGAATTTAAATATCGGAGTCAGAACTGATTATTGGATACCTGGGCGATTTGTTGAGGATGCTATTGGGGATACTAGCAGTATTATTATAACGGATGAGGCGCGATTATTATTTGAAGAAGAGACATTTTCTTTTCCTTGGTTTGGTGATCCTTATCGGATGAAGGCCAGGCTCAGTCCAAGGTTTGGTATTTCTCATCCTATAACAGATAATGATGTTCTATATTTTTATTATGGTCACTTTTCACAGTTGCCTACGTTTCAATATGTTTATGCAAAGATCAATTCCACGGCGCAGTCGACCTATCAAGTATTTGGGAATCCCAACCTAAATCCAAAAACAACTGTGCAGTATGAGATCGGAGTTAAACACCGATTTAGTGAGGATCAGATTCTTGAACTAAAAGCATACTGGAAAGATATGTTTGACTATGAGACCTCTCAGACTATTCAGCCATCCAACCCTAAGTATGCGCACTTATCATTCAATATGTATTTTAATGCTGACTATGCCAGAGCCCGTGGCGTAGAATTAATATTAAAAAGCCGGTTACTCAAACATTGGTTTGCTGATATTAATTTTAATTATAGTATCGTCACTGGGAAGAGTTCATCTCCGCTAGATAATCTGCTTGTACAGGCGGGGCAATTGTCAGAGAAACCCCTTGGCGAAAACTATATGAGCTGGGATAGACCCATTAATTTTTTTACCAATCTATCATACAATCATCCAAAAGGCTATGGGCTCTCCCTAAGATTAGAATATATGTCTGGAAGGAGATATACACGTTCTATAATAGATGAAATTGTTGAGGTTGATGGAAGAAAATATTATGAGGGTCCGCGTGAAGATGATCAACCGTTTGCGCAAGTGAGCGAGATTCCTTCAAAAAATGTTGACCTAAAGTTATTTAAAAAATTTCAGAGAGGACGTTATGGTTTTAAGTTTTATATGGATTTTGAAAATTTATTTAATGAGCGCATACCCAGGAGAATCAATCCATTTACTGGTAGAGGTTATGATGAGGGTGAGATCATAGGATATTACCTTATAAACAGACCTGACCCAAACCTAGATCCTTCAAGGTTTAGAAGGCCAAGAGGCATTGAATTAGGTATTCAAACAACTTTCTAAAAATGAAACGAATATTATTTCAATTTTGTTTTATCTTTTTATGTGCTAGCTCTTATGCTCAGAGTCTTTTCCCTGTTCTTGGCGGACAAAGGGCTGGTACGTCAGTTTTTTCTTTTTTGAACATTGGTATAAGCGCTCGTGCCGTAGGAATGGGTGAGGCTGTAGTCGCACTAAATCAGGACGCTGCAAGTGTATACTATAACCCTGCGGTTATTGCCCAGTTGGATACATTTGAATTTTCGGTAACTCAGATCAAATGGCCTGCTCAAATAAATTATGATTATTTTAGTGTTATTCGTCAAGTTTCAGGGAGGAACTTTCTTGGAATAAGTGGTGGAATATTGCATATGAAACCAATGGAGGAAACGACAGAGTATTTTCCCTCTGGGACTGGGAACTATTTTATCTTTCAAGATCGTTTTATATCAATTTCCTATGGCGCAAAAATGACTGATAGGTTTAGCTTCGGAATTAGTTTAAAGCATGTAGAAGAGGATCTGGATAATTATAATATGAGCTCTATGCTTTTAGATGTTGGAACATTTTATTGGACTGGATATAAATCCCTTAGATTCTGTGCCTCACTATCTCATTTTGGCCCTCAGGTTTCTCCAAAAGGTTCATACCAAGACAGAATACTTGATAAGAGTTCAGGCAATGAAATTATTGAGAATTCTAATTTTGAACAGTTTTCTCCTCCAACAATTTTTCGAATTGGTGCAGCAGTAGATCCTATTTTTAATCAAAAAAACCATGTAATTGTTTCTTTCCAATTGAATCATCCAGTAGATAATGCCGAGTATATTGTTTCTGGAATTGAGTATTCTTATATGGAAACACTTTTTTTAAGAGGGGGGTATAAGTTTAATAAAAATGAGGAAAATTATTCTTTTGGTGCTGGTGTAAAAATATCTTTTTCAAGACTAACTCTTAGCGCTAATTATGGGTACACAAATTTTCAACACTTATCTGATCCAAAAAGATTTAGCATAGGAATCTCCTACTAGTGAGCTTATTTATAAGATCTATACCTCTAATTGTACTGTTTTTTTTATTTGGATGTATGCAACAATTTTCAATACCAGATAGTTTAGAAGGTGAAAAAAACCAAGCAACCTTTGGTGCTGGCGATACTACTTTTTTACAATTAAATCCTGTTTGGGATTCTGATTATGGTATCACTGACCCGACCGAGATTTCAATTGCTCAAGATGGCAGAATATTTATCGCAGATTCTACATCTAAGTCTATAATAGTATTGGATCAGAATGGGAATTTATCTGAAGAAATTTCCGGTTTAAATAATTTAAAAGACCATTTTGGAGCAGATATATTTCCTATAGATGTGGACATAGATCAAAAAATGAATGTTTTTTTTATCGATGGCAGTCAGCGTATTTTTGTTTGGAATCTATATTGGAATCAAATCGGAATTAAAAACGTATCAATATCTGCTTCATTTATACATACTGAAACAGGGATAGAGCAAATCGAAAATGCGGGCACTGATAATTGGTTTAATTTATTAAATAGTAATGAGTGGCAGATAGTGGATACTGTCTTTTCTAATTCTCAAATAATAATTGATTCTTTATTAAAGCCACACCTTTTTTATGATGGTTCTGAATTAATTAATCAGTATCTTGATTTATTTTACAATCCTGAAAATAGTCAGTTTACGGGCATATCTTCATCAGCGGGAAATGAAAATTTAATCTATGTTTCTGATAGCTATGGTGGATTAAACAAACAGTTTCGATTGCTAGAAATAAAGTTTCAAAGGTCACTAATTCTGGAGCTCACAAATGGACAAATGGTGTGGTGCTTTAATGGCATTTTTGGTTCAACGATAAAGGGCTATGGAACAGGAGCGGGTACAGTTAATAGTCCGTTAAGCATAGAAGTTGATTATGAAAATAATTTGTACTACACACAGTCAGGTGACTTTTTCCCTGTTCATAAGCTTGTCCCAAACCTTTCTGGAGATTTTGCTGTTTATTTATCTGGTTTCCAGCCTGGATTGAATGATATTATGAATGCATCGTTCTTTGGTTATGCAAATGATATTGCGGTTGACCAAAATAAATTTGTTTATGTTGCAGATGGCTTAGATTCGGATATTATTATTTTTGATTCCTATGGTAATTTTTTTAAAGAAGCTGGATATATATCTCAAGATAGTACTAATATAAACATAATGGATAAAGTTTCTGCCATTGCAGTTGATAATAGAGGGGTGGTTTATGTTTGTGATCGAGGCAATGGTTCCGTTTATAGGTTTGTTTTATCAAGTTCATTGGATGATGACATTATCCCTAAAGATTGAATGAAGATTATAATTACTATAATAATTTTGATACTTGGTTTGGCTAAAGGGCAGAATGATGTCGCTTATATTCGTTATTTTAAGGATGATCGTGACTTTATTTCTAACCTTTCTATGATGTCAACAGACAGACGAGGGTTACAACATTTGGCGGTTAGCTATGATGAAAAAAACAGGCCAGTAAAAATTGAGCGCTATGCATCAAACGGATCTTTAAAAAAACGAGAAATGTTAAAATATAATCAAGACGGAAAATTAATTGAGCGTGGCGAATATGATGACCAAGGAAATTATCAAAGATTAATAGTAATTGGGAAAGAAGAACCCTGGTCAAAAGAATTTCGGCAATGGCAATATCCAGTAATGCAACCACTCGCATTTGATGATCAAAGAACTTATTTTACTATGGATGATGGTAGCCATGTTTCATTAATAGTATTTGAAACTATTGATGGTCAAAAATATGGGCAAATTGAATTGGATTATGATTATCTTGGTAGCCTATCAGAGGAGCGATGGCGAGATCTGCCTTCAGGAAGAATGGTCAGGCGCTTTAAATATCAGTTTGATGTATTAGCTGAGGTTGTACAGATTTGGGAATATGGTCATGATGGAGATCTTATCTCTCATATGGCTCTTGCAAAAGCTCCAGCTGATGAATTATATCGCCTCCCACCTCCGAGAACTGGTAATCAACTAGATGAAGTTGATATTATTACTAAAGAAATTCGGCAAAAACGGTCTATTGTCTCGTACGACGGAATAATTCCTAAGACAATTTGGGATGAACTTATTTTAAATAATGGTGATCGGTTAATGATAGACTTTGTTAATATGAATGAAAATGGTATACGTTTTAGATTGAAAGGAGAGGGCGAATTATTAACGATTCCCATAAATCGTGTCAAAACTTTGACCTCACGATTAGGAGATGTAATTTATCCTGAAAAAAGTCAGAGGGATATATATTGAATAGCAAATTAATTCAACTTTTTTTAATTACAGGTATCATTTTTGGTCAGGAATACCCTCCTCCAACTGATTTGGTGACTATCCCTACAGCTGGTACATTAATGAGGGGGAGTTACTCTTTAAATATGAGAATTTTAGATAGTGGAGGTATGATTGCAGGATTAAGAGCAGGTCTAACTGACCGATTTCAATTTGGTCTTTCATTTGGTTCCCCAAACCTTATTGGAGATGATAGTCTTCGCTGGTATCCTAGACCAGAAGCAAATATTAAATACTTACTGCTTGATGAAACGGAGTCTATTCCTGGAATTTCTCTAGGAATAAACACACAAGGTTTTGGTAATTATAACGATGCTGATACATTACAAAGATATGATACAAAAGCCTATGGCGCTTATATAAGCACATCAAAAAATTGGCAAACACCTTTAGGAAATACGGGACTTCATTCTGGTGTAAACTATAATTTCACTGAAACAGCTGATAAAGATACAGATCTTAATCTTTTCTTTGGTTTTGATCTCGAATTAAACCCAGAGTTTTCTTTACTATTAGAATACAGTGCTGCTCTAAATGAAAATAATATGACATCAAGAACAATTGCTATTAATTCTGGGGGATATCTAAATGCCGCGATCAGGTGGACTTTTGTAGACCATTTTCATTTGGAAATGCACTTTAACAATCTACTTTTTAATAAGGATAGGGTTAATTATTTTAAGCGAGAGATCAAAATCACCTATATAGAGTATTTTTAATTAATATTATGTTAACATTAAATAGACTCATTTCTTTTATTTTTATTTCAATTTCATTAGCTATTGGTCAAAGCGATATTGAGTTAGGTATAAAAAGCTATAATGAACGAGGTAAAGGAAGTAAGGGAAGTAAGGCAGATGGTAAGATTATAGGTTCGGCTATAAATTATTTTGAAAATGCTATTAAAATTAAAGATGAAGAGCTTGAAGCGGGCGTTTTTCTATTAAAATCATATTATTTTAAAGGAAAACATGTTGCAACTAATGATAAAGAAAGAAAATTAATATACAATCTGGGGAAGGACCTAGCCGAAAGGCTTTTAGTTACTTATCCTGAATCTGTTTCCATAAGATATTGGTATCTAATTAATCTAGGCAGTTGGGCAGAGGTCTACGGAACGCTTGCGGCTGCTAGAGAGGGAGTTGCCGATATTATGAGAAACCAATCAAAAAAAATTATAGAAATTGATCCATACTATGCAAATGGGGGTGGGTATTTTATGTTAGGTGCAGTTCATTTAAAATCGCCGCGAATTCCTTTTATTCTATCTTGGCCAAATAATAAGAAAGCAGTTGATTACCTTAGCAAAGCCTATAATACTGGGCAGAGAACATTTAGCCAAACAGTATATTTAGCAAGAGCTCTAAAAAAAACAGGAGAAGCGGATAAGGCTAAACAGCTATTATTAGATCTTCTTGATCAGCCATTAAATGATACTAGGATAGTAGAGGATAGAGATCAAAAACACATTGCGCAAAACCTTTTGGAAGAATGGGATTAGCTCTTATGAGAACAATTATAATCAGTCTTTCTATACTATTTAATTTTATTTTTGCACAAAAAGATAAAATATACTGGAATAATCAATCGACCTCTGTTAAGGTTGATGTTCCCATCGGAGCAGATGAAACACTAGAAGGTGGTAGAGTACAGATAAGGGCAAGTTTTGATAATAGTGATTTTTTTCAGAACTTGGGTGAGGCATCTTTGATTAAAGGAGGGGACTTAGAGAGTTTGAAAGAGATTCTGATTCCAAGGGAAGAATTTATTGTTCTCTCTGGCTATGGTGAGGATGTGACTGTTGAATTTATTGCCGAGATATGGGATCGTGCAGGTAACAGTATTATTGGCACAGTAAGTGATAGTATACTAACTATTGATGAAACAATTCCTACTTTATTATCTGTTACTATAAAATCTACCAACACCTTAAATGATAGTTTAGCGATGCCTGATGATATGGTAAGTCTAAGTTTAACTGCAAGCGAAGGCTTGGATAAACCTGTGATTGAAATAAATGGTGATGAGCAAAATGTGGAGGGCAGTGGCGATGCGTGGACTGTGGAAAGGGTTTTTATTGATGGAGATGATGATGGCGAAATTACATTTAGTATCCTTTATAAAGATTACGCCCATAATGAAGGCGAAATTATTTCTAGTACAACAGATGGGAGTGTTGTTGCTTTTGATGGAACCCCACCAGAGTTAGATGATATAACTTTATATTCAAATAATAAGTTTGATAAAAGCTTAGCTGTAAAAAATGATTCCATTTTTCTTGAGTTTACTTCAACTGAATTATTAAGAGATCTTAATATTACTATTAATGGAAACGATGTTGGCCTATATGATATAGATAATTTTGTATATAAATATTTTCATGTTTGTTCATCAGAGGATACGGAGGGTCCTGTTCCGATTGTAATAGATTACAAAGATATGGCAGGAAATCAGGGTGAACAAATAATTGAGACTTCCGATGATTCGAGTGTTTTATTTGACAACACACCACCTGAACCATTTAAGGTTCAAAATGTAGGCGCATCAATAAAAAAGAGTAAAAAGTCTTCAGTATCTGCTGCTAAAAAGACTCCAGGCCAAGCTTCAGCTAGTGTAAATTCATTTTTTACTCCTACAATTCTGATTGTTTTTGCATCAGTAGTTGGGATTATTTTTATTTTACTGATCTTTTCTTGGTGGAAAATTTTCTCTAGGTCTAATCAATCAGGTTGGAAGGCTTTAATTCCTTTATTCAATTTATTTGTTTTAACTAAAATTCTTAAGAAACCAATTTGGTGGATTTTGATTTATGCTATAATTCCTTTAGGCCATATAATTATTTCATTGCAAATAGCAAAATTATTTGAAAAAAAGATTTTATTTGCAATCGGTTTAATTTTGTTACCCTTTATATTTTATCCCATACTTGCTTTAAGTAAACCTAAAATACAGGAAAAACCAGCCTAAAATTACTTGTGCTATTTGTTTGAAAAATTTAAAAGAATCGACTTTAAAATCTAATATAGTTTTCCAAGGTAAATTTTTAGATGTTCGTTATGATGAAGTAGAGTTACCTGATGGAAGAAGAAGTACAAGAGAGTGGATCAATCATCCAGGTGCTTCTGTTATAATACCAATTTTACCTGATCAACGTATTGCACTTATCCGGCAGTTTCGTTACCCTTTAAAAGAAGAGTTTATAGAATTGCCTGCGGGGAAAAGGGATGAAAATGAAAATTATGAAGGATGTGCTTTAAGGGAACTAGAAGAAGAGATTGGTTACACTGCTGGGAAGTTAATATTTGCAACAAAAATTGCTCCTGCTATTGGGTTCGCAAACGAAATAATGAAAATTTATTTAGCCCAGGATTTGAAAAAGACAAAAAACAATCTTGACTCTGATGAGTTTTTAGAATTGATACCGACCACTCTATCAAAAGCAGTATCTATGGTTTGGGATGGTTCAATTATTGATGTTAAAACAATTATTGGTATTTTGTGGCTTGATAAAAACAAAAGTTTATTAGAATTTTAACTTTTAAACTTCTTTAATTTTTGTGGTTATTTTTTTCTATTAGCTGATGTATAAAAATTTTTCTAGATTTGTATTTATATTTTTGATTCTTGGTTTTTCTCAAGCACAAAAAAATATTATACTAAAAAACTCTTCTGATTATGGTCTTGGTTTATTCTCTAACGTTGGGAGTGAAGGTTTTGAAATTGATGGATATATTGAAGCTAATTTATTGAATGGGTTTTTTTTTGAACTCGGGATAAACCAAATAGATCTTGATGAAGAATCTTCAATCCAATTGATACCTTCTTTAGGGTTTGCTTATCAAATAAAGAAAAACATGTCTATGGGTTTAGGATATTCCCTATATACTAATATTGAGAATAACAATGATAATGAAGATGAATTTTTCTTGGGCTCAATTTTGGGACCGCTTACTGGTGTTATTTCATATGATATAAATACAAATTTTTTTAATTACCTTTTTATTATAGATTTTAATTTTGGTCCATTAAAATCGCTTCCCATTAGTTTAAGTTCGTATAATTATATTGAGAATGATAATTTTGATTTTAATCTTAGACTAGAAAAAGATCTTAATAAAAACTTAAGTATAGGATATATAATTTCAAGGGAAAGATACGATTACGAGCCGCGTTTTCAATCGAAAGTAAAAGGTAAGAATTATGGTAAATCTGGTAAATCTTTATTATCAAAGGATGAAGCATTTTTTCATACATTTTACTTAGGGTTTTTATTTTAAAAAAATTTATAGAGCAAAAATTTTCAAATGAATGTTTTAGAATTTATTAGGGAAAAATCAGAAGATATCCAAGAAAATACCGCCCAGTTTAGGGCAATGGTAGAACCAAAATTTCGTTCAATTTCAACCAAAATAAACTATCATATTAGTAATACCATGAATAATCCATGGTTATCTAATCTAAATCCATTTGATAGTCTTAATCTTTTTTCTAATGAAAAAATATTTCAAGATGAAAAAGTTGCAAACAATTATCAAAAATTAAAGAAAAAAATTGGAGAAATAATTTATATTTGACAATGGGAATCTATTGATCAGGATTGCATAACACGATTTGCTGAAATAACAGGAGACAACCAATGGATTCATACTGACCCAAAAAAAGCAAAATCAGAGTCGCCTTTTAAATCTACAATAGCACATGGTTTTCTAACTCTCTCTTTGATTCCTAAACTAACAGACTCTATAAGTAGATCGACTAAACTATATCCAAATTCAAGGTTGGTTGTCAACTATGGGCTAAACCAAGTTCGTTTTCCGTTTCCAGTTAAAAGTGGATCAAGAGTAAGGGCTCGATTAAAATTAAAAAATGTTACTCCTATGAAAAAAAGTATAGAAATCATTAATGAGGTAAGCGTAGAGGTGGAAAGTCGAAAACGATTTGCATGCGTTGCTGAAACTGTCCTTAGAGTTTATTACTAATAGAATGAACAATTTTATTTGAGCTTGATAAAAAGTATAAAGCGATGAAGTCCTTAACAGAAAAAATAAAAAATAAAGCATTGGAGTTAGGTTTTGACCTTGTTGGGATAGCAGCTATTGACTTAATAGAAAAGGAAAAAAATTATTTATATAATTGGTTGAAAATAGGTCACCATGCATCTATGAATTGGATGGAGAAAAGAAAAGAAGAGAGAGGAAATATTTTAAAATACTATCCTGAAGCAAAATCTATTATTTCTTTAGGGGTTAATTATTATGCAAATAAAAATCAGTTAGATATAAAGTCAAAATACCAATTTAGTAATTATGCTTGGGGTGAAGATTATCATTTAGTCCTAAAAGAACGCTTATATGTTTTTTTAAATTGGATTACAAATAATTTTTCTGATATTAAAGGAGTTGCATGTGTAGATACTTCACCAATAATGGAAAAAGTATGGGCACAAAGGGCTGGTTTAGGTTGGCAGGGTAAACACACCAACCTAATTAATAGAAATTTTGGAAGTTGGGTTTTTTTAGGAGAATTAATTCTTAATTCTAAGTTAGACTATGATCAGCCATTTTCAGAAGATCTTTGTGGAACCTGTACAGCATGCATTGATGCGTGTCCAACTGAGGCAATTACTCCATACAAATTAGAATCTGGGAAATGTATTTCCTATTTAACTATTGAACATAGAGGAAGTTTCCAAAAAAATAAAGATGAACTACACGGGTGGATTTATGGATGCGATATTTGTCAAGAGGTTTGTCCTTGGAATGAAAAATTTTCTAAAGAAACTTCATTCAAAGAATTTCATCCTAGAAAAGATATTAAAGAAAAGTCAGATGCAGATTGGGAAAAATTGAATGAAACTGAATTTAAAAAAACTTTTAAAAAATCAGCCGTAAAAAGAACAAAGTTTGTAGGTTTAAAGCGTAATATAAACGCTAATTCTCTCTTATAATTATATGTCCTTTTCCTGAAAATAAGTGAATTGGTATAGTGCCCTCAGAAACACTTCCCAAAGCATATGTTTCGCTATTGTTTTTAAATTGAATTGGAATATCTGAGCTTATAGTACCAGAATTTTTATTATTTGATATTTCGGCTTCAATACTGATGGGTAATTTTTTAGGTATTTCGATATCAATATTTCCAATACCAGTTTCTAAACTCACACTGTAGTCTGTAATTGAATAGTCAAAAGCTATATCAACATTAATATCGCCAAAAGATGTGAAAGCTTGTATAGGACCATATATATTTTCTCCCGAAATATTTCCCTGTCCTACATCAATAATAACAGAACCATTTAAATATTCTGTAATAATATTACCATTTGTAGAAATCAAATTGCAAAATCCATCCAGCGATTCGATAGAAATATCTCCATTTTTTGTTTCCCCATAAAAATCACCTTTTATTTCTTTTGCAAATATATTTCCATAGGATAGACGACAACGAATATTACTTTTAATTAAGTTGTTTAGATAAATAGATCCTACCATATTCATTAATTCTATATTACCGATTAGTTCATTTACAAAGGTATCACCAGCTGAAGAAGATATAGAAAAATCAGCTTCATTTTTATTTAATCTAATGTTTCCATTATTTGTATGAGCACTAAATTTTCCAGAACTATTTTGTATAATTATATCTCCTGCATTAGTTTCAATTGCTACGGTCCCAGAAATTTTATCTAAAACAATATCACCTCCAGAAGTAAGAACTTTTAAATTTCCACCAATTTGATTTACACTAATATTTCCACCTGATAAAGAAATATTTAGATTGGTATTTATAGGGATATTTAAAATATAGTTGGAAAGATATTGGATTTTTATATTTTTCTGATTTTTTATATTTATATGTTGATTTTTATGGAATACGCTTAGAATATTTTTGTTTACTGATTTTTTATTTTTTTGGAACAATTCCCAGTCAAGAAAATGATTAGCTATAAGAAAAACACCAGGACCCATATGGCCGTTAATTACAATATCGCCGTTGATTTCTTTGATATTAATAATACAGGATCCATCATCTTTAATTGTATCAAATTGATATTTTTCTTGATAAGATAAATAATTTTGACTCGAAGATTTTGTATTTGGTTGTGAAAAAGGAAATGAAAATAAGAATATATAGTATAAAACTAATTTCATTTTTAATGCAATGTGAGTGTTCACAATGATATGTGAATTTTTAAATTTGAATTTTATAGGCCAGTATCTTTGACTGTCTTTTTTACTGCATCTAGGGTATTAATTAGATCTTCTTTTTCATTTTTTGTTAATGTGAAGTCTAATATTTTTTCAACTCCGTTAGAACCAATAACGGTTGGTACTCCAATAAAATAGCCATCTATTCCAAATTCACCCTCACACAGCGCAGCACAGGGGATAACAC
Source organism: uncultured bacterium (assembly GCA_964561495.1). Taxonomy (GTDB): domain Bacteria; phylum Fidelibacterota; class Marinisomatia; order Marinisomatales; family UBA1611; genus CAZLPW01. The sequence goes on along the minus strand of CAZLPW010000002.1, from coordinate 17,616 downwards.
GTTTTTTATCTTTAAGGTATGATTCTGCCATTTCTATTGCTGACTGAGCAGGAGCATAAAAAGCAGAACCATTCCCAAATAATTTAACAATTTCACCACCTGCAACACGTGTTCTGTCTTCAATCTCCTTTAGCCGTTCTTTTGAAATGATATCCGAAATTGGTACTCCACCAATAGTAGCCAATCTAGATATAGGCACCATAGTATCTCCATGACCACCTAACACCATACAAGTAATATCTTGAACAGAGTAACCTGTTTCCATGGCAATAAATGTACGAAAGCGAGTACTATCAAGTGCTCCAGCCATACCAACTACTCTATTTTTTGGGAATCCTGATACTTTATGAAATGCATATACCATTGCATCCAATGGATTAGAAATAACTATCACAAAAGAATTAGGAGCTTTTTCTTTTATCTCTTCTGCAACATTTTTAATGATTCCAAGATTTATTTCCAGTAGGTCTTCTCGATCCATACCAGGTTTTCGAGGGATACCAGCTGTAATAATAAAAATATCTGAATCAATTAAATCATCCCAGTTTGAAGTTCCTGTAATATTGATATCGTATCCATCATGAGGACGTAATTGCATTAGGTCAAGAGCTTTACCCTTTACCATTCCCTCAGCCTGAGGAATATCAAATATTACAACATCTCCTAGTTCTTTTTGACCAGCAAGCAAGGCTAGGTTTCCACCAATTTGGCCTCCTCCAATAAGAGCTATTTTTTTCCTAGCCATAAGATGAAATTAGGTTATTTGAAAGAATTACCTGATAAAATTAGACTATACTAACAATTTTTTTATTTCGTCCCTTGCGACTAAACTTTACAGTTCCATCAGCTATTGCGAAGAGAGAATCATCATTGGATCGACGAACATTAATACCAGGATGAATTTTAGTTCCTCTCTGCTTTAAGATTATTGTACCTGCTGAAATGGATTGCCCATTACCAACCTTTAAACCTAAAAATTTTGCATTACTATCTCTGCCATTTCTAGAACTGCCTTGACCTTTTTTATGTGCCATGTTTTACTCCTCTTCTTGTTTTAAAACAGGGTCTGGATCAATTTTTTTTGATTCTTTCTTTTTTGGTGAGGATGATAAATTTATATCCTTAATTTCTATCTCCGTGAAATCTTGGCGATGTCCATTTTTTCGTTGATAACCCTTTCTTCTTTTTTTCTTATATACAAGAATCTTGCGTTCCCGACCATGATTGATAATATTAGCAGTAACAGATGCTTCTTTTAGATTTGGTTTTCCAATATAAATAGATTTACCATCGTCAAGAAGTAGAACCTGATCAATTTCTAAAGTTGCTCCTAATTCTTTATCAATTTTAGGCACGCGAAGGTTTTGACCTTTAGAGACCTTATATTGTTTTCCAGCTATATTTATAATTACATACATTTTTAGCTCCAAAAAGCCGCGAAACTTAAGAGACCTCAGGCCCCTTTTCAAGGTTCATTTCATTTGTTATATCAACTCCGTCCTTTGTTCGAAGAAAAATAAAAGAATCCCGCTGAACTTTGTTGTTCTCTTCAATTTTCAAATGGACAAAATTTTGCCACATTAGTCCTCTAAGTATATGTTTTTTTTCATCATTTAAATACGCCGCATTTTCTGGGTGTAGCTGGAGTTTTAATCTAAATGAGATATTTTTAGATTTATATCTCCTTAGCCAGTGGTCAATACGAGTAATTAGTGTTTCTTGAGAAATAATTCTCCCTGATCCTTGACAAGATGGACACTCGTTACTCATAGAATCAAGAAGGCTTAGTCTAATTCTTTGCCTTGTCATTTCCAAAATACCAAATTCAGATATAGGCGCAACTGCAACTTTAGCACGGTCCTTTTTTAACTCTTTTCTTAGTTCTAAATATACTTTTTTTCTATTTTCGTTGAGTTGCATATCAATAAAATCAATAACTATTAGCCCTGATAAATCTCTAAGCCGTAGTTGGCGGGCAACCTCTCTAGCGGCCTCAAGATTAATTTTAAGAGAATTATCCTCATGCAATTTTTTACCAACAAACCGTCCGCTATTTACATCAACTACAACCATCGCTTCTGTTTTTTCAATAATAAGATATGCTCCGCTTTTTAACCATGCCTTACTTCGCATTAGTTTATCTATTTCATTTTCTATTCCAAAACTTTCAAATAAGGGGGATTTTAATTTGTATAATTCTAGTCTTTCTAAAAGACTTGGAGATAAATCTTCCAAATATTTTTGTGTTTTTCGATATAATTTTTTTGAATCGATGATTATTTTTTCAACATCCAATGTTAATAGGTCTCTAACAACACTTGAAGCTGTTTCCATATCCTCATAGACTAAAACGGGGGCATTTTTTTGATTTGATTTTTTTTCAATTTTGTTCCAATTATCAATAAGGGTATTATAGTCATTTTCTATATGTTCCTCACTTTTTCCTTCTGCAACAGTCCGCATAATAACACCTGTACTTTCAGTCTTTAGTCTTTTTGCAATTTTTTTTAAGCGTCTGCGTTCATACTTGTCCCATATTTTTTTTGAAATGCCTATATAGCTATAATTGGGGATTAAAACTAATAGTCTCCCTGGTAACGCTATATCAGTTGTTACACGAGGACCCTTACCAGCGAAGGGTTCTTTAATTACTTGTACATATATTTCTTGATTAGTTACTAAATCAACTTCAATATTAGTTGTTTTTTTAAGTTGTCTGTTTTTACCTTTATTATCATCATCATTAATTTTTTCTTTTGATATATATTCGTTGTTTCCAATCTCTGAGAATGGTAAAAAAGCATTCAATTCGTATCCAATGTCAACAAAGGCGGCCTGCATACCAGGAAGGACATTTTCAACTTTTCCTTTATAAATATTTCCAACCATTCGTTGATTTTCATGGTTTTCAACATATACTTCTACAAGCTTACTATCCTCTTGTATGGCTATACGTGTATCGCCCATATTTTCATTTATGAAAATTTCTTTTCGCATATTCACTTTCCTATGATATATCTAACATCACAAAAAAGTTAACGCTATACTCCCTATACAATTAGCGAAAACTAATTTAGATGAAAAATATGTTTCTATTTACTTTAGAGATTTACAAAAAGGAAGGCAAATTTATGGCCCACTCTGGGGTGATAAAATAGCTGTCGATATCGTAAAAAAATAAAAGTTTTCTAATCCTTTATGAATCTCTTTATGCCCTAAGGTAATGCATTATATTTCTAATTACAAGGATTATAACATATATAATCCTATGTAAATTTACTTTATAATATATCTTTAATTAATGAGTGTTGGACATATAATAGCAATTGGAGGAGGAGGCTTTGGTCGTAATCCTAAGCATAATAAAATAGAAAAATATATTTTAGAACAAGCAAATAAAGCAAATCCTAGAATAGTGTTTGTGCCAACAGCCAGTGGAGAAGATGATAGATATATTGTAAATTTTTATAAATGTTTTTCAAATTTGGATTGCAATCCTGAGCATATAAAGTTTTTTGAAAGAACTCCTAGGTTAGATGGAATAATTAATAAAGCAGATATTATTTATGTAGGAGGTGGAAATACTAAAAGTATGTTAGGAGTATGGCGAGAATGGAAGTTTGATAATCTTTTGCATAAAGCCTATAAAAGAGGGAAAGTGTTATGTGGAGTAAGTGCCGGAGCAATTTGTTGGTTTAAACAGGGAGTTACTGATTCTTGGGCAAGCAATTTAAATGTTTTGAACTGTCTTGGGTTTATAGATGGCATGGCATGTCCTCATTATCAAGAAGAGAAAGATCGACGTCCAAGCGTACATAGTTTACTTATAAAAGATAAAATCAAATCTGGCTATGCTATTGATGGTGGCGCGGCCATTCATTTTGTTGATGGGAATTATAAGGATTCACTTCAGTTTTATAAAAATTCAAATGTATATCATGTTTCAAACCAAAATGGTGAAGTAAAAGAAAATATAATGAAAATGCGAATCTTGTGATGTATGTGGAAGATAAAGCTAGTTTTTGGGAAGACATTTATTTAGAGAATGACGCCAGATGGGATTTAGGTGGAGTAACTCCAGTTTTTGAAAGAGTTTCAGAAGAAATAAGAATCGGGAAAGTTTGTATAATTGGATGTGGTAGAGGTTATGACGCGATTATGTTTGCAAAAAAAAGTTTTGAAGTAACCGCGATAGACTTTGCTGATACTGCTATTAGTGATCTTAAAAAAATGTCACAAGAGAACGAAGTTTACATTGAAACTCTTAAAGAAAATGTTTTTAATATATCTTTTAAATATCATGGCCAGTATGATTATGTTATTGAACAAACATGTTTTTGTGCAATCAATCCAAATAGAAGAAAAGAATACGAAGAAGTGGTGTTTCAGTTATTAAAACCAAATGCACTTTTAATTGGCTTATGGTTTCCATTAGACAAATCAAAATTGGATGGTGGCCCCCCATACGGAGTTGATACAGAAGAAATAGAAAATCTTTTTTCTAAACGTTGGTACAAAGAGAGGGAAGAGTTTCCTTCAGATTCAATTCTGACTAGAAAAGATCGAGAAAAACTCATAGTTTTTAAAAAAAAACCGTAGTTCTAATTAATGAAAACTGAACTTGAAATAGCTACTTTAGCGGCAATTGAAGCTGGTAAGATAATTTCATCCTATTATAAATCGGTATATCAGATAAAAGAAAAAGGATATAAAAACCCTGTTACGACTGCCGATCATAAATCTGATGAGTGTCTAAAAAAATTATTGATAGGACCGAGGCCCCAATATGGATGGTTGTCTGAAGAAACATTAGATAATGATCTAAGGATAACTAAAGAAAGAGTTTGGGTAGTTGATCCTTTAGATGGTACTAAAGAGTTTATTGAAGGTATCCCTAATTTTGTAGTTAGCATTGGTCTTGTTGAAAACGGGATCCCAATAGTAGGAGTTCTTCATAATCCAATCACTCTAGAAACCTTTACTGCAGCAAAAGGAAATGGAGCATTTTTAAATGGTAAATTAATTACTTGCAGAGCGAAAGATAGTGTATGTGAGATGGTTATTCTTAATAGTCGGTCTGAAACAAAAAAGGGTCTTTGGGAAGAATTTAAAAGTGATTTTTACAAATTAAAAGCAGTTGGAAGCGTTGCCTATAAATTGGGATTAACTGCTGCTGGGCAAGCTGATATTTTTGCTTCATTAAGGCCAAAAAATGAATGGGATATATGTGCAGGCAATTGCATTATTAATGAAGCTTCTGGGAAATTAATTGATTTAAATGGTAGTGAAAGATTGTATAACCAAAAAAATACAATTATTAAACCAGGCTTAATTGCTGGATCAATTAGTGCAGTAGATAAAACTTATAATATTATAAAAAAAGGTAATATATAATGACAAATATTCCAGATGACGCAATTAAATGTTTAGATAAAGGCTTTGTTCGTTTAGTCGATTCAATGGGCGGAGATAATGCTATCGTCCAAGCAGCAAGGGTTAGTTATGGAAAGGGCACTAGCAAAGTTTCTCAAGATAGAGGGTTAATCCGATACCTTATGCGTCACAGACATACAACACCTTTCGAAATGGTAGAGTTTAAATTTCATTGTAAAATGCCTATTTTTGTTGCACGACAATGGGTCAGGCATAGAACTGCTAATATAAATGAATATTCTTTACGATATTCAGAGGCTCGCGATGAATTTTACTATCCTAGTATAGAAAATATTCAATTACAAAGTGCGCTTAATAAACAAGGCAGAATGGGTGATGTGCCTGAAGAAATTAAAAAGAAAGTACAAAATTATTTTAAAGAGATATCAACACGTAGTTTTGAAATGTATTCAGAATTAAATGAAGCGGGTGTAGCTCGTGAACTTGCGCGTGCATTGTTACCAGTGAATTTATATACTGAATGGTATTGGAAAAATGATCTTCATAATTTATTACATTTTGTTGGCTTGAGATCGGATGATCATGCTCAGTATGAGATTCGAGTTTTTTCTGATGCAATGGCTAAATATGTTAAAGATACTGCCCCTTTGGCATGGGAAGCTTATAACGACTATGTTATTGAAGGGATGAGATTTTCAAAAATTGAACAGAATATATTAGATAAAAATCTTCCAGGAAGAGTTTTGGATGATATTCAAGAGGATATAGCATACCAAATAACAGCATCATTAAATCATAATAAAAAACGTAATGGTGATGAATTGTATCCTCTATATTTAAAGCAGGGTGGTAAAGATTCAAATGACGATTTCAAATTAAAATGGGAAAGTGGTGATATAAACATTGGTAATATTAGAGAGCTTCGTGAGTTTAAGAGTAAGCTCAATAAATTAAAACCTACAAATATTTAGGCTAAAGATTTTTAATAAGGTAGCAGAGTGAAAATAGCTATTAATGTAAAAAAGCATTGATTATTAATGAGTATTTTTAATCGTACTCTTATTATTGATAAAAATTTTATCAGATTTGTTAATAGCGAAAATTTTCCACCTTCTAGAGTAAATTTATCTCAAGAAAAGGAAGAAGCTTCAGTTCCTGAAATTATTTCTCTTTTTGAAACGCAGGTTTTATCTAGGCATATTGATATAAAATCACGATCCTTGAAAGATGAAGGTAATTGTTATTATACCATTGGTAGTTCTGGTCATGAAGGTAATGCAGTATTTGGCAAAGTATTCCCTTATACAGATTTAGCATTTTTACATTATAGAAGTAGTTCTTTTTTTATTGAAAGATCAAAGCAGGTTTGTGGCATGACGCCAATTTATGATTTAGGATTATCATTTGTTGCATCATCTGATGATCCAATAAGTGGTGGTCGTCATAAGGTAATTGGAAGTAAAAAACTCAATATGCCGCCACAAACAAGTACAATAGCCAGTCACCTGCCAAAAGCAGTAGGCGCAGCATTTTCAATTGATCGTGCAAAAAATTTAAAGATTAAAGAAACCCAATTAAAAAAAGATAGTGTTATAATATGTAGCTTTGGAGATGCAAGTGTCAATCATGCTGCTGCATTAACGGCTATTAATACAGCTGCCTGGATAAATGATCAAGGCGGTCATGTGCCAATTGTATTTATTTGTGAAGATAATGGGTTAGGTATATCTGTTAATACGAACAAAAATTGGATTGAAAATTCTTTTTCAAATCGTCCTGGGATAAATTATGTAAAAACTGATGGATTGAATCTAATTGATTTATTAATTCAAACACGTAAGGCTGAAAAAATATGTCGAATTAATAGGGTGCCAATATTTTTACATATGAAAACCGTTCGGCTTTTGGGTCATGCGGGTTCGGATATTGAATTGGGGTATAGGTCTTTATCAGACATAGAAAAAACTGAATTTAATGATCCATTATTGCATTCAGCACGTATTTTAATAGAGAAAAAAATTATTTCTAAAGAAGAAATAATTAATCTCTATGAACATATGCGCAATAGGGTAGATCATGTTTTTAATTCAGTCATTTCTAGACCAAAATTAAGTACTGTAAAAAATGTAATGTCGACAATTATACCAAATAAACACAAAAAAGAGTTGCCTGAAATTCCAAAACCTCAGTTAAGAAAAGATTTATTTGGTAAAGAATATAAGCGGATAAAAGAATGCCAACATATGGCAAAATTATTGAATTATGCACTTTCAGATATACTTTTGAGATATAAAAACACAATTATTTTTGGAGAGGATGTTGCTGAAAAAGGAGGGGTATATCATATTACTGCGGATTTATATAAAAAATTTGGAGTTAGAAGAGTTTTTAATAGCCCATTAGATGAAACCTCAATCATTGGATTTGGATTAGGTCTTGGACATAATGGGTTTTTACCTATCCCTGAGATTCAATTTTTAGCTTATTTTCATAATGCAGAAGATCAAATCCGTGGTGAAGCTGCAACGCTACCATTTTTTAGCATGGGGCAATATACAAATCCGATAGTTCTTAGAATTCCTGGTTTGGCATATCAAAAAGGATTTGGTGGACATTTTCATAATGATAATTCATTAACCATATTTAGAGATATCCCAGGCGTTATTCTTGCGGTACCTTCTAATGGAAAAGATGCTGTTCGTATGCTCAGAACTTCAGTAAGAGAAGCATACCAAAATGGTAGAGTTGTTATTTTTGTCGAACCTATAGCATTATACACAAAAAAAGATTTACATGAACCAGGCGATAATAAATGGGCATTTAGATATCCAGAAATCCTTGATGAAACAAGTGTGGGAGAATTTTCTAAATATGGAAATGGAAAAGCACTAACAATAATTAGCTATGGGAATGGGCTTTATCTTTCACTCCAAGCAAAAAAAGAAATTGAAAAAAAAATAAATAAAAAAATTCAAATCATTGACCTTTGTTGGTTATCTGATATTAATATTACAAAAATAATTAAATCGATTGGTTTATGTAAGAAGGTTTTAATTGTTGATGAATGCCGCAGAACAGGTTGCCATGGAGAGGGCCTCTTAGCCCAACTTTCAAGCATAATAAATCATGAAATAAGTATAAAATTACATGCTGCAGAAGATTCCTTTATACCTATAGGAAAAGCTGCAAAAATTACATTGCCTAGTAAAAATAGTATAGTTGAACAAGCGATTAGTTTAGTAAATGAATAAAAAGCGAATCGTGGTTGTATGTCCTGGAAGAGGTTCTTATACAGCAGAAACATGTGGTTATTTAAAGAGTGAAGATAAACTTATTAAAGAACAAATAAACTTTATTGATCAAAAAAGAAAAGATTTAAAAGAACCTACTGTAACAGCATTAGATCGTATGCCCTTTAATAAAAAATTTCATATGATAGGCGAAAACGCATCAATACTAATTTATAGTTGTAGTTTAGAAGATTTTCTTTCCATAAATAATTCTACTACTGAAATAGTTGCAATTATGGGTAATTCAATGGGCTGGTATTCTGCACTTTCATTTTCGGGCGCGCTGGATCAATTGAATTCATTTAAGGTAGTGCAGACGATGGGATCTATGATGAAGGATAATATAATTGGTGGCCAAATAATATATCCAATTATCAATGATTCATGGATTATTGAAAAAAATAAAAATAATCAAGTAATGCAATTGATAGAAAAGGCTGGTGCTTTTGTTTCGATTAATTATGGTGGATATTTAGTTATCGGCGGAGAACAAGAATCTTTGAATAATTTATTAAAAACTCTTCCACCAGTTAAACAATATCCGTATCAGTTACCGTATCATGGTGCTTTCCATACTCCACTATTAAAAAATATATCAAAAAAAGCGAAAAAGTTATTATCTCAAAAAATAATCCAGAAACCAACTATTCCATTAATTGATGGTAATGGAAAAATTTGGTTGCCATGGTCTGCAGATAAAAAAGATTTATGGGAATATACTTTTGAAGAACAAGTACTAAGAACATATAATTTTTCCGAATCTATAAAGGTTGCTATTAAAGAATTTTGTCCTGACCATTTGGTTCTATTAGGACCAGGAAATACTTTAGGAGGAGCAGTTGGACAGATTTTGATAGAGCATAATTGGAATGATATTGATAGTAAAGATGCTTTTTTTAAAAAACAAAATGAGTTTTCCTACCTTATTTCAATGAGTTTAGATTCTCAACGAAAATTAATAGCTACCTAGATCTTAATTATAATATAAATACATAATCTTAATTTATAGGGTTTAGGATTTAATTAATTTCTAATCATATTTAAAGGGTATTTCAGATGAAAAATTATGGACCAGACTTATATAATATAACAGACTTGCTAACCGAAGAAGAGTTATTGATTCAAAAAACAGCTTATGATTTTGTTCAAAAAGAGTTTATGCCTTTGATCAATGAACATTATGAAAATGGGACTTTCCCAATATCTTTAGTTAAAAAGTTAGGAGAAATGGGTTTTATGGGTTCTTCCCTTCCAGAAAAGTCAGGAGGTTCTGGAATAAGTAATGTGGCATATGGTTTAATTTTACATGAATTAGAGAGAGGAGATTCAGGATTACGTTCTTTTGCTAGTGTTCAGGGAGCATTAGTTATGTACCCGATTCATGCTTTTGGTTCTGAAGAGCAAAAAGCTAAGTGGTTGCCCAAACTGGGTTCAGGAAAATTTATTGGCTGTTTTGGTCTAACAGAGCCAAATTTTGGTTCCAACCCTGGAGGGATGGGAACTCGTTGTAAAAAGGATGGATCTGATTGGATAATAAATGGAAATAAAATGTGGATTACAAATGGAACATTAGCAGATGTCGCTATTATTTGGGCGCGAGATGATAAAGGTATAGTCAGAGGGTTTTTGCTTGAAAAAGGTATGAAAGGATTTACTTCTAGCGATATACATGGGAAACTTAGTCTTAGGGCATCGGTTACCTCTGAGTTATCTATGTCAAATGTTCGGGTGCCAGATTCAGCTAGATTACCAAATATAGAAGGTTTAAAAGGACCTCTAAGTTGCCTTACTCAAGCTAGATATGGTATTGCTTGGGGGATGGTTGGGGCAGCGGTTGATTGTTATAATTGTGCTTTACAATATTCAAAAGAAAGGCGGCAGTTTTCAAAGCCAATTGCAGGTTATCAATTAACACAAGCTAAATTTGCAGATATGGTAACAAGAATTACTGAATCACAGCTATTGGTATATAGACTTGGCAGGTTAAAAGATTTAGGAGAGATGAGCTATCAACAAGTTTCTTTAGCAAAGCGCAATAACTGTGTTGTGGCAAGGAAAATTGCCAAAACCGCAAGAGAAATATTAGGAGGTAACGGTATAACAATTGATTATCCGCCTATACGACATATGGCCAATATTGAGTCAGTTTTTACCTATGAAGGGACCCATGAAATGCATACGCTTATTCTAGGTCAAGAGGTTACGGGTATCCCAGCATATGATTCCTAATCAATTATTATTGATGAAAAAAGTTTTTTTGATTTATCTATCTTTATAATTGCTTGACCAGAAGCGTCTAGGCCAATAAAAACTCCATCTAATTTTTTCTTATTAAAATAAAAAGAAATTGGTTTGTTAATATGATTACAATATGACTCCCAAATATTAATTATAGTCCGTGTATCATCTTTTATCATTTTTAATTGAGATTCAATATGATATAGCATTTTAGCAATTATAATTTCTCTTTGGAGAGACTTTTCTGTTATTATTTTACATGAAGTTGCTGATGATTTTAATTCTTTAGGAAAATCATCTTTTATTTCATTGACATTAAGCCCAATTCCTATAACTAATTGATCAACTGAATTTTTGGCTAGCTTGCTTTCACAAAGTATCCCACCTAATTTTTTTTCTTTGAAAAAAATATCATTTGGCCATTTCAAAGAGGCTTTAATCCCAAATGATTTAAGAGTTTTGATAAGTCCTATACCAATAACTATAGGTATTAAAAGTGCCTTATGTTTATCAATTTTATCAATTAAAATAATTGAAATGGCAATTCCTTTTCCAGGGCCCATAAACCAAGAATGGCCATTTCTTCCCTGTCCTTGAAATTGATTGTCAGTTATAACAATTGTTCCATTAATAATTTCTTCAGATTTGATTAAGTCCCAGGCATCAATATTTGTTGATTCTGTTCTTGGGTAGTATTCAATTTTTTTACCGATTTTTTTGGTTTTTAAATTTGCTTGAATAAGATTTGAAAAAAGCATAATTATATATAAAAGATATTCATTATTATATATGTATTAAAAATACTAAGTCCTAATCCAGAAATTATTTGGGGTATTGAATGAATTTTTAATATTACTCTTGAAGTACAAACCAAAAATATAATTATTATCATAATAAATAAGAATTTGAAACCCTGAAGCAATAAAATCATGAATGGTATTCCTAAACCAAAAGCATGCATAGAAATTTTCCATTTATTTGTTATTATACAGCCAATACTGGAGTTAATTAAATAACATAGCATCGTGCATTGTACGATTGGTCTTGCTCCAATAAAATGTAAAATAATAAATCCTATAAAAAAATAAATCGTTCCTAAAACCAATGGGATAACCCGTTCTTCCCTAATAGAAGCATTAAGGTCTGTTATTTTATTTTGTTTCATAAGCAAAAAGACAGTACATGTAACAAGAACACTTGTAAAGAAAAAGGAAACAAAAAATTCTAAATGTGAATATTTATTTATTGGCGAATTATGATAAATGATTATTATAAATAAAACAGTTGATACTACCATAGGATGAAAAATTATAGAAATCAGAGAAGCTGCTTTTTTGAACATCTTAATAAAACTAAGATATAAATTCGCCAAAAACATCACGAAGAATGTTAGATATCTCTCCCAATGTACAATCGTTTTTTATGCATGAAATTATTGAGGGCATAAGGTTTTTATCAGACTTAGCAGTTTTTTTCAGCTTATCTAGTTCTAATTTGACTTGGATGTTGTTTCTATCCTTTTTAAATATTTTTAATGATTTTATTTGATCATGGACTCGATCATCATTAATAAATAATGTTTTTGGTTCAACATCACTATTTTTTTTGAAAGTATTTACACCAATAATTTTAATTTCTTTTTCATCAATATTTTTTTGGTATTTATAGGCGGATTCAGAAATTTGATCTTGTATGAAGTTTTGTTCAATTGCAGAAATTGATCCGCCTAATTCATCAATTTTATTTATTAATTCAAAAGTGTTTTTTTCAAGATTATTTGTAAGCTCTTCAATTATATAACTACCTCCAAATGGATCTGGATATTTTGAAATATTTGACTCATAGGCTATTATTTGTTGAGTTCTTAGTGCAAGTTTTGCAGAAGAATTAGTTGGTAATGCGAGTGCTTCATCTTTGCTATTGGTGTGTAGTGATTGAGTTCCTCCTAGAATTGCGGCAAGAGATTGTATAGTCGTTCTTACTACATTATTATCAACCTCATTTGAAGTTAAAGTTGATCCTCCAGTCTGGGTATGAAAGCGACACATAAGAGCCTTTTTATTTGTAACGCCAAATCGTTCTTTCATAATCTTTGCCCAAATTTTTCTTGCTGCCCTGAATTTTGAAATTTCTTCCAAAAATCCATTATGGGAATTGAAAAAGAAAGATAATTTTTGCCCAAATTCATTGGGGTTTAATCCTTTATCGATTGCTGCTTTAACGTACTCTATGCCATTTGAGAAAGTAAATGCGAGTTCCTGTACTGCATCGCTACCAGCTTCCCGGATATGATATCCAGAAATTGAAATAATATTCCAGTTTGGAATTTTTTGATTACAAAATTCAAAAACATCTGTTACGAGTCTAATTGATTCTTTAGGTGGATATATATACGTTCCTCGTGCAATATACTCTTTTAAAATATCATTCTGGATAGTGCCCTTTAACTTATTTAGAGGAATACCTTGTTTTTCAGCGAGAGCAATATACATTCCTATTATGATTGCTGCAGTAGAATTGATAGTCATCGAAACTGATATTTTATCTAATCGAATATTATTAAATAGAGTTTTCATATCTGAAAGTTTCGAAATGGGGACTCCTACTTTTCCAACTTCACCTTCAGCCATATAATGATCTGAATCATATCCAATTTGAGTTGGAAGATCGAAAGCCACTGATAATCCACTAACACCATTTTCAATTAAATAATTATATCTTTTATTTGATTCTAGTGCCGATTGAAATCCAGAATATTGACGCATAGTCCAGAGTTGTTCATTATACATATTTTTATAAATTCCTCTTGTAAAAGGATATTCACCAGGCTTTTCTTTCTTCATTTTAATCCTCGCTCTTTTTTTATAGTCTGGTATGCATCATTTACTGCTTTAAATTTATTTTCAGCCATTTGGGACAAGTCTTTACCAAGATGAGAGACTTTATCTGGATGATATTTTGTGGCCATTTTACGATATGCTTTTTTTATTTCATTATCCGTTGCAGTTGATTTAATCTCTAATATTGTATAGGCTTTATCAATATCTCCAATGAACATAGCCTTAATCGATTCAAAATCCATCTGATTAACATTTAAATAATTTGCTATGATATTAATTACTTTAACCTCATTGGGGTGAACATCGTTGTCAGATGCCGATAAACTAAATAAAATATGAATTAATTCTATTCTACTTGGATGATCCATGGAACGTTGGATTTGCTTGCACACATCTTTAAGAGCGTAGTCTTGATCAAGGATATCCTTTAATAATATCATAAAATTTTGAGATTCCTCTATTGAAAATTGTTTTCTTAAAAAGGATTTAACAAAGTTAATCTCTGATTTTAATACCTTATTATCTGCTTTAATAACCTTTGCAAATAAAACTAATAATGATACTATGAAATCACCAGGTTTAGTTTGAGGATACTGTTTTTGATAAGATTGGTCTCGCCAGTTAGTATGGTGATTATCGCTATGGATAGATGCCAATGTATACCCGATAATAGCTCCAATTGGACCGCCAGTGATCCATCCAATGCCACCCCAAAGAAGTTTTTTACCTATGGCCATTATTTTAGTGCTTTATTTATAAAGTTATCCAACTCCCATAATTTATTTAGTTGTACTAGACCGTCACAGTATTTTTAATATAAAGGATGTATATTTAATTTTAACTATGAAAATCCCCTTAAGATTTAAATGTCTATTAATTTGGCATAAAGTAACTAAAAAAAAAAATAAAAGCGCGTTAATTAAAATTTCTGATCAAGGTTTAGGGGCTAATAATATTTTGTTTATTCTTCCTTCAGATAATGTTAATGCACAGATTACATCTTATTTTGTAAATCAGGATTTAATTAAAAAAAGAATGACCATCTATTATTTTGTTCATGAAAAAGGGCTTAAATATTATCCCGAAAAACTCAGGTCTTCATTTATAACATATAATGAAGACGATTTAAATTGGTGGGGAGTTATTATAAATCACTCTATTCTTGAGCGCATTAAATCAATTAGCTATGATGCTCTGGTAGATTTGAACCAGAAACCAAAACCAGCTGAAAAATTTTTAATCATGGATATGCCAACAAAACTTAAAATTGGATTTCATTCAATAATCTTAGAGGATTTGTATAACATAACTATTAAAAAAGATTCTTCTAGTTTTTTAGAAAAACAATATTCTATTATTGAAAGAATTCTGGGGTTAGTCTGAATTATATTATTTTTTTCAAATCTTATATATTTTTTTTTAAATAATTTTAAGGGGGGGGAGGGTGTTTTTCTTTGGTAAAACAGTTGACCATCCCGAGACAGTAGTATATATTAGTCGCCAATTTTAGAGAGTAATATTAATGCTAGAAGGCCTTATTTGTCCTGCGTGTGAAAATAGTGTAGAGGATTTTCAACTAAAAGAAAAGTTGAGATGTCCAATCTGCAAAGCTGATCTAAAACAAAGACAGTATTTAGATTTTTTAGAATTTCTGATGGCAAATGGGATAGTTGAAAATCTTGATTTTTTTGATCAAGATATTTATAGTGATGATGTAGATGACTTGGACCAGACTAAAGAAGAAGAAGGTGACCCAAGTGAATATGAAAAAAAGAAAGATGTATTTAATATTTATGAAAATGAATTATTTCCAAAAAATGTCGAAAAAAATGAATTAGAAGGATATACCGATTTTGAAGGTATAAACGATGATTGGGAAGAATTTAATGAAAGAGAATTTGAAAAATAAAGAGTCAATTATGGAAAAAAATAAAAAAAATGTTCAGCAAATTAATATTGAATTAGATGAAAAAGTGAGTTCTGGTGAATATGCTAATTTTGTAGTTGTCACTCATTCTCCTGCTGAGTTCATTATGGATTTTACAAGAATATTACCTGGCGTTCCTAAAGCTAAAGTTCACTCTAGAATAGTTATGGCCCCTCCCCATGCTAAAGCATTTTTACATGCATTAAATGAAAACATTAAAAAATTTGAGTCTAAAAATGGAGAAATAAAAAACCCAAAACAGGATTCTGGGTTCTCAGACTTTAATATTACACCTTCGAAAGATGGCTTGCCAAACTAAAATTTAATTATACCAAACCCAGTCCCGTCCTCTTTTTAGTTCTCTCATTTTTAATATTACCCATAGAGATATAGTTCCCCAAGCAGAAATATATCCAACTATAAAACCACCAATTATATCAAAAGGGTAATGTACTCCTACATATATTCTTGATATACCAATAAGTAGAGTTAGTAATATTAATATAGGCTTGTATATTTCATAAAAATATCCAATAACAACAGTTAGTGCCATTGTATTTGCCGCATGGTTTGAGGGGAAGCTCCATTTCCCACCTTTATATACGAGCAAGTTTATTTGGTCTAGTATTTCATGTGAAGGCCTAATCCTGCCTATCCATGGTTTAATTAGTTGTGCTGAAATAAAATCAGTCATTCCAATACAAATGATTAAAAGGCCTAACGTTATGCGTCCTCTTTTTCCAGATTTTGTTATTAAGATAAAAATCAAAAATATTATAGGTATTATCCAATTTTTTTGGTTGGTGATAAAAGGCATAAATAGGTTTAATATTTTTGTTGAACAAGTTTGATTAATAAAAAAGAATAATGATCGATCTATATATTCAAGCGTTTTCACATCAAAATAATATTTTATAATTCTTAGTTTTAAAAAACTAAAATTTTGTATTTAAACGAATCAGGAACACTCTACCTAAAGATGGGCCACCTACTATTTCTGTATGCTTATTATTTAATAGATTTGAGATTGTGAAATTTACTTTAGTGAATTTATTGATCTCATATCCAAGGTGGGTATCAAAAATAGTATATGGTTTAATATCACCAAAATAAATACCAGATGACCACTTGAAGCCATCTACATACCTAGTATTTAAGGAGGCTGATATAGGCAACTTTCTTGATTGATATTGTATTTTTAAACTTGCTTTATGTCTAGGTGCATTTATTGGATCAACTGAGTTAGTTACAGGATTTAAAAATTCAGTCATTCCAAGATAAGAATAGGCTGCATCTGCAGACCAATTTAAATTAAATATTGTAGTCAAGCTTGCGTCAAAACCCCACATGTCAACTTCACCATAATTTAGATATCCAACCACAATTGGAGGGTTATAGCCTGGGATTGTGTCCATAGCTGTAACACCTTGTATTGCTCCACGCCAATGGTTAAAAGATTCTTCGTAATCTTCTTGGTCAATAATCGAATTATTTGCTATATCTTCGATTGTGTTAATATTATTATCTCCATCATAGTCAGTTTCTAAAACAGTCTTGTCTATTACAATAGGAGTAATGAATGTAACTGGGCTTACAAAGCTACTATAGTGACTGGTGTAAATATCAAGAGTTCCAAACATAAATTTATTTAATCGACCCTTGTACCCAAATTCCCAAGAGGTTACGGTTTCTGGTACTAGCTCAGGTAAGTCTATTACTGTTTGGCCATAAAACCCTTCAATTTTAGGATCAGTCGATGGGTAGAAGTATATTGAATTACTCGTATCTACAACTTCATATTGACCATCATAGGGGTCATATAGATATGGATTCCCATTAGAATCTCTTTTAAAAACATATCCACCATCAGCGCCACGAGCATAAACTTTAAAAACCGAAACTCTCGTAACAAAAATATCAAGAAATA
>CAZLPW010000001.1:170131-230099 GCA_964561495.1 uncultured bacterium | reverse complement strand
AGATCTCCTGAGGATCCGTTCCAATTAATGTAGCCTGCTCCACCACTCTTGGCATCGTTATAAACATAAAGACTAGAAGCGATATTGGTTTTTGAAACTAAACCCCAATCAATAGTTGTTGAATAAGGGTTACCAGCGAGACCCCAGTCTCCATTTGTGATACTTGATAAACTTGCGTTCGAATTATTTTCTGTTCCACTTACATTGATTACTACGGGAAGATTTGCTGTCCCATCGAAGTCTGTATCTTCAAACACATAAACAAGTAGACCTTGGCCTGCAGATAAAGAAGTTCCCGAACTGGAAATATCATTTAATACGGTCCAACTTTGGCCAGATACATTCAAAGTCCAAATATTACTGCTACTAGCCTCTGGTGCATCACTCCCTGTCATACCTTGAGTCCACAAATTAGACAGTAATTCTCCAATAATCTGGCCTGATACTGGAGAGGATAGCATTCTATAACCTGAGTTGCCACTAATGGTAGCTCCTAATATTCTCGATCCTGTCCAATCAGAACCAGCATCCATATTTGTCAACGTACCCATATTATTATTAGTTGTGAGATCTACCAGAGAGACTCCTCTTCCACCATTAAAGTTATAATAAGCAACGAGGTTACTTTCATTGCCAATTAGTTCTGTGTACAAATTATCCTGAATCTCGGTTTGTGTGCGAATATCACTCCAAATACGAACCTCATCTACTTTACCATTAAAATATCGAGAATTTTGGCCATCCCACCCTAGATGCAAATCTGAAGAATTGGCATCCAGGTCTTTGGAAATTGTAGTGCTTGTGTTATCCAATGAACCATTAATATAAAACTTTGTAGTATTAGTTGAATTATCAAATGTTACGGCTACATGTGTCCAAACATTTGTTGAAATAGCAGATGTTGAACTAGTAGAACCATTATCAGCATCTCCACCCCATATGTACCATTTTAATTGCTTCGAACTGTTGAATCTCAAGGCATAGTTTCCACTTTGTTCTGTTGAAGATCTTTTTGAAATAAGACAATCTTTATTTGTAATACTTTCAGCATTAATCCACATACTAATTGTGATATAATTATCATTATCAAGACTATTATCATCTGAAACAATTACGTAATCATTTGAGCCATCAAAATCCAGAGCATAATCCTGACCAAATAACGTATTAGAAACCCAATCCGAACTACCATCCATATTAGTCATAGTACCATTATTTGAGTTGCTACTGTTATCCGTAATCGTGGTACCGCTCCCATCATTCATTCGATAATAAGCAACGAGGTTACTTTCTGATTCGGAGATTTCCGCGTACATATTTGCTTTAATCTCTGACTGTGTGCGCGCGTCATTCCAAATACGAACCTCATCAATTTGACCATCAAAATATTGGCCATAGGAAGGGAAATAACCTATACTTAAAGATGCTGAATTAACACTTATAGAATTACTAGATATTGATGAAGTTGCTACAGATTCTCCATTCAAATAGAGGGTCATTGTTGTACTATTCCTAACTCCGGCTACATGATACCAAATACCAGATGTAAGACTCGGCGAATCAATAGTTTCTGTAACGGATCCTTCGCCGTCAAAATCAACCCCAGACCCACCACCAATTGCTAGTCTAATTACGTTCCCACTTGAAGGCACTCTTAGTGAGTATGACATACCTGCAGCACTGCCACCATCAGTTTTTACAATCACAATTTTAGAGCCACTAAGGTTATCAAGTTTTATCCAAGCCTCCAATGTAATATCACCTGAGATTTGCAACGATGAACTATTTGAAATAGTTACATAATCATTTGAACCATCAAAGTCTAGTCCGTTATTTTGTGAAAACAATTGGGGGATAAAGAAAAGATGAAAGATAAAAACAATAACTGGATGGGATAAAAAAAAATATTTATAAACTAGTTTAAACATTTTCATCATGGAGAATTTTTTCTTAATCTAATTTTTGTTAATTTTTTCTAACAAATTTTTGGTAAGCATTATACCATCAGATTCGCTATGGTTTGAACCTTCATATTCAATTCCAACGTAACCTGAATATCCAGAATCTAATACAATTTTCATCATCTTATAGTAATCGGTATGCACCTCGTCACCATTTTTGTCAAACTCATGACTCTTTGCACTTACAGCTTTAGCAAAAGGCATTAACTCACTAACGCCTATATAACGGTCATATACATCATTATCATTTATCTTGAAATTTCCAAAATCTGGAAGAGTACCGATTCTAGAATGATCAACAGTTTTCATTACCTCAGTCAGCCACTTCCCATTAGAAGACAGGCCCCCATGGTTTTCAACTAAAATATTAATTCCAATATTATCAGCAAATTCTGATAGCATCCTTAAACCATCGGACGCTAGTTTTATTTGTTCATCGTAAGAGCCTTCGCTTCTCGCATTAACCCTAATCGAATGACAACCCAAAGTTTTGGCAGCATTAACCCATTTGTAGTGATTCTCTACTGCTTTGTATCTACTTTTTTTATCTGGGTCGCCCAAATTACCTTCATTATCACACATTATTAATAAGTTCTTTACATCAAAATCCTTGGCAATTTTATTCATTTCATTAAGATATTTTTTATTTTTTGCTTTATCAAAAAAAAAGGTGTTCACATATTCAACAGCAGATATATTAAACTTGGTTTTTGATAGACCAATAAAATCCAAATTATCCATTTCCTTATTAAAAAGTGATCGATGGAGAGACCATTGAGCTAAAGATATTTCAAACCGATTATTGATTAAATTTTTTGAGGATACCATATCTAAACCACCAAAAATAAAACCAGCACCAAAAAAAATTCCATTTTTAAAAAACTGTCTCCTTTTCACAACCTAAGTATCTATAATTCCCGTATTCTTATATTACGGTACCAGACCTCTCCATGGTCTCCTTGAAGTCCGATTGATCCGATAAACGATTTTGCAAAGTGAGGCATATTTTTAAATTTACTCTTTGCCACTAATTTTTTAAATGCTTCACTTCCGTATTCATATTCAAGAACTTTAGAACCATTTATCCAGTGGGAGATTTTTTTATTTCTAGAAATTATTCTGACATGGTTAAAATCACCTACAGGTTTTAAAATAACATCATCAGGCACTATCAAATCATACAGGGAACCTGCACTAGTTAAGGATCTTTTCCCATCTGTATGTTCTATATCATCCAGGACTTGCATTTCAGGGGCTGTTTCCCAAATATAGTTAGTCTTTTCAGTAGCAAAATAGAAAATACCGCTATTACCTCCTGATTCTAACTTCCACTCAAGCTCTAATTCAAAATCTTGGAATTTTTTATTTGTAATTATGTCCGAAGCTTTTCCATCAGGAATAGTTTTTAATGTCCCATCCTTAATTTCCCAACCTTGCCATGGAAAATCAGACATCTTATAGCCTCTCATACCTTCAACTCTTTGACCATCAAAAAGAGTAATCCACCCATTGGTTTTAGAACTACACCCGACTAAGTAAAATAATATAATTACAGTTATTTTATATGAATAATTAATCATTTTTTGGATTCCACTCTCCTTTTGCAACCGCTGGAATAAAATTTTCTATCTCTTCATTAGGAAGTTTTATTGTTTTATCCCGTTCTGCGCTCATGTAAGCAGCCATGAGTAACCTTGTAACCTCTAGGCCATCATCAAAATTTTCGCTTGGTCTTTCGCCCTTCAAAAAAGACTGCACCATGTGTCTATTCTCAGCAGTATAACCGTAGGTATCTGTTTCACTACTTACTACAGGCATCTCACCTGATTCTGCATTTTGTTTTTCAACTAAGTCTTCTCCTTCTGCGCTCGCTACTTTTCTACTGAAAAACACTTTTAAATCTGAGTCCAGAGTATTGACGAACATAGAATATTCTGGACCAAACAATTCCATACTTAGTCTCAAACCTGCACCAACAAAACACCAAGATGTTGTAGTCTCGACTACCAATCTTTCATCATTCTGGTCTCTATACTCTATCAATGATCGAGCAAAATCTTCAGCAGGTCTCTTTAGGTAATCTGTTTTACCATGACTATTCTTATACAAAATATCAGCGTACTCTTTTCGCTGCCATTTTAAACAAGAGGCATATGCATTAATACTAACTGGTGTCAATGAATCTCGCCCTAGCCCTGGTTCGGTTAACATAAATCTGGCCTCCTCAACAGAATGACACATCATATCATTTAAGACTCCACCACCTTGTAATTCTCCCTCCCAAAACCATGGCATATGGGGGCCGCTGTGTTCTTCAGCGGCTCTAGCTAAATAAGGTCTCCCAGTTGTTTTTGCTCCCCGGGCCCAAATAATTTCTTTACCTCTAGTAACTGAAGGGGCAAACACTTGATTTTCTAAATAACCATCCAACAGACCTATGTTTTTTGTAAGAGTTAGTACTTTTTTTGCTTCCTCTACATTTCTACCTAAAGGTTTTTCGCAGGTGATTCCAACTAGATTCCCCTTTCCTGATTCGATAGCTGAAACAATTTCTTCAATTATTTCAATTCTGGTAAAGTTAGGAGCACAGATCCATAGAGCATTTATTTCTGGGTCAGAAACCATTTCTGTTACAGTATCATAAGGTTTAGCATCACCAACACCAATAGTTTTTGCTAGCAATGCTGATTCCTCCGCAGAAGATTTTGTTTTTGACATAACGCCAAGAACCTCACAATCCCTAACGCCAACCATTGACTGAATATGAAACCTTGTTATAAATCCGCCTCCAACAAAACCAATTCCTAGTCTTTTCATATTTATTTCTCTTCTCTATTTTTTAATTGTCCTTTAAACAAAAAGTAAAAAATCAATGCGGTAAAAAACCCTATAGTTGACAATGTGTACCAAAATGAAGAAAAATTGAAAACCTTATCAATCGTATAGTGTGATTGCAAATAACCAGATAACCATCCTCCAATAACAGGCCCACCACCAAGTATAATAATTCCAAAAACAGTTTGCGCAGAGTGCCTCACATCATCATCAGCAATTTTATCAACATATATGTAAGCAGCAGCAAAAAAGAATGCATAGCAAAAACCATGTAAAGCCTGACTGAATACGATTAGCCATACAGGCAGAAAAACTGTACCAAAAATAGCATAACGTAAGGCGTATGCTAGGATACCAATTGTTATTAGCCTATGAAACCCCAGTCTCTTTAAAAAAAATCCTAAATATGCCATAGTAATAATTTCAGCAAATTGACCAATTGTCATTGCTGGTCCAATTTGACTATCTAATATACCGATATGTGATAAAAATGGACCTGTTTGAAGAAAATAAATTTGATGGATTATACTTACCAATAAGCTAGAAATAACTAGAACAGTAAATGAAGATAAACGAAATAATTGAAACGCCTTTTTAAAAGCAAGATTTTCTACAGCATCTCTCTTTGGAGGCGTCTGGGGTAAAAGAAAACAATACATTCCATAAACTATAGAAATTATACCAGAAAATTTAAGAGCATCGGCTAAACGGCTTGTCACATTTGCTACTTCATTACCCACAACAAATGGAGGTAGTATTTGAAACTCTAAATTTGTTTGTAACCATATCATTGGGAACAACCAGCTGGAGGCTATCCAACCAATTGTACCCCACACTCTAATTTTAGGAAAATCATTTTCCTGATTATTAATGTGTGCAAAAGTAATCGAGTTTGACAATGCAAGCGTAGGCATATACAAAACACTATAAATAATAGATAATATTAACCATGACATGTACTCTGTCTGTAAAGCAGTAATCCATTTTATAACGCCACCAGCGATAACTAAAAAAGCAAGTATCCTCTCTGTATTAAAATAACGATCCGCAATTTGGCCTGCGATAAATGGAGACACAATAGCACCAATAGACCCAGCTAATCCCAAAATCATACCTATTTGAGAGCCAGAAAAACCTAAGCCACCCTCTTCAATTGTTGCTGATAAATATCTAGCAGTAACTGGTAACCATGCGCCCCATATAGCATATTGCAGAAACATCATTCCGCTAAGTCGTGTACTTTTTGACTTGGAGGTTAACATTCTATAATCAAGCTAAATCAGTTTTCGGTTTATAGGGTCCCACTCTATTCGACGTCCCTGCAAATAAGATTCGGTTGCCATGTGACAAGCGACTGCCTCATGAAGCGCCACTTCGATATTGCATCTAGGAGTGCCTCCATTGCGTATTGCATCAAGCCAATCTTTAATATGTAAATGGGTTGGATCTACTCTTTTTCCATCGCGATAGGTATAAAGTAGTCCCTTACTTGCAAAATACTGTGAGGTGGCTGAGGTAACACCATCGATCTGCTTTGAACCAGGAGAATAACTATACATAGGATATTTAGTATTGATTATTCCATTTTTGATTCTGTCTTCATATTTTGTTGATTCATTATCTGCTGTCACTATAAAACCATGTATAGATCCGCCACCACTTTGCCCTCCCATCATCATTGTAGCATCATGACCCATTATCCTATTGCCCCGTGGGCTGTTGCTTGATAAAGTTGCACTATATAATAAAGTAAGATCTTTATCTGGGTATTCAAAAGTAGCGTTCCATACATCTGGTACATCCCGCCCATCCTTGTAAAAATATATTCCTCCAGTTGATGAAGCATATTTTGGTATCCCAAGATTCATGATTTGATTAATGGTATCAAAGTCATGCGATAATAAATCGCCAGATAAACCTGTACCGTAATCATACCAACAGCGCCAACGGAAAAAACGCTTTAGAGCCTCTTCTCCAAAAGGAATTTTATTAGGTGCTGGCTTTTGGAACATATCCCAATCAATAGTTTTTTCATTTGCTTTTTCATGAATATTCCAAACCCAAGCACCCCATGAAGAATTACGATTTGTTGTTAGCTCTACTAGATTAACTGGACCTAAAAGACCTTGTTCAATGATCTGCCTGGCTTGTTCATTTGCTTCGACTTGCCTATTCTGATGTCCTAATTGAAATGTAATTCCTGTTTTCTTAACAATATCATAAACATCAATTGCCTCATCAAAGGTTCGAGTTAACCCTTTTTCACAGTAAACATGTTTTCCCGCCTTTGCAGCATCTATAACAATCCTCGAATGCCAATGGTCTGGTGTCGCAACAATAACAGCATCTATATCATCATCTGCTAATAAATCTCTATAGTCTTTATATTTCTTAGCAATATTCTTTGGCTTACCACCAGGTCGAGTTTCATTTTTAGACGCATCTAATGCTAGTTCTAGATTTACATCAAAAAGATCACATGCACCAACCAATGAACAGTTTAAATCTTCTTGAGACATAAATGTTGCAAGTGCTTTATGCAATTTGTTTTCGTTTTGAGCCTTTGTAGCATAATCTATCCAACCTTTAGTCGCAAAACCAGCACCTCTTACTAAATGTCCACCTCGTCCTCCATACCCTATTATCCCGATATTTAAATGTCTACTGTTAGAGAAATTCTTAATAACATTTGGGACTTTTTTTTCTGCTACCAAGTCTTTTAAAATATTTGATTTTTTTATTGCATCACGTCGATACTTTTCCCAAAGATTTACAAAAAATAAACCTAATACTGGGATAGTTGCTAAAGCCTTTAGTATTTCTCTTCTTTCTGAATTTTCTTCAGTCAAATTTTTCTCTTGCTCTTTGCTCATAACTTAAAACCTCATTCCCAAAATGGATTTTTATTAATAAAAAATTTATCTAGCCCTACAATATGACCTGTTGGAAAATGATAGAGCACAAATAAGGCACATGCCTCAATCAAATTTTTATTGATGATAATATAGCTTCCTTCAGCAGGTCTCGAATATTCTAGCCCGATAAAGGGTGGAGCAAAAACATAATAGGTTAAAATTAATATCATACCAAACAAACTCGATAACCGACTAAACAAACCTAAAACTAAAGAAAAACCAATTGCAGCTAGACCATACATATTTAAATAATCAACAAAAGCTAATAACCCTGGATTAGAGGCAATAGCTTTAGCAATACCAGAAAATATCCACTTCGAATCCAATAAAAATGCAGCTGAAGACCAATATGGATTTAAAATTTTTGATACACCCTCATACAACAGATGCCAGCCTATAAGGACTCTTAAAACTATAATCCCATATAATTGAGCATTACTAAAAAATGCGTTCTCAGCTCTGAGGCTATGATCACCCATTATTAGTATTCATCCACTTTCAATAGTTCTACATCAAAAATAAGAGTTGCATTTGGTGGGATTACATTCCCAGCGCCCTGTTCACCATAACCCATGTTTGGTGGAATAACCAGCTTCCTTTTACCGCCAACTTTCATCCCTTTTAAACCTTCATCCCATCCTTTAATAACTGAACCTGTTCCTAAAGTAAATGAAAACGGGGCCCTCCCATTATTGAGAGAAGAGTCAAAAACCTTACCATTTTCTAAGTATCCAGTATAGTGAACAGTTACCTTGTTGTATTCTCTGGCCTCTTCCCCTTTACCTAACAATTCTTCTTCTATTTTAAGCTTGTTTTCCATTTTATACTGATTGCCTTTTATTTAATACTATTAATTGCAATATCAAAAAACTACAAAGCCAATTTTATTTACTTTTACGTAACATTCCTAATTGCAGATTTAAATAATCGTAAATTTAGTTAGCTATGAACGCGACCAAGACATTATTCAACAATAATTTACCCCCACTCGCAGAGCGAGTACGTCCAAAAACAATTAAAGAGTTTTATGGGCAAGAACATCTAACAAAAGATAATAAAATTATAAATCAAATTTTAAAATCTGGAAAAATTTTTTCATTAATTCTCTGGGGACCTCCTGGTACAGGAAAAACAACACTTGCAAAAATAATTTCGGAAAATATTGAATCTGCTTTTTTTCAATTATCAGCTATATCAAGTGGAGTTAAACAAATCAGAGAAATTATTAGCAAAGCAAAAAGTAACCTTGAACTTGGGATAAAAAGTACAATTTTTATAGACGAAATTCACAGATTCTCAAAAAGCCAGCAAGACTCTTTACTTCAGTCTGTTGAAAATGGAACAATTTCTCTTATTGGTGCAACAACTGAAAATCCATCTTTTGAAATAATAGCACCATTATTATCACGCTGTAGAGTTATTACTCTTAAAAGCTTAGACATTAATTCATTAGAAAAAATATTAATGCGGGCTATACGATCCGATCTGATCTTATTAAAAAAAGAAATAAAAATAGAAAAAGATGCGCTAAATCTTTTGTTCCAGTCTTCTGGAGGAGATGCAAGAAAAATGCTTAACACCTTTGATATTTCAATTAATCTAATAGGATTAAATAAAACTGTTACAAAAAAAATCCTCTTCGAAGCCATTCAATCAAAAACTACTATATACGATAAAAAAGGCGATTATCACTATGATACTATAAGTGCTTTTATTAAATCAGTACGTGGATCAGATCCTGACGCCGCAATTTATTGGTTAGCTGTCATGATTGAAGGAGGTGAAAAACCAGAGTTTATAGCTAGAAGGTTAATTATTCTTTCCTCAGAAGATATCGGCACCGCAGATCCTCAGGCATTGGTAATAGCCACATCAGGTTTTCAAGCAGTACATCTAATTGGTCTTCCTGAAGCTGCTATAATTTTATCTCAGGTTACAATTTATTTATCTTGCGCACCTAAATCGAATTCAAGCTATAAAGCAATTAATAATGCTATAAACACCTTAAAAAATATGGGAACACCTGCTGTACCACTGCATTTACGTAATACAGAAACTAACTTAAATAAAAAAATTGGGTATGGTAAAGGATACCTCTACCCTCATAATTATAAAGATCACTTTGTTAAAGAAAATTATTTTCCAGAAAAAAATGAACAACAATTTTTTTACCCTACCGAACAAGGCTACGAAGCCTGGATCAAAAAACGGCTATCTATCCTTTGGGATAATAAATTTAAAAATGACTAAATATTTTTTATGAAAATAATCTACAGCATCTTATTGATTACATGTTTCCTTTTTAGTGATAATCGTTTATATCTTAAAAAAGCAGATATTATGAAAAATAAAACTATCAATGGTGAGACTGTACAATACATTTCTGGTGATGTAATTTTTTCTAAAGGTGCTTTAACCTTGAAATGCCAAAATGGAACAAATAATCAAAATTCAGGGATTGCGACTCTTGTTGATAGCGTATCTTCAATTCAAAATAACAGAAACCTGACATGTGATACTCTCTACTTCTATTCAAATGAAGATAAAATTATAAGTTTTGGGAATCCCCATTTATGGGATAAAAATTATGAACTTTTTGCCGATACAATCATTGTCTATACCAAATCTGATAGCGGTGTAGCTTTAGGCTCAGTTACACTAAAACAAAAAGGGCAGATAGTAAACTCGGATCGTTTGGAATATAAAAAAAGTAGTATAGATACAAGTGTTTCATATTCAGCTATCGGGAATGTTTCTATTAAAGACTCATTGCGTTTAGTTACTTGCGGTAGAGCTAATTATCAACGATCTAAAGAAATTACCTCATTGGAATTAGATCCAATAATAAGCGAAGAAAAACAAATTATTTCAGGAGAAAAAATTATACTAACCTATAAAAATGAAATTCTAGATAATTTACTTATTCCTGCTATGGCGCATGTAAAAACCTCATCGTTAGGTTTTCAAAAAAAACTTGTTGATTCAACTGAATTCCTAGATTCAACTGAATTTTTTGATGATCTCACTGGTTCCTTCTTATCTGGTGTTTTTAAAAATGGTGAACTAGACTCAATGCGATTAGAGGGAATGTCCACTACTTTATATCATATTTTTGAAGATTCTATTTACCAAGGAAAAAATGAAACATCTGGTGATACAATTATTATCAGTTTTAAAAATAAAGAAACAAATAATATTAAAGTAATTGGGGGAGCAGAGGGTTCATTCTATCCCGATACTATAAGTTCAACAATACAGTCTCCTATATTTTATTCTGCAAATAGAATTAACTATAGACTACATGAAAAAGAAACAGATTTAGATGGGTATGCAAAAATAAGGCATGATAATACAGATTTAGAATCTGGTTATATCAAAGTAAACTGGAAAACGAATTTATTAAACGCGCTCCCACAATCTAATTTAACTCAATTTTTTGAACCTCTTAATCCTGTTATTATTGAAAAAGGCAAAGACCCTATGTCAGGAATTAAGATGGACTATAACCTTAAAACAAAAAAAGGACGGGTCGTTA
Organism: uncultured bacterium; assembly: GCA_964561495.1. GTDB lineage: Bacteria > Fidelibacterota > Marinisomatia > Marinisomatales > UBA1611 > CAZLPW01. The sequence goes on along the minus strand of CAZLPW010000001.1, from coordinate 218,853 downwards.
AAGGAGGGACAAAAGCTGATGACGGATACTATACTGGTAGTGAAATTCGCAATGAAACTAAAAAAAATGTTTTTATAAAAAATTCTACATATACCACCTGTGAATCGGACACGCCTCATTTTCATTTTGAATCAAAAAAAATGAAAATCGTTCAAAATGATATTGTAATTGCAAGACCTATTATTTTGCATTTAGCTCAAGTACCTATAATTGGACTTCCGTTTGGTATTTTTCCTCATCAAGGTGGGCAACGACACTCTGGATGGATAATGCCAACATATGGCGAATCAAAATCTAGAGGTCAATATTTAGACGGTCTCGGTTTCTACTGGGCGCCTAGCCAGTACTGGGATTCTAAAATCACAACTAGATTTGGAGATAGACAGGGCCTATTATTTCATGTTAACAATCGATACCATCTCCGCTACAAATTTAGCGGAAGCCTTTATATGCGGAGTCAACAATTTTTAGTTGGATCAAAAAACATTACTGATATTACCGACTCAAGGAAAAGTGCGCTTAATATAAGATGGGCTCACAGGCAAACCATGAGAAATAATCAATCACTAAATGCAAATATCACATATTCAAGCAGTGGTGATTACAATAAAAAATATGGGATAACCCAAGCCGAACGTATGAATCAAAAAACAATCTCCAATCTCTCATATTCTAAACGATGGCCAAAATCAAAAAATTCGATAAGCACAAACTTATACTCAAATCAAGATCTTTTGATAAATGAAAAAATTGACACTTCATCTTCTTATTATATAAAACCAACCAGAGCTGGATCTCAATTAAATATTATTAATAAAACTCTGCCTAATTTTTCTTTTAGACATGGACAAAGCAGCCTTTTCCCAAGCACAGCCACAACTAAAAGCTGGTATAACAATATTAATTGGAACTATAGCCTAGCTTTCACTAATAAAGATAGAGATTACTATGAATCAGAAAAAATCACCTTAGATGACACAACATCTTTTTATCAATGGAAATCAAATAAAATAAATGAACAAAATACAGTCTGGTCACATACAAGCGCAATAAATGCACCTCAAAAATTATTTAAATATATTTCTATTAACCCGAGTCTAAGTATTAGGTCTGTTTGGGTAGATAAATATTTTGATGGAATTTGGAATGACTCAACATATTCATTTTCAAAATTAGAGAAAAAAGGCTTTGCAGCTAGAACCACAGGTTCATTTTCTATTAGCGCCAATACAAAATTATATGGGATTTTTGGAATTCCCATCGGATCATTAAAAGTAATTCGTCACACAGCCTCTCCTTCAATTGGTTATTCATATACTCCTGATTTTTCTAAACCGATTTTTAACCAAAATTTAGGATATTTTGAGACACATGTAGATTCTCTTGGTAATAAAATACTTTTTGATAGATTCGCAGGTACATTGGCTGGAAGCACACCAAAATCAGAGAGTAAATCAATGAATTTTTCTTTAAACAATATTTTTCAGGCTAAACTTCTTAACGGTGAAGAAGAAAAAAAGATTGATCTATTGAGTTGGAGATTGAGCACTAGTTATAATTTTGCTGCTGACTCTATGAACCTTTCTAACTTGCGTTCTTCAATTCGATCCAAAATAGCTGGAAAATTAAACCTCGATATATCCATGACTCATGATTTTTATAAATATGTGCAAGGTGTTGGACGCATTTCAGAGTATAATAAAAATGATAAAGGTTTAATCAGTCCAAGACTAACTAATGCTCGCTTCTCTACTGGTTTTCGCTTTTCAGGAAAAAACTGGGCAGATAAATCAAGTAACACAACTGAGACTGATTCTATTCAAGGAAATGACGACCTATTAGATCCAGGCTTAAACAGTCGCTCACAAAAGACAAATAACACTATAAAAGGCGGTAATCTTTGGAGCACAAATATAAGTCTTAGTTATAGTATCTCTGCCTATAACCCTGAGAAAACCAATAAAACATTTTGGGTCAACACAACCTCTGCTTTTCAAATTACAAAAAAATGGAAAGTATCTTATAGAGCTAGGTTTAACATGATAGAAAGAGATCTGGTTAACCATTCTTTTTCTATCTATAGAGACCTCCACTGCTGGGAACTTTCACTAAACTGGACACCTGGTGGCTTGGGACAAGGAATTAATTTAAGAATTAATGTAAAATCACCAACACTAAGAGACCTTAAATATGAGAAAAAAGGAGGACTGTATTCCAGATCTCCATTTTAAAACACATTGCGATATTTAAAACTAAAGTATTTTTTGTTTTTTTTAAATTCTAATAGGATGATTTGTCCAAAATGTCACGCTGGATATTTAGATCACATAAACAGTTGTGGAGATTCTCAAGTTTCTCTGATTGAATCATGCAATCTGGATTTACCAATTCCAGAAATGACATGGGTAGCTTTAGATCCTTTTGATAATCAAATATTTTCTGACATGGCGATAGAGATTTTGGATAGTGAGAAAGTACCATATTATATAAAAGATAATTGGATATCATCAGCTTTAGGCGTTAAGGGTACTGGTTTTCCTAGCCAAGTGATTCGTATTTTCGTTCCTAAAACATTAGCACCTAAGGCAATCAAACTACTTAAAATAGTTAGAGGTAAAAAAACTGAATCAATATAGAACAATTAAAGGCACACATGATATTCTTCCAGACCAAACTGGAGACTGGCAATTTTTAGAAGAAAAAGTTCATTCAATCTGTAGATTATTTTCTTTCAAAGAAATCCGAACTCCTATTATAGAAGAATCAAAATTATTTTCCCGTAGTGTTGGGGAAAACTCTGATATCGTATCTAAAGAAATGTACTCCTGGAAAGATCTTGATAATAAAAATATTACTCTACGTCCTGAATATACTGCTCCAGTAGTTCGATCTTTTATACAACATAATCTAGGGGGAAAAGCTGCTCTACAAAGATTTTACTATATCGGCCCATTATTTAGACGAGAGCGGCCTCAAAAAGGTCGACAACGTCAGTTTAACCAATTTGGGATTGAGGCTTTTGGGTCGCCTCATCCAGAGCAGGATGCTGAAATAATATCAGTTGGGTGGAAAATTTTGGAGGATCTTGGACTTAAAAATAGTTTGTCGCTAAAAATAAATAGCATAGGATCAGCTAATTGTAGAAAATCATATAGGACCGCACTAAAAGATTTTATACGCCCAAATCTTGACCTTTTTTCAAGTACAAGTCAAAACAGATTTAAAACTAATCCCCTACGTATTTTAGATTCAAAATCAAAATCAGAAAAAAGTTTATTGAAAAGCGCACCAGAGATTTCTAATTATTATTCAAATGAAGATGCAGAACATTTTAGTGAATTGCAAAAATATTTAAAAAAAATGGAGATTCCTTTTAATGTAGATACCCGTCTAGTTCGTGGTCTAGATTATTATACCAGAACTACTTTTGAAATAACCTCAGATACATTGGGCGCTCAAGATGCTGTTTTAGGAGGTGGGAGATATGATAGGCTAGTAGAAACGCTTGGGGGAAAACCCACACCAGCAGTAGGCTTTGCAGCAGGTATTGAAAGAATAATAATCTTAATGCAAAATAAAAAAATGTTAAAAAATAAATATAGCCCTGACATATACTTCGCATGTTTAGACAGCAACGGGCTATCAGTCGCTCTTTCATTATCAAAAAAACTTAGAGATTCTGGAATTACCGTTTTAATGAACACCCTCAGACGAAGCGTAAAAGCGCAACTACGGGAAGCAAACAGGTCTGGAGCCAGATACGCAGTCATCCTTGGAGACTCTGAGATTAAAAACAACGAAATTATAATTAAGAATCTAAAAAATGGAACTCAATTGAAAGTACCTCAATCAAAGATAATAAATAAATTTAGTGATTTAACATAATATGATAATTATCCATAAGTTAGGCGCTTTAAAAATTATTTATTAATAAGGAAAGGGGGGATTTTGAGCCAAAGACCATTATTAGTAGTCGAGTCTCCATCTAAAGCCAGAACCATTGAACAATACCTGGGTGGTGAATTTGAAGTTATCGCAAGCGTTGGTCATATTAAAGATCTCCCATCAAACGAGCTCGGGATCGATATTGACAATGACTTCAAAATAAATCTCAAGCCCTTATCTGATCGAAAAAAATTTATTGATGAAATTAAATCTAAGTCTGTTCAAGCTCCACGAGTTCTGATTGCGACCGATCCAGACAGAGAAGGAGAGGCAATCGCAGCACATATAGCTAGCGAAACGCCACCAGAAAAAACCGAGAGAGTTGAATTTACTGAGATTACGAAAGCAGGCATCAGCGAGGCAATGAATCAAATAAGAAAAATCGATAAAAATTTAGTAGATGCTCAAATTGCTAGAAGAATTATTGACCGCTTAGTAGGTTACAAAGTATCCCCAGTTTTATGGGCAACTCTTAAAAAAAATATGAATTTTGTTTCTGGCTCATTATCTGCAGGAAGAGTTCAATCCGCCGCTGTAAAATTACTGATTGATAGAGAACGTTTAAGAGCGCGTTTTAAAAATACTACTTATTTTGATATTTTAGCAGAACTAGAAGATAAAAAAGAAAAAATAAGTTTTGATGCATTATTAATTAGCTATAATAAAAAAACCATTGCTTCTAGTAGAAACTTTGATTCTGAAACTGGAAAATTAAAATCTACTGATGTAATGCTTCTTGATGAAATTCAAGTATCAAAAATATTTGAGGGCTTAAATGATGACCATTGGGAAGTATTAAATGTTGAAGAAAAGCCTAGGACATCTAATCCCAGACCCCCATTTACAACTAGCACGCTTCAACAGGAAGCAGCCAGAAAGCTCCGGATGTCGGCTCGACAAACAATGCGGAATGCGCAATCACTTTACGAAAATGGATTTATCACTTATATGAGAACAGATTCTACTCATTTATCATCTGAGGCGATTGAAGGTTCAAGAAAAATTATTAAAAATTTATATGGGAATGAATATCTACCTAATAATCCAAATAGTTATGAAAATAAAGTCCGCAACGCACAGGAAGCACATGAGGCAATTAGACCTGCACACCGAGAATTTAGGACAATTAATGATGTCAAATCTGCTTTGGGAGAAGACTGTGCTAATCTTTATGACCTAATTTGGAAAAGAACAATAGCTAGTCAAATGCTCCCTGCAAAATTAAAACAGACAGCAATTAACATTAAAAATAACGAGGCCATATTTAGGGCTAATGGCCAAGTCGTTTTATTTCCAGGATATATGAAAATTTATGTTGAAGGGAAAGATAGTCCCGATGCAGAACTCGCAAATAATGAACGAGTCCTTCCAAATCTTAAAAATGGTGATTCCCTTTTATGCAAAGATAGTAAAAAACAGAGCCATACAACTAAGCCACCCGCAAGATTTACTGAAGCTTCTCTTGTGAAAACACTTGAAGGTAATGGGATAGGTCGGCCCTCTACATTTGCATCTATTTTAGATACTATTGTAAAGCGTGGTTATGTTGATAGAAAAAGCTCAAGGTTGATTCCTACTTATCTTGGCTTGGCAGTGACTCAGCTTTTGGAAAATCATTTTACAAATCTGGTTGATAAAGCATTCACAGCAAAAATGGAAGATAATTTAGATGAAATTTCTCGAGGAGAAAGAAAAAGTATACCCTTCATTAAAAAATTTTATTTTGGTGGAGAAGAGGAAATATTTGTAGGGTTAGAGAATATGCTAGAAGAAAAGATAGATATTCCCAAAGCATGTACAATTGAAATACCAGGATCTCTCCAAAAGTCTACTGAAGCTAGAATCGGGAGATATGGTCCATTTTTGAGGAGAGGAGAAATTACTAGATCAATCCCTGAATTAATTTATCTAGGCGACTTGAGCCTAGAAAATATTGAACAAATTTTTAAAGAGGAATTTCCTGAAAATAAATCCCTTGGTAAAGATCCTAAAACAAATGATGATATTTGGATTAAAAAAGGTCCATACGGCCACTATGTCCAATTAGGTGAATCTAAAACTAGAAAATCTATTCCAAAGGGAACTTCATTAACTGATGTTAGCTTGGACCTAGCACTAAAATTGTTTGCACTGCCTCGAACCGTTGGAGTCCACCCTGAGAGCAAAGAAATAATTACCGCAGATTATGGGCGGTATGGTCCATATATAAAGTGCGGAAAACAAAATGCGAGCCTCAAAGGAGAAGAAACTCCTCTCAATATAACTATAGAAAAATCAATAGAACTATTAGCAAATCGAAATAAAAAAAGCTCAGAGATTCGTTCATTAGGAACCGATCCAAAAAGTAAGAAAAGTATAGTATTAAAAGATGGGCGATATGGCCCATATATTTCAGATGGGAAGGTAAATGCATCACTGGGTCAAAAATATGATCCTGATTCAATAACACTGGAAATTGCAATTGAATTAGTTAATGCTAAAAAATCTGCACCAAAACGGAAAAAGAGGTCTAAAAGAAAAAAATGAAGCTTTTCATATTTGCCTTAATTATTGTTGAAATATTGTATGGTGAATCAAAACTTGAAAAAGAAATCAAACAAAAGCTCATATCTCCTTGTTGCTGGGCAGGAACAATTTATGATTTAGATCATAACCCTGAAATTGAATTGGAAATAAAAAATTTTATTTCTCAAGGTAAGAATAAAGATTTCATTTTAGATTATTATGTATCAATCTATGGAGAACGAATTCTAGCAGTACCAAAAGCAATTGGTTTTAATTTATTTATTTGGATAACTCCAATAATTTTTGCGATGATTGGAATTACATTTCTTTTAAAATATTTATTACCTTATTCGAAAGATGAAAAATCTATATTTTCTGGAACAAAAGATATAATCCAACACGATGAAAAAATTGAAAAAGAACTACGTCATTTGGATTAAAATAATTAGGTGCAAACAATTATGGATAAAACTATAGAAAAAATTGTATCCCTTTGTAAACGAAGAGGGTTTATTTTTCAAAGTTCAGATATTTATGGTGGATTCTCCGCTGTATATGACTATGGTCCACTTGGGGTAGAATTAAAAAATAATTTGTCTCAGCTTTGGTGGAAAGAGATGACTCAAAAACACGAAAATATTGTGGGCTTGGATAGTGGTATATTGATGCACCCAAAAATTTGGGAGGCATCTGGCCATGTAGGTGCTTTTAACGATCCACTTGTCGATTGCAAACACTGTAAATCTCGATATCGAGCCGATGAAATAGTTGAAAACATAAGTAGCCAAAAATGGTTCGAGATAAAATGTCCTTCATGTGGAACAACTGGAAATCTTACTAAACCTAGACAGTTTAATTTAATGTTTAAAACCCATGTTGGCCCAGTCGAAGAGACAGGAACTGAAGCATTTTTAAGACCTGAAACAGCTCAAGGTATTTATGTTAATTATCAACTTGTGCAGGGTGCAATGCGCCTTAAAATCCCTTTTGGAATAGCTCAAATTGGAAAAGCATTTAGAAATGAAATAATTGCTCGGAATTTTATATTTAGAACCCGTGAATTTGAACAGATGGAGATGCAGTATTTTGTTAAACCTGGGACCGATGATAATTCCATGATAGAATGGAAAAATAAAAGAATGAGATTTTATGAAGATCAGTTAGGTATAAATAAATCAAATCTTAAGTTTCATGAACATAGTGAAAATGAGCTTGCTCATTATGCAAAAGAGGCATGGGACATTGAGTACAAGTTTCCTTTTGGATGGTCAGAAATTGAAGGTGTTCATAACCGAACAGATTTTGATTTAACTAAGCATGGAGAATATTCAGGGAAAAATTTAACTTATTTTGATCAACCAAATAATGATCGTTTTATTCCATATATAATAGAAACCTCTGCTGGATTAAACAGGATGCTCTTAACCGTACTAACAGAATCCTATTGGGAAGATAATGAAAACAATAGAATTGTTATGCGATTTCATCCTCGTCTTGCACCTGTAAAAGCAGTTGTTTGCCCTCTTGTAAAAAAAGATGGCCTTCCAGAAAAAGCACGAATGATACTAAAATTATTAAAACCTCATTTTAAAGTTGTTTTTGATCAGCAGGGCTCGATTGGGAAAAGGTATTACAGACAGGATGAAGCAGGAACTCCATATGGAATAACAGTTGATCACCAATCATTAGAAGATGATACTGTAACACTTCGAGATAGAGATACCCAAAAACAGAATAGAATTTCCATTGATAGACTAGTTGAAAAACTAGTGAAAAACATTCTATGAGTAGAGTTTCAAGCCTAATGCAATTATTAAAACATCCCATTTTAATTTTCTTATTTTTATATATAAAAATCAATGGCGCAAGCCCTGCACCTGTTATTGGTGAAAATGGAATGGTAGTATCATCATGCGAATATGCATCTTTAGCAGGAATAGATATACTAAAAAAAGGTGGAAATGCTGTAGATGCATCAGTAGCAACTGGGTTTGCTCTAGCAGTAACAGTGCCAAATGCAGGAAATTTAGGTGGAGGTGGCTTTATGGTTGGGGTAATGTCTGATAAAAGTACTTTTACTCTAGATTTCCGAGAAAAAGCTCCTCAAAAAGCTACAAAAGATATGTTCTTAGACTCTGAAGGTAATATAATCCCCTATATGTCTTTGTATAACCATGCTGCTAGTGGTGTTCCTGGAACTGTTCATGGCTTGTTAAATGCATTAAAAGATCAGGGCTCTGGTAAATTAAGTCTAAGTCAAATTCTTGCTCCAGCTATAAAACTTGCATCAAAGGGTTTTATTCTTTCTCATGAAAAAGCAAGTCTTTTTAATAGCTATCGTGATTTGTTTGAAAATAATAATGCAGCAAAAAAAATATTTATTAAAAAAGATAAAAGCCAATGGAAAGCTGGTGATAAAATTATTCAGTCTGATCTTGCAAGCACCCTAAGAAGAATAAGAAAAGATGGTAGTAATGGATTCTATAAAAAACATACTGCAAATCTAATTGTAGAAGAAATGAAACAAGGCAACGGATTGATAACATATAAAGATTTAAATAGTTATAACTCAAGCTATAGGACACCTTTAAAAGGCACATTTAATAATTATGAAATTATATCTATGGGCCCACCAAGTTCTGGAGGAGCATTATTAATTAATATGTTGAATATGATTGAAAATTTCGACCTTGACACGATTGGCTGGAACTCTTCAGACTATGTACATTTGCTTACAGAAATTGAGAGGCGAGCTTATGCCGATAGGTCTGAACATATAGGAGATCCAGATTTCTGGTCTGTTCCAGTCGGAATGCTTACATCAAAAAATTATGCAAAAAATAGAATTAAGGATATTTCCCTTGAGCTAGCTTCAAAAAGTAAGGATGTATTTCCTGGAAATCCTTATAAAAAAGAAAATATAGAGACTACTCACTACTCTATAATAGATAAGTTTGGTAATGCTATTAGCGTAACCACTACATTGAATACAAATTTTGGAAGTGGTATTGTTGTAAAAGGAGCTGGTTTTTTTTTAAATAATGAAATGGATGATTTTGTTTCTAAACCTGGTGTCCCAAATTATTATGGTCTCGTTGGCAATGCAGCTAATGCAATAGAAGCTAATAAAAAACCCCTGAGTTCCATGACACCTACAATAGTAATTAGAAATGGTTCACCTTTCATTATTTTAGGGTCTCCTGGTGGATCAACAATAATTACATCTGTAATGCAGGTAATATTAAATGTGACTGTATTTGGAATGGATATTCAAGAGGCAGTTTCCTCGCCTAGATTCCATAGTCAATGGCTTCCCGATTTAATAATGATAGAACCACGGAGCTTCCCAAAAGATATTATTAATGACTTAAAAAAAAGAGGACATAATCTTTCTATATACAGAAATGGTTATATTGGTGAAGTCAATGCAATTTTAATTAATGATAATTTTTTTAAAGGCGCTGCTGATGTCCGCGCAGATGGTTCTGCAATAGGTTATTAGTTTTTAATTATTCCCCAATATATCCTCTATTAGGTTTATATAGACTGATGTCCCAACTAATAATGCATTTTCATCCATTGTGAAATGGGAACAATGATGCGGCGTTTCAAATACTCTATTTTTATTTGGTGCAGAACCAACAAAGAAAAAACAACCTGGGATTTTCTGAAGATAATAGGCAAAATCTTCACCGCCCATTGATAAATAAAGATCTCCAGCTTTTTCTCCAACAACTTTTTGGGCAGCATTTAATACTTTTTTTGTTGGTTGTTTATGATTAATTGTAGGTGGATAACCATCAGTATACTTTAATAATATTTTTGCGCCAGACATCTTTGATACACCATCAATAATTTGGCCCAATCTGTTTTTTACCATTAATCTATTATCCTCGCTATATGCTCTAACTGTCCCTGTGAGTTTCACTTTATCTGCTATAATATTATGGTTATCTCCACCCCTAATTTTTCCAACTGTTATTACGGTACTTTCTAATGGATTAGCATTTCGACTAACAATTGTCTGAATGGAATTAATCAGTTGACTTGAAACAACTATAGCATCGATAGTACCTTGGGGAGCGGCTCCATGACCACCTTTCCCTTCTATAATTATATCAAACTCATCAGCAGCCGCTAAAACAGGGCCTTCCTTTATGCCAATTTCTCCTAGGGGTTGGTAGTTCCATACATGAATTCCATAAATTTCTTCTACATTTTTGAGACACCCGTCCTCAATCATATACCTAGCTCCACCTCCGCCTTCTTCCGCTGGTTGAAAAATTAATCTAACAGTCCCTCTTAATTTATTTTTACTATCAGAAAGTAACTTAGCTACCCCTAATAACATTGCCATGTGACCATCATGACCACACGCATGCATTACGCCATCATTTTTTGATGAAAATTTCAAATCGCTTGTTTCCTGAATTGGTAAAGCATCCATATCAGCGCGCAAGGCTATAACTGGACCTTCTCCAAAAACTATATCTGCTATAAGCCCTGTTTTTCCAATACCTGATTTTGAAGCTAACTTCATTTTAGATAAAATTTCCCTAATCTTATCGGCAGTACGATATTCTTGAAAACCCAGCTCTGGATATTGATGAAAATCTCTTCTCCAATTAATTATTTTATCTTTAATTAAATTAACATCAGGTCTAATATTCAATTTTTTCTCCATAAATAAGTATTAGTTAAGATTTTTTGATATTAACTGACCACAACCTGCCGATATTTTAGTACCCTTACTCCATCTGACTGTTACTTGAAAAGCAGAGTTCTTCAAAAAAGATAGAAATGATTTTATCCTATCTTCATTCGGACGAGTATATACATCCCCTATTTCATTATATGGAATGATATTTAATTTACATTTAATAGTCTTAAGTTTTTTACGTAATCGCATTGCATCTTCTTCCGTATCATTATAACTATTTAGTAACACATATTCAAAAGTAATATACTTCCCAGTTGCTCTAGTATAGTAATCAGAAATTTCTAACAAATTTTCTAATGAATATGCCTTAGTTATAGGCATAATTTTTTCTCTTTGCTGCTGAGTAGTCCCGTTTAAACTAATTGCAAGCTTAAATGGTTCTCTCTGATCTGTAAATTTTTTTATTTTTGGTATAATTCCAGCAGTCGATATTGTAATTCTTGCTGCGCCTAAATTAATCCCATTAGAATCATTTAACATCCTTGCCGCAAAAATTGTGTTGTTATAGTTCAAAAATGGCTCTCCCATACCCATAAATACAATATTTGTAATAGGGTCTGGACTTATTTTATCTAATCTTAAATATTGGTCAATTATTTCTCCAACAGAAAGATTACCATTAAAACTCATTTGACCTGTAGCGCAAAATCCACAATCTAATGAACAACCTACCTGAGTTGATAAACAAACAGTAGTCCGGTCACCTTTTTTAATGATCACAGATTCTATTTGCTTACCATCTAGTCTTTGAAATATGAACTTTTGCGTTTTTTGTGTTTCACTTTCAATTTGACTTATTTCTTTTAGAGGATGAATAACTGAATTAGTATTTAAAGATTTTCTAAATAGTCTAGGTAAATTGGTCATTTGATTTACATTATAAATTTTTTGACGATATAGCCAATCAAATAATTGTCGTCCACGAAATGCCTTCTCACCAAGCTGAACTGCAAAAGATTCTAACTCATCCTTTGTTTTACCAATTAAAACATTATTTTCCAAATTTACTGTTTTGTGCATATAGTTTAATTTCTCAACTTAGTTAGCGTTATCAAATGCTAAATTCAATTAACTTTCAATTAATGAATATAGGCTAATTACCTTTATTTTGGTTTGAAAAAAACCAATTTAAAGATTAGCAAATATATAATCTAGAAAATGAAAAAAAATTATGAATGATAATAAAAAAGATTTAGATCTACTAAAAAAATTAGCTGCTTCTAGAAATCATTTCTATGAAGAAATAGGAAAAACAATTATTGGACAAAAAAATGTTCTCGATCATATGCTAATAGCACTTTTATCTAGTGGCCATACCTTGCTTGTCGGAGTGCCTGGTTTAGCTAAAACTTTATTAATTAAATCTCTAGCAGATGTTCTAGATCTCTCTTTTAGGCGTATTCAATTTACTCCAGATCTTATGCCAAGCGATATAACAGGAACAGAATTAATAGATATGGACCCTGAAACTGACCAAAGAAAATTTAGATTTTATAAGGGCCCAATATTTGGGAATATTATTTTAGCAGATGAAATAAATAGAACTCCACCTAAAACACAGTCAGCACTTTTAGAAGCTATGCAAGAACACAAAGTCACGGCTGGTGGCCAAACCTATGATCTAGATGAACCATTTTTTGTAATGGCAACCCAAAATCCTATCGAACAAGAAGGAACTTATGCTCTTCCTGAAGCTCAATTAGACAGATTTATGTTTTATTTAAAAATTGATTATCCAGAAACAAATGATGAAATTTCTATCGTACAAAAAACGACTGCAAATGAGCCAAATAACTTGGGTAAAGTGATGTCCATAAATGATGTAGTAACCTATCAAGAACTTGTGCGAAGAGTTCCAATAGCAGACAATGTAATCGAATATGCTGTTAGGTTAGTATCATCAACCAGAATCTCTAATCCAAATGCTCCAAGTTTTATTAAAGAATGGATTGATTGGGGTGCCGGACCTCGAGCATCTCAGTACCTAGTATTGGGAGCTAAAGCTCGTGCGATTCTTGATGGCAGACCTACACCTGATATTCATGATATCCGAACATTAGCATTGCCAGTTCTGAGGCATCGTGTATTACCTAATTTTAATGCTGAAGCCGAAGGAATGAAGGTGGATGATATTCTTAATCAGTTATTAAATCATGTGAAAGAATAATTTTGGATATTGAAAAAAATAAAAAAAAATTCTTGAAACCAGAAACTGTCGCATTATTGAATACTATGTCTCTACGAGCAAGGTTAATTGTGGAAGGCTATATAATTGGAAATCACCGAAGCCCTTACCATGGATTCAGTGTAGAATTCGCTGAACACAGATCTTACAATCCTGGTGATGAAATTCGTCATATCGATTGGCGTTTATATGGAAAAACTGATCGCCTATATATCAAAAGATATGAAGAAGAAACGAATCTACGTTCTCACCTGATTCTTGATACGAGCAATTCAATGAAATACTCAAGTGGTACGATAACGAAATTGCAATACGGAAATTATTTGGCGGCTGCCTTAAGTTATCTAATGATTAATCAACAGGATGCCACAGGGCTTGTACAATTCGATGAAAAAATTAAAACTTTCATACCTCCTAAATCTAATCAAAATCATTTAAACGCTATTCTATCTCGTCTTGATGACAATATTACAGGTAAGGATACTAAAATAGAACCAGTTCTACATAAAATGGCAGAAAAAATAAAAAAGCGTGGACTTGTTATTCTTATATCAGACTTATTTGATGACCCTAATAGCATAATTTCAGGACTAAAACATTTTAGACATAATAACCAAGAGCTAATTGTAATCCAAATTTTAGATAGAAATGAAATAGAATTTAACTTTAATAAAAGAACAAAATTTTTAGATATGGAAACTGGAGAAGAAATTACAACAGAGCCATGGCATTTTAGATCAGATTACAATAATCTAATAAAAGATTTACAAAGTTTTTATCGTACAGAATGCCGTCAACAGCGTATCGACTACCTCTGTTTATATACCGATGAAAATCTTGATATTGGAATAACAGAATATTTAAATAAAAGGAAAAAGCTAGGTTAGTATCTTTAAGAATCAGATGATTCAGCAATATCTCTTTTATATCGTAATAGCTCCAATGTTTTTTTATATTTTTCGGTATTATCAACGTCAACCATCATAACAGATTTTATACTTTTTTCTGCTTTTCTATACCACCTTGCTGCTTTTTCTAAATTTTTGGAAAACCCATTCGTTGCATTCATATAGTTATCCCCTAATCCTTCATAAGAAACTGCCATACCTAAGGCGGCTTCAAAATCATCTTCATTTAAAAATAACGCTTCATCAAATGCTTTTTCCGCTGCATCATGGTTTTTCATTTGATTATGAATCACACCCATATTATAATAAAGATCAGCTTTTACTATTTTATCCGATTCATTTTCAATGGCATTTTTAAAAACCTGAATTGAAAGCTCTTTATTACCCATATCATAATGAATTGAAGCAAGTTCTCTAAGCGCTCTGCTATTAGAGCCATCTATAGAAACGGCCTTTTCATATAATGCTAAAACTTCATTAGCACTAGATCCAATTCTCTGTAAAATCTGTCCAGCAGCAAAGTTAGCAGCAAAATCCTCTGGCCCGACTTCAACGGATCTCAGTGAAGCTTTTTTTGCTAAATCTTTATCTCCTAAATCAAAGTAACACTTAGCGAGAGTTGAATGAGTATTTGCATCCTCAGGATTAACCATAGCTGCATTCTCAAAATGAGAAATAGCTTCATCAAGATATTTTTGTTTATTGTCAGGATCTTTATTAATTAGTTTAAATTTTTCAACTCCTGCATTGAACTCATTTGCCCAATAATATTCTTTATAGTTGTTTACTGTTTCTTTTACTGATTTAAATGATGAACGAACCTCAATAACTTTATTTGAATCTAAAGCTAGCGCTTTGTTGAACATTTCAATCATTGCCGCCCAATCTCCATTTTTAGCATGAATCTCAACCCCCATCACAATGGGTATCTCAGGATTATCTGGTTCTACTGCCATTGCTTTCGGCAACCACTCTTCAGCCTTAGCTAAATCTTGCTGCTGGATAGCAAGTTTAGCTGTCGTATACTCCTGACTTGAACATGATATTATTATTAATGTCGATAATAAAAAATAAAGATTTTTTTTAATTGTTTTCACTCTTCTATCCTAAATATTAATTATTGAAACTTAAACTTATGGTTCAAGGTTTTTCAAGTAGTTGTAATTGAATTAATTCTTTTCAAATATTCATTTTCTTTTATATCCAACATAGCTTGGACACCAAAATCTTCAATGCAAAATGATGCCATTACTGTTCCTCTAATCATACAATCTGAAATACTCAATCCTTCCACAAGACCACTAATAAAACCCGCGCCATAAGAATCCCCAGCACCAGTAGGATCAACCACTTTACAATTAGAAACAACGCCTACAGAAATAACATTATCCTTTGAATAAGAAACTGATCCCTTGCTTCCACATTTTACGATGATATTTTCTGGGCCCATATCAATTAATTTTCTCGCACCTTTTTCTAAGTCCTTAGTACTTGTTAACTCGATAAGCTCAGATTCATTAATTAAAAGAAAATTTGTACAACTAATTACTGATAACAATTCATCATAAGTTGTACTTATCCAAAGATTCATTGTATCCATAATTACTTTAGGATTAGAATCACATTGTCGTAAAACATCAAGTTGTAAAGCTGGATGAATATTAGCTAAAAAAATCCAATTTGCTTTTTTGTTTATCTCTGATAGTTCAGGCTTAAAATTTTCAAAAACACCTAGATCTGTAAATAATGTATCTCTATCATCATTATTTTCATGATAGCGACCTCCCCAACGAAAAGTCCTACCCTTTTCTACTTTCAAATCATCAATATTATCACAATATTCTTTAAATATTAATTTCCCTTCGCTTGGAAAATCATTGCCTATAACGCCCACTAAATTAACAGGGCAAAACCTACCTGCGCTAATTGATGCATATGTTGCAGAACCACCTAATAAATCATTTCTTTTTCCAAAAGACGTTTCTATAGTATCAAGCCCTATTGAGCCTACAATTAACACACTATTATTTTTCATTTAAAATCAACTATATAATAAAATAAGTACGTAAAAACTACCTGAATTTCTTAATGTAAATTTAAAGTTTCTTATCTTGCTAGAAATTGTATCAAAATGTATATTTTAATATTATGACTTCCAAAACCTTTGCAATCATTACGGATATTCATTCAAATATTGTTTCACTAGAAAAAGCAGTGTCCATTATTGATAATTATAAATCTAACATAGATCAAGTACTCTGCCTTGGAGACTGTTTTTCGTTAGGGCCAGAACCAGAAAGGGTTTTAGAGGTTTTACAAAAAATGGAAAATTGTATTTTTATTAGAGGAAATCACGATAGATATCTAATAGAAAAACTATGGGAAGACGAATTGCCCTCTTTGGAAGGAATGGATCCCTATGACCCAATTACTAAATCAATAGTCCAAAATGAAAAATGGACAGCTGAAAAAATAGGCGAGTCTGGAATTGATTTTATAAAAAAAATGAAAATTGCCCACCGCGAAACTGTTGGCTCTACATTAGTAGAATTTTCACATGCTTGGTACCAAAGAGATGATAAACCTCCCTCTACAAAAGAAGCTTTAAGCTGGCGTGATAACGTACTAAAACAAAATCCGAAAATAAAAAATGCAGTGTTTGTACATGGACATGTACACGTTCCAAGACATCAGAAAATAGAAAACCTTACTATTTTATGTCAGGGAGCGACTGGATTGCCATTTGACAGAAATAAGAAAGGCGCTGTCGCCTTTCTTACCATTAGCAATGAAATAAAATGGGATGTGGTTAGATATGATTACGATTTTAATTCTACTATGAGTAGGTTAGAAGAGAGGCAACCTCCTTTTTACAAGAACCTGAAAAACACTGTCAAATTTGCTAGTATTCGTAATGACATATAATATTATATAGAACCTTTTTAACATTAATCATATCTATGGCTTATTTTGATCATAGTGCAACAACTCCAGTACACAAAGAAGTTCTAGATTGGATGCACAAAATTCAATCAAAATCTTTTGGCAATCCATCGAGCACCCATAAAAAAGGACGGCAAGCTAAATCTATAATTGAGAAAGCCCGCAATCAAGTTTCAGCATCTATAGGCGCATCTCCAAATCAAGTTTTATTCACAAGTGGCGGAACCGAATCAAATAACCAACTACTTTATTCATTAATTGGAAAAACTAAAAACCATATTATCACATCTAAAATTGAACATCCCGCAATTTTAGAAACTTTAATTAATCTTAAAAAATTTGGCATTAAATATGATATTATATCTGTTAACAAGGGAGGCACAATCATATTCAATGAAATTAAAAAATTTACTCAAAATAATACTGGACTAATATCCATCATGCTTGCAAACAACGAAGTTGGGACAATACAACCAATAAAAAAAATAACTGAATACGCTCAATCAAATTGTATTCTAACTCATACAGATGCGGTACAGTGTCTAGGCAAAATACCAGTAAAAGTAAAAGAATTAGGAGTAGACTTTCTCTCACTATCAGCCCATAAGTTTTATGGTCCAAAAGGCGTAGGTATTTTATTTGCAAAAGATCCTAAACTGATTGATCCATATATCTTTGGAGGCGGACAAGAATTTAATCTTAGAGGAGGGACTGAAAATACAGCTGCCATTGCTGGTATGGGACTTGCAGCCAAAATTGCGACTGATAATTTGAGCCAAACAAAAAAACATTTAAACAATTTAGAATTATTTTTTAAAGATGAATTAATAAAAATTTTTCCCCAAGCACAGTTTAATGAAAACATTAAATCAAAGCTTCCTGGATTAATAAGTGTTTCCTTTCCAAAAAATAAATCAAATGTTTTATTAAGCAAACTTGATAGATTAAATATAGCGGTTTCTAATGGCTCAGCTTGTGGATCTGGAATTATAAAACCATCAAAAATTCTTAGCGCTATGGGAGTTAACAATGATTTAAACCTTTCTACACTGCGTATAAGTTTCGGGAATAAAAATACAAAAGAAGAAATAGAAACTCTTTTATCAGCTCTTGATTCAATCTTAATTAAATGAAAGATAGCATAATAGTAGGATTAAGTGGTGGTGTTGATAGCGCTGTTGCAGCCGCGACATTAGTTGAACAAGGCTATCAGGTTGAGGGTCTTTTCATGAAAAACTGGGAAGAAGATTCAAAATATTGCACATCAGAACAAGATTATAAGGATGCACTTCAAATTTGTAATCGTATTGATATACCCTTGAGATCAATAAACTTTTCTAAAGAGTATTGGGAAAAAGTATTTAAAAAATTTTTAGATGAATACAAATTAGGCAGGACACCCAATCCAGATATTTTATGCAATACAGAAATCAAATTCAAAGCATTTCTAAATTATGCTCTTGAACTAGGAGCAAACAAAATTGCAACTGGACATTATGCAATAAACACATCTGTAGATGGATATCAAAATCTATTTAAGGGCGATGATGCCAATAAAGAACAAAGCTATTTCCTTTATGGTTTGAATCAAAAACAACTTTCGTACGCACTTTTCCCCTTGGGTACTTGGAACAAAAAAAATGTTCGGAAAAAGGCACTAGAGCTCGGATTTTTAAATTTTAACAAAAAAGACAGTACTGGAATTTGTTTTATTGGCGAACGTCATTTTAAAGATTTTTTAAAAGACTATATCCCTTCTCATTCTGGAGATATAGAATCTACTGATGGTTATATTATCGGACAGCACGAAGGTTCAATGTATTATACTATCGGTCAACGTCAAGGGCTTGGAATTGGTGGTGTGAAGGGGACTAAGGAAATGCCTTGGTACATAGTTGATAAAATTACGGAAAAAAACAAACTCATTGTCGCACAAGGAAAAAATAATTCTCAATTGTATCATCAATATTTAGAATGTTCCAGTATACATTGGATATCTGGCCATGCTCCAAAGAAAAAAAAACTACAAGCAAAAATTAGGTATAGAGGAAATGATTCAGATTGCATTATTCAATTTAATGATTCAGACTCTATAATTGTTGGCTTTAAAGATCCTCAATTTGCAATTTCCCCAGGGCAGTCTATTGTTTTTTATGATAAAAAATTATGCTTAGGTGGCGGAATTATAAACTCAAGATGGAATTAAATTAAAAACAAATCTCTTAATTATTTTAGAATCTCACCACTAGTATTAAATTCTACATACAATGATATTTAAAATAAAAAAAATACTGTCTTTTTTTCTGATAATCAGCATTCTGCCAGCTCAGTTTATATCATCCACCCCCTTAAGAACTTTACCATCAGAATTAAACGGCGGTTTGAAAAACACTGGATCTGGTTTTCTCGATCCAAGTCGGTTTAGTATGAATCAAGCGTTTAGCATGAGTATGATGAACTCAGGTGGTCAGTCAATATCTTTAGCCTCCTTTGCCAATAACATAAATTACAAATTTTCAGAAAATTTAGATTTAAATGCCAATATAGTTATTACGAATCCATCAGGCTCAGCATTAATGAATAATTCAATAAATAGAAATAAAGCTCAAATTGGTTATGATGCTGGAATAACTTATAGACCTACTAAAAATGCTCTCTTTCAAATCCAATTAGTTTCATATAATGGTCTATATTACCATAATCACTATAGTGGTAGAATCGCTGATCGATTCACAAATTATCGTAAAAATAAAAATATATTTGAATTAGACTAAGTGTTTCGGAAAAACCGTAATCGATCGAAGCGTAATAAAAAGAAGCTTCAAAAACAAAATATGTTCCTTAATGGAGCGATTGCTATTGTTGGTATTTTTATAATGGGGTTTTTTATATCTTTTTCAAAAAATTTGACCCATAATGGTATCCCATTAGAAGTAACATTCCCAGAAATAGACCATCAACCTATATTAGCAGAAAAAGTTTATGAAAAAAATCCGATACAAAATATAAAAATAGAAGTATTAAATGGTTGTGGAGAAAAAGGATTAGCAGCTGTGGCATCTAAATTTCTAAGAATGAATAAGCTTGATGTTGTGAGAACAGATAATGCAGAACATCATGAATATCAGAATACAATAATTATACAAAGAAATGAAAATATTAAGAGCCTAGACATGGTCACTAAATCTTTCGGGATTTCAAATACTGATAAAGAAAGAGTGAAAATAATTCCAGATGAAACTCTTGGGGTTGATGTTACAGTAATTCTGGGTAGAGACTATCGATCTTTTCCACCATTTAATGATTTTATTGAAATAGAATAATATTTGACAAAAATACAAAAAGGTACTGGTAAAGAATTAAAACTAATTTCTCAGATAGTTGATCTAGCTTTAGAAAAAAAAGCTGTTGATATAATAAGCCTCGATCTTAGGGGGTTATCATCTGTTTCTGATTATTACTTGATCTGCTCTGCAGATAGTGAGCCCCAGGTTAAAGCAATTTCAGATAATATTAAAAATAACACTTTAATTAAACCATTTCACCTTGAAGGATACGAACAGTTCCGATGGGTTTTATTAGATTATGGTGAAATTATGGTTCATATTTTTCGCACAAAAGATAGAGAATATTATAAACTAGAGAAACTATGGGCCGATGCTGAACTTTTAAAATATTCTGATGAAATCACTAAAAAAAAATCTTTATAACCAAATAGATAACGCCCTTTCTTTACTTGATTTTCCAAGAAAGAACTATTCCTTAATTCCACCGAAAAGCTCTTCTTTTGGAGATATTTCTTCTAATGTTGGGTTATTAATTGGTAGTGAACTAAAAAAAAATCCAATGATATGTGCACAACAAATATTGGATAAACTAAATAAAAATAATCTTGAAAACATAAAATCAGTAACAGTTACTAAACCTGGATTTATAAATTTTTTTATTGAGGATTCTTTTTATCAAAACTATATAAAAAATATTAATTCCCTAAAATCAAAATTTGGGAGAAGCTCAATTGGAAATGGTAAAAAAGTCAATGTAGAATTTGTTAGTGCGAATCCAACTGGACCATTAACTGTGGGACATGGTCGCAATGCCGTTATAGGTGATACGGTTTCAAATATATTAATATGGAATGGTTTTAATGTTACCAGAGAATATTACTTTAACAATGCAGGTCGGCAAATGCGCATTCTAGGAGAATCTGTAAAAGCCCGTTATTTGGAGCTTTCTGAAAAAAATAGTGAATTTCCTGAAGATGGTTATCATGGTAATTATATAAAAGAAATTGCTCAAGAAATTTTTAATAAAATTCCTAAAGAATTCAATCAAACCACAGAATATTTCAAAGATTATGCTGAAAAAACTATTTTTATCGAAATCAAAAAAAGTTTAAAAAAACTAGGAATCAAATTTGATACTTACACAAATGAAAAAATGTTCTATGAAAACGGTGACATTGATTTATTAATTAATGAACTAAAAGAAAAAAAATTAATCTACGAAAAAGATGGCGCCATATGGTTTCGTGCTACTGATCTAGGAAAAGAAAAAGATAAGGTTTACGTTAAAAGTACTGGGGAACCAACATATAGAGTCCCCGACACTGCGTATCATAGAAATAAACTAAATAGAAAATATGATTTAATTATAGACGTTTTTGGGGCTGACCACGCTGATAGCTATCCAGATGTATTGCTAGCTTTGGAAGCATTGGGCTATAATACAAAACCAATAAAAATTCTTATATACCAGTTTGTGACATTAATTAAAGATGGGGAAAAAATTAAAATGTCTACTAGAAAAGCTAATTTCGTAACCCTTGATGAGTTGTTAGATGAATTAGGACCTGATGTTGTAAGATATTTTTTTATCATGAGGAGTATGAATTCTCACCTAGATTTTGATTTAAATCTAGCTTCAGATCAATCAGATAGTAACCCTGTTTTCTATCTTCAGTATGCCTACGCTAGAATATGTAATGTAATAAAACATGGAGAAAATTATTCGCTTAGTTTAAAACAAGAATATAATCAAAATATTTTGTGTCACAATGATGAACTGAAACTCCTAAAGCATATAGTCCTTTTCCCAGAATTAGTTGAAACAACAAGTGAAACGCTAGAACCACAAAACATTGCCACTTATTTACAAGAGCTTGCAGCACTTTTTCATAGATTTTATAGTAAGTGTAGGGTTATATCTGATGATTCAGAATTATCAAAAGCTAGATTAAATCTAGTATCTGCTGTTAAAATAACATTAGAAAATGGTCTTAAAATTTTAGGAATATCTGCACCTGAAAAAATGTAGTAATAATTCAATATGCGTAGATTAATAATTACTTAATCAATAACATTTTTTGAATATGCACTTTGTCTCCAACGCGTATTTGAATAAAATATACGCCAGAACCTACATCATTTAAACTTTTAGATTTACCATCCCAAAAAATTCTGTGTCTACCAGATGAAAAATTAATCTTCTTACTTTCAAATACTGATTTCCCTAATAAATCAAAAATTTTATAATTAACATCTGCTTTTTGAGGTAAGTCAAATCTTATCATAGTCTTTGCATTAAATGGATTAGGGTAATTAGGATATACAACAAATTTTTCAGGCAATAATTTCATATTAACATCAAATACACCATTAGATAAAATCTTTCCATAATTATCAGCAAATCGATATTGAATTTTACCAATGAAAAACTCCTGATCTGTCTTGGGTAAACTAATAGACAACGAATCATTAAAACCATTTTTATCGGCAATCCCAAACATTATTAATTGTGATACCTTATCAACAGAACTAAAACTAGAGGCATTTGGTTTTAAGTCATCTATTTCAAATTCTGTTATTTCCAAATTTGATTCTCCTATTAAAATTTCAGACATAAAAGAATTTTCGGGAACTTCTAATTTTAATCTTCTGTTTTTTATATTCCCCGTTTGCAATCCAATTCGAGCTAAAGATGTCGTTGTATCAAAACTTAGATTTTGGTAACGCCACTGCCACATTTTAGCAAATGCTTTTAAGTCTGCTATGTCTGCTATACCATCAGGATATGGTCTTATATTTGGCGGAGTTTTTTTATATGGAGCTAGATCTACCTCTGGCCAGCGAGAATTAAATAAGAAAATATCCTCTACATTAATATCATAGTCTTGATTGAGGTCACCCCATATAGGCGTAAAAAATTCTAAAGTGTCTGTTATAAATAACGCATTATAAGCCAAGGCACTATCTAAGTATACTTTTATTGTATCGTAACTATATAAAGTATCTTGCCAAGTAATTGTGATCATTGAATCAGCGTATGATTGTGAAAAAACAAATCCTGTATCTAGGCTAGTTTCAACATTAATATTATAAAAAAACACTTGCCTATTAAACTTTATCTTTATTGTGTCATCTGAGAATACCGATAAAAATTGTGCGGATAAAGAATCATTAAAATCGGGAATTATTTTTATAATTTGAGGAACAGAATCATCAAAATAGATACCATCTGTTTCAGATATTACTGATTTATTTAAAGCTAAGTCTACTGCCCTTAAGAAAGTTCTATATTCAATATCTCTTTGCAAACTTAAACCACTAATTGTGGTACCATCAAAACTATTAATAATAGTCCAGTCTAATATGTTTGTTGTATCACAAATCATATCACATGTTCCAATAGAGAGTTCATAGTTTTTTATTCCAATATTATCAGAAAAGCCCTCCCACTTATACAAAAGAGATGTAGAATCAATTGTATAGTCTAGTTCTATAACCCAATCACCATCATTAATCTTACCCGTATCGGGTCTTATAAGATCAATAACAAGACCATCACTAAACAATGTGTCTGAATGATTTCCTGCTGAATCTTCAATGAATACAGAAGTAAAATATCTTGTCTCATTCACTAAACTTATTTCTTCAATTAAAGCTTGAGATTGTTGTTGAATAACACTCCAATTCATTGTATCTAAATGAATATACTCTGATAATAAAGAGTCTAACCCTATACCTATAAAGGCTGTCCGAATATTAGACAAAGTATCACTCTGAGACCAAAACAAGGATAATGAATCAGATACATTATAGTAATCCAGATCCAATGAATCAGTTCCTTCTAAAAGTTGAGAAATTTGTGGTTGAACTTTATCAAATAAGATTTTACTCTCATCAGAAGTTATAGATACAGTATCACTTGTATTTCCTGCTGAATCAGTTGAAAAAATTGAAAATATTAATAATCCTTGTTGAGTTTCGTTGGTTAAGTCATATACAGATGTCCACTCTAATCCACTATTATTTGTAACTAAATCTACTGTATCATCATGAAAAATCAGTGTTGGGTCTTTTAATCCTTCATCACTGGTAAAACTTAAGCTTGCTTGGTCACCAACTCTGACCCAGTGTGATTCAAATTCATTAGAGTTAGTTAAAAATATATTGTATAATTCTGGTCTTGTTTCATCAATATGTATAGAGTCTTGAAATGCAGTACCTAAAGTACTATTACCAGCTCGATCTTTTATAGTTGCTGTAAACCTTACGTTAGACCCTTCAGAAAAACTCGGTAACGAAATAAAATTATTTCTAACTAAGCTAATATCTAACATCCCCAACGTGTTTATACTTATCGGATCCCCTGTGTCTGTAAATGGTCCACCATCAAAGCTTAATTGCAATTGACATTCACCTTCAAGCAGGCTTTGATCCTGATCTGATATCGGAATAACAATTATTATACTATCACTATTAGAGTTCCAGTATCCTCTTTCATTGACTAAACCATTTACAAATACTGTATCAATAGAAAAATCAGCAGGAGGTGATTGGTCAAATAAAACATATCCACTATTTGATCCATTTGTCGTATCTATCTTAATACCTGTATTCCCAACCCAATCTTCAAACTCTATTGTAAATCTTAAATAACCCTCGTCTTCCGAGCCATCAATAATATATATAGCTCTATATTTATTTTCTCCAAGGTCTATAATATTAATTGCGGAATCCCCAGCGATGGTAACAATTTGATTAGAACGCAATTTTTCAATAGCATTAAAATCAATTAAAATTGTATCTCCAATAATACATAAAGAAGTATCATTTGAATTATTGCTGTAAATAAAGTAAGAGTCTAATATGGGTAAAGTTTTATCATAACGGACCTGACTTAAATCACTTGTAGTACTTATTGAGTCTGAGTTATTTCCCGCCGAATCAGTAACAAATATATTAAACCCAACCATGCCCTCCTCCTCAGTACCTACAAATGTATGCGTCGCTGTAAAGTTTAATGAATCTCGAGTAGGAGTATTTTCATTATCAGCTAATATCAAATTAATGTCTCTCATTATTTCCGATATCGAAAATAAAAGAGTATCAGTATCACCTGTTTTCGCTAGTGAATCACTATAGGCGTTATTTGTTTTAATGCTAACATTACTTATCTGTGGTGGTGTCTTATCAAAACATACTCTGCTTCCATCTGTTGTACTATCTGTATCAGCCCCAGACAATCCACCAAGATCAGAATAGGAAACAAGTAATTGCAAACAGTTTTCATTATCACTATTATCCATAATAATATATCCATGATGGGTAGGACTATTAGCTGGAATTTCTTGAGTGGAATTTCTCCCTCCTATCTGGATTGAACTACTCGATAGTGGCTCATTCGCAATTAGCTCAACAAATACTGTGTCTCCTATTTTTGCCCATAAGCTATCTTGATTACTGGACCAAATCCTTACAAAAACTATTTCTGGAGGTCCAACATCATGATTAACAAAGCTTCCATCAGACGTACCAATCACTTGGTTCCCTCTGTTACCTGCGTAATCCATATAATCAATGGTAAATGGAAGTATTCCAGCAGAATCAACTCCCTCCCCTATTATTGATACTGTTGCAATTAAGGTATCCAGCGATTGACTAATACTAGCAACTCGATTAGAGATTGTTACCGATACCGAATCAAAAATTAAGGTGCTATCTGGAATAAACTTAAGATACACGTCATCATCAGCAACACCAACCATTTCATTTACATCATTGTTTGATGTGATATTAACCCAAGTTAAATATGGGTTTTTTCTATCAAATATTACCCGACTTTCATCTGATGTGTTTGAGACTGTATCACTAACCAAGCCTACCGAGTCTGTAACGGTTATTCCAAATCGAATAACACCTTCAAGGTCTGAATCCTGCATTAAATATGATGCAAGAAAGTGTCTTCTATCATCTGATAATTCTATTACGCTAGCTGATTGAGAAACAATGAATACTGATTGATCTGTTATTAATTCTTCTGCTACAAATGAAATCAGTACACTATCCCCAATTTTTGCATAAGTAGAATTCATATTGTTTGAATAAATGCGAACACTATCTAAAGTTGGCTTTGTATTATCAAAAAACACAGTCGTACTATCAGTAGTTTCGACAAATCCACTTGCAGGGTTTCCACTAAGATCTACTAAATCATTGATTATAAAAGGAATAATCCCCTCTGAATCTGTTGCTTGCATCGTGTAAGTTCCAATCCATGAAGAATCACCATCGATACTTGTAACCGAAGCTGGATTCCCTGCTATAATTATATTTGGATTAGCTAACAATGGTTCTGTTTCAAAATTCAATGATATAATATGACCGATAGTTGCTAAACTTGAATCTGAAAAATTAGAAACACAAGAAACAGACTTTAAGACTGGAAGAGTTTGATCTATTATTAATTTATTTATACTTTTCTCTCCGACTGTCTCCAGATTCACTCTATCAGTAATTACAGCTCGAACTTTTATTGTGTCATTATCAGAAAATCCACTTAAGGCTTCTACCTCAGCCGCTGTGATTGAGAAAAGTTTTTGGTTTGATAAGTCTGAAGAAGATATTTCAGAGCTTGATCCTAATATTTGGAAAGGATTACTACTAATGGTCCCCCAAACTTGAATGCTGCCATTAATTAAGCTTGTATCATTATCAACTGGAACATTGACCTCTAACCCTGTGTTTGTAGAATTCCAGATATTAACAATTGATGTCCCTCCAACGGTCAAAACTGAATCGGTTGCAAAATCCAAAGGTGGTGTACGATCAAAAATCACATAACTATTGTCACTTGTCTCACTAACAGCAGCGCCATCGTTCCCCGCACAATCATTGTGGGTTACGCTAAATTGAATAGATCCTTCTAAATCACTATCTGTCATAGATCTATATGCGTGAACATCTTTGCTATCATTTATATAATCTAAACCATACCTTCTACCTAAATATTGATAAGTTTGTATTAATTCTGATTCGGTTAGTTCTCGATCATATAACAGAATTTCGGAAATATAGGAATCATTGAACTTATTCCCACTTCTGTTTTGATTAATCCGATAGTGCTCAAATGTTCTTCCACTAGTTGTCTCTTGTGAATTTACTTGTTCACCATCAATAATTGTTGTTGTTGTTGTTGTGCTTCCGATGACACCGTAGACTTTTAATTCATTATCCCATTCCTCGAAAGGAATAGTATAGGTACCAGTAAAAAAACTAAAATTAGGATTTTGTTTAGAAATCTGAAAATGAACAGCATTGTTTGGTGTACCATTAGAAAAAAAAGAATCATATAGTTCAGGAGTTCCCTTTTGAGCAAAAACAATAAATAGTGAAAAATCAGTGGCAGTCCATTGATTAGCACCAAGCTCATGCCGAAGCGCATCACTCTCAGATTTGTTGAATTCTAAAGCATTTTTTCCAGAAAATAAATTCTCATTTAAAGTAGGGAGTCCAGAACCACTTACTGAAACACAATGAGCTCCATTGCCAGATTTATCTTTCCAGACGCTTACATCTGAACCTGTCAAACCATCTTCAGATAAATCCTCAACTACCCCATCGCCATCAACATCATCAGCATCCAACCATAACTTTAGTCCGCTTGTTACTATTGTACCACCACTGCATTGCGTAAAACCATTGTAAGTAGTTCCAGATGTATCTCTTAAAATAACAGTTGTATCTGATATGGTTATTTCACTTAAATAAGTAGTCTCGCTTCCTGTAAAGTTTAATCTTACTGTATCACCTACAGTAGCCCATTTAGAATCTGACCTATTGGATATAATATTTACGTTTGAAATAGTTGGAACAGTTTTATCATAAAAAACAGTGATCCCTCCTGTAGCGCCGCCAGTATAAGTACCAGAATTTCCCATATAATCATCAGTAGATATAGATATATTACCAATATATCCTTCTGGCTCTGCTCCTAGAGGGGAGGATATCGCTTGAAATTTATTATTCCCTAAATCAGACTCGGTAGCACTGTTACCATGTAGAGTTACAACTGGTAAAGTAACATTCTCATCATAATTGATGGATATTGTAAGCACATCACCTGTTTTGGCTAAATGAGAAAATGTATTATTGGAAACTATATTTACTGTAGTTGGATCATTTACCTGTAAATCAATTAATAATGATGTTTCGCTCAAGTTCCCATCAGCATAATTTCCTGCTTGATCAAATAGCCTAGCAGATAAATAAGCAGTATCGCCATGGGCAAACCCTGAAATATTTTCAAAATCAGTCTTAGGTGCATTTAAAACCATACTGCCGTTTGATAGGTCACCATTAGAAATGGTAAATTTATCTCCCACTGGCTCTAAAGAATTATCACCAGCTTTTGCTAATACTTGAAAATTTGAGCCAATAATAACATTAGGATCTAATGAATCTTCTTGGAAAAAAAATTCAGATTCTCCCAACTCCCAATTAGCTCCTCCACTTAAATTTCCATGATTCCCATTTTCTGATGAATCAATTACAGAAGTTCCTGAGTCTTCATCAAGTCTCCAATACCCTATTAAACCTTCCTCATCCCCAGTGAGACTAACATTTCGATAGGCTTTAATTTCATTATCAGATCTCGCAATATTCCAAAATCGCACTTCATCCATTTTACCATCAAAATAATTTGTTCCTCCTCCAGCCTCACTGCTAAATGAACCCAAATACATCAATGGATCATTAAAGCCACCCCATTCAACGTTTCCATTGTAGCCACTTTTTGATGCAACCACAACGCCATCCCTTATAAGAGTAACCGTTCCATTTTGTAATTTTACTGCAAAATGAGTCCAAGTATTTAATGAGGCAGAGGCTTGGACATAATCAGTTTGAGAAAAGTTGCCATCATTGGTTGTTTTTAGAAAAAACCGCCAACCTCCTCCGTAAAGGAAAAATCCCATCCCAGCTTGACTTGAAGAGTTAGAGCTATAATTACCATAATCAAAAAAACCTTGGTAATCACTCTGGTTATTAACCTTAATATAGGCCTCAAAAGTAAATTGATTTGTCACTTTATATAAATCGCCTGATTCATTTGAAGCCTGAATATTAACTGTCCCATTACTACCGATAAATGAAACACAATTTCCTATAGAATAGTTAAAGGCCACTACTGCAGTATCATTCGGAACAGCCACCTCCACCAAAACATTTTCATTTGAACCGTTCCAAATCCCTGGAACCTCCACTCCTCCACTTGCTGAAACATTTTCTGAGACTTCAGGCGTAGCTGGTCCTGTTACATCAATTAGTATTGATGTACCATCGCTAGTACTTCTCTCTGTGGGACCTGATATACCATTTTGTGTAGTAAAATCAATTGAAAATGCGATTGGCCCATCAGTTGCATCCTCTGGCACCTCATAAGTAGCTTGATAGTTCAAACCTCCTGAATTAGTGATAGAGGCCTGATTAGAGCTAATCAAAACAAATGGAGAACCTGAGGCAAGCGCTTCAGGGACAGTAAAGCTGAGAGTTACCATATCTCCAGGAATTGCTTTTTGATTATCGTCGACATTATCAGAAGAAATAGATACATTACTTATAGTTGGTATAGTAATTACCTCGATATCATCAATATGCCAGGCATCAATATGATAAGAATTAGTTCCAAATGCCTCCCACCTTAGTTTAAGAGTCTGGCCCATTCGCGCATAAAAAGTTTCTACTCGTGGATTTATATCTACGGTTGCACCGCTTTCGGCACTAATTTGATAAGATAAAACTGTTGTCCACTCTTGATCATCACTTTTATAAGCTACTCTCATTCCATTATAATGACCTGTTGGGGTGGGAAATCCATCGAGAGCAATTTTGAACCGTACCAATACGTTTGTTGTGTCACTAACATTAATTTCATTAGAGTACATATAATGCCCTGAATAATTCGCATAACCACTTGGACTTGCAGGAGACCAATAATAGGTTGCCGCTGGAGCAGAATTATTATAATCTGTATTCCAATTGTTTATCTGCCAGGTACCAGTATTAGATGGATAATCTGAAGGATCTGGTATAAAACTCCACCCTGATGGTAGGCTACCGCTATTAAAATTTTCAAATAACAATGTCTCTGGAAAAATAATGGATATAAAGAAAATAATATACCAGATACTGTTCTTCATTGTATTGTCACTTCTGCTACCCTGGTTCCATTTAATTCAATCAGATTATCCTCATTATCGTATATAAAACATGAACCCAGCTCATAATCTATCGTTGTCACGCCTGATTCTTTTGGATAAAATTTTAAGTCAGCTAAATGCCCAGTCCCCTCAAGTGAAACTTTTTCCTCATCTAAAAAATAAGCTAATAGCTCAACTGTTCCTGTTGAATCATGGTTATATACAAAAAGTGGGGTTGACTTGCTAGTATCTGTTATAAATAATCCAGGGACTACAGTATCAAGCTCAAGCATATTATTATCATAATTAAATAAAAGCTCAATAGTCGAAAATGGAACTAATGAATCCGTTTTAAACACGATAAATGATTCTACTTTTATCGTGTCTGACATAGTCTTAATCTGTGATTTAGGATAAAAAACTAATGCTGGTAACTCAGGTGCATTATCTGCTTTTTCATCAACTGGATTATCTAATTCCTTTTCATATATTTTGCAAGATAGAAAAAAAATAAAAAAATAAAAAATATGTGCTCGAATAATTTTTTTTATCATAATTAATTCGTGAGAGTTTTGGTTGAATCCCATTTGCGGTATATTTTTAAACTTGGCCTTGGTCCCACAACCCATGCATGTACACTATTTGCAATCCATGTCGTGCCTGTAATCGCAGCAAAACTAATTATTAATTTATTATACTTTATATGATTTGCATGTTCTTCAGAAGCCAGATTTCTAAAGCTAGCTATTTCTTTTACATCATCTGTTTCATCATATTCTTTTTTATATTGAAGAAAGTTTTTAACTGCATTATCGTAGCCAATATAGCTTAAAATAATTGCTGTACTTAAAGATAGCTCTAGGCCTGCCCAAAAAATTGAAGAGAGTTTTTTGCCAGAGTATACCTGACCCCATCCAGGAACAAAAAGACTCCGCAATGCTGCTCCCATAGGTGTTTTTTCATATGTCATATCAGACGGATCTAAAAATAATATTTTTTCTCTATTTTCTATCCACCCTGGATATACTAAATCTATAATCTGTCCAACCCATAGATTAAGTTCATTTAGGTCTCCATTTTGATAGTTCATTAAATCAATTTTTCGTCTTAAGACTAAACCTCCAGACCTCGTACTAAAGACTCTTCCCTCTAGAAATAATCGATTATTATTACTTTTAATTTGATTATTTACAATATATTGAACATCATATTCAAGTCCAATCTTTTTTACTAAGCCCATTCTTGCAGCAGCAGGATACTGTTCTGCCTCTAAATCTGCAATTAATTCTTGGATTGGTTCAGTAAACTGAAAAAGGGTACCTTCAAAATTTGCATTTAATGAAGAATCTATGCTCCTTGAATCATTATCATACTGATTTAATATTAAAAATATTGATTGATCGCTCTGGGCTGATAAATTCCATATCAGGAGCAGAAAAATTGCCCTTCTCATAATTAACCAGATATTTTTTTCTTAATTATATATTCTATTGATTTTGGTTCATCAACAATAAATTTTTGTTCATCAATAATTTTGTTATTTTGGTAAACTCTCAAAAAATGTTCCCCAGCTTCAATTTCCAATCGGATTTTATTTTGACTCCATTTATGAGTGTCATTTAATTCAAAACTAAGTCCACTTTCTTCAGTGAAAAATTTTATCGAATATATAGGATTTAAATAATAATCCATTTTTAAAGACTCTGCAGGATTAACATCTACCGAATGTTTTAATGAAGCGTATCCTTTTTTTTTCAATTCAAAGCTATGCAGACCTGGTTTTATCATCACATCTCTTAGTGGAGTTTTACCTATTTTTTCTCCATCAAGCAGTACCTCTACATTTCTTGGTATTGCATTTATACTTAAAGAAACCTGAGCATAAACAAGATTGATAATTAAAACAGATAAAGAGCTGATCAAATATTTCATTTTTTATTGTCTCCAGTATATATATTACCTATTTCCATTAAGGATAAATCTTCTTTCAGAACCCAACCACCCATCTTTTGAATTTTACCATTTGATAGTGTAATCTCAATATTACCAAAATATTCGCCTGTGGTCATTTTTTTTACTGAAAAAATTTCACCCTTTTCTAATAAAAATAATGTTTCTGATCCTATCTCAGGCGATTCTCTAAAATGCACATTTTTTTTATTTGTAAAATAAACTGGCCCTGAATGGGTTTTTGGTGGACCAATTGATATGTTTCGATATAGCCCTTTTGTTTTAGAATAGTCTAATTTTTGCCTGATCGGTTGAAAAACTAAGTTAGTTCCAGCTACCAATTCAATATTGTCTGATTTCATAAACTCTCCTGGAATACCCATTTGATAGTAACCATTGACATCTGTAGTCGCTTTAGCTAGCGTAGCCCCAGATGGTCCAGATAGACCCATTTGGAGATCTATATTTGAAAGAGCACTATCATTCTTAGCCCAAGTAACTATCCCTTCAACTAATAGTGGTTTAAAATCAACTGGCGTTAATGGTAAATCTATCCGCCCAGAATTGACACCTTTAAAAGGAATATATCGGGTCCAAAAATCAACGTCTTGGGGAACAATTCTAATCCTATTTGACGCAGACTCTATATCTAAAACTCCATGTGGCAAAAATAAAACTACCTCATCAAGTGGCTCCTGCATTATAGATAATAAAGGAAAAGTTGTATCATCGTTAGCAAAAACTTGAAATCCTATTTGCTTTGGCCTATACCTCGGATAGTAAAGTGGGATATGTATTTCAATTTCACCATAATCATACGTGACAGAAATAAGAGGTTCTCTATCATTATATATAACCTCAGGATATTTATCCCATCTAAAGGCTGAGCAACCAACAAAACCAAGAATTATAGTTAAAAACCAAATTCGAGGCTGATCCATATATTTCATTAAAATTTTCATTCTTTAGAATTTAACAACGCTTTAGGTTACCTAATAATCTACAATCCTGATAAGGTATTTTGTATTTTATATGAATCAGAACATTTTTATGTAATTATAGAAGAATTAAATTTGTGCATACCGTTGTGAAGACAGATTTAGAAAAGACTTTATTAATCAGATTAAAAGATGGCGATAAAGACGCTTTTAAAACACTTTTTTATAATTATTACAATACTGTTTTAGGTTTTGTTAATTATAAAGTTGTAGACATGGATCTGGCTAATGATATTACTCAAGAAACATTTATAAGAATCTGGAAATCCCACCCCTCTATTAGACCTAGCAAATCATTTTTTTCTTTTGCAGCTAGAATAAGTTCTAACCTTTGCAATGATCATTTCCGTCATTTGAATGTTAGAGCTAAAAATAAGGACAGGATTGCATATTCAAACTATCAAGGATCTCCAAGTCCAGAATTAATTAATGATGAAATTGAATTAAAAAAAAGAATCAATTATTTGGTAAACACTGTCTTACCTGAAAAATGTCAAACTATTTTTATTCTTAGTAGAATCGAACACAAAAAAAACAAGGACATTGCTCAAATTCTTGATATAAGTATTCGGACTGTTGAAAATCAATTATACCGATCATTAAAAATACTCAAAAAACATCTAAAAGAATATTTTTGAGTATTTATTAATATAAAAACGTTAAATATATAGTTATGAAAAAACTTGATAAAATAGAAAGAATAATCTGGGAAACAAGTTTTGATAATAATATTTCAAAACCCCCTGATATAGATAAAAGCTGGAAAAATTTTAAAGAGAAAGTTGATAATTTTGATAATTATTATAGTTATTCAAAAACAAGCTTTTATCAAAACTTATTATCATATTTTTTTGGAATACGTCTCACTTCAAACAGTATTATTTCATTTATTTTAATCTTAATTATTTCAGCGCCAGTTGCATACAATTTTATAAATACAAAAACTTTAAAAGCGAATAGAGGTTGCCTAGAATCATTTATTTTAG
Source organism: uncultured bacterium (assembly GCA_964561495.1). GTDB lineage: Bacteria > Fidelibacterota > Marinisomatia > Marinisomatales > UBA1611 > CAZLPW01. Next base: position 184,233 of record CAZLPW010000001.1, on the reverse strand, counting down.
AAGATGGATCAATAGTAAAACTTAATAGTGAAAGTAAAATAAGCTATAGTTCAAAATTCAATCAAAATAATCGCGATATTAAATTAACTGGCGAGGCTTATTTTGAAGTGTCCAATAATGAAATGCCTTTTAAGGTAAATACAGATTATGGAATTATAAAAGTACTTGGGACTTCATTTAATGTCAGAGCACGACCAGATGGCTTTGAGGTGGGTGTCATCTCAGGTAATGTAATTGTAGAAAACAAAAATCAATCAATTAATCTTAAATCAGGACAAAAAATAGATTTAAATCTATCTACACCTAAAAAATTAAATTATCAGAATTACCCTGGATGGAAATATGAAACATTGGTTTGTGATGGGATACCTCTTTTAAAAGTTTCAGGGGAAATAGAGCGTTTATTTGATATTTCTATCAAAATTTCTAACAATCAAATAGAAAACACTAAAATTTCTGGAATTTTGCAAACAACAAATTTACAAACAGTATTAAGCTCTATTTCATTATTGGCACAGTGTCAATTTAAATTTGATGGTGAAACATGCACATTCTTCTAAAGTATATTGGTCAAAATTATTAGTCATATATTTCTACCTTATTCTTAATAATCAAATAATAGCTGAATCAGAAAAGTCTGTTTCTTTTTCATTTGAAGAAATTCCTCTAAAAAATGCTCTTGAAAATATTGTTAAAGAGTTTAATCTATACATTATATACCCTGATAGTATTTTAATAGACTATAATGTTTCATCTTATTGCTCTAATTGTAAAACCGAAAAAGCATTAAACAAAATTTTAAGCAAAACAGAACTTTCCTGGAAAAGCAATGGAGACCAATACATCATTTTTAAAAAAACAAAAAAAATTAAATATAATTTTTCAGGGAGGATATTAAATAATAGAACTGGGGAAACCATAGCTCAAGCCAATGTTTACATTCCTAAATTATCTTGGGGAACTCTTTCAGATAAAAATGGAGATTTTTCTCTTATTGGTATTAATACAAAATCATGTACTGCATTTGTTTCTTTTATTGGATACAATACAAAAGAGCTGAAAATTGATTTTACCGATAATCAATATAGCAAACAGACCATTAGGCTAACTCCCAAAATTATTCCATCTAAAGGAGTTAAGGTTTCTGGTGAAATTCGAGAGTTCATGAATCCATCGAATATTCCAGGAAAAATTTTATTCTCACCTAAACATATATCAACATTACCAAATTTAGGTGAAGTAGATATTTACCGGAGTCTTCAACTATTACCTGGAATACAATATGGTCTTGGTGGTAGCTCAGATTTATTTATCAGAGGATCTAAACCTGAACATACGCTCATTTTACTTGATGGTATCCCTCTATACAATAACAATCATTTATTTGGATTTATTAGCAGTATTAACTCTGATATAATTCAAAATGCTCAAGTTTATAAAGGAGGTTACCCAGCATCTTATGGCGGTGGAATTTCTTCCTTGGTTAAGTTGACAACTAATGTTGGGAGCAATAAAAAGACACGTGGTATTCTTCATTCAAATTTATTGAGCCAAGGATTAACTATTTCACTTCCTCTATTTAATCGGGGTAGTGGAATTTTATCTGTTAGGAGATCTATACAAAATAAATTTCAGGCAAACTTATATCAATCAATACAAAAATTTGTTACTGATGATAATCGGTTCAATTTGATTAGTGAAATAGAAAATGATAATCAAAATACCACATACCGTCCCAATTTTAAATTTCAAGATTTCATCGCAAAATTTTCATTTCTTATTTCTTCAAAAAATATTTTATCAATTACATATAATATTGGTAAAGACAATATCAAAGAAAGTCGTGAATTCTATGGATTTAAGAATATTTTAGGTGTCGATTCAACACTAATTAATGAATCAACAGTTTTTTTAAATAACTCTGGAATATTAAACTGGACAACACATTGGACTGACAATTTTAATACCATAATTAGTTTTTCTAATTATAATAATAAAAATCAATATAACGTTCTTCAAAAAACAATGAGCAATGAAGATCTAGGCTCTTATATTAATCAATATATTTTTTCTGAATCTACGGCTAAAGTTCATTTGAAATTGATTCCATCAAACAGAAGCAGTTTTGAATCAGGAATGAATGTTACTTTAAGAAATTTTGAATTAGATACTAAAGAAAAAGATGGAATTAGTAATATAAATTTAGAATTATTTGGAGAAGAATCCTTCATTGTTACCTTTTTACAATATAATTACTTATTCCCCTCAAAACTTTTTTTTGAAACTGGAGCAAGGCTTACTCAAAACACACGAAAAAGATTTTACTTTGAACCACGTTTTTCAATAAATAAAAACCTATCAGAAAAACTTTCTATTGAAATTGCGGTAGGCAAATATTTCCAATTTATTCATAAATACAGTCATTATAATTCAAATAGAGGCCAAGATCAGATTTGGATACCTGCTGGTAAAAATATACCTCCCGTTAAAAGTACAAATCTGCATTTTGCAATAATAAATAATTTTAAAAATTATAATTTTAGATACGAGATATATTCTAAAGATATAGATTCCTTATTTATATTTGATTTTCCAAATAATAATCAATCGGAATCACCTCAACTATCTAAAAATAATTTTTCTATATCAAATTCTGGCAATGGAAGTATATTAGGTTTTGAATTTCTTGCTCGAAAAAAAATAGGTAAAATTACAGGTTGGGCTTCTTACCAAAGAAACCGAACAATGAATTGGTTTGATGGAATAAATCAGAATAAAAAATATTTTGCTGATCACGATAAGACAAACGAATTCAAATTAGTCGCAATGACAACAGTAAAAAATTTACAACTAGCTGCAAACTGGGTTTATACATCAGGAAGAGTATACACAAATACAAACAACATTAGTATTAGTTCATTCGATATAAATATACTAAAAAACCGAAATGAAGAACGCTTAGAGCCAAACCATCATCTTGATATTAGTATATCAAAAAATTGGAAATGGACGAATCAAAAATCTATTGAACTTGGACTTTCAATATACAATATATACAATAGAAATAATATAAGCCATGCCCGTATTAATCCATTTTCAAATTCTGATAAAATAATTCAAATTAGTATGCTCGGAGCAACTCCAACTATATCAATAAAAATGCATTTTTAATTTTATTAGCAATTAAAATAAATTTATTATTTTTTATTTATATTTAATTTATACTTAATTTTAGTTAAGTAGAATTTAAGTATAAAATGAAAAAAGCCATAGATATTATAAATGAGATAATGAGTAAAAACAACTTCCGGCAAAAACGGGAAGTTGCAAAATATTTTGGGGTTACCCCTCAAGCGCTAAGTATTTGGATAGCAAAAAACCAGATTCCACCAAAACATTTACTTAAGCTATCTACCGAAAATTCTCTAGAAACATCGGCAACAAAAAGTAGAGAAGATTCTATTAAATTTGATCCTAAAAATGAAAAAGAGCTTGTTATCAATTATCTTATGAAAGAAAATCTTAGATTGAAAGATGAAATATTAAAAATAAAACAAAATAACAATACATCTGAACCTAAAGGGAAACTATTTGATCGAGTTATTAGTGATTCTCTTTATATTTCTGGAAGAATATCAGATGGCATCATCACAGATATAGATGGTAAATGGGAAAAACTAATGGGATATTTGAATTCTGAACTCGAAGGTCGTTCATATGATAGTGAGGATTTAATCCATCCAGATGATTTAAAACATATCAAAAAAAATCAAGGGACACTTAATAAATCAAATATAATTTCTTTAACTCGGTATAGCACAATTCAACGCTGGAAACATGGTAAAACAGGACAATATATTATGTTAAGTATGGTTTGGGATGTTGATGTAGAAGAAGATACTGCCTTAGTGGCTTGTAAACCTATTGATGGATTCATTAACGCTAAAACATAATTAAAAAATTAATAATTTAGTGGAGGCGGGGAGAATCGAACTCCCGTCCAAAATAAAATTACAGCAGACGTCTACACGCATAGTCAGAGGTTAAGTTTTTACCCTAATTATAACATAAGACAAAAATTCATTAGGGCTAGCCTGAAAATTTCTCATCCTTAATATTCAGGCATATCAAGGACCAGCCTGCGTAATTGACGTTTCATGTTCAAACCACTGGCTCATTTGAACAGAAACGGGCTGCTAGCTAAGCTGCAGCCATGTAGCCGTAATCGGCAACTATGTTTGTAATAACTGATTTAGGAGATTGTTATTATCCTCCGCGCGCAATCCATTATATCTCTTATCCTGTCGAAACCGATCGCCCCCAATTTTCAAAAAACACATATATTAAAGTGATACTTTAGTATAAAAAGAAAAGGCTCCTAGCGCCAACCCGAAGCCTAATCCTATGCGTAAACTAGCTTAAAGTAATAGTTTACCTAATTTCATTTGTTATCTATTTTCCCCAAAATCTTCTTTTCAAAAATTTTGTCAAAAATGACTAACAAGTATAACTGTTGTTATATTGATGAGGCAACTCTTAAAATGAAATAAACAAAAAAACTTGTATTTTTTTCCTATTCAAATAAAATTTTAACATTGAAAAACTAAATACGAAATATATATAAAAAATATGGTAGAATATAAAAATGAACTGAAAAAAAATGGATTCTGCATTGTTTCTAAATTATTTTCAGATCAAGAAATAGTATCAACTAGAAAAGCACTCTGGGATGTAATTCAAGGTAAATACAATACAGGTAGAGAACCTGAAGAAAGATTTTGGAATGTTGGCGATGATCCAGAAAATATAATAAAAATTGATAAACCTCATCTATCTAATAATATAATAAAAAAATTAATAACAAGTTCAAAACTTGGAAAGTGTTTGGCCGAAATCACAAAATCGAATAAAATTCAGGTCTGGCACTCACAATCTGTTTGGAAACCGCCTGGTGGAAGTAAAAAAGGGAATGCTGGTTGGCACCGAGACATTCAATATTGGCCTTTCTGGGAACCAGGAGGTGTTTTTACAGCATGGATAGCACTAACAGATGTTCATAAAAATTCTGGCCCTGTGCGCTTTATATTAGGATCACACAAATGGTCGAATATAAAAGGATTAGATTTTTTTGATAAAGATATTATCTTACAAAATAAAATTATTCACACGCACACAAAAGATTTCAAAATTAAATCATCAATAATAAATAAAGGCCAGTTAAGTATTCATAATTCAGGTATCTACCACTCTTCAAATGAAAACAAAACTGATAAACCTCGCGTTGGTATGGTTGTACATTTTTCAACCGATAAAGCAAAGACAATATCGGTAGCTGGGGGCCTTTCTAATTATTTAGAAAATAATTTAAATGATAAAGATATCTGTCCCATTATATATGAAAAATAGTATTTATTAGATTACCCCCTATCTAATTATAATATGCTCCTATTACATTCCCAAAAATCTCGACGTAAATTTTATTTTTATTTCATCATATTATAAGCATAATAGATTGGCATGAATCAAAATCATCATGAATTTCAAATTTTTTCAGATGGGGCCTGTAAAGGGAATCCTGGTCCAGGCGGTTGGGGTGTTGTAATAATTTCAAAAAAATCCAGAATCGAACTAAAAGGCTATGAAAATTCTACCACAAATAATAGAATGGAATTAAAAGCAGTAATCGAAGGTTTAAAATCAATAACAACTCCTTCAATTATTGAAATAACCACTGATTCAAAATATGTTAAAAATGGAATAACAGACTGGATTATAAACTGGAAAAAAAACAATTGGCAAACGGCACAAAAAAAGCCTGTTAAAAATAAAGATCTGTGGATTGACCTAGAAAAACTTACAGAAAATCATAATATTACATGGGAATGGGTAAAGGGTCATTCAGGTCATTTTGAAAATGAAAGAGCTGACAGCCTAGCAAACGAAGCAATAATAGAAAACAATACCCCAAAATTCAAAGACTGATTAATAAAAAACAAAAATTTAAATAAATTCAAAGGAAGCTTTAAAAACTACACTGAATTTCGCAATCAACAAAACATATCAAAAAATATAAAATAACAAATTTCTTGAAAAACTAGAAAATTTGAATACCCTTACCAATAATTCTATATTCAATAAGGTCTTCCGATTCTACAATAACACTATCAGGATTAACTATAATACCTTTTTCTTCTTGTAAATGAATTTTCCATTTTTTTGCCTGTTCATAGGAAAATTCTATTTTATCAAAAACACCTTGAACATTGACATTCTTTCCTTTAGATGATAAAGGAAAAACAATCTCTCCATCAACAACTTTTACTCTAATAGTTTTATTAGGGTATTCTGGATCACATATATTTATCCAACATCCTCGCATAGGGCAAACTTCTAAAATTTTTCCTTTAGTTAATATTTCTTCATCAATAAATAAATCAGGGTTAGAAAATATACCTCTAAGATCATTAATCTCTTTTTTTGTTATCGCTGAACCATAGAATCCTATAGGATTCTTTTTCTTTAATAAACGTTCTTCTTTGTTGGAGCTATCACAATTAACAAGAACACTAAAAATAATTAATATTGTAAATAGTGCATTTCCATTATGGTTTAAAAAAGGGATTTTCATTTTTTCTTATCTGTTTATTTATTATTTAATTAATAATATATTGACCAATATAATTTAGCAAAAAAGAAATATGGCGAAAAACAATCTATCAAATTGGTCTTTTAAATTTTCTAATATAATATGGAAGTTGAATAATAAAAATATAAACCCAATAAATTTTATTAGTAACCTAACCTTAAAGGAGAAAGAATATTTATTAAAAAATATTGATGATTGCTTTATCCCATTTACGAATAATGGAGGAAAGGATTTCAGATTAGCATTTAAAACCCTTACCAATTCCCATAAAAATAAATTAATTAAATTGTATAATTCTGAAATAAAATATTTTAAAATAGAATTATTTTTTAAGAATTCGGAGTTAGTAGTAAAAAAGAATGGAGATTTAATAAGAGAAAAAAAATTTTTTGTTATAGTTTAAAATAATTATGACTTATTGTGTTACAAAATAATAAAAAGGATGGAGTTTATTTCTATAGCTGTAACATTTTTAGCCAATTATGTGATTTTTGTATATATTATCACTTTTGGTATAATATTTGTAATAAGATATTTAATTAACACACTTTTAATTTATACTTAAATGAGCCCCTCATTGGGGCTCTTCTCCCAAATAAAATTAATTATGTTTATAATGTACATATATTAGATTTAGCAATCAAAACTACAGTATTAAGATGACTTTAAAATCATTATATAAAAATTTTTTCTTTTTGGTTTTATTTTTTTCTATCTTCGCATGGGCGATTTATTATTGGAATATTAATGGAAAAATAATTGCAGGTCTCTTCACCTTTGTTGCAATCCTGTTGGCTTTTTCAATAAGAAGCAAAAATAACCAAAACGTACGAGATATAGGTAGTCTTAAACTGGATAAGGTTAATAAAATAAATATCTGGAAGAATTCAATTACCTATAGATACAAAAAAACTGCAATTAGGTTTCTTTCTTTATCAAGAATATATGGAATCAAAGTATGGCAAAATGGATTTGATAATATAAATTATTTTTCAAATAAAGATTTACAAAAAAAATTAAAACCAAAACTATACCCAAAAAATTATAAAATAAATGTTTGGGGTAATGTTTTTAATAAAAAATAATATCAGTCGCAGTGGTTTCATAAAAATATTAAAATGAAAAAAGATTTTTTAAAAATATTACTATTATTTTTTATCTTAAATATACCTTATTCAAAACCAGATCCTTTTAATGGTGAAGGTTTATATAATCTATTAACTAGCCAAAATGTAAGTGAGAAAATTAAAGGGAAATACTATGTTTTAGGCTTTTGGCAAGGGTTTTTAAAGGCAGAAAGATTAAGCCTAAAAAACGAATCCCTAAGGGGAAATCTTAGTTATACGGAATCTGAAAAATTTTATAAAGAAAATATAATGGTTCCTAAACATATAAAATCAAAACAAATACTAGAAATTGTAATAAAATATTTGGAAAATAACCCAGCCTCAAGAATGAAAGATTCGCCGACATTGATTTTTGAGGCTTTATATAAAAAATTTAATTAATTTTTTTTTTACAAACCTTTTTTTGAGAGTTTATTTGAATAATTTGGTAAATTTTTAAATAATAGCCCGGTCTATTATTATAGTCGGGATTTATAATTTTTTAATCAAATTTTAACATCCCGAATATTTCCCGGGCAGATTATTATAAATTTTTTAAAATTAAATTTTTTACAAACCCTATTTTTAAATAAATATTTTACTAAAATATACAAATTTCAAAATTTATTTTAATAGAATTAAAAATTCACATGTAGTTAAAATAAATAAATCTATAAAAAAGGTTTAATAATTAATTAATTAATTAAAATATTTGAAAATGTATCTACCCCCAAGATCTAATTATTAAATTATAATTTTTAAATATATCTATATTTATTTAAATATTAACAGATTATTAAATTAAATAATGGAATTTTAACTTTAATTTTATGGAAATATTTGGATTTTTAATTAAGAATTATATTTAAAAATTATACAATATCCTTACCAATAATATTCAAAATTTTAAATAAATTTTTAATATTTTATCAGGTGCTTCAAACTATAATTTATTTTATTTCTTAAAAAATTTTCTCTATTTTTTAAATAATTAATTGTTTAATCAAATATAAATTTTTTTTCATTTTAAAAATAATTAATTACATATAAAATCTTTACTTAATTTAAATTTTTTATTTTTAAATATCTTATAAATTTATTACAAAACAAATAATTTTAATAAAAACAGGTGCTTACAAACCTATAAATTTTTATTAATTTCTCAATTTATTTTTATAAAATAGTTTTTAACTTATTTTTTATTATGTGAAAACAATCTATTCGATAAAAAAATTTTCATTAATTTTAGTTTGTTATTTTTTTAATATTACCAAAAAAGATTTAATTAATATTTTTTTCTTCTTACAATTAATAAAATTTAATTCATTATATTTTATTATAATTCCATTTAATATTATTGATTAATCAAAGATCATTTATTCCCAAGTTTTATCAAATATCTAATATAAACTACGACGCCTAATTATTTTTTTATTGTTTTTTATTTTTACACAAAAATTGTGGTGATTATATCATTATTATAGCTATTAAACTTTCCCCATTTTATTTTATTTTTATTAAATTTTGTTTCATAATTGCATGTTAAAAAACAAATTATATTCAAATATCATCGCATTAATGATTGTATTTTTTTCATCCACTGTCATTACTTCTCAGAATGAAAGGATTTTAATCTATCCATTTAGTTTTAATGAAGAAACTGCCGAACATAACATTATAAATAGGTTAAAAAATGAATTAATTAACCTTGGTTTTAAAAACTTTGTATCACAATCCCGTATGGAATATTTTCTAAATCAAATGCAAACAGATTTAGATAATTGTAATGATAGTTGTTTGTATATACTTGCTAATCTTACTGAAGCAGATAAAATAATTACTGGCTATATTATTTCTGATAGTAATAATTATTCAATTAAATCTTCTTTGCGCTCTGTTTCATCTAGATCTATTATTTCTGAAATATCCTATGAAGCTTCAGATGAAAATGATCTATATCAATTTGGGGTTTATTATATATCAAGAGGATTAACCAAGCAGAATGTTGCTAGCAAAAAAAATGGTAAGATGCATACCGTTTCTATTAAATCATTATTTATCGATGAAATTGATTTTTTTAAATTATCTAATGGTGACCCCTATCCCATTATTTTTGTTTTAACGGAAAATTCAACTCCTATATGGAAAGTCTCCTTTTCTAACCTTCGGGGCTATCGAACGGTTAACCAAAAAAAGATTTTAGCCTTTGTGCCAAGTAATAAATATGAAATTAAAATTTATGACGCAAAGCTTAAACAACTTAATATGGAATACACCATCAATTCAGAACCTAGCAAATGGCCCTTTTCAACAAATGAAAATAAAATAGGTGAAAAATCTTATATTTTATTAGATGAAAAAATCGAAAACGAATTTCATTTCACACCAAATAAAAAACTTTTATTCTATTAATAATAAAATTAATTAACCCATTCGCATATAAATAGGTTTGTATCTCCTCTCTTTTTTTGGTTTCTATTTGAGGCGAAAACTAAATATTTTCCATTCCCACTAAACATAGGGAATCCATCAAAACCTTTAAAAAATGTGATCCTTTCTAAATTAGTTCCATTTTTATTTATCGCATAAAGATCAAAATCTCGGCCACTTTTATCATGAAGATTTGAAGAAAAAATAATTCTTTTTGAATTTGGAAAAAAGAAAGGCCCAAAATTTGCTGCACTATTTTTTGTTACTTGTCTCTTATTTGATCCATCTACATCCATTGTCCAAATTTGAAGTGCCATCGGCCTAATCGAATTTAGTGATAGGAGATTTAAATAATCATCAATCTGGGTTTTAGTTTTTGGATAATATGCACGCCAAACAATTGACTTCCCATCCATACTAAAAAAGCCACCCCCATCATAGCCTAGGCGATCAGTTAATTGTTTTTTATTTGAACCATCTGGTAGCATTGTCCACAGATCAAGGTCACCACTATTTAAAGATGTGTAAATAATTTTACTTCCATCAAATGCAAATGTTGCTTCTGCATCATATCCCTTAGAATCTGTCAACCTTTTGAGATTTGCACCAGAAATATCTGCTGAAAAAACATCATAGCCTTTGTAAAGTTTCCATACATATCCTTTACTGTAGTCGGGTTTTTGTGGACATTTTAAATTCTCGAGATGAGTAGATGAATATATTATTTTTTCACATTCAGGATAATTGAAAAAACTACATGTAGTAGTTCCATTGCCTGTAGAAACTAAATTAACTAACCCAGTTTCAAGGTTCATTATATATATTTGATCACATAGACTATCACCATTATGAGATTGAAAAATGAGCTTGTCTCCTTTTTTATTGAAATATGCTTCTGCATTTTCACCATCAAAAGTAAGTTGTTTTATATCTTTCAGGTGAATTTCTTTATCCTCAATTAAATAATTGGAGTGTGGATGGTTGTTTAACCAATTCTGGCCTAAAGAGAATGAAATAAAAAAAATAAAATATTTAAATAAATTATTCATAATTGTTCAAAATTTGAAAATCATCTATTCTATTAAATCCAAAATAAATGCATATGAAAGGGCATAATCCTTATAACGTTGAAATCTACCTGATTTACCACTATGCCCTGCCTCCATATTGATATGGAAATAAAGCTTATTATTCCCATTCCAATGTTCTCGTAATTTTGCAACATACTTCAATGGCTCCCAATATTGAACCTGAGAATCAAAAAAGCCTGCTGTCACTAACATATTAGGAAAATCTGTTTTTTTAATTTGATCATAGGGAGAATATGATAACATATATTCGTATTCCTCTTTAATTCTTGGATCGCCCCATTCTTCCCACTCATTCGAGGTTAGTGGAATCGAAGAATCCATCATAGTTGTTACTACATCTACAAAAGGGACATCAGCAATGGCACCTTTCCAAAGTTTTGGCTCCATATTAACTACTGCTCCTATTAACAAACCGCCCGCACTACCACCTTCACAAAACAATAAATCAGTAGATGTATACCCCTCATTAATCAAATATTTTGCAGCATCAATAAAATCATAAAATGTATTTTTTTTATTAAGCATTTTCCCAGCCTCATAAGACCTTCTACCAAAAACTTGACCTCCTCTAATATTCGCGACTGCATATATAAAACCTCTATCTAAAAGACTAAGACGCGGAATACTAAAATATGGTTCTTCTGTATCTCCATATGACCCATAACCATATAGTAATAATGGTTGTTTTTGGTTCTTTTGTCTTAAACTAATATTATAAACTAAATATATTGGAATTTTTTCTCCATCTCTAGCTGTAGCATATAGCGTAGAGGAATAATATTCATTAGGATTATATCCGCCCACTACTTTTTGTTGTTTTATTATAACTTTTTCTCTTGAACCCATATTATAATCAACAATCATCCTCGGGGTTTTCATTGAATTAAAAGTATAGCGCAAAACATTGGTTTCAATTTCAAAATTTTTTGAAAAGTATGCTGAATAATTTTCTTCTTCAAAATTAATTCTGTGTTCTGTCTTTTTTTCTAGATCAAATACTCTTAATCCTAATAATCCTTCTCTTCTTTCATTTATGGCTAAGTAACCCTTAAATACCTCCATCGCTAAAAGGTGTACATCTTTATCATGTGATATGACTTCTTCCCAGTTTGAGATATTAGTAGAGGCATCAGATGTTTTCATCAAACGATTATTTGGGGCATCTTTATTACTTAAAATAAAAAAATTATTCCCTATGTGTGCTATACTATACTCATGATCATTTTGGCGAGTAGTAAAACTACGGAACTCTCCGTAAGGTTTATCCGCCGAAAGCAAATGATAATCGCTAGTAAGAGTACTCGAGCAAGATATAATGATAAACTTTCCTGATTTTGAACGGTAGACCGAAGTATAAAAAGATTTATCCTTTTCAATATAAACGACCTCATCGTCAGAATGTTTTCTACCAACTACGTGTCTATATATTTTTTCTGATAAAAGTGTTATTTTATTTTTAGAAGTATAAAACAGTGTCTTACTATCATTAGCCCATGCCACCGTACCTGTGGTATTTGGAACTGTCTCTAATAAAGTTTCTCCTGTAGTTAGATTTTTAAAAAATAATTCATAAATCCTTCTACTTAATGTATCAACGCTATATACGATCCACTGATTATCTGGACTAATATCAAAATCGCCTAATGAAAAATAATCATGTCCCTTTGATAATAGATTTTCATCAATTAAAATTTGTTCCGTGTTTTCAAGAGATCCTTTTTTACGACAGTATATTGCATATTCTTTTCCTGATTCATATCGCCTATAATAAAAATAGCCATTCCAAAAATACGGTGCAGATATATCTTCTTTTTTAATCCTATTAACAATTTCATGAAAGATATTATTTTGCAAATTAACAGTGTGAGCCAAACTTTGATTTTTATACTCGCTTTCCCTTTTAATATAATCCAGCACAGATTTTGTTTGACCATCTGGATTTTCAGATAATTTTTGATCATCTGATAATCTCATCCAATAATATGGATCAATACGGGTATGTCCATGAAGTTCTATTTGATGCTCTTCGGAATTAGCTAAAGGTGGCTCAGGATTATTTTGACATGATACCATTATAACAAGAATTAAGATAGAAACTACCTTAATTTTACAAAAAAGATAATTGTAATAAATTGCTCCGGAGGAGGGACTCGAACCCCCGACAAAGTGGTTAACAGCCACCTGCTCTACCAACTGAGCTACTCCGGATATATGTTTTATAACTAAAAAAGTCAGCGAATTTAGTGTCAATTCAAATCGTCTCAAAGTTACATTTCTTTCTCTGCATTTAATTCACGATCTATTTCAAAAAGACCTCTTTCTTGATGCTTTGAAGAAATAAAAACAATACCCTCTTGTCGATGTGGTTCTCCATAAACAGAGTGAATAGATTTCAGCCCCCCTAGCCAAGATCTGTTATCGCATAAATAGACTAAATCGCCAGGCTTTGCTTTCATTATCTTCATATCCTTTTCTGAAAACCGAATAGAATCCAAATTATTTTCATCTATTATAAAATTGACTTTTACCTTTTCACCTTTTTTTTCGTTTACTGGAGAACCCTTAAAAATTTCTTTTAATTTTTTAACATCAAAGACCGTTAATCCTTCCAGATTTTCTTTTTTAGGAGGAGCTGTAATTAGGCTAACAAAAACACCTACTGATGCACAAACTACAATGTTATAAAGAGCTCCAATATATGAATAACCTTTTCCTGGACGAAGTTCTATTCCATGTGAAAACGGTGAAATTAATTCATGATTAAATTGTCCTAGTATCATAAGAAAAGCACCAACCGTAAATGTAGCAATAACTGCTGGCGTGGTAAAC
>CAZLPW010000001.1:111561-170121 GCA_964561495.1 uncultured bacterium | reverse complement strand
TTTCCAAAAAATACCTAGAAATACAGCTACCACTAGAGGTGGAGTAAACGTAGAGTGGAACCATCCATGAGCTTCATAAATCGATTCAAAAGAATTAAAAAAAGGAACCAATAGAATTGCTATTACTTTTACTAAAATGGATGCAATCCGTGCTATTTCTAGTTGTTTTTTTTCTGTTTGATTATTTTTTATCAAAGGACGATATATATCATTGACCACTATTGCAGATGAAGCATTTACTAAAGTATCAGCAGTTGACATTAAAGCTGCACAGAGAGCAGCAATAATGAATCCAAACACACCTGGGCTTGATACAATATTAGTAACAGCAACAAATACATCATTTGGTTGCAACCCTTCTGGCAATACTCCAGGCATCCCGTTCGCAATAGCCCTACCAATCCAGCCAGCATTAGAAACCACAATCGCAGATACTGGTAAAACAAAAAGGACATTAAACGCTGCTGCTTTCCTACCCTCATTAACACTTTTTGCAGCCATAAATCGCATTATTAAACCTTGATTTAAAAATAGAAATCCGATCGAACCCGCAATGCCATCCTGCCAAAATATACCTACAAAATTAAAATTTGGAGGATGATTAAAATGGGCTAGCGGGAGCTTTTGATCTGGTGTTAAGAAACCCCAAAAATTTTGTACCCCAGTTGAGAAAAGTCCATCTCCAAGATATTGCAACCCAAGAAAAAATAGAAGTAGCCCCGCAAACAAAAGAATCAAGCCTTGAAAAAGATCTGTAAATATCACAGAGGTTTGTCCACCAAAATGCATATAAATAGTAGTGGCTATAGCAATAATAACAACAGTAAGCATTAATGGGATATTATAAATCTTATATAAAGCAGTCGATAAGGTTAAAAGTTGAATGGCAATATAACCTATCATATATAAAAGCGTCATAGTTGTAGCTAACAATCTGGCTGTCTTATTAAACCTCTTTTCAAAATATTCTGGAATTGAACGAACCTTTGAATAGTAAATAATTGGAAGCCACCCAAACATAAAAAGAGGCATGAAAAACCAATCATTCATATAAGTCATTGTTGATGAAAAACCATATTGGTAAGCTTTTGTGGAATATTTTACAAAGCTATGTGAGCCTATACCAGTTGCTACTATAGAAATAGTAATTAACCACCAAGAAAACCGCCTTCCACCAAAAAAATAATCAGAAGTAGTCTTACTGTATTTCCCAAAATAGGCTCCAAACCCCATTACTAATACAAAGTATATTAATATTACAGCTCTGTCAAGTCCTGTCCCTATTGCAATTTCCATATTAACCTTTTATAGCTAATAAAATTAAAGAACCGTGTATCCCAGCATAATACAAAAACCCGAAAATAAGAATATATAACCATCTTTTATGGTTATTATTGTCCGTGTTTAAAGATTGCGATTTTGTTATAAGATAAATACCAATTAAAAATGCAATCCCACCTATGCTATATAGATATATATAAGGTAGCCATGTACGTGCAAAATCTAGCATCAGATTATATTTTTTGAATCATTAAAATATGGCTTCAAACTATTCCAAGTTTCTGTCAAACCATCCATAATCACTTTTGTGTGACCCAATACTGGCATAAAATTTGTATCTCCAGCCCATCGGGGGACTATGTGATAATGAATATGTTCAGCAATACCTGCTCCAGCAACTTTTCCTAAGTTAGCTCCAAAATTAAAACCCTCCGCCTTTAATTCTGTTTCTAATGCTTTCATCGCAAAATTGGATATTGACATTATCTCAGAAGCTACTTCATTATTAATTTCACCTATATTTGAAGTATGATCGTACGGTGCAACCATAAGATGCCCATTGGAATACGGATAAAGATTCAATAATAAGAAAGAAAATTGACCTCGAAATAAAACTAGGTTTTCTTTTTCTAAATTAGACTTACACTTAATGCAAAAAACACAACCCTCGCTCTTTGGCTGGGTTATGTAATCCATCCGCCATGGTGCCCATAATCTAGTCATAGTAAAAATTTAATCTTCATTATCCCTACTATTAACAGAAGAAATTACTTTTTTTTCGATTTCTTTCGGCATCATCTCATAATGACTGAATGATTCAGAATGTATACCTCTTCCTCCAGTTAAAGAGCGAACAGTGGTAGCATAATTGTACAGTTCAGCTTGAGGTACTTGTGCTTTAATTAACTGAAAAGTTCCATCCGCCTCCATCCCCATTATTTTCCCTCTCTTTGAAGAAATATCTCCCATTATATCACCCATAAACTCTTCTGGTACTTTTACATCAATATCAAGAATTGGCTCAAGCAAACAGGGCTGTGCACTTTGAAAAGCTTCTCTAAAAGCATGCGCGCCAGCAGTTTGAAAGGCAATATCTTTTGAATCAACTGGGTGCATTTTCCCATCATAAAAATCAACCTTTAGATCTACTACCTTACATTTTGCAATAACACCTTCATTACATACTTTGTTAACACCCTTTTCAACAGAAGCAACAAAAACCCTGTCAACATTTTGGCCAACTAATGAATTTGTGAACTCTACCCCATGGCCCCTCTCTCTTGATTCAATTCTCATCCAGACTTCAGCAAATTGCCCCGCACCTCCTGATTGTTTTTTGTGACGATATTTTGCAGATCCTTTACTATTTATTGTTTCTCGATAAGGGATTTTTGGCTCAGCAAGCAGAATACCAATTCCAAATCTTCTCTTTAATCTCTCTGTTGTTACTCTAAGGTGGAGCTCCCCCTGACCAGAAATTATTGTCTGATTAATTTCACTATCAACACGATAAATGAAAGTAGGGTCTTCTTCATGCAGCGTTGCTAAACCAATTGCAAGTTTTTCTTCTTCACCTTTAGCTGAAGACATTATTGCAGAATGAATATTCGGATTTGGTAATTTTAATTTTGGTAATTTAACATGTGAGCCTGAACAAAGCGTGTTGTTTGTATGTGTATCTTTTAATTTAACCACAGCTGCTATATCACCAGCAAAAACGGTGTCAACATTCGTGCGATTTTTTCCATTAATAATGTACATCTGGCCAATTCGTTCAGAAATATCTCTATTGGAATTATACAAATCAGAACCTGTTTTTACTGATCCAGAATAAACCCTAAATATAGAGAGTTCACCCATATGAGACTCAGACATTGTCTTGAATATTTGTAGAACAGTATCGGAACCATCTAAAAAAATTTCAACATCATTTCCCTTTTCATCATTAGCCTTAACACTTTTTCTATCATCAGGAGATGAACCATACTTTGATATAAAATCGCAAACCCTCCTGATACCAATATTACTAGTGGCAGAAACACAGAATAGCGGTATAAATGTTTGATCTTGTATAGCTTGATGTATGCCACCACGCATCTCTTCCTCAGTAAGGTTTCCTTTTTCAAAAAACTTTTCTAAAAGGGAATCATCCGATTCAGCTACATATTCAATCAATTCTTGATGCAAAGATTCAACCTTGTTTTTTAGATCCTCTGGCAAATCAGTTTCTGACATTTTTCCTGAACCATTTGTTTCATAGGTTATTAATTCATTCCGTAAAACATCGATGTTCTTATTATAACCTGGACCACTATTCACAGGTATTTGCATAGGGAATACATTATTTCCAAAACGCGCTCGAGCCTCAGTAAGTATAGAATCAAAATTAGTATGTTCACGATCGAAACCATTAACAACAATCATTTTTGGTATTCCTAACTCACCTGCGTTTGACCACATAATCTCTGTTCCAACTTCTACTCCATTGGCAGCATTTAAAACAACAAGTGCCATGTCAACAACAGCGAGTGCACTAATGGATTCACCAATGAAATCTAAATATCCAGGCGAATCAACAATATTAAATTTAGTTTTTTCCCACTCCATATGAAGTGGAGTAGAATGAATTGATATCTGTCGTTCTTTTTCGCCCTCATGATAATCTGAAACTGTTGAACCCGATTCTATGGTCCCCATACGATTTATTTCGCCACCTAGCTTAAGGAATGCTTCCGCTAAAGATGTTTTACCACTAGAACCATGCCCAACTATAGCAAAATTTCTTATATCTGATGAGTGGTATTGTTTCATAAAGGTTCTCCTTAAAATCTATTTTTGTTAAAAAATTATATACGCAAAGAACGGAACTGTTCAATGTAAGCTCTTAGTGCAGGTACCATATATATATCATCTAAATTATATGAAAGAAAACAATTGGCCAAAACCCTTAATCGCTGCTCTAGCGGTTTCATTTTATTAACAACAATTACTTTTTCGTCTTTTATGATACAAATACCGCCAATAAAATTCCCTTTGTCTTTAATTATCTTCAAATCTAATTTTTCTGCCAAAAGTTCAAACTCAGCATATAATTTCTTGTTACCCATTAAACTAGATTATTTAAACCAGTTTCTTCAAGATAATTTACCATATCTTTTACTAATTCCACTTTATCTCGCGGCACAACCAGAGTAATCTCATCTGTATTTATTACAACTATATCATTAGTCCCAATGACTGCAGTAAAAACATTTTCAGAATGTATAAAATTATTCTTACCATCCAATATCTTCCCCAATCCACGGATAATATTACCTTTATTATCTTTGCCTAGTATATTATATAGAGCATTCCAAGATCCTAAATCATTCCACTGGAATTCACAAGATATGACAAAAATGTTATTAACTTTTTCAAGAAGTCCATAATCGATTGATTCTGAATCAATTTGCTTCCAAATATCATTATAGCTTTTACCTTCTTTAATCTTATCTGATATTAGACTCATCGAATCATACAACTCTGGCATATGGGTTTTTAAGCCTTTAAACAATATTTTTGTTTTCCATACAAACATTCCAGCGTTCCATAAAAAATCTCCACTCTTTATAAATCTTTCTGCCAATTTTTTATGCGGTTTTTCAGCAAATGTTTTTACTTTATAAACACCTTCAAAATTTTTCTCTGAAATTTCTTCAAACTGAATATATCCATATCCTGTGGATGCGAAAGTGGGCTTCACACCAATAGTAACTATTGCATCTTTTTCTTTTGCCAAACTCTCAGCTGTAACGAGAGCTTTTTGAAATTCTAAATGTCCTATTATAAGATGATCAGCAGGAAAAATTCCTACAACTGAATTTGGTTTTTTTAAATTTATTATAGCACTGATTAAAGCAATTGCTGGAGCAGTATTCTTACTTGATGGTTCGGCAACTACATTTTCTGGTTTTATAGATTTAACATTATTTATTATTTTTTCTTTAAGATCTGATCTGGTAATAATATATATATCCTCTACACCTTTTACTTTTTTTAAACGATCTACTGTCATTTGAAGCATTGTTTGGTCGCCTACAATATTTAATAATTGCTTTGGCTGATCCCTACGGCTTAAAGGCCAAAATCTTTTTCCACTGCCTCCTGCTAGTATTACACAAATCATTTATTGAACAGGTAGAGCAACTTCTATATCACCTAGGTCCAAATCCCAGTTTCCTCGAACTTTGATTGTGTCTGGATAATAAAGAAACCATTCTGCTGGTTTATCAAGGGTTATATTACCAAATGAATAACGCAAATTTTTATCAATATCATAAAAAATTTTCAATTCGTAATTTCCTTCTGGTATCAAATCAAAAGAAAAATCTCCATTTTTCTTAACATTGCTATAGAATTCTTCTAACTGATTCTCACCCATTTCTTTTAAGTTCAAAACTAATTTTTTTGAAAATTCTGATTTTAGTTGACCAATAATTCTTCCAAAGCGTATGAGTTTTGATGTCCTAAAATTAATAGATGAGATTGAGTCTGCAAAAGTATTTCCAAAAGCAGGATTAATACTTTCTGAAAAAATATTCACTTTATATTTTTCATTTTGATCCCAATTTTGCTTAGGGGTAATAACTAAAGTAAGCGGAGAGGCCCACTTCAAGTTTATTGGAATCAATAATGAATCTTTTAATAATTCAATAACAGGGATTGTTTTTTCTTGATTTATAATTTTTGAAAAATCAATATACAATGGCACTATGGAATCACTTCGTATATAGTGAAGATACCCTTTTTCTGGAAATTTTATTTTTAAGTTAGTTGAGTCATTCTTAGTATCTAGATTAACTAAAACTTGTCCCGAATCAAGTAAGGTGTTTTCGTATTCAACAATCTGTTCAGTTTTTATAATCATTGATTTTATATCTGTTGCTGAATCTGCTAAAATAATATGTATTACAGAATTATCCATTCTATCTATAAAGATTTTCTTAGGATAGATTTCAATATTATCATTAAACAATTTTATAGGATTATTATTTATTAGATTATCAAAATTATTTAAAAAGAAAATTTTAATCCAATTTGATACCAACCACTCCGCACGCAACATTTTATTTTGACCTGATATTTCGGGAATAATAATATTAACATTCTCAATATTTAAAATATTTTCATCAATCTCAAAATACTGCTTCCATGGCAGCCCAACTAATGCATATTTAGAGTCCAATGGCAATCCAATAGAATTTTCATTTAAACCTACTATCCTATAGACTCCATTTGATAAATAATTAAAATTATATAAACCTTCATCTGATACGTCCATAACATAGTTGGGATTATCTAAGAAATAGCTAATGGAGTCTATAGAGTCACCAATTTTCCATAATAAAACAGATCTTAAGTTTTCTCCATAAATCACACCTGAAATTGACCCTTTGTCTATTTCAGAACCTGTAGAAAATGCTGCTTGGATACCTTCCGAAAAACTTACCCCATGTTCATCTAAAAGTTTTCTATTAATTGATATAACATATGTCTGGTTTTCCAATAAATTTTTTGGAAAATCAATTAGAATTTTTTCACCTTTGAATACTATTTCTGGCTCATTTTCAAACTTAGGCAATATAGAGACTGCTTTAAAAACAGAGCTCTCCTTTAGGTATTCAGAAAAAATTAACTCAACCTGGCCTCCATTAAAATTAGTAGATCCAATTGATGGATTTGCCTCAATTAATTTTGGAGGTGTCTCATCCTTAGGACCTCCAGGAGGCGCTTTTACTGAAGCACAAGAAAGAATAAAAAAACAATAATAAAGAGTTGTTGAAAAATATTTAAGATCCATTTTCAAACTTTATATTTCATATATCAAGTTTTACAGGGATTTGTTTAAAATATTTAATTTTTTTCAATCCTATGTTCAAAGTAATACACCATATTTTAACACCAACATTTTCAGCATGTTTTAATGCTTCGAAAAAACTTTTATCCCTTTCCCACATTGGAGTAAATATTTCTGCATCTGGTCTCTGACAAACAAATATAATTCCAGTATCTATACCATCTTTTTTTAATTTTGTAAGCAACTTTACATGATTTGTACCACGCAAGGTTACAGCATCAGGGAATTTAGCTATGCCTTGATTAACATAGGTTACAGATTTAACCTCTAAATAAAATTTTGATCCAAATCTGTTTTCTAATAAAAAATCAATCCGATGATTTTCTATAGTCACCTCAGGACGAATAATTTTATATCTTTTTAAAGTTGGTAATTTATTTTTATTTAACATCTCTTTTATAAAACGATTAGGTAATGTTGAAACTAGAGAAATGAGCTGTCCATTATGATTAACCATCACTGTCGAATATTTTGTTTTTCTTTTAGATTTTTTTTTAGCAGGCACTAAATATACTTTTGCACCTGGCATTAATATTTCTTCAAGTCTTCCAGGATCTGGTAAATGACTTTTTTGAATTTTACCATTCAAATCAACAATTGTAACAAACCGATTAGGTCTTGAAATCAATATCCCTTTATATAGTGGTCCATTTATTTTCATTAGTTTAAAAATTAGCTCTAATTAATTTTTTTATTTGCTATAAAACGAATATTCCTAATTAAATTCTCTACATTGACTGTTAAAAACTTTTTTAAATCAATAAAAAATATGCCAGAGATCATAGAGCGTCGCCACATCACTGGAAAAGTAAATTTTATCCTTAAAACAGCAAAAAAAGATATTTCGAACTATGAAAATCTAATTTTACATCTATTATCATTACTGTCGAATATTCACAATCTAAAAACATCTGTTCCCATATTAATCTTTAAACAAGAATCTAATTTACTAATATAGCTGTGGCTTTAGTCCCACCTTACATTAAAAAATTATCTCCATATGTCCCTGGAAAACCTCCAGAAGAAGCCAGGCGTGAAACAGGATTGAAAAATTTCATAAAACTTGCTTCGAATGAAAACCCATTTGGAATATCGCCACTCGCACTAAAATCAATTCAGGGTTCTATAAATCAATTAAATCGATACCCCGATGCTTCGGGATTTTATTTGAGAAAAAAATTAGCAAAAAAACAAAATTTAAAAATAGAGAATGTGGTTCTGGGAGCTGGTTCTGAGGGAATACTTTCAACAATAATGAGAACTTTTTTATTAGAAAGAGATGAAATTATTAGTGCGGAAAATTCTTTTATTGGATTCCGAATTTTAGCAAATGCATCTGGTCGAAAAACTCATTGGGTCCCAATGAAAAATCATAAGTACAGTTTAAAAAATATGGCAAAAAAAATAAATAAAAATACAAAGATTATCTATATAGCTAATCCAGATAACCCAATGGGAACCTATATAACTAAAAAAGAATTTGATTCCTTTTATAAATATGTCCCTAGTCGTGTACTAATCATACTTGATGAGGCTTACTATGAATTTGCACAACAGTTCGATGACTTCCCAGACTCAATGCTGTATCGTTATGATAACGTCATAACACTCAGAACCTTTTCAAAGGCGTATGGACTAGCTGGATTAAGAATAGGTTATGGATTTGCTAGAGAGGAACTGATCAAAAACTTGATGAAAGTGAAAGCTCCTTTTGAGCCTTCCGTAATTGCACAGACAGCAGGAAATGCTGCTCTAGATGATAATAGTTTTCTAAAAAAAACAATAAATTCAAATAATCAAGAAATGCATTATTTAATATCTGAGCTAGATAGGTTAGCTATAAAAAATATTAGAAGCGCTACAAATTTTTTGACTACAATATGGACTTCTGAAAATGAGGCAAATAAAATAGCCGATTTTCTATTCAAGAATGGCATTATTATAAGAAAATTAAATTCTTTTGGTTTGAAAAATTATTTAAGAATATCTCTTGGAAATCATAATGAAAATAAAAAACTTGTTCATACATTAAAAAAACTTTATGGCTGACACACCTTATAATATAGGCGGATTTAATCATTGCGAATTCTATGTTGGAAATGCAAAACAAGCCGCATATTATTACCAAAACCTTTTCGGGTTCAAAATAATCGCATATTCTGGTTTAGAAACAGGTAATCGAGATTCTACTAGTTATGTTTTAAGACAAAATAAAATCACCCTAGTCATTACTTCTCCCTTAGCTTTTAATACCAAAATGGGAATACATATTGAAAAGCATGGTGACGGAATTAAAGATATTGCTTTCAATGTAGATAATGCAAAAGAAGCATATAAATATTCTATAAAAGCTGGAGCAAAAAGCGTCCTGGAACCAAAAACAATTAAAGATAAGAATGGATACGTTAATATTGCTTCTGTAGAAACCTTTGGTGATACTATCCATTCATTTATTGAAAACAATAACTACAATGGAATATTTCTTCCAGGATTTATGGATTATCAAACTAATCAAAAAAACAATTCATTAGGCTTATTGAAGATTGATCATATTGTTGGGAATCAACCAAAAGGAGAGATGGTAAATGTTTGCAAATTTTATGAAAAGGTATTTGGCTGGCATAGATTTTGGTCCGTAGATGATAAAGATATATCAACAAAGTATTCTGCTTTGCGTTCTATAGTAATGGCCAATAAAAATGAAAAAATTAAAATGCCTATAAATGAACCAGCTTCTGGAGAAAAAAAATCCCAGATCCAAGAATTTATTGATTTTTATGGATCTGCTGGAGTGCAACACTTTGCAATGACTACTAATAATATCATATCTACAGTAAAAAAATTACGTGAGAGAGGTGTGGAATTCCTTGAAACTCCAAATTCATATTATAAAATGATAAAACAAAGAGTTGGTGATATTGATGAAGATATAAAGTTATTAGCTAATTTAGGCATATTAGTTGATGCTGATGAAGATGGCTATATGCTTCAAATTTTCACAAAACCACTTCAGGATAGGCCAACGCTGTTCTTAGAAATAATTCAACGTAAAGGATCAAAGAGTTTTGGTAAAGGCAACTTTAAGGCCTTATTTGAATCCATTGAAAACGAACAAGATAAAAGGGGTAACTTATAAATGAAATTTGTTACATACTCACTTGGAGAAGGTACAAACTATCGGTTTGGATTTAAAAAAAATGAGTACGTTGTTGATATAATCCGCGCATCAATATGGGCTAATGAAAATCAGGGCGACTTTAGCTATTTAGAAATTCCATCTACTCTAAAAAAGGCTCTCGAAAACTGGGATTTCAATCTAAAAAAACTTCAGGAACTAAACTCAATACTCCCAGAAGTTAATATTCAATCTCATAGTGGCGGAGATAAACCGATTGCTATTCTTGAAAGTGATGTTTCATTATTACCTCCAGTTCCAAACCCACAATCATTTAGAGATTTTTATGCTTTCGAAAAACATGTCCGCGCAGCTCGAAAATTACGTGGTCTTGATATGAACCCAGACTGGTATAAAATTCCAATATTCTATTTTTCAAACCCCGCATCACTTTATGGACACAATTCAAAAATATCATATCCAAACGGAACGACTGAATTAGACTTTGAACTAGAATTTGCAGTAATTATTGCTAACGGAGGAACCAACATTACAGAAAATAATGCTCAAAAATATATAGCTGGATATACAATTTGTAATGACTGGTCAGCTAGAGATTTACAAAGAGAAGAAATGGGATTAAACCTTGGACCAGCTAAAGGAAAAGATTTTGCCACTAGCTTTGGACCTTATCTGGTAACACCAGATGAATTAGAAGATTCAATTAATGATAGTGGAAAACTGGACCTTAAAATGAAATGTTATGTAAATGATAAAATAATTTCTGATGGGAACACAAATGATCTTTATCATCCATTTGCAAGGATGATAGAAAGAGCCTCTAAAAATGCTAGACTGCTACCAGGAGACTATCTTGGCTCAGGTACAGTTGGCACAGGATGTATATTAGAACTTAGACCTGAAAACACTGGCGGCTGGATTAAAAAAGGGGATACTGTTAGAATGGAAATTGAAAAATTGGGAATACTTCAAAATAAAATAATTTAATTCGTAAAATGCCTCTCTATAAAACCAATGGGAAAATACCAGATAAAAGACATATTCAGTTTAGGGATAATGAAAAAAATCTTTATTGGGAAGAACTTGTTAGCAGAAATGGATTTAGCTCTATTTATTCTAATTTATATCATTTAAATCCCCCAACTAGTATCAAAAAAATAGGATCATTTAAAAAATTTGAACTATCTAGTCCTGAAATTTCTTACCGTCATCATCACATAAAAACATCAAAATTAAAATCTAAAGGAACTATTATTTCTTCAAGAGTGCCATTGTTTTTTAATTCTGATATAATTATATATAAAGCACACGTAAATAAATCAATGTCTAAACTTTATAAAAATGGACACGCAGATGAAATTCTATTTATTCACAGTGGTAAGGGAATACTAAAAACAAATTTTGGCAATATGAATCTTATAGCTGGTGACTATGTGATTATTCCACGTGGAGTAATATGGGAAATGGCTATTCTAGAAAATATAGAGGCGCTCGTAATTGAATCCAAAGGACAAATTCAGACGCCTAAAAAATATAGAAACAAATTTGGTCAGTTAATGGAACACTCGCCTTTCTGTGAAAGAGATATAAGGACGCCAGAATTTGTAGAACCGATTAATGAAAGAAATATTAATATTGATATAAAATTAGAATTAGGTATACAAGAATATATTTATAAATATCACCCTTTCGATTTAGTTGGATGGGATGGATATTATTTCCCGTGGATATTTAATATTAATGATTTTATGCCCATCACTGGTAAAATTCATCAGCCTCCTCCAGTTCATCAAACATTTCAAAGTAATGGCTTCGTCGTTTGCTCTTTTGTCCCTCGTTTGTTTGACTATCATGAATTTGCAATCCCCGCACCATACGCGCACAGCAACTTAGATTCAGATGAAATTATTTTTTATTCAGGAGGAGAATTTATGAGCAGAAAAAATATTGAAGAAGGTTCCATAACCTACCACCCTTCTGGCATACCACATGGACCACAACCAGGGAAAATTGAAAAATCAATTGGAGTAAATAAAACAAATGAATTAGCAGTAATGATTGATACTTTTAAACCAATTAAAATAACACAAGAAGCTCTCCTCCTTGATGATGTTAATTATCCAAAATCTTGGTTAAAAAAATGATAATCAAACCTGAGAACCAATCAGTTAAAGAGCTTCATAAACTTATGATTGGATCTATTGTCCCCAGACCCATCGCTTTGGTATCAACAATATCAAAGGATAATATCTACAATCTCGCTCCCTTTTCATATTTTAGTGGAGTGTGTCCTAATCCACCAACTATTGTTTTTGCACCTGGAAGAAGAGGGTGGGATGGAGAAAAAAAGGATACGCTTGTAAATATTGAAAATAAAAAAGAATTCGTTGTTAACTTAGTTTCAGAAAGTTTTGCAGATAAAATGGTAAGTTGTGCAACTGATTTTGAAGCCAATGTTGATGAATTTTCTGTATCAAAGCTTACACCTAAGAAATCAAAAATAGTAAACCCTCCTCTTGTTTTAGAATCAAAAATCAATCTAGAGTGTAAACTAAATCAAATAATTGAAATCGGGAATGGTGAGATAGGAAGTGGTTTTTTGGTTATCGGTACAATTGTACTTTTCCATATTGATGATGCAATTTTTGAAAAAGGCAAAATAAATTTAGAAAAATTAATGCCTATAGGTAGACTTGCTGGTGATTGGTATTCTAAACAACTGGATAGATTTGAAATAAAAAGACAAATCAAACCAGAAAAATAATTTATTTTATTTCTAATCTAATTAATGAAATCAGATATAGAAAAAAAAATCTATCAGGCACAATCCATTGGCAATGTAGAGCCAATAGAATATATGGTGCCTTATCCAAATACTAGCGCACTTATCGAAGGACAAAATATTAAGTTTTCAGAACAATTGTTATACCAGGAACCAAAAATAACAAATGTCGACTTCTATAGACTAATACAACAAACTGCAAATTGGCTAGATAGTTTTAATATTAAACCAAAAGAAAGAGTTGTATTGCCAGATTTAGGTTCGCCTCAAACGGAAATCCTTCTATATGGTATCTGGCGCCTAGGAGCATCAGCCATTCTATCAAAACCAAACGATTTTAAAAATAGCGCATTAGTTTTTAAAGGATCCCAAATGATAGGGGATGACATAGACCTATTTAGTAAAATTTCAATTTTTTCTGAAAAATTTCAACCCAAACATAACGCTTTACTAGATGAAGAAGCTCTAATAAACTATATCGATGGAAACAGTATAAAGCTTTCCCATTATAACCTTCTGGTTAATACAAATGGCACAAAAAAATTATTGAAAATAAATAGTGGTAATCGATTTTCTTGTGATTTAAAACCCATAGATTCTTCTTGGGTGGTTTTAAAAGTGTTATTACCTATTTATTCTGGAACAGTTTATTCTGATAAACAAGCTGACATTAGTATTTCAGAAACTGAAAATAAATCTACCTATTTAATAAGAAGAGATATTAACAATTTTGGAAATTTAAAAAATAATCACATTGGTATTTGTTTAGAAAATACAGCCGTTTTATGTTTAGGAAATAAACCTATACATCTTACAGATATAGTAAAAAAAGAGACTTTTTTAAAAATTAATGGTCATTCTGTAATGATGGGATACACAAATAAAACAAAAAACAAAAAAAATTTTAGAGAGAACTGTTTATTTATTAACCTAAACGATATTACCCCTTAATATCATTCAAAACTTCTCTAGCATGATCTTTTGGTTTTACTTTATCATAAACTTTTTCTATTATACCATTTTCATCTATGAGATATGAAACCCTAAGGATTCCTTTATATTCTTTTCCATACATCTTCTTAACGCCAATAGCTTCAAATGAATTGATAGTATTTTTATCTGGATCTGAAAGAAGCGAAAACGGAAAATTTTGTTTATTACAAAAATTCTTTTGACTTTTGACCGTGTCAGCGCTGATACCTAAAATTGACGTATTGCACTTTTTAAAATTATTAAACTCATCCCGGAGTTGTTGCCCTTCAATAGTTCATCCAGGTGTATTTGATTTAGGATAAAACCAAATTAATAACTTTTGCCCAGCAAAATCATTTAAACTAACAGGATTTCCATCTTCATCGTTTAATGAGAAATTTGGCGCTTTCGAACCTACATCTAGCATTATTACTCCTTTATTTTATTTACAACTGAATTCCATTTGATTCTTGAACCGTCTGAATTTAACATTTTAAAAACAGCCTTTATACCCTTCTTTTGACCTCGCCATATTAATTTTTTTCTTGCTGTTGAATACTTAACCCATTTGTATTTACTATGCTCATCTGATAGTATTACATCATCACTATCAACCTCTATACCAAAAACGGGAACTAAATTAATTCTGTCTTCATAGTTTTCATAAAAACTACTCAAATGATCAGCAATAAATATGTTTACTGGAACTAGGCCTGTTTCTTCTTTCAACTCTCTTTTCGCTGTCTCCCAAGGTTTTTCATTCTTTTCAATTTTTCCAGCTACACCTTGCCACAGGTGTTCAT
The DNA here is from genome assembly GCA_964561495.1 of uncultured bacterium. Lineage (GTDB taxonomy): Bacteria > Fidelibacterota > Marinisomatia > Marinisomatales > UBA1611 > CAZLPW01. Next base: position 155,251 of record CAZLPW010000001.1, on the reverse strand, counting down.
AAATTTTTGTCTTTGCTCTCTTCAGAATTAAAAATTTAATTATATCATTTTTTCTAATAAATACATAAGCGTCTACAACACGAACAAGTATTTTTGTCATTTAGAATTAGCCATAGTATTATATTTTGACAACCATGATTTTGACCAAGAGTGGAAAGTCCCATCCTTTATTTTAATACGCATGGTAGACATCAGGTCTAAATAAAAAGATAGGTTCAGTGTTGTTGCTATTCTTAGTCCTAATATTTCATTTATCTTAAATAAATGCCTCAAATACGCCTTTGAAAATTGTCTACCCCATTCGTGTGTGCTATCGTTATCAATCTCTGTGTGATCATTTTCATATTTTTTATTCCTAATATTTAAGATTTTTTCCTTTGTAAAAATTTGTCCATTCCTTCCGTTTCTAGTTGGCATAACACAATCAAACATATCGACACCTCTACTAACCGCCATAACAAGGTCAGAGGGCTTCCCAACTCCCATTAAATATCTCGGTTGTTCCTGTGGTAATAAATTACTGCAGTATTCAATTGTATCCATCATCGCATTTTTTTCTTCCCCTACGGCAAGTCCACCAATTGCAATACCGCATTTTGCAAAGGGCAATAGTTCATTTATACTTTTATATCTTAAATCAGAATTAACAGCGCCTTGGACAATAGGAAAAATATTTTGATTATAATCATAGTGTTCTTTATTCCTTATCAGAAAATCTGAACACCTCTTCATCCACAATGAGGTCCTTTTAACAGCATCTAAAACAACAGGAAAATCAGAGTCTCCAGGTGGGCAATGGTCAAATGCCATTATTATATCAGCACCTAAAAATCGTTGAACCTTCATAGAAAACTCTGGTGTAAACATATGTTTACTTCCATCTAAATGTGATTGAAACTCAACACCTTCATCACTAATCTTGTTTAATTTGGAGAGTGAAAACACCTGAAACCCTCCTGAGTCAGTTAATATTGGTTTCCGCCAACTTATAAAATTATGAATCCCGCCTGCTTTATGTATGATTTCTGTTCCAGGTCTTAGATATAGATGATACGTATTTCCTAAAACTATTTCTGTATTTAATTCTACTAACTCTTTTGGCGAAATAGTTTTAACCGCACCTAAAGTTCCAACAGGCATAAAGGTTGGAGTATTTATTTTACCATGGTCTGTGGTAATAAATCCCAATCTAGCAGAACAATTTTTATCTTTTTTAGAAATTTTAAATTTCATTTAAGCTAATAACAATTATTCTATACTGCGTTTCTAATTTTTATTTAAAATAATTTGAAAAGCATCTTTTACATCCTTTACTGGATGTAATGTAATATCGAGTTCTTCTAATTTTTTATTCAAATTTGATTTTGGAAAAATTGCTTCCTTAAAACCTAGCTTTGAAGATTCTGATATTCTGTGGTATAAATTATTAACCGAGCGAACCTCACCACCTAGGCCTACTTCTCCCAAAATAACAAGATTATTCTTTATAGCCTTGTCTAAACTACTAGATGCAATTGTACACAGTATTGATAAATCAGCTGCAGGATCATCAATTTTTAAACCTCCTACCAAATTTATAAACACATCCTTATTCGCCATTGATAAACCCATCCGCTTCTCTAAAACAGCTAATATTATGTTCATTCTTTTATAATCAAAACCATTAGCACTCCGCTGAGGGATATTCAAAGTAGACTTTGAGACCAAGGCTTGAACTTCAACTAATATTGGTCTTGTACCTTCTAGCGATGGATAAATACAGGTGCCTGTAATATTTAAACTTCGCTCTTCTAAAAACATTTCTGACGGGTTTTTTACTTCAGTCATTCCCTTTTCACCCATTGAAAAAATCCCCACTTCATACGTAGCACCAAATCTATTTTTTATCGATCGTAATATTCTATGATCATAATGATTGTCTCCTTCAAGATATAGTACAGTATCAACCATATGTTCAAGCATTTTGGGTCCAGCTATATTACCGTCTTTTGTAATATGACCAATAATAAGGATAGCAATATTATTTTGTTTACAAACTTCCAATAATTTTTGACCACAGTCTCGAATTTGGCTAGATGAGCCAGGTAATGAATCAAGCTCAAAATTCATTATAGTCTGGATAGAATCAATAATAACTAGTTGCGGTTTCAAATAATCAATTTTTGTAATAATGCCACTTAAATCGTTTTCTCCAGATAGATGGAGATTATCAGATTTTATTCGTATCCGTTTTGCGCGAAGCGCAACTTGCTGGTCGCTCTCTTCTGCAGATATATATAAACATAATTGTTTTATACCAGAACAAATGTGAAGTGCGAGAGTTGACTTCCCAACGCCTGGGCTCCCTCCTAATAAGATAAAAGAACCCTGCAATAACCCGCCACCCAAGACTCGATCAACTTCTTTAAGGTTTGTGGATATTCTTTTATCTTCTTTAGTAACTAATAGATCTTTTAATAGCTTGGATTGTCTATCTCCTGCTCTTAAACCTTTATTTTTTGTTTTTACCTTGAAAAAAGATAAAGTGTCCCACTCATTACAACTTGGACACTGACCAAACCATTTAGAAAAATCATTTCCACAAGACGAACATAGATAGGCTGTTTTAGATTTTGACCTTTTCATAAATCGAGAGATAATTGATACCTCTTCATCCTAATTTTTACCAGTCAGGTCCCAGAGAAAAATACCACTGTGGCTTTGAGTACCCATTAGAATTTTTATCCCAGGCAGCTTCGATTCTGAGCAAAAAATATCCTAAGTTAATTTTTGTGCCTAAACCTAAGGTCGCTATCCAAGGTCTATATTTATTACCCTGTATACCATATTCATAAGGCCAATCATCTCGATAAAATTCACCGTCATCCCATGCAGCACCAATATCTAAAAAAGCATGTCCTCGAATATTTCCAAAAATGACCTTTAATGGGAACCCCAAGGCAAGATAATTAATAAAAGGGAATCGCATTTCAATATTAGCCAATAAAGCATTAGATCCAAATCTTTCAGCAAACCTAGCTCCACGGATTGGAAAAGCATACTCAGTAAAATAGATGTCTTGGATCAAAGAAGAATTAGAAGTGTCAAGAATGACATCTCTATATTGACCAATATCTTCTTTCCCATTTGTTTCACCGCCACCAGCAAGCATGTAGGGAATACCACCCATAAAAAACTTTTGCTTATCTGGACCAAAACTTTTACCGATAAATGTTCTTACAGCTAATGTGTAGTCACGACCAAATCGCCAATATTTTCTAGCATCTACTTTCATAGTTTGAAAATATAAAGAATCAGTACCATAGCCTGGACTAAAAGTCAAAGATGTATTTTGTCTAAACCCATCAATTGGGCCAGTAAAACCAAATACCGAATTATCAAAAACCCAACTAAGTGTTGGTAGAATCGTGGAGAATCTTTCGCTCTCTATCTCCTCATAACGAACTTCAGTAAAGGTAGAATTAGTAAATGGTTGTAGTATTGAATAACTAATGTTGTGCCAAGAAAAACCCAAATCAATCCGATTATAACGATTAAAAGGATTAGAGACTAAAAACTGAATTCCATAATGACGTAATCTCGCTGTAGTATACAGGCCTGTGTAATAATCATAACCAATATTAAAAAAATCAGCGTTTTGAAAAGCAGTGAAATAATAATCACGCCGATTTTTCAAATAAGCATACTGCAAAAAGTAATCACTATTTTCAAGTGTTAGCACCATCTCAGTACCAAATGCAATTTGATGATCTCCTAAGATATCACTAAAAGAAAAGTAAGTCATCCCAGTCGTACCAAACACATTGCTGATCTGCAAATTTCCACTTACTAAATCAAGAGTGAATCTAGTTTTATATGATTGTGGGATATATTCACCATCCTTTTTAAGACTATCGAGACTTATTATTTCAATGGGCTCATTTTCTTTAATCCTGGTGTTATAATTCTCATAGCCTTGTGCAAAAACCCATTTTGAATATGATTTTTCACTGACTTCTGAAAAATCTTTACTTTTTAATTGTTTTCTTAAATCAGGTATTGACTCGTCATCTTGATCTTTGCCTTTTATATACTGGGTTTTAGCGATAGTCTTTTTATTCTTTTCTAGCGGCTTAACCATACTATATAAATCCCACCCCGTACCAACATAACCTGCGAAAACAATCTGCTGATCATCTTTAGAAACTGTCGGTTGTTGTAAGCCCGTTAAAACATTTGTTATTGCATATGGAGAAAGATCTTGAGACTGCCCACTCAAATCATCATTTAGTGATTTTTTAAATAAATTCCATACACCGTTATAGTCAGCTGTATAAATAATAAAATTATCTGTATTCATCCATACTGGATGGGACTCATTATATTCTGTTTCAGTAATTCTAGAAATAATCTTTGATTTTGTGTTAATAGTATATAAATCTGACTGGCTATAGTTATGATCTTCCATTTTCCCTTTAAGAGCTCCACTAATATTTTCACCTCGATCTGATACAAACACAATTTCCTGACCATTAGGACTCCAAGAAGGATATGAATCAGAAAAGACATCATCAGTTAATTGGGAAAAATTATTTTTATCTAAATTATATATATATATATCACTTGCTCTGCCTTTATTACCGATAAAAGCTATTTCATTTCCGAGTGGACTCCACGCAGCTGAAAAAACACCATCTAAGTTATTAATTTGCATAGTTTTTGATTTTTTTGTATCTACATCAATAATATGCAAAACATCTCCCTTACCAGCCTTAGCAGCAAAAACAACTGAACTATTATCTGGCGACCATGAGATACCTGGCTGCAACCATTTTAGCTCTTCAAAATTCACGGATCTGCTTCCATTAACTAAAGTTTTTATTTTTTTCCCTGTCATTGCATCAAATAAAACAATATCAAAATATCCTGACTGATCTGTTAGCGCAGCTACCATACTCCCATCAGGAGAAAGAGCTGGGCTTACATGATAAAAGTTTTTTGATTTTTTATGATCAGTTAATTGTTCAGAGATTTCTTCTATTGGATCTCTATTATCTATGTCTGGCCAATAATTCTTTTTCAAGTATTTGTGCCACTTATTAGTAAGCTCTTTAAAATTCATCCCCAGCGCTCTTTCATAGCCTTTTTCTGCATTTTGGGTTCTTTTCATAGATCTAAAAACATCGCCAATTTTTTCTCTGCCATATTTATCTGCTATAAATTTCCAAAGAGACTGTCCCCCCTTATATGCCATAAAATAATTTAATTCATTAACAGTTGGCATCCTTTCGTGAATGGCAATATCTCTGAGAACCATATCAGATTTTGTATCCCAATTTAAACTTAAAAACTCGGCCAGTCCTTCGTTGCACCAAATAGGAACGCGAATTTTTACTCTACTTGAAATAAGATTCTGCATGTTCCCTCCATATACCATATCATTGACCATTGCGTGTACAAGTTCATGATGTATTACATGACGAAACTGTTCGTAGTTACCCTCAAAGGGGAAAACAACTCGATTCTTAAATAATTCAGTTACTCCACCAACCCCTTCCGACATATAAGGCCTAACAATATTTGTTTGCTGAAATTCGTTATGAGAGTTGTAAACCATTATTGAAACTCTTTTCCTTAAATCCCATCTTAAATGTAAGGATATCTGCTCATAAGCCTCCTCCGATACTTGGGCAGTAAAATTCGCAAGTTCTTGTTCGTTACCGTAAAAATAAATATCAAAATGAGGTGTCTGAATAAATGACCAATCAAATTCTCTGTACTGAACCTTGTTCTGACCAAATGATTGTCCAGAAACCAAAGCAAGACAAAAGACTGATATGGCTAAAAAAACTTTCATATTAATAACTGAATATACGTTCTCGTTTGCACAAGAGTTCCGTAACATAATAAAAATAATCAACTCTAGTCAATCTATCTTGTTATTATCAAATAAATGACTAGGTCAATGCTTGTTCAAAAAAAAACAGTCAAGTAAGTTCCAGTGGTTATGAAAACACCAGTCTATTTCATTTCTGATGTACACCTAATGCTTAACAGTACATCATCAGAGCAAAAAAGGCGTGAAAATCTTTATCGTTTGATGGATAAAGTCAAATCTACAGGAGGATCGTTATTTTTTGTGGGTGATCTTTTTGACTTTTATTTTGAATATCCAGATGTGATTCCTAAAGCATTCGCGGATTTTTATACCAGAGCCATAGATCTAAAAAATCATGGCGTTGAACTTCATTTTTCTTTAGGCAATCATGATTACTGGGTTAAAGACTTTATAACCAATGTTATTATGGATAATGTATACTTTGGAGACACAACATTTTTTCTAAATAATAAACAATTTTATGTGACCCACGGTGATGGCCTATTAAGCTGGGATCATGGCTATAGAATACTAAAAAAAATTGTTAGGAGCCGTTTTTTTATTTGGGCTTTTCAATGGATTCATCCAACAATAAGTTATCGTATTGCAAGATGGATTTCGAAGAGTGGCTATGATGAAGATCTCCATGAAAAACAAAAAGAAAATATTAGATCTGAAATAAAACAAAAAGCAAAAGAACATATAGAAAATGGGTTTGACTACATGATCTGTGGACACTATCATTTAGGAGAATTAATTAAAATAAATAATGGAAAGCTCGCTATTATGGGAGATTGGTTTTCAAGGCCAACATACGCATACTTTGATGGAGATGATTTAAAAATGTTTGATTGGAATCTGAATGAATAGACTAATTATTATATGTGTGTTGGGTATTTTTTTAATATCAGGGTGTCTTGGAATATTTGGGAAAAAAAGAATTATAGATCCCGATGATCCTAACTTTATGAATAATATTCAAAAATTAAAAAGCACTTTTAGATCTGGTAACGTTCAGGCTCTTTTTGAATTAATCACAATATATGAAGATGATAGCCAGCCAGTTAAAGCTCGGATTATCGCGGGTAAAGCTCTCGCTGAATCGCAACACCCGACCGCACTTAAAACAATATCCGAAATGGTAGAAACAACTGGTGCAGTAGATTATACTTTTATGAATGAGTCGATAGAAATGCTAGGAATGTTTGAAGAAAATCCAAAAGCTGCAATCGCTATGGTTAAAGCGATGCACAAATTAGAGGACCGTACAAATAAGATTCATATTACTTTAGTAAAAAATTTGAACAAAGTTCGCGCAAAAGATCAGGTCTTAGCATTATTAGATCTATATGAAGTCGCTAAATCTAACATGTCTCGAACCGAAAGATTACTGGCTGAAACACTAGGTGCTTTAGATGATAATCGTGTAATTCCAATATTGGCAACCATTGCAAAAGACCCCAATGTTGATATTGGGATTAGAAATATGGCAGTTGAAATTTTAGGGAAAAAGAATCCTGATGATGCAGCAATTGCTTTTGCAGAACTACTAGGCGATCCAAACACTAATATGGAAGTAAGAGAATTTGCAATTAACACGATGAAAGGCGTTCAAGAAGAAAATCTAATTTTAGCATTATTAAATACCTATAATACAGGGAAATCACAATACTATAGCCTATTAAACACAATGCTAGGCGCACTAGGCGAATTTAATGAACCCGAAGTAAAAAAAGCTGTTTTAGAGATAGCCTCAAGTAATGACTATCCTGTTGACATTAGAAAAAAAGCTATCGACAACCTAGGAACATATAGGGACCTAACTGTGATTGATGAAATACTCCCTATACTTCAAGAAAAAAATAACTATATATATTATGACAACATTATTGATATGATTTATACACTCGGACAAGAACAAGTATATGCAGAAACGGTCAGAAGAATGGCATTTTCAGCTCATTATGGGGATAGAATTATTGAATAAGTTATATAAAATTATTTTGCTAGTTTTAATATTTTCTTTTATGGAGGCAAAAGATAAATACTCCATTTTTATTTCTGTTAATGATCTAAATGGAAAACCAATTAAAAATGCTAAAACTAGATTACTAAATGAAAGTGGTAAAAAAATTGCGAATACAAAATCGAATAAGTCTGGGAAAGCTACTTTAAAAAAAATAAAAGCTGGAAACTATACCCTAATTGTAGAAGATAAAAAATTAGGCTCATCAGAAATAGAAATAGAGATTTTAGATGAAGATAAAGTAATTACAATTTCTATCCCTTTGGGTGAAAAATTAATTGAAGCAGAAAAAAATGAATCATCTAATAGCCAATTAAATGAAGAACCTCTCCCAGAAGGGGTTTTTATTGTTTCAGGAAAAATAATTGATAAAAATGGTGCAGGAATTAAAAAAGCAGAAATAAAACTAAAGAATGAAAATGGTAAAAAAATTGCAAACACAAAATCAAAAAAAAATGGAACCTTTGAACTTAAAAAAATTCCTTCAGGTTACTATATTATTGAAGCCACCAAAAAAAATACTGGTACTGGATTTGATCGAATTAAAATTTGGGGAAGCAACATAGAGGTCCAAATAACCATTCCTTCAGAACTGCCTCCAAAAGAAAAAATAAATAAATTATCCGAAACACTAAAAGAGACAGAAGAACTTGTAGTTGTTGACTCGCTCCCTCAACAGAGAGAATCAAAACCAAAGCCAAAACTTGAGTTTGATAATCTATTTTTCCAATATGAATCTAATCTTAAAGCACTTCAATCTGAAATTGATTCACTAAAAACAGTCGTAATGGCATATGACAAACAACAAAAGATGCCAAGTATAAGCCGTGAAATTCTTGATGCTATCAATTTACCCAATTTTCATCATCGGATTGAACTCCAGAATGGTACAGTCGTCTTAGGTAACATTGAAGAAGAATCAGACTCTAGCCTTACTCTATCTACTCAAATTGGAAGATTAGTTTTAGAAAAACAAATGGTTGTCCGAATGGATGAGCATAAACTTCCAGCTGCAAATGTTACTTTTTTAGGTGACCCATTTATAGATTACTACCCTGATAGACAACAGTTCTCTGGAAGAATAAAAAATATTGGCGAAAAAAGAGCAGATTTTGTTAGAGTTGTTGGAAACTTATTTGATCAAACAACTTCTATCGCAGGAATTGATTCTATTTTTATCAAAGGTACTCGAGTTGTATATAATTCAAGCGTTATTACAGATACCGCTCTTGACCCAGGCCAAACAGCAACCTATAAACTAATTATTCCAATAAAAAAAGGTAAAAAGGCTCAGTACCATACAATGGAAATACACTGGGAGGAAGTAAAATAAAAAAAAATTTGAAATGTTTAAAAATTAAATGCGCTATCTCACAAAGCTGAATCTTTTATCCCTTAGTTTTGTTTCAATATTAATTGCCCATGGCAACATTAAAAGAGTTGTCGATTTTCCAAATATTCCAGGATATAAAACTCTCGCCTGTGATTTTCACACCCACACCGTTTTTTCTGATGGAAGTGTTTGGCCTGATATTAGAGTACAAGAGGCACTAAAAGATCAGCTAGATGCTATCGCAATGACCGAACACCTTGAAATCCAAAATTGGAAAGATGATATCCCTCATCCAGATCGAAACCGTTCTTTTGACCTAGCTTCTAAATATGCAAAAGGTTCTGGATTAATAATTATAAACGGATCAGAAATCACTCGACAAATGCCACCAGGCCATGCTAATGCTATTTTTATAAAGGATGCAAATAAACTTTTGATTGAAGATCCTTTAGAGGTTTATATGGAAGCTAAAAAACAGGGCGCTTTTATTTTTTGGAATCATCCACATTGGATTGCTCAGTCGCCTAAAGGAGAAATTCCACTTGATCCAATGCACCTAAAACTTATAAAGAATGGTTTAATGCACGGAATTGAAGTGGTAAATGATACAACATATTCTGATGAAGCTCTTCAGCTTGCTCTTGATTACAATTTAACAATTATTGGCACATCAGATATTCATGGAATAATTGACTGGCAATACAAAACTGAGTTAGGCGGACACAGGCCTGTAACGTTGGTCTTCGCAACTGAGAAAACGACTAAATCAATTAAAAAAGCTCTTTTCTCAGGACGAACGGCAGTATGGTTTAAAAACAATCTAATCGGTAAATATGAACGGTTACTACCATTGTTAAATCAATCCTTGATAATCAAGGAACCTAGATATATCAAAAACTCAACTGTCGTTAACCTAAAGATAAAAAACAATTCTGGTATCCCATATATTATGCGTAACGTTGGAGAGCATAATTTTTATAGCGATACTGATATTTTTACTATAGAGGCAAATGGTGAAAAGATAATTAATGTTAAAACTAAAGAAAAATTAAGAAAATTTGATTTACAGTTTGAAATTATTAATGCTATCACGGCTCCAAATACACACCCTGTAATAAAACTAAGTGTAAGATCAAAATGGTAATAATTTCTTATTCTAGTATATATTTCCTAAAACTAACCTCGGGTCAGGAAAAACTTTAAGAGCATTTTCTTTATCTAAATCTGAAACAACACCTGGGAGATCACATTCTTTAGGCTCAACTAGACTTAATTGAAAATGGAGATGTGGTGGCCATCCCCCATTTTCAGCACTTGAACCAATAAATGCGATTTCATCATTCGTTGAAACATGCTCACCAACTTTTTTATTTTTAATTGACCTTTGATCTAGATGCCCATAAAGAGCAAACAATGAAACATTATTAATTACATGTTTTATTATCAAAGTATATCCATAATCCAGCTTCCCATCATTATAGTCAAACAAAAATATTTCGCCGTCATAAAAAGAATATACTGGCGTTCCAACTGGCGCGCCGATATCAATTCCCATGTGAATATTGCGATGAGTCTTTTCATAGTGCTGACCAAGGTACATGCCAGGTCTTTTTTCATTATATTTGCCAATTGAATATGTATAATTATTTTTGTTTTGTGAATTTTGATTTGACAGATCTAAGACTGGAACTTTTTCTGGAAGTTCAATAATATCTCCAAATTTTATGCCTGAAACATCAGGCATAATAGGAATGCTTTTTATTCCCTGAAAAAAAACATTAACAGTGTCCATTAAATTAGATAGATTTATTTTTAGAATTTGGAACAGGATCATAACCATCTGTTCCCCAAGGATTGCAACGACTAATTCTTTTTATAGACAACCAAAACCCAGAAATCAAGCCCCACTTTTGAATCGCTTCAATTGCATATTCGGAGCAGGTCGGAAGATGACGACAATTAGGCCCAGAAAATGGTGAAAGTAATAATTGATAAAGACGTATAATTAAAATTACTGGTTTACGAAGAATATATTTCATTTTTTTAATTTCATAAATAAAATCTATAAATTATGCCAATATAATTAAAATGATTATATGTGCTTTATTAAAAATTAAAATTATATATAATTATTAATAATTTCGCAATCAAATTTATCAAGGAAATTTTCAATTGAATTATCGAATATATTTTTTATTTCTTCTACTAACAATCTCTTCTGCGCAATGGCAAGGCTCTGATAAAAAGATGCCAGCGATTGGCATACTTAAGGGATCTATATCAGACTCAACTTCTGGAGAAAAAATTGAATATGCCTCAGTAACTTTAATAAACTTAAGATCAAATGAAATTGTTAGTGGGGCCTTATCCAATAAACAAGGAGACTTTCTTATTAAAGAGATTCCGCTTGGCAGATACAAAGCAGTAGTAGAATTTATAGGATATAAAACCAAGCAAATCACTCCCATTAATATTTTTCCAGGTCAATCAGGAGGAATCGAACAAAACTTGGGAGATCTTACATTATCTGTTTCATCAATTAATCTATCTCAGGTTGAGGTTTTGGGTGAGAGCCAATTTATTCAAACCATTGATAAACAAATTTTTACGGTAGGAAAGAATCTTGCATCTTCAGGCGGGTCAGGAGAAGATGTTCTAAATCAAGTCCCTACGGTAGCAGTAGATATTGATGGGAATATTACACTTAGAGGAGATGCTAATGTAACAGTCTTAATAGATGGGAAAAAAGTGGGCTTTGACCGCCGTTCAATGGTAGACAACCTACAGGCATCCATGATTGAAAAAGTCGAAGTTATTACTAACCCATCAGCAAAATACGATCCAGATGGAGTTGGTGGGATTATTAACCTTGTTCTTAAACGTGGAACTTTTGATGGTTTTAATGGAAACACTACACTTAGTGCAGGAGAATACAATAAAAATAATCTAAGCGGAAATTTAAACTATCGTACTGATAAGTGGAATGTTTTTGGGAATGCTAGTTATAGAATGGGGGAAAGATACGGAACAGGGCTAAGAGAATTTGATTTTTTATATTTTGAACCAAGTGATAGCATTAGATATCTATACCAAAAAACAAAACGATTAAGAAACTCAGATAATGTTTCTTTTCGCTTTGGTGGTGATATATATCCAAGTTCTTCGAGCACCATTAGTTACACATCCACTTTTAACATAAAAGATCAAGATGGTCAAGAAATAATTGAGACCTCTAGACCTATAACTAGTATACTAGATATTAAAGAAATCGAAGAAGAAAGCGACTGGGATCATTCTCTTTCATACGAAAATAAATTTGACTCTAAATATAAAAAACTAAATGGGAATTTAAGTTATAGCTATGGTAATGAAGATGAGACTGAAGATGATTTAAGTCAAAATTCAACTGGAAATAACAGTAGTGTAAGAAATCGCAATAACTTTCAAAGTACGATTGCATCTCTCGATTATGAAGATAAACTTGGCAAAAATTTTGCTCTTGAAACGGGGTTAAAGACTACTTTAAAAAAATTAGGTGATGACTTATTCTTTTTAGATGATACATATGATTATCTTTACAACGAAAATATATATGCAGTATATGCTACAATGGGATATGATTTGAGCGACCGATTTGGTGTAAAAGGAGGCCTTCGATTTGAGCAGGTTGAAACATTAGCTAAAATAACGGGTGACACAACTAAGGCTGCTAGTGTTACGCACCATGTTGTAAACATGGCGGTAAAAGAAGGTAAGTTTGATAATCCTTATAGTCATTTTTATCCAAGCCTTTTCGCAAACTACAAACTCACTGAGAAATCCCAAATCCAGTTTGGTTATTCAAAACGAGTTAATAGACCTGGCACAGGATCAATAAATCCCTTCCCAAACGATATGTTGGACACAACAAGAATAAGAAATGGTAATCCTTTTGTAAAACCTGAATATAGTGACGTGATGGAACTCAATTTTTCTAGTAATTCTAGAAAATTTAATTTTAATACAGGAATATCATATAAACACACCACAGATCCTATCGCGTGGTGGGATCGTGATGAAATTATCTATAATGGCACTTCATATGAATTGCTTACAGCTGGAAATGCTGAAAGCGCTAAAAGCCTTGGTGGCAGCGTCATTGTAAACTATAGACCTATGCCACTAATCAGCCTAATGCTTACAACCTGGTGGTGGAGAAATCAAACCTCTGGGGGGCAGTATGAAGACGATTTGAGTGGTCTTTCTCAGGGAATGTTTAACCGAGGCCAGTTAACATTAAATATTCCTTCTTTAGCAAAACTAGAATTATCTGTAGGTGGTAGAGCAACAATGAAAATCACCTCTGGAAAAATTCCTGCAAACTATGGCGCTGACCTTGGTATTGAGAAATCTTTTTTGAATAATAGGTTATCAGTAACAATAAAAATAAATGACCTTCTTAATAATCGAAGATTTATTATTGATACTAAAGAAGATTATGAGTTTTTCACTCAAGAAATGTACGCAGAACGCAAACGAGGGAGACGTACCACATCGCTCAACCTAAGATATAATTTTGGGAAAGAACAAAAAAAGAAGTGGGGGCGAAGAAACTTTGGAAGAGGTGGTAATCGTGGAGGCGGGATGGATATGGATTATTAGAATTCTCTCTTGATATTCTTATTCAAAAAATTATTTAATTATTTTCCCCTGTTAGTATATACTTTCTTATTCTTGATTTCATTTTCTTGCCAACAAGAAATCAATCAAAAAGAAAATTCAACGGTCCAATCAATTGATAGCACAATAATCCAGAAACATGGAAAGTTGTATATAGAAGGTAATAAAATTCTTGATAAAAATAATAATCCCATATGTTTTGCTGGTAACAGTTTCTTTTGGAGTAATAATAATTGGGGGGGAGAAAAATATTACACTCCAGAGGTTGTGTCATGGCTAGAATTAGATTGGAATACAACAATTGTTAGAGCATCAATGGGAGTTGAAGATCCTGGTGGATATCTTGATGATAAAACATCAAATAAGAATAGAATCAAAACTATAGTAGAAACGGCAATACAGGAAGGATTATATGTAATTATTGACTGGCACTCTCACCATGCAGAAGATTATACAAATGAATCAGTTCATTTTTTCCATGAAATGGCTACTTTATATGGTGAATATGATAATGTTATCTACGAAATATATAATGAACCTTTAGATATATCTTGGAGTCAAAAAATTAAACCCTATGCGATAGAAGTTATTTCAACAATTCGTGCTATTGACCCTGATAATATTATTGTTGTAGGAACACCTGAGTGGTCCCAAAGGGTTGATCTAGCAGCAGCTGACCCGATAGAGGGATTCTCTAATATTGCATATACTCTTCATTTTTACACAGTATATCATCACCAATGGTTAAGAGACAGAGCAACTGAAGCTTTAAATGACGGGATCGCTCTTTTTGTTACTGAATGGGGTTCAATTGGATATAGTCAAATAGATACCGAAGCAAGCAAATGGATGAACTGGTGTTTTGCAAATAAAATAAGTCATCTCAATTGGGCAGTAAATGATAAAGAAGAAGAATGGTCTATCCTGGTTCCAGGAGCAAGTACAACTGGGAATTGGCTTGATAGCGATTTAACCGATGCAGGAAAACTAGCAAAAAATATTATAAAAAATTGGCCCCGATAATTGTTAGAATTATTTTATAAAGCACATCTTATTTGTACTAATATATTCACCTGACTGAATTTTGTAAAAATAAAGGCCTGAACTGACGTGTATACCCCGTTCATTAGTAGCATCCCACTCTACCAAATGATTTCCAGAGTCATGGTTATCATCTACAAGAGTTTTTATTTTTCTACCTAACATATCAAAAATAACAATCTTTACTCTGCTATATTCTGGTACAGAATATTTAATTTTTGTTAGCGGATTAAATGGATTAGGGTAATTAGCATAAAGCTTAAATTCTTCTGGATTTATTTGATCTTCCATTTTCTCTAGCTGAACATCATAACCAAAATAATACAAAACGTTACCTACTAGTGCAACTCTCTCAGACTCATCATATATAGTCTCAAAAGGAAATCCTAAAACAAATATTTGAGAAACATTCTGGCTTGTAGAAATTGTGCCAGTATAATGTGTCGCGGCTATAAGTCCATTCCCGTAGTTAAGAGCAGGCAGAGAACCACCAATACACAAAAAAGCATCTGGGTAATTTTCTTCATAAACACCATAGTTTCCATTATCATAGTGTAACGTTAATCCTGAAAATACGCTCTCTACATTTCCAATTACCTCATAGTAATTAGAATCATCTAAATCATATTTTGTTTTCAAATAATCATTAATGAAACTTTTATCTAATTCATTTCCCATATGATCAAGGTCCCAAGCTATCTCAGAGCCGCTTATAAAAATTTTACCACCTTGAGTAAGATAGTCTTTTACCAAACTTTGTTCAAATGAGCTAAATGTCTCATCAGCAGTACTTTCATCTCCCAACAACCAAAATATTGTTTCATAATCCTCTAATAAAACATTTCCAGATAGAAGTTCATCATTATCAACCGTATCAAAAGAATACCCCCAAGGAGATAAAGCTTGTCCCATTCTCATTCCAAATGAATGATAGGGAAATGGATAGCTCCCACTTGTCCGGTCAAATCCATCTACAATTAAAATATCTTTTAATTGAGAACCTTCATAAGCCCCATAACTGTCTGAATTAAACCCCTCCACCACTCCATCGGTAGAAGAGATACTTGTTAAATTAAAATATATGGGGTTGGTTTGATTAATTAAACTCAGAGATGTTATTATAGTATCTAAAGAGTTTAACAAGGTCCAGCTTTCGTTAGGAGAATACCCATAAATATTAAACCCAGATATTCCGTCATAATCATTTAATCTCCAATTTAGTATTATTTCATCTTCTTTGATAACAGAGGAAAGCTTTGGAATCGGGATACTACCCGCTGTCCCCTCCATACCCTGATAATACCTCGGGCTATAAGCAGTAAGCTGACTTAGATTATAGCTTCTATAACTTACTTTCCAATCATAGCCTGATGCTTCCACTGTTAAAATAGAACCATCATTGTTTTTAAAGACTACCATCCGGACATGACCGACTTTATGAATTGCATCTCCTGGATTTAAATCATCCCATGTTTCGTATGCAATAGTTATATCATCATCCATCATCGCAGTGGAATAATGAGTCGAAAGATTCCAACATCTCGAAACAAATCCTGAGCAATCAACGCCAATACAATAATCGCTGACACAATAATTTTGAGAACAATCTGTAATTCTATCACCAGCAAATTTATTTTCCAAAAGTCCAGAATAAAATTCATCTAACGTGTTAAAGCCTCCCCATTTGTATGGAACATGATAATTATCACCTACTTGAATCCATTCAGGTGTCTGAATCATAACACCCTCAGGGTCTGTTTCTACTCCATCAGTAATATTGAAATTTTCAGCAGTCCAATTAAAACTTACATATGCATCAGCCGTTTCAAGTGCCTCACCTGGCGATACTGGAGGATAAATAAAAGATTCATTCTCAGAATCAGTTTCAATTACATTATCTGGATCTGTAAAGTTTTGTATATCAAAATTATAATGATTCCCTCTTAACATTTCCTCTGGTAGACTATATATAACCAAACTATCTATAGTTTGATCATTATAAATCCAACCACTTACGGTAACACCATTATTTCTTGAAGTCAAAAAAAACAAATTTCCATCATTAACGAAAAACTCTTGAGGAATATATGTATAATTATTATTCGGATATTGAAAAATTATTTTCACTTTCCCAACTTGATCAACAACTAAAATTTTTCTTTCTATAAGGAGAGGTATATGCTGGATAATATTTTCAATATAAACATAGTGATGATTATTTACTGTCTTACCTAAATATTGTCCGAAGCCTATTGATAAACTATCTTTAAAAACGATGTCAATCTCAGAACCTTTTATTGAAATAGTGTTATTGTCTTTTATTTTAATCGATACATCTTTATTGACTAAAAAATTTTGAAATGTATTAAATACTGGTTCACCATATTTATTTATAAAAAAAATATCATGTAATGGGTTTTCTATCGGAATATTTGATTTATGTTGTCCTTTTAAATATTGCTTTAATTGTTTGTTATTAAAGTCTAAAACAAAAATAATTTCATCGTTAACGCTAAATGAAGTTGGGCCTATCCGTCCACTATTATCTTCCCTGAGTTTAATCTGACCAGATTTATTGCCCCAGGGAATAAAAAGTAATTCTTTATATTCGAACTGGGAAAAAATAGTGCTATGAAAATTTATGAAAAAAAGGATTAATCCTAATGATTTTATTAACATGTACCAATGTACAATTGATAATCTATAGCATTCAATTCAAAAAAATGTTTGATATATTTTAATCTTTTGATTTTAAAAAAACATTTTTTGATTCTTTACCATTTTACTATTCATTAAAATGAATATGAACACAAAAAATTTGAAAATCAAAACTTGTTTTTCAAGTATACCATAATTGCATTTTGTATGTGCATACGATTTTCAGCTTGGTCAAAAACTATAGAATAATCGGATTCAATTACCTCATCTGTGACCTCCCGTCCTCTCTCTGCTGGTAAGCAATGCATGAATAACGTTTTTTTACCAGTAGCCTTTACTAGTTTGCTATTCACCTGATAATTTTTAAATAATTTTACCCTTTCCTCTGCCTCTTCTTTTTGGCCCATTGAAGCCCAGACATCAGTATAAATAATATCTGAATTATTAACAGAAAAAAACGGATCCTGAGATAGCTCAAAAGTAGATAAACCTGCATCCTTAACCATTTTGATTGTTTTAGGGTCTGGTTCATATCCCTTTGGGCAACAGCATACAAAATTTAATGGGACTATCGATGCCAGCTGAAGCCACGAATTGACAATATTATTCCCGTCTCCCATATAAGTAATTTTCAGTCCCTCAATACTTTTTAAATGCTCCCATATAGTAAATATATCCGTTAAAATTTGACAAGGATGATTATAATCAGTTAAGCCATTTATTACAGGAATATCAGAAAACTCAGCTAATTCTAATATATGGTCATGGTCAAATAGACGAGCCATTATTATATCATTGTAACGACTAAATAATCTAGAAATATCTTTGATTGCTTCGCGTTTTCCTATTCCTATATCGTTTGGACCTAAAAATAATGCACTCCCTCCCATCCACTGGAACCCTGTTTCAAAAGACACACGTGTTCTTGCAGAAGGTTTTGCAAATATCATTGCAAGAGATTGATTTTTAAAAGGACTATAGCTTTTATTATTATGAAATTTTGATTTTAAATCACTCGCGAGATTTAATAAATCCCAAATCTCTTTATCTGAAAAGTCTGATAAGTGTAAAAAATGTTTTGCCATTTCTGACCTCCTATAATATATATCGACTTAGATCTTGATCTTCTATTATACCTTTTAAAGAATCTTTGACAGTTTTTGAAGTTATATTAATAACCTTCTCTTTAGGATTTGGGTGCTCAAAAAGAGGCCTCTCCAGTAAAGTCGTCATAATCGTATGTAATCTACGGGCGCCTATGTTTTCCATTTTACGATTTACTTCTGAGGCTATTTTAGAAATAGATTTAATAGCAGCGTCATTAAACTTTAGCGTAACTCCCTCGGATTCCATAAGGGCAATATATTGTTTTATCAAAGCAGATTTAGGATGGGTGAGAATTTTTATAAAATCATCTGTATTCAATCTATCTAACTCAACGCGAATAGGGAATCTCCCTTGTAATTCAGGTATCATATCAGATGGTGCTGATATATGAAACGCTCCCGCAGCAATAAATAAAATATGATCAGTTGAGACAACTCCAAATTTAGTGCTTACATTACTTCCTTCAACGACAGGCAATAGATCTCTCTGTACACCTTCACGACTTACATCAGGACCAAGGCTTCGATCCCCACCTACTACTTTATCAATCTCATCTAAAAAAACGATCCCATTATTTTCAACCTTACTTTTAGCTATCCTGACAACTTCATCATGATCAATTAATTTTTGAGATTCGTTTTCAATTAAAACTTCTCTTGCTTCAGAAACTGGCAATTTTTTTGATTGTTTGTTTTTTGGCATAACATTGGACATCATCTCTTTAATATTAATTCCAATATCTTCCATTCCCAGCGGTCCTAATATTTGCATTCCAACTGGTGATGGTTCAGAAACCTCAATTTCTATCAATTTATCTTCAAAATCACCTTTATTTAGTTTTTCTCTTAAGCGAAATCTAGTTCTTTCATGTCGATCTTGAATTTCTTTTGAAATATTATTATCGCCTTTTTTCTCGCTCGGTAATAACGCATCAAGAACTCTTTCATTCGCTAAATTTTCTGCTAAACCCATCACCTCAGTTTCTTTTTCTTTTTGGACCATCCCAACGGCAGTATCCATTAGATCTCTAATAATTGATTCCACATCTCTACCAACATATCCTACTTCTGTAAACTTGCTTGCTTCTACTTTAATAAATGGGGCATTAGCCAATTTTGCTAGTCTGCGAGCTATCTCTGTTTTCCCTACACCAGTTGAACCAATCATAATTATATTGTTTGGCATTATTTCATCACGCATCATTCCTTTTACCTGACGTCTTCTCCAACGATTTCTTAGGGCTATCGCAACTGCCTTTTTTGCATTTTTTTGGCCTACAATATAACGATCTAGTTCTTTAACAATTTGTTTAGGGGTAAGCTCTTTCATTTCTCCTCTATTACAGTAATCTGATTATTGGTATAGATACAAAGTTCTGCGGCAATCTCTAAAGATTTTTTAGCAATCTGTTTAGCTGATAGATTCCCAGATTGTAAAAAAGCTTTTGCTGCAGCATGAGCATAGCCTCCACCAGATCCAATTGAAATTATCTGATCATCAGGTTCCAGAACATTCCCATCACCTGATATAATAAAACTACTAGATAAATCCATAACAATTAGCATTGCTTCAAGTTGTCTTAACATTTTATCTGTACGCCATTCTTTTGCTAATTCTACAACAGCTCTTTTTAATTCTCCTTCATACTGATCTAATTTTTGTTCAAATTTTTCAAATAATGTAAGAGCGTCAGCTGCAGCACCAGCAAATCCACCTAGAACGGAATTATTTTCTGTTGAAAATTCACGGACTTTAATTGCTTTTTGCTTAAATGAAATATCACCGAGTGTAACCTGTCCATCTCCAGCCAAAGCAATCGCACCATTTTTACGAACGCCGATTATTGTAGTCGAGCGTATTTTTTTTTTAGCCACTATTATTTAGCCTCATTAAGATAGCGTAAAAATTCACCATCTGTACTTAGTACCAAGGTAGTCTCTTTACCAAGCGCATCCTTAAAGATATCCATTGTTTTCATAAATTTATAAAAGTCAGGATCCTTATTGTAAGCTTTTGCATATATATTTGCAGCCTCGGCATCAGCTTTCCCCTTAATCTCTTGTGATCTTCTATAGGCATCAGAGGTTATTTCTTTTAAATCCCTATCTTTTTGTCCACTTATTCTCGCAGATTCTCCAGCACCCTGTGATCTAAATTCCTCAGCTATTCTTTTACGCTCAGATATCATTCTTTCATAAACCTTATTACGAACCTCTGGAACATAGTTTATTCTTTTAAATTGAAAGTCTAAAACTTCAATCCCAAGATCACTGGTTCTTTCTTTAGCTAAATCTAAGATAGCTGCTCTTAATGCATCCCTCCCTCTTTGTATAACTGCTTTATTATTCTGATCTTTATCATTCGCAGACGATATATAATCCCTATTTGTACTTCTAACAAGTTCAATGAGATCATGATTAGCAATCTCATTTTGTGTTGCACCTTCCAAAATTGCTCCCAACCTATTTTGTGCTTTCGTTTCATCAAAAAGTCTTTGTGCATATTTAAGTGGATCAGATATACGCCAACGAGCATATGTATTAATATTAATAAAACGTTTATCTCGAGTAGAAACCTGCTTCGGTTCACCATCCCAAGCGAGAAATCTCCTATCAAAATAATTTGCTTTCTGGATTAGAGGTATTTTAAAATTTAATCCAGGTTGAGTTATTGGTTCACCGACTGGTTCACCAAACTGGGTTATTACAACTTGCTCAGATTCATTTACAATAAAAAATGCACCACCGAACAAAAATAACAAAAAGACAACTATAATTAGTGATATTCCTTTCAAAAGATTTAACATTATTTCCCCTCCCTTCCTAATGGTAGCAAAGGCAATACACCTTCAAGATCTTTGTCCAAAATGATTTTTTGTTTTACATTAGGATATACATCAGCAACCGTTTCTAAATATATTCTCTGTCTGGTAACCTCAGGCGCTTTTTTATAAGCTTTTAGTATATCATTATACAAAGAAGCATCCCCTTTTGCTCTGTTAACTCTATCTGTAGCATAACCCTCTGCCTGCTGAACAGTTTGTTCTGCTTCGCCTCGTGCTCGTGGTATTATCCGATTGTAGTCACCAAGTGCTTCATTAATCATTCGTTCTTTCTCCTGTTCCGCCGTATTAACCTCATTGAAAGCATCTTGGACAGGTTTAGGGGGCAACACTTTTTGCAGTAAAATACGATTAATTTTAATTCCATTATCATATTGATCACACATTTCTTGAAGTTTTTGTTCCATACTGGTCGCAATCTCTTGCCTTCCAGTTGTTAGAACCTCATTGACACTTCTATCCCCAATAACTTCTCTCATCACTGCCTCATTCATATCTCGAAAAGTTCCAATAGGATCACGAACCTTAAATAAAAATTTAAATGCATCACCTATTCGATATTGTGTTTTCCAAGGAACCATAGCCACATTTAAGTCTCCCGTTAACATCAAAGACTCTTCCTCTAATTCCGATCTGTTGATCCGTCTATTTTGTTTTTTTGTATCGCTTCTTTGACCAAATTCCATCATTAATTCTCGTTTTACTGGAACTTTTATTACCGTCTGAAACGGAGCAGGCAATTTCATATGCAATCCAGACCCGACTTCGCCATGATATTTACCAAGCGTCATCAAAACCCCGACTTCCTCAAGCTCGACTCGATAAAAAGAACTCCATACACCAAAAACTACTATTAATAGCAAAGCTATTAACCAACCACTTTTTGGGAATACATTTGGGACATCAAATTCTTGATCTCCTATTATTATTCGTTTAGCCATTTTACACTCCTACATTATATTTTTTTTCTTAATCTTGCTACAGGGAAACCCATTTGATCACGATATTTTGCGACTGTTCTTCTTGCGAGTTCATATCCCGCATCTACCAATTTTTCAACCAAAATATCATCATTATAAGGGTGACGTTTATTCTCTGTGTTTATTATCTTTTCTAAAGCTTTTTTTATTACAAATGTTCCAAGCCTCTTACCATCTTTAAGTTTAATTGAATCTGTAAAAAAATATTTTAACTCAAATATACCATACGGAGTATCAACAAATTTTCCTCTTGTAGATCTACTAATTGTTGAGATATCCATCTTAATATTTTCGGCAACATCTTGTAGTTTTAACGGATTAAGGAAATCAATATCTCCATAAAACCATTCAGGCTGAAAATTAATTATAGACTTGGTTACATTTATTAAGGTTTTTTGTCGTTGTTTTATAGCATCAATAAACCACTCAGCTGAGTTTAATTTTTCTTGAATAAACTTTTTCGCATTTTTATCATATGTGTCTTCATTATTAAAATTAATATAATCTTTACTTATCCTTAAATCTGGTAAACTCCCATCATTGGCAGTAATAACCCAAGAATTCCCATTCTTTCGAACAATAACATCTGGTACAACAGGTTGGAATTTATCCAAAAACCCATCTCCAGGTCTTGGATTAAGATGTTGAATATGCTCTACTGCATTATGTAATTCTTGCTCAGTGCATTTTAAACGTGATTGGATTTTTTCATAACGTTTATTCATAAAATCATCAAAGTAGTCTGCAATAATTTTAAACGATAAAGAATCTGATTCTTCTTCCAATTGTATAGATAAACACTCTCTTAAATTTCTTGAACCAATTCCTTTGGGATTTAAACGTTGAATTTTATATAGAATAGGTTCAACATCTTCCAAGTCAACATCAATACGATCAGCAATTAATATCAGATCAGTATCTAGATATCCCCTTTCATTAGTATTCCATAAAATTTCTTCTGCTATTTCTCTTTCGTGATCATTTAGTTTAGTATCTCTTAATTGAGAAATCACCTCCTCTAAAAATGTTTTGTGCTCTGGGAGAGGCATTTCTTTTTTTTCTTGTTGTAAAAAATAAGTAGTCTCATCACTAAACATGTCCTCAGAAGAAACATCTATATCTTTATTAGATTCTTCAATCTTCTCTTGATCTTGTAAATCTTCAACATCTACCTGTTCAAGCATAATGTTTTTTTCCAACTCCTTTGTGATAGCTTGTTCCAAATTCAATGTGTTCAGCTGAAGAATTTTTGCCTGAATAATTTGTTTCGGCGCAAGCTTCTGTTTTTGGACTTGAATTTGCTTAAGTTTTACAGACATTAATCTAGTTTAAATTTTTCCCCAAGATATAAACGCCTTGCCTCTTCATCATTTGCCAAAAATACGGATGAACCTGATTTCAAAATCCTTCCATCAAATAGTAAATAAGATCTATCAGTAATAGACAAAGTTTCACGAACATTATGATCGGTAATCAAAACACCAATATTTTTTTCTTTTAACGAATATATTATTGTCTGAATTTCTTCTACAGCTATTGGATCAACTCCAGCAAAAGGCTCATCAAGAAGGACAAAATCAGGATCCATACAAAGACAGCGTGCAATTTCAACCCTACGTCTTTCCCCTCCTGACAAAGTATTTCCTTTATTTTTTTTTAAATGAGTAACAGATAAATCGTTTAAGACTATATCCATTTTTTCATTTTGTTCTGTTTTTGAAATCTCCTTACGCATTTCTAGTACTAGTTTTAAATTATCTTCGACAGTTAATTTCCCGAAAATAGAAGGTTCCTGTGATAAATAACCAATCCCTTTTCTTGCTCTTTTATACATTGCATCATTAGTAATGTCCATTTCGTCTAATAACACATGGCCCTTCGTTGGCTTTATCATCCCCGTTATCATATAAAATGACGTTGTTTTCCCTGCTCCATTAGGACCAAGCAAGCCTACAATTTCACCTCTATCTACATTTAAATCTACATCACGAACAACCATTCGACTACCATATTTTTTAGATAAACGCATTGCGCTTAATGTTTGATGTTTATCCCTCATTTAATTCCCTTGTCGTAACGCCTGATGGATTTAATATTATCCAGTTTTTTAAATCTGATTCAGATTCAAACCCCACACCATATAAAGTGTCTTTTTGTTCGGTCGTAAGCATTATTTCACATTTAGTAGACATTTTTTCATCTCTTGAATTCCAAACCAATGTATCTGTATAAAGAGTAATTCCACTATCAGATATAGCTGAAACATTTCCTATCGCCTTCATATGATTAGATTTTTCATTCACCTCTGCAATATTACATATCAACCTAGAAGTATGGTTTTCGTTCTCATCAAAAAAATCTACAGTCACGCTACTATCTAATAAGATAAATTCTCTCTCTTTATATTTTTCTAAATGTCCTGATCTTATTTTTGCTTTGATTAAACCCTCATCCGTTAACAAAATAGTGACACCCCAACTTTCTTGATCTGGTTTTCCCAATCTAGAATTTGATGTGATTTCATCTGTGCTATTACAGTGTGTAAAAAAAAATGTCATAACAATTATTACATATCGCATAATTCAGCTCGATAAAACATGATCCTCCATTTTTTTTAAGACTTCTTTCATGCGACCTTGTTGACTAACAATCCACTCTACAGCATCTCGAAAAGCGCCTTCACCACCTGAAGATTTTGTTATAAATATTGAAACTTCTTTAACCGCGTCTATTGCATTGTTTACTGCAATTGGGCAAGCTACTTTTTTCATTACAGCCAAATCAATTAGATCATCGCCTATATATGCAATATTGTTGTCAGATAAATTATACTTGGTTTTTAATTCATCATAAACAGGGAGCTTGTTTAAGCTCCCATTATATATTTCATCAATTTTTAATTCTTTTGCTCTAGACTCAGTAGCAGCAGAATATCTTGCAGAAATAAAAGCTATCTTTAGACCAGCTGCCTTTGCAATAGCAACACCAACACCATCAAAAACAGAAAACCTTTTGAATTCAATCCCATCAGGACCAATAAAAATTCCGCCATCTGTTAATACTCCATCCACATCAGTTATTAAAAGTTTTATATCAGTTGCTAGAAAATTCATTTTAACACCTCTATAATTTTTTTTATCTGTATTAATAATGATTCTAATCTATCTAAAGGCCATTGAGTTGAAGAATCTGACTTGGCTGTTTCTACACTATTATGAACCTCCATAAATAAACCATTGCAACCAGCAGCAACCGCTGATTTTGCTAGTGTAGGTATCATCGATCTCATCCCACCCGTAAAACTATCATTCCCACCTGGAAGCTGAGCACTATGAGTAGCATCAAAAACTACTGGAAAACCTAGTTCTTGCATAATAGGTATTGAACGCATATCTGATACAAGGTTATTATATCCAAATTGAGAACCACGATCAGTTAATAAAATATTATCAAAATTCATTTCTTTAAGCTTATTAACAACATGTTTCATATCCCAAGGTGCAAGAAATTGACCTTTTTTTATATTTATAGTTTTACCAGTATTTGCCGCTGCGATTAAAAGATCTGTCTGCCTGCATAAAAAGGCTGGAATTTGTATCACATCCACAACATTACCAACAGGTCCAGCCTGCGAAATATCATGTATATCTGTAAGAATAGGTAAACCAGTTTCGGTTTTTATTTCCGAAAGAATAGACAGGCCCTCATCTAAACCAGGACCTCGAAAGGAGTTTATCGAAGTTCGGTTTGCTTTATCAAAAGAACTTTTAAAGATAAATGGCATGTCTATTTTATCTGATATCTTAATTAACGAATTTGCCATCATCAATGCATGGTCGCGGCTTTCTATTACACATGGTCCAAGAATCAAACCAAAATAATCATCTGAAAAAATCGTTCTTTTAAACACTGATTTCTCGTGATAGTCAACAGATACTTTTTTCATGATTTTTGTTTTACCGCAGCTTTTATAAAATCCCTAAAAAGTGGATGGGCTTTATTGACTCTACTTTTTAACTCAGGATGAAACTGACTAGCGACATACCACGGATGATTCGGTAATTCAATTGTTTCGACCACTCCTAAGCGTTCATTAATACCAGAAAAAACAAGTCCATTTTTTTCTAATTTCTTCCTATATCTATTGTTCACCTCGTAACGATGGCGATGCCTTTCTGTAACTTCCTTTTTTCTATAAGATGCATATGCCTTTGTCCCCACCTGTATTTGGCAATCATATGCACCAAGTCTCATTGTCCCACCTTTAATTTTAATTGCTCGTTGAGACTCCATTAAGTCTATAACAGGGTATGGAGTTTTTGAATCAAATTCAGTAGAGTTTGCATCTTTCATTCCGCAAATATTCCGAGCAAAATCAATTACCGCACACTGTAGTCCCAGGCAAATACCTAAAAATGGAATTTTATTCTCTCTTGCATACTTTGCTGATAGGATTTTCCCTTCACCTCCACGAGATCCAAATCCAGGTAAAAGCAAAATTCCATCAACACCTTCAAAATTTGATCTAGCGGTTTTTTCATTAATTATTTTTTGAGTTTGGATCCATTTGACCTCTACCCTAGAATTGTTTTCAACTCCTGAATGCACAAAAGCCTCCATAACACTTTTATAGGAATCGATAAGCTCAGTATACTTGCCACACATGGCAATCGTAACAATTTTATTTGGATTCTTATATCTATCAATAAAATGCTTTAGGTGTTTTAAATTAGGTTTTTTATTTATGCGGAGGCGATCACTAATTATATGACCAGCATTTTGATAATGCATAACCAAAGGCACTTCATAAATGCTAGGCACATCTATGCCTTCTATAACATGGCTGGGAAGAACATTACAAAATAGAGCAATTTTATCTTTAACAGATTGGTCAATGTGATGTTCAGATCTACAAAAAATAATATCTGGCGATAATCCAATCTCCCTCAATTTCATAACTGAATGCTGGGTTGGTTTAGACTTCAACTCACCACTTGCTTTAACATATGGCAACAGTGTAACATGAATTATCATATGATTTTCATAACCGACCTCTAACGATAATTGTCTTATTGCTTCCATGAATGGAAGACTTTCAATATCTCCTACTGTCCCTCCAACTTCACATATTACTAATTCATATTTATTTGACTTATTTACTAGCTTTATTTTGCGAATGATTTCATCAGTTATATGAGGGATAACTTGAACTGTATCTCCTAAATATTCACCTTGCCGTTCCTTTTCTAAAACAGTACTATAAATTTGCCCAGCAGTCGCATTATTGTTTTTATTCATATCCACATCTATAAAACGTTCATAGTGCCCAAGATCCAAGTCTGTTTCAGAGCCATCATCCAAAACAAAAACTTCACCATGCTGGTATGGATTCATTGTGCCTGGATCGACATTAAGATATGGATCTAACTTAAGAATCGTAACCTTTAAACCAGCACTTTTTAATAAATAACCAACAGATGAAGCTGCTATACCCTTACCAAGTCCAGACATCACTCCGCCTAAAACAAAAATATATTTGGTCTGTCTATTATTTTTCATCTTTATTAATTAGGTTTTCACTAATACCCATTCTATCTTTTACTCTATTAAAGTCCTCTATAGTATCAACTGCAATTTGATCACAATTAGTTATTAGCCCACGTATTTTTATTCCATTATCTAACGCACGTAATTGTTCAAGTGACTTTTCAATTTCACGTTCAGATGGTAGAAAGGACTGGAATTTAAAAAGAACATCTCTGGTATAAGCATATATTCCAATATGTCGATAAACAGCGCCAATTTCAATATCATAGACATTCCGTTTAAAATCTTTGATGTTTTGTTTCTCATCTAATATTGCTTTAACTATATTTTTATCTAGAAGTTCGGATACAGTAATTTTACGACTAATAATAGTGCCCATCTCTACTTCATTATCTTTAAAAAGATTAACTAGACCATCTATTAAATCTGGATCAATAAGCGGTTCGTCTCCTTGAATATTGATTATAATTTCAGCTTCAGATTCTTTTTTAACCACCTCAGAAACCCTATCAGTTCCTGATTGGTGATTTTTCGAAGTCATTACAAAATTATAATCAAATCCTTCAAGGGCTTTTTGAGTTTCCTTATCATCAATGGCAATGACTACTTTGTCTAATTTTTTTGCCTTAGATGCTTGTTCAGCAACATAGACTATCATTGGTTTTCCTCCTAAATCAGCCAAGATTTTTTTAGGAAACCTTGAGGAGTTTAATCTTGCTGGAATTACGCCAATTACCATAACTCAACTATATACTTTAACACACTATTACAAAAGCTATTTAATTAAACAAATATCAAATTATCTATACTATTAACAAACAGAATGGACTAATCTGAATAAGGCAAATTTACCATGACAGAGATTCAAAGAAAATTTATTCAAATCTTAATGATTCAATGGGATCTAACTGAGCGGCTTTCCAAGCTGGATAACTGCCAAAACCAATACCAATAATAGAGCATACAAGTAAACCAATTAATGCCCAGTCAAATGGTATTACAGCAGGTATATTAAAAATTAATGCCACTACATTTCCTCCCACAATACCCAGAATAATACCAAAAACACCTCCAAACTCACTTAAAAAAACTGCTTCCATTAAAAACTGAACTAGGATATCGCTTTTAGTGGCTCCAATTGCTTTTCTTATACCAATCTCTTTTATTCTTTCAGTTACTGAGACCAACATAATATTCATTATACCAATACCAGCAACCAATAACGCAATAAAACTAATTCCTAAAGCAAATAATTTTACACCAAAAGTAAAACCCGATAATTGATCAATCATTTCAGCATTTGTTACAACCTCAAAATCATTTTTCTGTCCAGGTTGAACTTTCCTGACGGCTCGCATAATACCAATTGCCTCATCTTTTGTTTTACTATAATCATTTTCAGATTTAGCCTCAACAAAAATACTTAAAGTTGTCCATGGCTTAGAAAAGCGCTCTAAATAACTTGTTACAGGGATAGCAACATGATTATCCTTACTCTCACCAAAGGCCTCACCTTTCCTCTCAGTTATTCCAATAACTCTATAGTTTAATCCTTTAATTCTAATAGTTTTACCAATTGGATCTTCAAATGGGAATAATTGGTCCACAATATCCATGCCCAAAACACAAACATTCCGTGAATATTGGACATCATCTACAGAAAAATTCCTCCCATCTGCCAGGGTAGTATTTAAGGTTCTAACAGTTCCTTCATCGGCACCATATAATTCTACCGATTGTTTTACAACTTTATCCTTGTATTTAATATTCCGGATTGAACCACCTGCTCCCACACTGATCAATAAAGGGAGCTTGGCTCTTGATTTAAATTCTTTGAACTCTCTGTAATCAATATCCTTACGATTCCGATATTTTTTCCAATCATCCCCCATCATTATTTCAGGCCATTTTTGGATTGAAAAGGTATTTACACCAAAAACATTTAAACCTGAGTTAATTGATGATTCAAGAGTCCCAATTGCCGTCATAACACCGATAACTGAAAAAACACCTATGCTAATTCCAAGCAAGGTTAATATTGATCTTAATTTATTCTGCTTTATAGAATCCACTGCCATCCGAAAACTTTCCTTAAAAATATTTTTTGTGCTCCGACCTTTCATTTATCACTCATATCGAAGCGAATCTATCGGATCAAGATTCGCTGCTTTGTAGGATGGAATTATTCCAGAAACAACGCCAACAACTATACTCATTAAAACCGATAAAATTGATAAACCTAGAGGCATGGTTGATGGAAAAAAATTATTTATAATTAAGCTTGTTATATATGCAAACACCAACCCAATAATTCCCGCAACCAAACATATTGTGATTGCCTCCATCAAAAACTGACTTAAAATCATATTCTTGGTAGCACCAATTGCTTTTCGAACACCAATCTCACGCGTTCTTTCCTTAACAGAAACAAACATAATATTCATAATACCTATACCACCAACCACAAGAGACAACATTGTAATAAAAAATCCAGTCCCTGCAATAGCGATCTTTATCGAATTATATTGCTTTTCGAATGCTTTAGTTTGGTTAATCGCAAAATCATCCTTTTCACTGGGTTTTAGACCCCGTATTTGTCTCATAATAGAATAAATTTCATCTTTTGCCTCTTCAAGCTTTTGTTCTGGTACTTTTACACTTAATCTTGTCCAGCCTCTTCTGGAAAAAAGACGCATATATGCACCCTGAGGAATAATTGCTTGATTATCGACACTAAACAAACCTAGAAACTTTCCCTGTTTTTCAAGGACTCCAACTATTCTAAATTTTTCTCCATCAATCTTAATATCTTCACCGATTGGATTTCTTCCTTTAAAAAAGGCATCCTTAATTCCATGTCCTATTACTGTAACTCTTCTACCTTTACGATCATCACTGTTTGAAAAAAAACGACCCTCTTCTATCTCTGCGCTAATAGTTTTCATATAGTCTATATTGGTTCCAAAAATTTCAGTGCGAATATTATTTTCTTTTAATGAAAGCTCAGCGCCCCTCTGCATAACTGGAGCGACAGCCAATGCATAGCGAGATATATTCTTTATTTTATTTACATAATCAGTCTTCATCCTTGGTCTGTTTCGGACTTCCCACCATTCTAAATCCCCAAACCATTCATAGCGAGATATATAAAGTATGTCTCTA
Organism: uncultured bacterium; assembly: GCA_964561495.1. Lineage (GTDB taxonomy): Bacteria > Fidelibacterota > Marinisomatia > Marinisomatales > UBA1611 > CAZLPW01. The sequence goes on along the minus strand of CAZLPW010000001.1, from coordinate 124,039 downwards.
CCTAACATTGACATGCTCCCTTCAAAAGATCGATCTAGACCTGAAATTAAAGTTCCCATTAATGTTACTGAAAAAACACCAATTATAATACCTAAAGCCGTTAGAAGAGAACGCGTTTTGTTAGATAAAACTGAAGATAGCGCCATACTAAAATTTTCAAAAAATATTGAAATCATCTTGAATCTCTTTTGGAATCTTCTATTATTTTACCATCAAATAGTTTTACAGTACGCTGAGCATGGCTGGCAATATCCTCTTCGTGAGTAACCATAATAATTGTATGTCCCTCATTATATAAAGAATCAAAAATCCTCATTATCTCTTCACCACTTTTTGAATCTAGATTTCCAGTAGGTTCATCAGCAAGAATGATGCTTGGATTATTTACGAGAGCCCTTGCAATAGCAACTCTCTGACGCTGTCCACCCGAAAGTTCATTCGGTTTATGTAACATTCTATCTTCTAGACCAACACTAACCAATGCTTTTTTTGCCATCTGCAGCCTTTCTATTTTAGGAGTATTTGCATATATCAAGGGGATCTCTACATTATGCTGAGCGGTTGCCTTAGGCAAAAGATTAAATGTTTGGAAAACAAAACCTATCTTTCTGTTTCTAATGGATGCTAACTGTTTATCATCCATTATATGAACCATTTCATTCTCAAATTCATATAATCCAGAAGTTGGAGTGTCTAGGCATCCAATCATATTCATAAGTGTTGATTTCCCTGAACCAGATGGTCCCATAATTGCTAAATATTCATTCTCAAGGATAGAAATATCAACGCCATCTAGCGCACGGACTTCTTCCCCACCAACATGGTAAATTTTATAAATATTTTTGAGGTTAATTAGAGACAAGCTTTAAACCAAATTAAAATGTGAAAAAAATTAGTCACTATCATTTTTTTCATTTTCGTTTGATGAACCATTAAATTTATTTTCATAATTGACCAGCATCCCATGTTGAAGTTCTTTACTTAGCACCCTATAGCTCCCTGTGACAATTAATTCATTTTCATCTACTCCTTTTTTTATAGAGTAGTGAGATTCACCATCAATACCTGTAATTACAGGATGAACTAGAGCATATTTTTTGCCATCTGGAGCATTGATATCTTCATATTTATCCTCTAAAACAAAAACAACTTCAATAGATTCTTCTTCCCTTTTGTTTTGTTCTTCATCTTGCTTCTTAGACCATCTATTATTATTATTTTCAACGATTACGTCTTTATAATTTTTTGGTCTAGAGGTCAATGATTGAATAGGGATTGAAATTACATTTTCAATGGTTTCAGTAATAATATCTACAGTGCTACTCATTCCAGGACGTATTTTATTGGGCGGTGATAATATCCTCACCTTAACTTTAAAATTTGTAACCTGTTCTTGTACTCCCATATTTAAAGATTGGGCAGTGTGAGCAATTTCGCTTACTATTCCATAAAATACAGTATCTGGGAAAGCATCAATCTCAATTTCTGTAGTGTCCCCTACATCAATATTAATAACATCATTTTCGTTAACATCAACTAAAACTTCCATTTGACTGAGATCCGCTATTGTCATTAAAACCATAGGGTTAAACATTCCACCAACAGCCATTTCACCTTTTTCTTTAGTTAGGCTAGTTACAATTCCATATTTCGGTGCAGTTAATCGGGTTTTTGACAGTTCATCTTCTGCTCTTAATAAGCTAGCTCTCGCTTGATCAGACTGACTTAGCGCAATCTCATAGCTAGTTTCAACCTGTTCAAGATCCTGTTTAGAAATTAATTTTTGTGAAAATAAAGCTTTTGTGCGATCTAATTGAGATTCAATCTTTCGCAAATTAGCTGATGCTGACTTCACCTGGGAAAGCGCTTGGTTATATACAGGCCTATATTGTTTTTCATCAATACTTATAAGGTGCTGACCTGACTTCACCGTGTCTCCCTCATTTACTGTTATTTCAGTAATCCATCCTGTGATTGTTGACGTTATTTGCACCTCTTCTTCAGGTTGAATTTTCCCACTTGCATTAACTTTATGTATAATAAGTCTTCTTTCTATTTTCTCTGCTTCAACAAATGGATCATTATCAGCAGTTATTTTTGAAATAATAATAAATATAATTATTCCTAAAATAATTATTGTGGGTATCCATATTTTTTTCTTCTCAAAAACTTTTAACATCTTATTTATTCCCCTAATTGATATTTTAAATCCAACAAACCCAATATTGCTTCTAAATTTGTTTCGTTAATTCTAGCCTCATGTACTGTATTTATAAGTGTTGATCTAGACCTAATTAAGGATACTTGAGCATCTAAAACTTCTAAGATTGTAGCAGAACCGAGACTATACCTTTCTTGCGCTAACTTTAAATCTTCTTCAGCTGATAAAACGACACTTTCATTAATTGGAATAATCTCTGCATAATTTTCTAGAGAAGACCTTAGCAATTCAACTTGAACCCTTTGATCATTAAGAAAAGTTAGATAATCACTCTCTGATTGTTTTTTTAATAATACTGATCGCTCTTGGTTATTTTTTAATTGACCACCAGAATAAATTGGAATCACCAATGCTAAATTTATTCCAATGTTCCAATCATTATTTATAGCATCAAGCAGTTTTTTATTGTTATTACCATAAGCAGAGTAATTTAAAACACCATTTAAAGAGGGCAACCTAAGACCTCTGGCTAGCTGTATTTGTAATTGATTTAAATTTATTCTTTCCTTTTGGATTAAAATAATAGGGTTTTTTGTTTTTAATAACTTTAATGCCTCTGCGCTTGTTGGGACCACAACCTCTCCCCAATTATCTGCACCCGCAACAATTGACTGACCAAAATCCTGCATCCCCATTTCATTAAATAATTGCCGTCGAGCATTTTCTAATGCAGTAGAGCGATTTAGCACATCAATTTTTGCCTGCCCTTTTGCTACATTCGCCTTTAATAAATCAGTTCTTCTTACGGCTCCAACATCAAACTGTTTTTGAACAAGATCAACCTGTTGTTTTGAGAGGTTTAGGTTTTTTTCTGCTACCTCTAAAAGCTGCTGAGCTTGAAGCAGACCATAGTATGAATTAGAAACTCGCTGGATTACCTCTATCCTAATTTTTCTTAAATTTAAATTTGCGATTTCTAAATTTAATTTTGATTGCTTTAACTGGTTTTTTGATTGCCCACCATTATAAATCCTTTGATTAAGACTTAAACCCGCAGATGATGAAACAGAAGAATTTGTGGTAGATAAACTTGTATCGATTATACCATTAAAAGCATCATAAATATCAAAGTTGGATGTGGTTTGTTCAGAAAAACGATTTTGGTTGTTATTATAAGTTAGACTTATTGCAGGAAATAGCTCACTCCGAGATATTAAAACACCTTTTCTAGCAGCCTCCAAACCAAGTTTTGAAGATTGTATAGTTTTTTTATTTCCAAGTGCTATTGATATACACTCTTCAAGATTATAGTTAAACTGTGCTTCTAGAGCGCTAAACACAATAAAAGTAAACCCAATTTTATATAAAAAATATTTCATCCAAAGATTATTAAAAATCAGATCTAATCTTATTTAAAAGAGATTTTGCTGATTCGTAATTGTTTTCTATTTTTCCATCCAAGATTGCATCCTCTATGGATTTTTTAATATAACCAACCTCAGGTCCTTCTTTTATTCCACAAATATCCATAATCTCTTTTCCTTTTATTGGAGATTGAAATGCTTTAAAAGAATCTTTTTCTATTACATTTTCCATTTTTTTTTCAACTTGTTCAAAATTAGACAAATACTGCTTTACTCGATTAGGATTTTTTGTTGTTATATCTGCTCTGCAAAGTAGCATAAGATCATCTAAATCATCATCTGCTGCAACCATCAAACGTCTAACAGCTGAATCTGTTACCTCAGATTTAACTAAAGAAATTGGACGTAGATGCAAACGAGTCATTTTTTTTAAATAATCAGTAGTTTTTTTTGATAATCTCATTCTGGTAGCAACATTGCTTATCATATGTTCGCCAACCACATCATGTCCATAAAATGTATATCCTTTTTTTTCATCAATCCGTCTGGTTTTGGGCTTAGCAATATCATGAACTAACGCAGCAAACCTAAGCTCCATTTTTTCTGATAACTTTGCTGCATTATCTACCACCTGAAGAGTATGAGCAAAAATATCTTTATGATGCCATTCTGCAGTTTGATTCATACCATACATAATGTGAATCTCTGGAAAAACGATTTCCATTAGTCCTGTTTTTTGGAGAATTCTAAGTCCTAATGATGGTTTAGGCGTTTGTAAAATTTTAATGAACTCGTCTCTTATTCTCTCTGCTGATACAATCTTTATTCTTTTAGCCTGGCGCTTCATTGAATTAAGACAATCAGTTTCAATTCTAAAACCTAGTTTTGATGCAAAATAGGCAGCCCTCATCATACGCAAAGGGTCATCAGAAAATGTTTCATCTGGATCTAATGGCGTCCTAAGACATTCCCGCTGAAGGTCAGCTATACCTTTATAAGGATCAAATAATTTTCCAAAACTTTTTGCGCGAATATCCATTGCCATAGCGTTTATTGTGAAATCTCTTCTTGATAAATCTCCTTCTAAGTTTGTATATACTATTTCAGAAGGCTTTCTAGAATCTGTATCATATTTCTCATTGCGAGCTGTTGCTATTTCTATTTGCAAGGGGATACTGGGTATTAAAGCTGTACCAAATTTAGCGAATGGAACAATCTTTTTTATACCAATTTCATTAGCAAGCTTTTTGGCAAAAACAATTCCATCTCCAACGGTCATAATATCAATATCATTTATATTTTTATCCATAAGAAGATCCCTAAGCAATCCACCAACAGCGTACACCTCTTGATTCAGCTGGTCACCAATTCTTCCAGCATATTTGAGAATTTTTTTTGCTTCTGAATATTTGTGCCTATCTAATAAGTCATTAATAAATACCATAATAAAAATTACTATTAATAAAATAAAAAAATATTATATACAAAGAGCTTGCCCAAAATAATACATTAAGGCAATATTGTACCCTATGGGTAATAAAATTATAAGAGTCTTATTAATTTTGATAATTCCAATTTGCTTAAATGCTCAATATAAAAATGTCAACATTACCTTTGATGATAGACTTTTAAGAAGCGATGAAAAACAAGAAATCTTTACCTTAAAACAAAATATAATTCAATTTATAACCTCAACAACCTGGGATGAAGCTTATTCAGATCTAGGTATTATCTTGCATATACAAATTATTTTTGAAAGTAGTCAAACAAAGGGAAATGTTAAAACATATAATTGCCAATCTTTATTTTCCAATGGTGGCGATTTACGATATTTTGATAAACAAGTACAGTTCTATTATAATTCAGGTACCAGCCTTTTTTTTGACCCTGTACTTTTTGAACCACTGCCTGGCTTTTTAGCATACTACTCATATATAATCCTTGCAGGTGAAATTGACACATATGAATACAATGGAGGAAATAACGCTTACGAAACTGCACGAGAAATTGCCCAGCGCGGTACGGCTTCGGATTATAAAAAAGGTTGGGGAAATAGAATTTCAATTATTGATGATATTAACCGAAACATCGGTCTGCGCAAGGCCAGATTAGCTTTCTACATTGGACAAGATCTATACAATAATGGCGACATAAAAGGATCAATTTCAGAATTAAAGCTTATGCTAGAGGGGTTAGAACAATCGTATATCGATGTCGGCAGAGATCATAATACTCAATATTTTTTAAAAATACGTTCTAATACTATTACTTCTATGATGTCTAATTTGAATAGAAAAGATATGTTAATTGACATGCAGGGTCTTGATCCAGATCGGCTAGATATTTATCTAGATGCTTTAGATTTAATTTCAGAGTAAGTATTTTGTCCAAATAAATAATAACGAACGATTGTACTACTTTTTTCCATGTTTTTTATAAATTCATAATCCTTGATTTTTCGGATATTTTTTAACTTTATTCTTCTTTTTACAATCTCATGAGGATGTAATATAATCCAAGATAGGGCCCTAAGTATACCAGTTGCATGATTATAATCTAGTTTTAGGATTGAATAAACCAGAGCGACAAGTTCTAACATCCAACGAATTATACCAATATAAAACGCAAACGGAATAGAATAATTAGATAAAAGCATTAATAGTGAATTTCTGTGATTAAGATAATATTTTTTATGTGAATACATCGGCAATGAGACAGCATTTTTATGATAAACTACTGATCGTGGTTCGGACCAAACACTGTAACCCATAATTTGTATTCGCCAACACAAATCAATTTCTTCCATATGAGCAAAAAAAAGTTCATCAAACTGCCCGCACTCAAAAAACAATTCTTTCTTAATTAGTAAAGCAGTCCCGCTAGCCCAAAAACACTTTTCTGGATTATTATATTGGCCTATATCTTCTTCTTGATCAAGGAAAACTCTTCCTCGAGCAAATGGATAGCAAAAAATATCCATATGGCCCCCACTACCACCCGCGTAATCAAATAAGGATCTATTATAATAATTGAGAATTTTAGGCTGAATAGCTCCAATGGTTGAATCAGATTCTATTTTTTCAACAAGCGGACCAATCCAATTATCATCATGAATAGTATCATTATTTAAAAATAATAAATAATCACCTTCAGCAACCTCAGCTCCTCTATTACAGCCACCAGAAAAACCATAATTTTTATCATTCTCAACTAACTGAATATCAGGATATTTCTTTTTTATCCAATCTTGACTGCCATCAGTAGACATATTATCAGAAACTATGATCTCATATGATGAAAATTTTGATTTTTTTATAGAAGAAATACACTCCGAAATAATTTCTATACCATTCCAATGGGGAATTATTATGCTAACTGTGGGATTTGATAAGGTCAAAACATTAAAAAACGAATTCTATCCGCTAGCTCTTATCTCTTCTAATATTTTTTTTGCATTTAAATCATTCGGATTTCTTGAAACCCAATTATTTAAAATGATTTCAGCTTCTGATAGTCTATTGCTTTTTCGATACATATAAACCATAGAGGAAACTATTTCTGGATAAGCCTCCTGCCATTTTCTCCAATTAACCTGAGAAATAGAATTGGAACCAAACCCCTTCGAACTTACCATGCTCTCAATCTGAATAAATTGAGTATGCAAATCTTGTAATAATTCAATTGCTCTTAAGGTATCATTAAACTCACTAAAATATAGGCTTGCGTATTCTACCTTTTTCTTGGGATCATTGGTATTTAAATCAATTAAGCGATCCATAATTTTTGACATTTCTGATTTTTCCCCCAAGTCACCATAAATCCTAGCTACTTGATAGTGTAACTCTGCAGCCGAAATGGCTATTGTCTCTTCAGGAATATTTTTGCTCATTCTTTTTAAGACCGAAATTGTTTTTTCTTTTAAATCAGATAAATTTATATCTTGGGATTCTTTTTTACGCAATTCCTTTTGATATTCTAAATAAAAAGAAACCGCTAATTGCATGTATGCACTTCTGTAGTTTTGAAGAAGTCTAATTACCTGATCATTATAGTAAACATTTTTATTTCCTAAATTTCTAAACATATATCCTGGCTGATAATCTTTTGACCAATGCTTATAATTTTTACCACCCAAATCAAATTTGTAAAAATCACTATGATCAAAACCATCAGACCAACTGTCAGGACCAATAGCGCTCATCAGGTTTTCATACATTTTTTCTGAATCAACTGGTTTAGTAGTGTGACTTTTTAGTTGAAAAGTTAGGCCTTGCATATCCAAATATTGATCTAAACCTATTCGATTCGACTGAGAAACTGTTACAGCAAAATATATTGGCACTTTCCATGCCGCATCATTAATTATACGCATTATCATCAAATCTTGAACTCTTAATGCTGCTCCTGCAAATGTGGGTTTCATAGTCCACTCTATAAAACCATCTTTATTTTTAGGATCGTTATAAACAGGAACTCTTACTTTTTGTGTTTCCCAACGTGTTAAGCTAGATGTTATCTTATCAATTTGAGAATCGGAAAGCTTAATAAATTTTGTCTCATCATTTCTTGCATCTCTCATCTGTTTTATGTACCAATCCGTGTTCAATAGACTTAGGTTAACTACTGAGACATCGGTTCTAAGACCCTCTACTTCCTGTAAATACCAAAGGGGAAATGTATCATTATCCCCATTAGTAAATATTATACCGTTGGGTTCACATGATTGTAAAATATTATAGCTGTAATCCCAAGCCACAAAGTTTCCTGATCTATTATGAGAATGATAATTCGCATTTAACATAACTCCAGGGATAAACACTATTTGCAATAAAATTGCAATTACTATCATTCGCTTAACTAAATCTGGTTGATTAAAATATTTTTTTATCTTATCTAAAATTGCACATGCACCTATACCAGCCCAAACTGAAAAAGCAAAAAAACTCCCAACATAAGAATAATCTCTTTCTCTTGGCTGAGGATTATCTTGGTTTAAATAAATTATAATTGCATAACCTGTCATTACAAATAAAGTTAAAATAGAAAATGCCATCCTTTGATCTTTATAGCCATGATAAAACATCCCTAAAATACCTAATATTAACGCTAGAGGAAGGCCAAACTGTGTCCAATCAACACCATCTTCTCTACTATTTGCACCCATAGAAGTAACATACGGCTCCGTTGATGGCCCTCGACCAGCAAACTGCCAAAGAAAATATCTGTTATACATTTTCCGAATTTGATAGTTTAAAAAATAACTCCACTGTTTTTCAGTATTATAAGAACGATATCTCTTTTTTTGCATAGGAGAATAATTATTCCCCTGTTCAGGCCTACCAACTACCTCATGGATCGGGGGGATCCCTTTATATCTCCTTGGCAGAACACCAACACTACCATATTGCTCTCTTTCTAAATAAGATATAAAAGCCTCAATTGTCTCAGGGTCATTTTCATCTATACCTGGGTCTTGATTTGAACGTATAAAAATTAAGGCATAAGTGGAATAACCGATTAAAACTAATACCATTGATGTTAGCGCAACTGAGGCAAGCTTTTCCTTATTGATTATAGCCCATACCATGCCCAGAAAAATGGCTCCTATTAACATTATAGTACCACCAACGCCTATAGAACTTGCGGCAATTTTAGGTAACCCTTTAATTATTCCATTATGAATAATTAAGAATACTAATCCAGTTATGAATACTGTTATTCCAAATGTCTTCCACTCAAAATTATATTTTCTGAAATATATAATTAAAGCCACAAATGGAAGTGTAAGTAAATTTAATAAATGTAATCCAGTTGCCAGTCCAATCATATATGCTATTATTAGGATATATCTTTCATGTCCATTCTCATCTGCTTTTTCAGACCATTTTAAAATTAACCACACAACAATTGCAGTAAAAAATGTACTCATAGCATAAACTTCTGCTTCCACTGCATTGAACCAGTGGCTATCAGTAAAAGCAAATACTAATGATCCAATAACACCCGAACCAAATACAATCAGTGCGTCTGCGGTTTCAACAATCTTTCCCTTCCAATGAGTAATTGCCTGTACAATAATCAAATACAAAAACATCACGGCAAAAGCACTTACTATGGGTGACAAAATATTGACTCTAAATGCAATATCTGGGCTAAAAGGAAACATAGAAATAATTCTGCCCAGAAGAAGAAATAACGGGCTCCCTGGCGGATGAGGAACACCGAGTCGGTATGCAACTGCTATAAACTCACCACAATCCCAATAGGAGACACTCGGTGCCATAGTTGAAAAATAAACTAAAAAAGACACCAAAAACATTAAACCCGCCAGAATTTGGTTAGGACGGATATAGTTTTTATCAATCATTTTTATTTTCGGGGTTTAAATATATAAAATATACCAATATGGTAGAACGTGTTTTATTTATTAAAATTAAATATATAGCTAGGTAATTTAGCCTTCAATACCTTGAGTAAAAACAAAGAATCGCTCATGGAGTGGTTAATTTATTAATTTGAGTTTTATAATACTTATTAAATAATCTACTAATTATTTTATTTTTTGGGGATTTTAGTGATGGATCTTCTTTAATAATTTTAAAAGCCGTTTCTCTAGCTCTGCGTATAATTTTTCCATCATTTATCATATTTGCAATCCTAAACTTAAAAAAACCAGATTGTCTAGTTCCAAAAAATTCTCCTGGCCCTCGCATTTTCAAATCTTCATCCGCTATTAAAAACCCATCATTGTTATTCTCCATAATTTTCAATCTTTGTAATGAATTATGATTTATATTCCTTCTTGTTAGAATACAATAACTTTTATAAGAACCACGACCCACCCGGCCTCTCAATTGATGAAGCTGCGTTAATCCAAACCGTTCTGCATGCTCAACTAATATAACGGTAGCATTTGGTATATCAATACCAACTTCAATAACAGTTGTAGCAACTATTATATTTATAATATTATCAGAAAATTCTTTCATGATCTTTTCTTTTTGGTCTTTTTTCATCTGACCATGTAAAAGACCAACATTAAAGTCTGGAAAAATTATTTTACTTAGTTCTAAATGAGCACTTTCTGCTGCTGCAAGATCAGATTTTTCGGATTCTTCAACCAAAGGATATACAATCATAGACTGGCGACCCAAATTAATTTCAGATCTAATAAAATTATAAACCTTGGGAAGCCTATTAGGGTCAACAATCTTAGTTATTACTGGAACTCTGCTTTTTGGCAATTCATCAATAATTGAAAGGTCCATATCGCCATGATAAGTAATTGATAGAGTTCTTGGAATTGGAGTAGCTGTCATAGCCAAAAAATGGGGATGCCTACCTTTTTTAAGTAAAACACTACGCTGCTCTACACCAAAGCGATGTTGCTCATCAATAATTACTAAACCGAGTTTATCAAAAACCACATCTTTTTGGATTAAAGCATGAGTCCCAATAATAATAGAAATGTTTCCACTAAATAATTCATCAATAATTATTTCACGTTCCTTTTTTCTCATTTTACCAGTAAGTAATGAGCATTTAGTGTTTGCATGATCAAACAACATCTTAAATGAATTAAAATGCTGTTGTGCCAAAATTTCAGTTGGAGCCATCACCGCAACCTGAAAATTACTATCCACGGTAAGTGCAGAAATTAAAATACTTACGATTGTCTTCCCCGACCCTACGTCACCTTGTAACAACCTATTCATTGGAATATTCTTTTTTAAATCCCCATGTGCTTCTTCAACAACTCTTTTTTGGGCATCAGTTAATTCAAAGTTTAATTTCCCCACTAAAGTATCAAAACAATTACCTAAAGAAATAAAAGCATGTGTTTTGACTTTTTTTAAACGCGTTTTCCTATAAGCCATAAAAAGTTGTAAAAAAAAATGCTCATCAAATTTTAATCTTTTTTTGGAACCTTCAAGTTGCGGAAAGGTTTTGGGGAAATGAATATATTTTAATGCTTTATTTAAAGGAATTAACTTCTCTTTTTCCAAAATATCTTCTGAAAATATTTCAGGTATATTCAAAGAAAAATCAAATAATAATTTTTCAATTATTTTTCTAATCCTTCTTTGTTCTATCCCAACTGCTTTTAATTCAGATGTAAGAGGATAGATAGGTATTATACCACCTTTTTCTATATAATTATTATCAAATGAAATTTTATCAAACTCTGGATGAGTAATACTAGGACCTCTGTACCAGTCCACTTTACCATGTATAGCTAGGTATTCACCAACTTTGAATAATTTTCGAATATAATAAATTCCATTAAACCATGTCAGTGTGAGAAGACCCGTACCATCAGTTACAATTACCTGAAATATTTTTTTTTTTCGTATGGGCTTTTCTCCAAAAGCCTCTACCTTGGCTATAACTGAAGCTGTCTTTGCTTTATTGAGATTTTTAATTTTTGTGACTGCACTACGATCCAGATGTCTTCTTGGGAAATAATATAATAAATCTTCTATGGTATTGATACCATGTTCTTCTAATACTTTTTCTCGCTTTTTACCTATGCCTCCTATTTTAGATATTAGAGTTTTTAATTCCATTCCTTCCTATAGGTATAATAAACGTTCTTGGTTTCTCCACCATTTAAAACAAAAGAAAAGTGAATAGTAGAGGCATCTTTTTTCTTATAATTCAATGATTCATCTTTAATTATCCAGTCTCCATTAATATGTTCAACCAACAAAACTTTTATTTCTTTTGACCGAGCATTAGTTACTTTTATCTCAATAACTGCTTCTTCACTTTTCCTCTGCCTATTATAATTTAAAACTTTGCGATTCCCAATCACATCAAATGATCTTCCTGAAATTATTTTTGTCGACTGACCTTTTGGAACCTGACCCATTTTATCAGCTCCTATAAATTCTAGCCCTTTTGTGCCTGATGTTGTATATAGCTCCACCTTACCATCAGGAAGAGGTATACC
>CAZLPW010000001.1:0-111551 GCA_964561495.1 uncultured bacterium | reverse complement strand
GATTTCAATACCTTGAAGCCAAGAGGAATAAACATCGTTCATTTCAGCAAAATCCTCAATATTTTCCAATAATATCTCTACCTCTAAAGGTTCTTCTTTTTGACGCCTTTCAGAATTTTCAAATACATATGTTTTTTTATATTTAACCTGAAGTGGTCCATACATTCTAACAGTTATACTTTCCTTTGAACCAATATTATGATAATCATTTAAGGAATAAATATGATAGTCCCCCAGACTCTCTCTATTCATTTGCGACTGGTCTTGAATATTTCTTGCAACCATGGCAACATTAGGTTTTAATGAATTTGTACGATTATTCTTTAATTTGTTTAAATTCCCTTCAACTAGATGCATGCGAACATTGTTATAATCTAGGCTTGTGTTATTTGAGACAATGGCTTCTGCAATCAACTCACCCTGAAATTCATCTATCATTTTTAATCGATAAACAGTATTCCAAGAAATTTTATTTGCCTTATAAACCAATTCTCCATTTATAATACCAGCTTTATTTGATCTGACTTGCCATGAAAGATATGGTCTTAAAATAGGGCTCTGATTAATTTTGTTTCCTCTTATAAACTCAAGCTCATCCCGATTATATGTTATCAAACCATCTCTGTTACTTATTGAAACAAAAGAATTAGATATCTCCATAAGCAAACCCGTAATGGTTTTACTTCCTTTAGGTTTAATTACAACCCTCTTACCCTTCTCTTTTTCAAAATAATCTATGCTGGAAAAAAGTCTATTGTTATATCTCTGCGATAATACTGAAACTTCACTAATATTTAAAAAGGGAGTATCATGGTGAATACTAACTGGAATTTTATCCCAATAGATCTCATTTATACCTTTTTTTAATGTTTGATTAATTGGTTGCTTTATTAACACTGTACCATCTTTATAAATTGTCAGGATAGCATCTTGCGACTGTGCAATCAAAAGTGTAAAAAAAATAAATACAATATAAATTCTCATTTTATCATCTCCAAATTAGAAGAAACTTTTTCAATTTCAATAGTTAATTTATTTAGGTTTGATTTTTCATGATTAATAATATGCTCTGGCGCTTTTTTTATAAAATTTTCATTTAAAAGTTTTTTATTTATATTAATAATTAAACGCTCTATTTCTATTATTCTTTTTTCCATCCTAGCTACCTCCTGATTTAAATCGACTAGACCACCAAGAGGTAAATATAATTCCATTCCTTGCACAATCGCTGAACAAGACTGCGGTGGCCGTTTTTGATCCAAACCAGATTGAATTTCTGTGACAGATGATAAATTTTTGATTAGAGCTTCATGTAGATTAATAAATGATTTTTGACTATTTTTGCACTTTATAATTAAAATTGATTTTTTTGATTTTGGAACATTCATTCTACTTCTTATACTACGCAATGCCGTTATTATTTCTTTAACAATTGACATGTCTTTTTCAACTTTTTCATTTTTAAAATTTGGTTTCCTACTCGGCCATTTAGATATGATTAAGTCTGATGAATTGTCATCTTTAAAATGAGCCCAGAGCTCTTCTGTAATAAAGGGGCTATATGGATGCAATAATCTTAATAAATTTTTTATACAGAAAACTGAAATATTTAATGATGTTTTTCTAGATTTATCATCATCATTATTGAAAGATATTTTTGCAATTTCAATATACCAATCACAAAAATCATTCCACGTAAATTCATATAACACTTTCGCAGCTTCATTGAAATGAAATCGATCTAATTGGGAATTATATTCTTCGATTACATTAGAAAGACGACTCAAAATCCATTTATCATAAAGGTTTAATAAAGATAAATCAAAATCACTGGAATTTTCCCAATCTTGTGGCGTATTTAATTGTATAAACCTGCAAGCATTCCAAAGTTTATTCATAAAGTTTCTTCCTATTTCAAGACGATCTTTTGAGAATAAAACATCTAGACCTTGTGGAGCCATAAGCATTGTACCGTATCTTACAGCATCTGTGCCAAACTCCTCAAACAGTTCAAAAGGATCTGGGGAGTTCCCGAGAGATTTACTGAATTTTTTACCAGTTTCATCTCTAAGTATAGAAGTAAAGTAAACATCCTTAAAAGGGGGAATATCCATAAACTCGTAACCAGTTATAATCATACGTGCAACCCAGAAAAAAATAATGTCTGGTCCCGTTACAAGAGTATCTGTAGGATAAAATTTCTTTAAACTCTTTCTATCATTTGGCCAAGCATGAACTGCCATAGGCCACAACCATGAACTTGCCCAAGTGTCTAAAACATCTTGATCTTGATGCCAATTTTCCAGATCTTCGGGTCCATCAACAGAAACATGTATTTTTTCAGAATTGTCTTTATGGTACCATACTGGTATCTGGTGCCCCCACCATAGCTGTCTACTTATACACCAATCCTTTATATTTTCAAGCCAATGATTATATGTTTTCACCCAATGCTTAGGGTGAAAATTTATTTCCCCATTTTTAACAGCTTCCAAAGCAGGCTTAGAAAGTTCTTCCATCTTTAAAAACCATTGATTTGACATATAATATTCAATCGGCACCTGCCCCCTTTCAGATATTCCTACTTTATGTATATAATCCTCAACGCGATCCATCAATCCTAAACTTTCCATATTTTTTACCACCTCTTTTCTCGCCTTTTCTCTACTTAAACCTATATAATCTGATGGAACATTATCGTTCATTGAAGCATTTTCATTCATAATATTGATAAACTCTAGTTTATGATTCTCTCCAATTAAAAAATCATTAGGATCATGCGCTGGTGTTACCTTAACGCATCCCGTTCCAAACTCTGGATCCACATGCTCATCCGCTATTATTGGTATTTCTCGCCCAACGATAGGCAACAAAATAGATTTACCTATATGGTTTTTATATCGTTCATCATTTGGATTTACTGCTACCGCAGTATCTCCTAACATAGTTTCAGGGCGGGTTGTAGCAACCGATAAAAAATTTTCTGAATTTTTTATCGGATAGCGAAAAAACCATAGGTGACCATTTACCTCTTCATGAATGACTTCTTCATCGCTAATAGCAGAACATGAAACAGGACACCAATTAACAAGGCGATGTCCTCTGTAAATCAAACCCTTATCATATAGCTTAACAAATGCGGTTAGAACAGCTCTTGAATAATCACTATCCATGGTAAAGCGTTCACGCTCCCAGTCACATGAGCATCCTAATTTTTTTAATTGTTTAATTATTATTCCACCATATTTTTTTTTCCAATCCCAAGCATGTTTTAGGAACTCTGCTCGGGTTAAATCTTTTTTCTCTATTCCCTGGTCTTTTAACAATTTAACTACTTTAGATTCGGTCGCAATTGAGGCATGGTCTGTTCCTGGTATCCAACAGGCCTCTTTCCCTTGCATACGCGCTCTTCTTATTAATATATCTTGGATGGTGTTATTTAAAACATGTCCCATAGTAAGCATGCCAGTAACATTCGGTGGCGGGATTACTATTGTGTATGAGATTTTATCTGATTCGGCGTTCGCACTAAAATAATTTTTATCGATCCAGTGTTTATACCACCTGTCTTCTATAGTAGAATGGTTATAAACCTTATTAAGGGTATTTTTAGGAGTGCTATTCATTTTTTATAGATAATATTAGGTTTTATATTTTACAATAATTCAACTACCTTTTCCCACAGTTGAGATTAAGATAATTAATAATATATTTTAATGACTGCCTACATTTAAATGATAGATGTTTTAAAAAATGGGGAATGGGAAAATAAAGACCCATCTGAATTAAAAACGGACTCAAATTATTTTGCCCATAAAAAAGGTGTTTATGAAACAATAAAAGTTGAAAAAAATAAAATATTTTTTGTTGAAGAGCATCTTCAACGTTTGTTTGATAGTGCTTCCAATATTAATCTGTCCATTAGATTTAAAAAAGATGAGATTAAAAATCAAATCAACCAGGTTATAAATAAACTTCAAACACCAAACCAACTTATTCGTTTAATCTTATACCCTCAAAAGCTTTTAGTTTTTTCTGAAACTCTTGAAATAAATAGTAAAATCTATAAAGGTGTAAAAACAATGACGTTTTTAGCAAAAAGAGAAAACCCAGAAATAAAAAGTACTGAAAATAAAATAGCCTCTAGAGCTTGGTCTGCTGCTGTTAAGTCAAATTGTTTTGAAAGTATCCTTATAGACAAAAAAGAAAATATATATGAGGGTAGCCGAAGCAATTTTTTTTGGGTAAAAAACAATACCATTTTTACAAGAGAAAATGATATCTTACCTGGAATAACTCGACAGATTATTTTGAAAAATTCTCCATTAAATATTAGCTATGACATACTAAATGTAAAAAACTTGCACACTATAGATGAATCGTTTATCACACAAACAAGCTGTGGAATAGTACCAGTAAAACAGATCAATAATTTAACTATAGGTAAATCGAGTCCTGGTAAAAAGACTTCTGAACTCATAAATCTCTATAATCAATGGTCTGAAAAGTCCGATAAATAAAAGATTCTCAACAATAATTCCAGTCTTACCCTAATCACAATTACTAATAATGACTAAACAACTCTTTACTTTTGTAGTAAATAGCCCAAAAAAAATTCTACTGATAGTATTTTGTTTTACAATATTCTGGGCTTTTTTTATTACAAAACTAAAAATAGATTTTTCGATCGAGCATTTATTTTCTCAAAATGATAAAAGTGTTAAAAAATATTTTTTCTTTAGAGATACTTTTGGTCGAGAAGATAATGTGATTACAATTATTTATAAACCAATTGACCATCTTGAAAAAAAAATATATCCAGAATTAGAGGAATTAGTTTTTGAAATAGAGGAGTTGTCTGGAGTTAAGAACGTCCTATCAATTTTTACTTTGACTGATATTGATCAAAAAGCATGGCTTGGGGATTTTTACAATCCTGATTTTTACTGGAATGAAGATACTATACTAAAAAAATTACAACACATCCAATCTGACCCATCTATTGGTAATCGAATTTTATCAGATAATCTTCAGTATGGCGCAATTATTATAACAGTTAGTGATAGTGCTAATAATCATCAGACTAGGACTTCTCTAATAAAAAAAATAAAACTATTAACCGCTAAAACATCACCAGAATGGATTTACTCTGGCGTCTCTGTACTAAGAACTGAATATGTTAAATATATGCTAAAGGATAATTTTATTTTTCTTCCTCCTATTGCTATTTTACTTGTTTCAATCTTACGATTCATTTTTCAAAACTGGGTTCATGTGTTTCTACCAATATTAACAGTTGTTATTTCTGTGATTTGGCTTTTAGGAATTATGGGACTTACAGGCCTAGAAATAAATATTATGACATATATTGTTCCCACACTGTTATTTATAATAGGGATTGGTGATGCTATACATATTCAAGCTCGGTTTAAAGAAAATTTATTAAAAATCTCATCAGACCCAGAAAAAGCAATGATTATTTCAATGACTCAAATGTCAAAAGTGATTTTTTTGACAAGCATTACTACAGCAATTGGTTTTCTTGCTCTTGTAACTACACCTATAAAAATTGTGCAAGAATTTGGGATGGAAATTGCCTTAGGTGTAATAATTGCATGGCTAATTTCAATTTTAATTGTACCATCAGGAATTCTAATATTTAAGGCATTTAATTTTGAAAAAAGAAATACATTTTCACCAATCCTTTTTTGGCTTTCTAAAACTATCCCAAAACATCCTTGGGCTTTTATTCTAATTCCTATTATTACTACTATAATCGCAACCTACAAGATAAAGGATATCTCAACCGATGCATCTCTAATGGATGACCTAAGACCAAAAAATAAATTATATCAAGATCTTAAACTAACTGAAAAATATTTCGGAGGTGTCCTTCCTTTTGAAATCTTATTAATTCTTGAAAAAAATAAAATAAAGAAAACAGTATTTGATCCAGAGATAATAAAATTAACCAAGACAATTGAAGATTTGCTCAAATCAGAACTTAAAAACAGCAGATTCTTTTCTTTATCTACACTTTTAGAATCAATTAAACGAATAAACAAGGTGGATAATTCAATGATATCTGACCCTTTATTTATTAACCAAATAATCAATAATAAACAAAGCGGACAAATAAAACTTGTAAATGAAAATAAAGATATTTTGCGAATAACTGGATTAATCGAAGATAAAACTTCATCAGAGATGGAAAATATTTATTCTAAGCTTGACTCTTTAGCTAAAACATTTCCACCATACCTGTCTCTTAGTTATACAGGGACCACAGTAGTAGCACTGAATACAAATAAACATATTGTTAAATCTCTAGTAAACAGTTTGGGAATTGCTCTTATATTTATTAGCCTAATTATGGCCTTTTTATTTCGTGCAAATTCTATTCTATTTGTTAGTCTATTAGCTAATATTATTCCAATTTTTACAGTTCTTGGAATATTGGCCTGGCTCAATATATCAATCCGGCCTCCAACGGCTATGACATTTTCTGTCGCACTTGGTATAGCTGTCGATGATAGTCTTCATTTCTTGCTTCGTTATAGAAGAGAGCTTGCAAATGGTTTAAGCCGGTTAGAGGCAATAAAATCGACGATTATCCATACAGGATCTGCATTATTAATAACAACATCTGTCTTAGTAGCTGGATTTTCTATTCTATTGTTTTCTGCTTTTCTACCAACTTATCAATTTGGTCTTTTATCAGCGGCAATGATCAGCACTGCTCTTATATGTGACCTTACATTATTACCTGCTCTTTGTTTAATTTTACCAAATCCAAATAAGAATTGAATCTCATTGATAATTATTTAAAAAGTGAAATCTCAAAATATATGAGAAGTTTAGTATTAATTATTGTTTTCAATTCTGTCATGCTAAGCCAAACTTTATCTAACAAAGGAATGCTCACTTTGAATGCCTTAACCAGTAATGATGCCTCAGATACCTGGTCACCCTATGAATCGCATTTTTCATATATTCCAACTTTATCTATAAAAAAAGATTTATCAGAATTGGGCCTTATAGATGGGGAATGGGCCTATTACTTAAAAAGAGATTATGCGGGAGATTCACTCTACAATAAAATTGAAAAAACCCATCGCCTTTGGACAAGATACTCAAATGAAAAATTAGAAATTCGACTTGGTCTTCAAAAAATTATTTTCGGCCCAACCCAAATACTTCGCCCTCTTTCATGGTTTGATACATTTGACGTGAAAGACCCGACCGAACAAACTGATGGAGTGCAGGCGCTTAGAATTAAATGGTTTCCTTCCAATAATATTTCAATATGGTCTTGGTTGACAAATAATGATTTGGACACTTTATCTTTCGGAGGAAGAGCTGAGGTTTCTTCATCTATCGGTGAAGTTGGTTTAACTTTTCACATTGACCCTACAAATTCAAAACAGACTATTGGACAAATAGGCATCCCCATTGACGCATCTCACTCTAGGCTAGGTTTAGATTACAGATTTGATGGGTTTGTTGGCTTTTGGAATGAGAGTGCCCTAATTAAATCAGAAAAATCAGAAATTATTTTATCGACAATAGGAGCTGACTATACTATACCAGCAGCTAATGGTATTTTAGTAACAGCTGAGACGATGTATATTTCAAATAAATATGAAACTCAAAGTATAAATCAAAACTATTCTGCAATCATAGCTAGCTTGCCCATTGGGATAATTCATATGGCAATGTATATATCTCAATTTGATTGGACAGAAGATAAAAAATATCATTATTTGCGTTGGAGTAGTACCTTTGACAGCTATAGTTTAAATATGATATTTTCACTGAATCCAAAAAGAGATCAATATAATATACCAGAGAATGCTATCCCAAATTCACTATCTGGATTTGGTGCAGGTATACAATTTATGCTCATCTATAATCACTAAAGGAACACTATGAAAAACAATACTGTAATCTCAATCCAAAATTTGGTGAAACGCTTTCCAGTAGGTGGGAATTTTTTTACTGCTCTGAAAAATGTCGACCTTGATCTTCATAAAGGAGAGTTTACAGGTCTTGTTGGTCCATCGGGCTCAGGGAAAACAACTTTATTAAATATAATAGGTGGTTTAGATGCTGCAACTGAAGGAACCGTACGCGTTTTAGAACAATCATTAGATAATACAACCCACAATGAACGCGCCAAATTACGCCGAAAATATATGGGATTTATTTTCCAAAGTTATAATCTACTACCAGTGTATACTGTTTTTGAAAATATAGAACTACCACTTATACTAAATAAAATAAGCCCAAATGAAAGAATTAAAAAAGTTAACCAGGCTATAGAATGGGTTGGGCTCTCAGATAAACGTGATTCAAAACCTAACATGCTAAGCGGAGGAGAGTGTCAGCGCACTGCAATTGCCAGAGCTCTTGTTCATCAACCAGTGCTTGTCATGGCTGATGAGCCTACAGCTAACTTAGATGCAGAAAACTCTCATAATATAATGAAAATACTAACAAAACTGAATGAAGAACTCGATACATCTTTTGTGTTTGCTACTCATGATGAAAAAATTATGGGTTATTTAAAACGAATTATTCGTTTAGAAGATGGCAATATTGTAAAAGACAAAAAAATGAAAAAAGAAAATGCTTAATGTTATTTAAAATAGCATTTAAAAATTTATTAGGAGCTAAACTCAGAACTTTTTTAAATGTTTTTGTAACATCAATCTCATTTTTTATGATCATTTTTATGACAGGGTTTTATGATGGCATGCGCCAACATGCAAAACAAGTCACAATTGATACAGAAATTGCCGGTGGCGCTTACTGGCATCCCATGTATGACCCAATGGATCCAATTCTTTTTGAAGATTCTCATTCAATTTTGCCACCAGAGATAGATGCCCTGGTAAAAGAAAAAAAAGCTGTCCCAATACTAGTAAGCCAAGCAGCAATATATCCTAATGGTCGAATCATGCCTATCATCATCAAAGGCATTGAACCAAATCAAAATATTGTGAATATGCCTACCAAAGTTTTAGGCGAAAGTATGGATGTAAATATACCTGTTTTAATTGGTAAGGGGATGGCAGATAATGCAAAGTTAAGTATTGGAGATTCTTTTACAATTCGCTGGCTTGACTCTGATGGAACCTATGATGCTGATGAGGGGACTGTGATATATATAATGGATATCGAAAACTTTAAACTCGATATTGGGCATATCTGGATCCCAATTCAAAAAGCCCAGGAAATGCTAGCAATGAAAGATGAAGTAACTTACGTTGCCTATGAAAAGGGTCTTGAAAAAATTCAGAAACCTGGAAACTGGATTCATAGAGATGTTGATTATTTGATCAAAGATATTGAAGCGGCGATCGAAGCAGACAAACCCAGTATTCAAATCATGTTTGCACTTCTACTATCACTAGCGGCTATGGGAATATTCAATGCTCAGGTCTTATCAATTTTTAGACGTGGAAAAGAGATTGGCACATTAATGGCCTTAGGAATGACACGGTCAAGGGTTGTTGGACTTTTTACAATTGAAGGTGGCATCAATGCTGTTTTAGCCTCAGCATTAACAGTCTTCCCATTTGGGGTCATATTGTGGTGGACAGCAAAACACGGTGTTCCTTTACCTATGGATTATACAGAAATGGGATTCATGATTGCCAAACGACTTGTACCTATATACTCTTTTGGGCTGGTCATCACAACAACAATTCTGGTTTTTTCCATTGTTATCATTGTCAGTTATCTACCATCTAGACGTATTGCTAAAATGAAACCAACAGATGCTTTGAAAGGAAAAACTTTCACATGATACATTTTCTTACTAAAGGTCTTCTGCGAGATCGTTCTCGAAGTTTATTCCCAGTTATTATTATAACGATCACTGTAACTATTGTTATTTTTGCAATCGGGTTCATGAAAGGATCAATGAATTCTGTATTTCTAAACACTGCTGTTATTATTTCAGGCCATGAAAAAATAGTAACACGCGCCTATAAAGAAGAAAGTCAAATGCTTCCAAATGATCTTGCTCTGTTAGATGTTGATCAGATTATTATAAATCTAAATAAAGAATATCCAGATCATTTTTGGAGTCCAAGAATAACGTTTGGAGGACTATTGGACATACCTGACAAGAATGGTGAAACAAAAGATCAGGGCCCAGTTTTTGCTCTAGGGGTAGATTTATTGAATAGCAATTCGCGCATAAGTGAAATCTGGGAGTTTGATAAAAATTTGGTTAATGGAAGACTCCCAAAAACCTATGATGAAGTATTAATTAGTCAAAAGTTAGCAAATAAACTAAATATCTCTATTGGAAATACAGCAACCTACATAGGGACAACAATGCATAATGCATTCACAACATATAATTTCATCGTAGTGGGAACATTTGATCTACGAAAAGGGCAAGCAGATAGCCAAATGATGCTTGTCGATATTTCAGGCGCTAGAAAAGCTTTAGATATGGAAAATGCAGCATCAGAAATATTTGGTTTCACCCATTCACTATTTTACAATGATGATAAAGCAGTAGATCTCCGCTCAAGCTATAATGAGATTTATTCTGATACCTCTGATATTTTCAGCCCTATTATGATGGCATTACGTGACTCTAGCCAGCAAATGGGCAGTATGGTCGATTTTGTTGATGCATTTTTAACAATTATTGGAGCAATATTTTTAATTATAGTTATGGTTGTTCTTTGGAATATGGGTCTAATGAATGGTCTTAAACGATATGGAGAAATAGGCCTTCGCCTCGCAATGGGAGAATCAAAAGGGGACGTGTATCGATCTATGATTCTTGAAGCAATCATCATCGGGTTAACAGGTACAATGATTGGTACTGCCCTTGGTCTGTCTATTACATACTATGTTCAGGAAAATGGTATAGATTACTCTGAGGTCGTATCAACAATGTCAACAACATCCATGGTAATGCCAAATATGTTCTACGCACATGTTACGCCAGACCTATATTATATTGGCTTCATTCCTGGAGTAATTGCTACTGTACTAGGAACTATGCTAGCAGGACTCGCTATATATAAAAGAGAAATGTCACAATTATTTAAGGAACTCGAAGCATAATGAAAAAACTTGTATATATAATATTATTGTCACTGATAACTGGTCAACATGGTGATATAACGGTTGATTTAATTATCAAAAAAACGGATCGAAACCTAAACGCAAAGAGTAGAGTCTTAACAAGTAAAATGGTAGTAAAAGGACGACGCTCTAGCCGTACTATCGAATCAAAACATTGGGTCATAGGAACAGATAAAGCTTTTACTGAATATCTTTCACCAGCAAGAGAGGCTGGAACAAAAATGCTAAAAATAGGTGATAAACTCTGGACCTATTCACCACAGACAGACCGAGTGATACAAATATCAGGACACATGCTTCGTCAGTCAGTTATGGGGTCAGATATGTCTTACAATGATATGATGGAAGATCGTCCTCTGGAAGAAATTTATAAAGCAAGCATCTCTGGATCCGAAAAGATAAATAATAGAGATCACTGGATTATTGAAATGGAAGCAAAAACCAAAGGACTTCCATACCCAAAACGAAGAGCCTGGGTAGATAAAGAATATTTTCTACCTGTCAAAGAACAGCTCTATGCTAAAAGTGGAAAACTACTAAAAACATCTACAATGAGTGATATTAAAAAAATAAAAGGCCGCTGGTTTCCTTCAAAGTTTAAGTTCAAGGATGAACTCAAGAAAAACAGTAAAGGCACTGAATGGATTATTGAAAAAATTGAGTTCGATACAGATATAAAAGAATCACGTTTTTCAAAGGCTCTACTTAGAAAATAAAACCACTGTTTCAATGTGAGGTGTATGAGGAAACATGTCAATCATAACACCTGTTTTTAATTTATAACCTTTTTCATATAATATTCTTGCATCTCTTGCCTGCGTAGTAGGATTACAAGATACATAGATAATTTTTTTTGCATTTAGCTTTGGTAAATACTGTACCATGTCTGGGTGCATTCCCGCGCGAGGAGGATCGACAATTACTACCTCTGGCTTTGGTATCTTTTTGGAAAGTTGGCCAGATTTAAAAAATGTATCCAAATTAGCTTTTAAAAAACTTGTGTTGATTATATTATTTTTTTCAGCATTTTTTTCAGCATTTTCTAAAGCAGAACGAATAACTTCGAAACCATAAACTTGCTTTGCTTTATCCGCAAGAAATAATCCAATCGTTCCTGTCCCACAATAAAGATCATAAACAATTTCTTTGCCACTAAGCTCTGCCGCCTTTTTTACTTCTCCATATAACTTTTCACCTTGAAATGTATTTGTCTGAAAAAAGGAGTTTGCAGATATTTCAAAAGTTAAATCACCTATTTTTTCTTCTATAAATGGATTACCATACACTAGCGTTTCAAACTCTCCATAAGCAACATCTGCTTTTCGTGTATTTACATTATTTACCATAGATGAAATTTCAGGAACCTCTTTTAATAGTGTATCTATTAAAGGAGATAGTTTATTTAAATCATCATAAGCAGTTACAATATTTACCATTATTTGTTTAGTGTTTACACCAAAACGAAGCATTAAAAATCTTAAAAACCCAATATGAGTTTTGGGGTCATATGGCTTTAGCTCAGGGTTTTCAAAACACACATTTCGCGCTACAGATAATATCTTATTGCCAATGTCTGGCTGTATCTGACAATTGTGGATATCTAGTATTTTATCATATCTTCCAGTCATATGAAGGCCCAATGCAAATGACCTGTCTACACCCTGTGGTTCGGTTTCAAGTACCCACCTATTGGGAGAAAAAGTAAATTCCATTTTGTTTCTATAATTAAAAATAACATCTGATTTAATTATATCAGAAAGCGTAAAATCAGAAAACCCACCTAGCCTTCGAAAAGCATCTTCAACCTGATTCGATTTTTCCAATACCTGTTTATTATAAGAAAGATTTTGAATCTTGCTGCATATGTAATAATGATTGCATTTTACCTTTTCGGCAAACGGCGATTCTTCTAACACTTTGCATACATTCGCCTCTGCATAGCCTTTTCTTTTTTTATATATTCGAGCAAAAACTTTTTGCCCAGGGATAGCACTCTTAACAAAAATAACAAAATTATCTTTTCTGGCTATACCCATCCCCCCGTATGCAAGAGACTCTATATCAAGCTCTAGCTCTTGACCTCGTTTAATTAATTCTGGCATATTCTTTAATAATTTTAATAGAAGAACTAGTCCCAATCCTAGTTGCACCTGCTTTTACCATTTTATTAAAATCAGCATAAGATTTTATCCCACCACTTGCTTTGACACCCATTTTTTCACCGATAGTTTCTCTTATTATTTTTACATCATTTGCTGTGGCACCACCATAAGAAAAGCCTGTAGAGGTTTTTACAAAATTTGCTCCTGAGTTTTCAGCTATTTGACTGGCTATTAGTTTTTCTTCATCAGTTAAAAGGCAAGTTTCTATAATTACTTTAACACAATTCCCTTCAGCTGCTGAAACAACCTGATAAACTTCTTCCTCAACAATTTTATTATTCCCATCCTTTAAAGCACCAATATTAATTACCATATCTAATTCCTGCGCTCCTTGGTGAATAAGAAAACGAGACTGAGCATATTTCATTTCAACAGGATCTGTTCCAAGTGGGAACCCAATTGTGGTTCCAATTTTAACATCGCTACCATTTAATAAAGAAACTGCAAAAGGGACATAGACTGGATTTATAAAAACAGAAAAAAACTTATGCTTAACCGCTTCAATACAAATATTTTGAATTTCAGCTTCTTGAGCATCTTGTCTAAGCAATGTGTGATCAATTATGCGTGCGATGTTTTTCATTGAATTTTTTCAAGAATTAGTGGAAGGAGCTTTGGTTTTTTTAATGATATCGTGTACGATTCTTTTATATAATTGCTTATGCTATAAAACTGATCTTCTGTTTTTAAATAAGCAGTTAATATTTTTTGCCCTTTTTCTACCCAATCTCCGACTGATACATTAACTATAAAACCAAGACTATGGTCTATTTCATCCCCTCTTTTTTTCCGCCCGCCGCCAACTAATGTTAAGGCTTGCCCCACCTTAAGAGTATCAACACCATAGATATAACCTGCCTTATCAGCTTTAATGTCTTTTTTGAAACCTGCTAAAGATAAATCATTAGAATAAGTTTTAATAAAGTTGTTTGGCCCACCTAGTTCACTTACCATCTTGTTAAAACATTCGGCTGAATACCCTTCAGATAATTTCTTTTGTGCTAATGTTTTACCAGAATCTATTGAATCAGAGATCCCACTATTAAAAAGCATTTCACCTGCTAGCTCTAATATTAATTTGCCTAATCGAATATTTCTTTCTCTACCAATAAGAAAATCGATAGCTTCTTTTACCTCAACTGAATTTCCTATTGTAAAGCCTAACGGTTGATTCATATCCGTTATTAATGCTGAGGTTTTCAATCCAAGTTTTTTTGAAACTAGTATAATACTTTCTGCTATTTCTTTAGCAAAAGAAAAATCTTTAGCAAATGCCCCATTGCCTGTTTTTATATCCATAACCAATCCTGATATCCCTGCTGCAATCTTTTTTGATAAAATAGAAGCAGTAATAAGTGGAACTGATTCAATTGTAGCAGTAACATCTCTTATAGCATAAAAAATCTTATCCGCAGGTGCCAGTTTATTAGTTTGACCTACAATTCCACATCCGACATCTTTTACAATGTTTTTAAATTTATTTTCTTTTGGAGATGTATTATAACCAGGTATCGACTCTAATTTATCTATGGTGCCCCCAGTATGACCTAATCCCCTACCTGCAATCATTGGGACAAATAAACCACAAGATGCGACGATTGGAGCTAAAATCAAACTCACTTTATCACCCACGCCTCCTGTTGAATGTTTATCCGCTACTGGCCCATTCAGGTGATCCCAATTTATTACATCTCCAGAGTTTATCATTGCATTCGTAAAATAAGTTTTTTCTTCCAGAGTCATTCCATTGAAAAAAACAGACATACAGAACGCCGATATTTGGGCATCACTAATATCATTTTTTATAGAACCAGATATAAAAGAGTATATCTCATTTTTATTAAGAACTTCACCATCACGTTTTTTTCGAATGATCTCGTATGGTATTCTCATTTTTATGATAAACTTATTTTTTGATAACGACTTAAAAATCCTAACAAAAGATGATTAATAGAATCTGCCCCTTTTTTAGCCATTTTTATTGTTAGGTCATGGCTTAAAGTTTCATCACCAACGCCAGCTGCCATATTAGTAATAAGAGATAATACAGAAATTTTTAAACCATAATACCTCCCAAGAATTACTTCAGGAATTGTTGACATACCAACAACATTTGCGCCTAATATTTTTGCCATCTTAATTTCTGCTGGAGTTTCAAAATTAGGTCCAGAAAACCAAACATATACACCCTCTCTTAATTCAAAATTTTTTTCTTTAGCAATATCCATAAATATTTTGCGTTGTTGTAAATCGTAAGTCTTAGACATATCAATAAACTTACTAGATCCACTTTGACCTATGAGTGGTGATAGGCCTGTTAAATTAATATGGTCGTGAATTAAAATGACATCTCCTGGTTCATATTCTGAATTAATACCTCCTGAAGAATTAGTAATAATCAAACTATTACATCCAAGACTTTTTATAGTTTCAATTGGACCTCTCATACTATTACAATCTCCTTTTTCGTAATAATGTGAACGCCCTTGAAATACTAACGCCTGAGTTTCTCCTATGCTACCAAAAACTAATTTTCCAGAGTGACCCTTTACACTAGTTTCTGGAAAACCAGGCAAATCTTTATATAAAATCTCATTCTTGTTTTTAATCTGTTCTGTAAATTGACCCAAACCAGATCCAAGAATTATAGATACAGTGGGTTTAAAATCTGGGTTTATATCCTTGATTATTTTTGAGCATGATTTATTCATTATCTTTTGCAATCGCATTATGTACTCGGTTAATAATTTCTTGGGCCTGTTCTTGTTTTGGTGCCTCAGCGTATATACGAATAATTGGTTCCGTATTTGATTTTCTTAAATGCAGCCACTGATCTTCCCATAAAAATTTCAAGCCATCTTTCTGATCTAGAGTAACATCTTTAAAAAAGGTTTTTAACTTATTAACAATTTTTTCATAATCCATTTTATCAAGATTAATCTTATCTTTTACAATCTTAAATTGGGGAAGTCTCTCATGAATTTTACTAAGAGTATTATTATCTTGTGACATTCTATTAAGAACCATCGTTACCGCAACTAAGCTATCACGACCCAAATGGGAATCTTTTAAAATAACACCTCCATTACCTTCACCACCAAGATTTAAATCAAGCTCTTTCATTTTGTTAACAACATTAATTTCTCCCACAGAAGAACGAATAACATTACAACCTTGCTTTTCTGCAAGTTTATCCAAAGCATAAGAGGTTGATAAATTTGTTACAAACGTCTCAGTACAATTTGTTTCTCTTATATAACCATCAGCAGCTAAAACTATAGTATACTCTTCGCCTAGCGCTTCGCCTTTTTCATTGATTATTGCGAGACGATCTGCGTCAGGGTCTACAGCAAAACCAGCATCTGCTTTATGATCTAGGACAGCAGTTTTTAAATCATGTAAGTTTTCGGGAAGTGGTTCTGTTCCTCTAGTAAAATAACCCGATGGCTCACAATTTAATTCAATTATATTACAACCTAATGAATCTAAAACCATTGGCAATGCAATTGCCCCACCTCCGTTCACAGCATCAACAACTATCTTAAATTGACGCTTTTGTATGCGATTTAAATCAATACATTTTAAACTAGCACATGAAATCACATGCTTTTGTATCGCATTTTTTTCAATCCATGTCATGCCTCTTTCTTTTGCATTTGATATATTATCATTTTCATCAAATTTTTTAAATAAAATTTCACATTCTTTAGAACTAAGGAATGTACTATCTTCTTTTAAAAATTTAAGTCCATTCCATTCAATCGGGTTGTGGCTTGCTGTAACAATAAAACCACCAACTGCTTCAGTTTTATGGACCATAAACTGTACAGTTGGAGTGGGGACTATACCGCAATCTATTATATCTCTCCCTAATCGTGTTAATTCATCAATCATATTCCGTATAATTTTTTCACCTGATTGACGACTATCACGACCTACTATGATTGCTCCTTCAGCCAATAGCAAATGGAATGCTCGCGCATAACGAACAACTACTTCCGTGGTTAAACTAGTTTTAACAACCCCACGAATCCCAGAAATGCTTCTAATCAACATTCCATTTATTTTTATTTATATATAAAAAAACCCAAGAATGGGCCTTATAAAAAGTTTATTATAAGTTATTTATTATAACTATTAGATCTCGTAGGCTTCCTACGACGGCGACGTATAATACGTGGATTATTGAGCATTGCCTCAATTCTAGCATTCCGAGCCATTCTCCTAGCGGCTTTTTTCTTTGCCTCTCTTTTTTCATCACTTGGCTTTATATAAAAAGACCTATTCCTTACTTCTCGCAAGATGCCTGCACGCTCCCACTGTTTTTTAAAACGCCGAAGAGCTCTCTCTAAAGATTCTTTTTCTCTTACCTGAACTTCAACCACTTTTTCACCTCCTTATAGGTATTAGGTGGCTTATATTAATTTTGATAATCTAGCTCGGGATATTAGTTGGACTTTATTACACAATCAAGTCCTAAACTAACTCAGTGAATTCTGATATTGAAAGGGTTTCTGGGCGACGAGAAAAATCTATTTTATTTTTTATTTTTGGATTTATTGAATACTCTTTCAGCGAATTCCGCAACATTTTTCTACGCTGATTAAAAGCAGATCCTACAATTTTTTTAAATCTCAAGTATTTATTATCCTCAATCAAGGGTTTTTCTTTTTTTGTAAAACAAATAATGGCGGATTTAACCTTTGGCTTTGGGACAAACACATCTGGAGGAATAGTAAAAACACATTTTGTATTAAGATAGGCACCAATAACAATAGTAAGTCTACCATAGTCTTTTGTGCCAACATCTGCAATTATTCGATCGGCGACTTCTTTTTGCACCATAATAAAAGCATCTTTCCAATACGATCGCTGATCTATTAACCAAAAAATGATTAAAGAGGTTATGTTATAAGGTATATTCCCTATTATTCGAACTGGAGGATTAATATCTAAATCAGATATTTTTTTTTTTAATATATCTCCTTCAACTATTTTTAGATTTTCTAATCCTTGTAAGGTATTTAAATATTTAACTAAAAAAGGGTCAACCTCTACTGCGACCATTTCTTTTACTAAGTTAATTATTTTATTTGAAAGTGCTCCACCACCAGGCCCTATCTCCAAAATTGAATCATCCTTGGTGGGTGCAACAGTACGAATTATTTTGTCTAGTAAATTATTATCGGTCAAAAAGTTTTGTCCCCATTTCTTTCTAAATTTATGTTCCTGGATTATAGACATCAGCCATTTTTTATTATTTATTAAAAATTAAATAGTGTTTTTGCATTTTTTGAAGTTTGATCTTCAATAATTGATAATGAAACATTGAATATTTCTGATAGTTTTTTTGCAACAAACCAAACACGGGAAGGTTCATTTTGTTTACCTCGATGAGGTTCGGGACTTAAAAATGGAGAATCTGTTTCTATCAAAATACGATCAAGATCAAGTTCCTTCGCGACATCTGGCAAGTGACTATTTTTAAAAGTTAAATTCCCAGAAAATGAAATATAATATCCTAAATTTAAAAAAGTTTTTGCCGTTTTTAGATTAGAAGAAAAACAATGAGCAACTCCAGTAACATTAGGGAATTCTGATAAAATTTTGATCACGTCCTCATCTGCATCACGATTATGAAATACAATAGGTTTTTCCAATTCGGACGCAATTTCCATTTGTTTAGCAAATACTTTTTTTTGTAGATCATGATCAGATATAGATCGATAATAATCAAGGCCTATTTCTCCTATAGCAACCATTTTTTCATTATTGATTAAATCATAGAGTTCATCTACATAATTGGGTTTAATATCTTTTGCATCATGTGGATGAATTCCAGCAGTAGCATAAATAGGATCATATTGCTTAGCTAACTCCAAAGATTCAATCGAATCTTTAATGTTAGTTCCTACACAAATAAAACGGCCAACACCGACTTCCTTTGCTCTATTAAGTACTGAATCTAAATCCGATTTTAAATCTTTGTAAAACAAATGACAATGCGTATCAATAAACATATTGTATCAACAATTATTGTTTAGGAATCATCATCAATAAAGAAAAAAAAATAAAGCCACTTTGGTTTACTAGTAATTTTCTTTAAGAAAATTCGCACCGCATACCACCATGAAAAAAAAATTAATGGAACCCAAAAAATATCAAATCCTAGGGAAAAGAGGCTCATGATCTTTTATTTTTGTACCAGGTTTAAGGCGTCCCCAAATTAATGATTTATCTACAGTGTTTAGTGTCTGTAACAAAATTTTTGTTCTACTTGGCATTATCGGAGACAAAAGGACTGAACTAATTCTTAATGATTCTGCTGCTGTATAAATAACAACGGATGCAGCATCCCTATCCTCTTTTACAAGTTTCCACGGTGCTTTTTGTTCCATATATTTGTTCACTCCACGAATAAATTCAAATATACTTTCAATTAATTCATTTATTTTTAATAAATAAATTTTATCATCCAATTTAGAGACTAATCTATCACTAGATATTTGAATTATACTTTCTACTTGGGCGCTTGATTTAGGAGATGGAATAAAACCGTCATAGTTTTTTTTGATTAAATTTGTAACTCGACTTAAAAGATTACCAAAATCATTTGCTAAATCACTATTATATCGCTTAATAAATGAATCAAGAGAGAAGTTAGCGTCTTGTCCTAAAACCATCTCTCTCATAAGATAATATCTGACGGGATCTACACCGTATTGATCAATTAAATCAATTGGATTAATAACGTTGCCCTTTGATTTGCTCATTTTATTATCATCTGTCAACCACCAGCCATGGGCAAATATCCTATCTGGTAGCTTAATACCAGCCGAAAACAACATTGTTGGCCAATAGACTGCATGTGTAGTTAAAATATCTTTCCCGATTAGATGCATATTAGCAGGCCACCATTTTTTAAAGGCCTTACTATCTGCTTCAATTCCTGGTGCGCTTATATAATTGATCAAAGCATCAAACCAAACGTAGGTCACATATTCTGAATCAAATGGCAGTTCTATACCCCAATTCAAACGATTTTTGGGCCTTGAAATACATAAATCTGATAAAGGTTTTTTCAGAAATCCTAGAATCTCATTTTTACGATTTTCTGGCTGAATAAACGAATTATTTTTAATATGATCTATTAAGGCATTTTGATATTTGCTCATTTTAAAGAAATAGTTTTTTTCTTTTAATTCTTTAATATCACTAAAAGCACCACTTTCTGCTTCTCTTTCAGTTATAAATCTTTCCTCAGAAACTGAATATAGACCTTTGTATTCATCAATATAAATATCTCCTGTATCATATACATCTTGTAAAATTTTTTGGACTACTTTTTTGTGTCTTTCTTCTGTTGTTCTAATAAAATCATCATATGATATATGTAGTTTTGACCAAAGATCTTTAAAACGTGGAACCATTTGATCACAGTGATCTTGTGGTTGAACTCCTTTTTTTTCTGCAGCAGCCTGAACTTTTTGTCCATGCTCATCTAATCCTGTTAAAAAAAAAGTATCTACTCCTTTATTTCGATAAAACCTAGCAAGAACATCAGCTAATATTGTAGTATATGCGTGGCCTATATGAGGTTTGTCATTGACATAATAAATTGGTGTTGTTATATAAAACGTCTTCATTATTTAAGTAATCTCTGGATATTTAATATCATATTCGTCAGTCTAAGTGGCATATATAGATTATGTTGGATAGCAGAAATTACATCTTCTAGTTCTAGGACTATATCCAATAGTTTAGCATTAATAAATTTTGAGTTAAAATAGTTAATGTTTTTAACAAGCTCAGTTTTATGTAATGGGTCTGGTATTTTCATTTTTTTTCTGTAAACACTTCTAAACCATATTGTAATAAGACCAAAAAAGAATTTAAACGAATCTGGTTTCGCAAGCGCCATCTGGCTATATGTATTAATAAATGAATACCAAAGTTCAGGGTTCTTATTCAATAATGATTTAATCATTTCATTTATTTGCTTTATTAAATCACCTAATGGTTTTTCAATTAAAAAACGTGCCTGATGAATATTCCCCCCTGATAACCCTGAGATCAAAAGGATATTGGCCTCATCAATATTTTTTGATCTCAACCAACTTTGTATAAAACTATCAGGAAATTTCGGGACACCTAAAGATTGACATCTAGAAGTTATAGTTGGCAATAATAAATCTTTATAATCCGTAACCAAAATTAAAGTCGTATTGTCTGGTGGCTCTTCAAGTATTTTTAATAGAGCATTTGCAGATTCTGACTGACCAGAAGATAAAAGATGTGAATCAAAAATCAGAATAATTTTTCTACAATTTTGTCCACTTTTAAAATACAAACTTTTCCTTAATTCCCTTATTGATTGAATTAATATACGATTTGCCTTAGGAATTTTTATTTTATAATAAGGATCTATAGATTTATTTTTTATTTCTTGGTTTAACAGTGTAAGGGTTGAATTATCTATTTCATTTTTATTGTTCTTATAGGCAGGGAGAGGGACAATTAAAGTCAAAGTCTCATGTTGCAATTTATTATACCTAATGCAGGAAGAACATTTTTGACATGGTGTTAGATCTCTATAGCCACAATTAAGAAACTGAGCAAAAGCAATAGATAATGCCTCTTTACCACATCCCTCAGACCCAAAAAAAATATATGCATTGCCTATTTTTTTATTATTAACAATATCATAAATCTTATTCCATGTTTTTTTTTGGGCCTGAAAAAGATTTGAATATGTGGTTATTTCTTCGTGAGCCACTTTTCTGGATCTAATTTCTGACCTTTGCCCCAAATTTCGAAATGGAGCTTGCTACCATTTATTGAGCCTGACTCTCCCATATACGCAATTGTATCGCCCGCTCTCACTTCACTATCAACAGCTGTCTCTATATTAGTTACATGACTGTAGACCGTGTAAAATCCACTCCCATGATCAATAATTATTGTCGTCCCATACCCACGAATATATGTTATTGTAGTTATTACACCACTAAGAACAGTTTTTATTGAAGACCCTGGTCGGCCTTTAATCTCAATGCCAGGGTTTTCTGTAGTCGTTTTCAATTGAGGATTCCATTGCCTCCCAAACTTTGCAATTATGCGGCCTTCAGCAGGCCAAGGCAGTTGCCCTTTTAATGAAGAAAAACTCTTTGTTTTCATTGCCTCTCTCTGTCTTCGGATTCTATCTTCTCTTTCTCGCCGAGATTTATCTTCCAATATTTTTTTAATTATATTTTCTAACTGTTTTATACCTGCTGTTTTTTCTGATACATATTTACCTAGCGATCTTTTATCTGTCCTTATTCTAGTTAATTCTTTTTGGCGAGTCACTTTCATATTTCTTAGCGAACGCATTTGTTTTTCTTTGTCTCTTTTTAGATTAATGTTGTCTCGAAGTGAGGCTTCTAATTCTAATTTTTGTTTGCTTATTTCTATAAGAAGCTTTTCAATTTTTTTTGCAATGTTTTTTTCAAGATCAGATATTATTTGCAAATAATGAGCCCGGTACATTGCTTGTCGCCAAGAAGTCGAAGATAATACCTTTTCAAGATCTGTTAACCTTCCCTTTAAATAAGCATTAACAACTCGTTTTTCATATCGCTGTCTTAATTCCTCTAATTCTTGTTCATTCAATAAAATTTCTTTTTTCAATTTTTTTATTACATTTCTAGTCTTAGACTCTTCTTTTCTTAACGATTGAATTAATTTAGTAACAAGAGCAACTTCTTGGTCGATTGTAGAAATTCTTTTTACTGCAGATTTTTCTCTGTTTTCTGTTTTCTTTATTTTTGACTTTAAATTTTGAATTTCATCTTTTAATGAATTTATAGCTTCATTTTGATATCTTAACTCTTCATCATAATCTCTCTTATTGCTTTGTCCACATAAAAAAGAAAAAAATAAAATTACTATAATTGTTTTAATTGCATTCATCACAGATTTAAAGATACCGATTTAAATCATCGTGCCACAATAATCATTTCAAAATTCGATACTCTTCCTTGATTTTGGGTTTTTACTATTCTAAACTGTTACATTATTAAGAGGGGATTATAAATGAAATCTCTATGGGAAAATTATTTTTCCAAAAAAAAGGCTGATCCTATTAAGCTTGCACTAGAATCGGTTCCAATTTTTTATAACCTTACACCTTCCCAGATTAAAGAAATTACTCGCCTCGTCCATAGACGAACCTATAAAAAAGGAGAGGCAGTATTTAAAAAAAATGCACCTGGTGAAGGTATGTATATTATTATATCAGGTGAGATAAAAATTAAAGACCCTGAATCGGAAATGATTTTTGCAACTTTAAGTAAAAATAATTTTTTTGGTGAGATGGCTCTTTTAGATGAAGAACCACGATCTGCGGTTGCAGAAGCTTCAGAGCCATCTACTCTTGTTGGTTTTTTCAGGCCAGATCTAATGATGCTAGTATCAAGATTTCCAGAGTTAGGAAATAAAATTTTAATTAATCTGTCTAAGGTGTTGGCTGAACGATTACGAGAGTCAAATAAAATTTTAATGAAAAAATCAGATTGATGGATCCATTGCTAAAAATATACCGCTTATTATTAACCATAGTTGTTCTAGGAATATTATGGATAACAATCCCATTTATTTCTTCTATTTTAATAATTTTAATTCTATCATTTATTTTTACTTCTATTTTTTTGCCAAGTGTAGATAGTTTAGAAAGACGAATAAGAAGCAGGGCTTTTAGTGTCCTTTTTATTGTTGGCTCAACAATATTTTTAATTGTCTGGTTTCTGGGCGTTTTCATGACAAATTTTAGCATTCAAATAAAGGATTTTTCGGTAAAACTTCGCCAACAAGAATTTGCTAATAGTTTAAGCTTACTAACAGAAAAACTAAATTCAGTAACCCCAGATTTTTTATTAAATCTAATTCCCGATAGTAATGAAATCATTAATAGTATACAAAATTCACTGAGTTCTTTATTCCAAAATATTTTGGGGCTAGTAAGCGCTACAGGGAACATTCTATTTATTATAGTAATGACTCTAATCTTTACAATAATTGTTTTAGTTGAATATTATAACTTTAAAAAATCGATCGTAAAATTTATTCCTAATAAATATTTTGAGATTGGCCTTCGGCTAATATATAATGTTGAAAAACAGGTATCAAAATATTTGCAAGGTCAACTATTAGCAGCAACCACAGTCGCTATATTATCTATTTTAGGGCTTCTTTTATTGAATAAGGCAGGTGCTAATCTTACCCTTATTGTTTTTATAGGCATAATTGCAGGATTTGCAAATTTAATACCTATGGTCGGTCCCTTTGTTGGTATGGTACCTGCCATTTTGATTGCCATTATGAATAATATTGGTAACGATATTGCACTTACACACCAAGTTTTTGGAAATATTCCCTCTCCCTTTTTTATAATCGATATAATTATAATGTTCATTATAGTACAACAAATTGATAATAACTTTGTTACTCCTTTAGTAGTTGGTGAAAGTACTGGATTACATCCGTTAATTGTAATGATATCATTATTAGTTGGCGGCATTATAATGGGTCCAATGGGAATGCTTTTTGCAGTCCCAGCTGCTGGGGTTTTAAAAGTAATAATTCAAGAATTAAACTTTATTTATCAAAACTCACATCTTATTTAATTGAATCAATGTAAAAAAATTGAATGCTTAGAGTCTGTTTGTAAAATTAGATGAATATTCAAATTTCTTCTATTTTATATAAAATATAATTTTGGAATGATAGATGTAATGATTTATTATTAACAAAATATATCCATAACTGATCGTTTATATTTTTATTATTTTTTTCAACTTTTTCATGAGGATCTCCAAGCAATTCATGAACCTTAGGCAACTTCATGCCAATACTAATTGATTCTGATTTGGATATGATTTTTTCCTTCCTAACTGCATTCATTCTCCTGTTAATATTGTTTTTAATTTGATATTCACCATAATCATCTAATTTTTTCTTTAAATCTTCTAATAACCTTTCATTTTTTTCTCCTATCCCACCTGATAATTCTTTTGCACGGGTAAGTGACTCTATTGCAAGACGAATTTCATCAAACTCATCTGCTTGTCCAGCTAAATCCACCATCTGAATACCTGCATTATATTGTAAAGCCTTTACCATATATAGTAGCTCAGAATTCATCTGTAATGCTTCCGCATACTTGCCCATGGCCTTCCCAATAAAACCTGCATTTTGATATTCTTCCCCTCTTCCTAAAATAGTATATGATTTAAATCTTCTTAGAGCAGTTTCCCCATGATTAGAAAATTTGGCAACTCTTCTAACCAAACTCAAAGCAGTATCATACTTTTTCTCAGTTAATAGCATCTCTGCTTCATTCATCCAAATTAAAGCTATTTGATCTATCCTACCATCAAGCGCACCCATGATTAATGTATCATTTTTCACTAAAGATTTTGCATAAAGATATTTTTCAAGAGCTTTTTCTGTTTCCCCCTTACTATCCAATACAATACCCTGCTCCATAATTACATATGGGATTTTATATTCACATATCTCTAAATATTCCTTTGCACTTCTGTGATTTGAATGAGTTGGATACTCTTTTAAAAAGCGCCTAAACTCATTTCGTGCCCCAATATAGTCTCTATTAAAATAAAGTCTCTTTGCTTCATCACCTGTGGATAATTCTCCCCCATAAAAAGCTGATAGAGTTAAATACAACCCATAATTTGTAAGCCTAAATTTTTCTATTGGTGTGATATTTTTAGGATCGATTATTGTATGTATTTTAGTATAGGAATGACGGAAATCTATCCCGAAAGAAAATCTATTAGCTTTTCCTGGGTCAAGAATAAAACGTATTCCAAAACCCAATGCCATTGAGGTTCCTTTTCCTGAGGGATATTCATCCCATTTTTTATTATCAGATGTATAAAATTTTGTATTAGCAAAGCCATATGCATATCGAAAATTGAGATACCAAGAATTAAATGGCTGCCATTGCATTATATTAGTTATTAAAAATTCATTTGTAGTTGGAGAGAATTTTTTCTCAATACCCCAACTTTCTCTTCCCTCTATATTCCCCCAAACAGAAAAAGGTATTGTGGCTGGTTTTGAAAGAGTATTTTTACGATAGGAAAATCCCGTCATCATATTCATCCAGCTTGTATTTAAAATATAATGTGGTAGGTTATACATCATTAAATCTATATCTAAAGCTGTCCCCCATAAATTTGAAAAATCTTGATTTATTTTTTCTATAGAATTATCCTCATAGGTAATTAATTTTTTTTCATCTTTAGCAGAGGGATCCCTTGCACTCCCAGAAAAACTCCCATTAAATCCTATTCCGTACCTTGCTTCTATGGGCATCCTCTTAACTGGAAG
Source organism: uncultured bacterium (assembly GCA_964561495.1). GTDB lineage: Bacteria > Fidelibacterota > Marinisomatia > Marinisomatales > UBA1611 > CAZLPW01. The sequence goes on along the minus strand of CAZLPW010000001.1, from coordinate 84,882 downwards.
TGAGAATTCCCTTGATTTAAACCATTTATCATACCAATAACCAGTTTCATAAGGGGAGCTTGTATCAAGCTTAATTAAATCAAAAAATTTTGATTTTTTTGATTTCCCGCCAGCATTTTCAGAAAACAGAAAACCTATTCCTAAAGTAAAAAAAAGAATATATTTTAGTTTATTATTAATCATGCAACTGTAAATTTCATAAAATCAATATTATTTACAACAAAAGAGAAAAAATTTTAACCTTAACTTTTATACATCAAAATTAAGATTTTTTTCCCCAATCATATTATTGTTATATATGTTGAAAACCACATTTATATTTTTTTTAATAACTAAAATTATATTTTCTCAAAATTTTACTATAGCTCGAATTAATTATGGTGGTGGTGGTGACTGGTATAGCGACCCTAGTAGCCTACCTAACTTACTTGAATATTTATCGAAAAATACACCTATGTCTTCCGTTTCTAAAGAAGAAAGAATAAAAGTTACAGATGCAAATGCAATCCATTTCCCATACCTTTATTTAACTGGTCATGGAAATATTAAATTTTCTGATGAAGAAATTATCGCATTGAGATCATTATTAAATAATGGAGCTTTTTTACACGCAGATGATAATTATGGTATGGATCAATCATTTAGAAGAGAAATAAAAAAAGTTTACCCCAATAAGGATTTTATCGAATTACCCTATGATCATAAAATTTTTAAATCATACTATGTTTTTAAAAATGGTTTGCCCAAAATTCATGAACACGACAACAAATCACCTCAAGCCTTAGGTTTGTTTGAAAATGATAGATTAATTGTTTTGTATACTTATGAATCAGATTTAGGAGATGGTTGGGAAAATCCCAGCATTCATAACAACCCATGGGAAAAACGTGAAGCAGCATTAAAAATGGGTGTCAACATAATTTATTTTGCTTTAACACAGTAAATGAAAATTAAAAATTATTTACTTAAAGCCCGATTACAACAATATTTTCAAGACCTAAAGATATACTTTCTTGGTCTTGTTATTTTTTTATCTCTTTGTTTTTTTATAGCTGTTCATTTAGAAAGCATATTTTTCTTTTCCGCTAAGATAAGATATACCACACTAATATTCCTGTTTTCAGTTTTTATAATAATGCTTATAATATTTTTATGTATATTTTTCTTGGCAAAGAAAAACTTCTTATCTCGATATAGTTTAAACAAACTCGCTTATAAAATTGGGAAAAATCTCTATCCAAAAAAACCAGATACAATATTGAATGCGAATCAATTAGATGAAAAAATTCATATAAATCAGTCCCAAGAATTAGCTAGGGCATATGTAAATAATGTTTTAGATAAAATTGACCCTTTAAAATTTCAGTCTATATTCTTTAATCCTAAAATAATATTCATGAAAAAATTAATTTTAACTTCATGGTTATTTATTTTGTTGGGATTCTTTTTTAGATATAATCAAACAGCTAACTCTGTTTTTAGGTGGGCGAGGCCTAACACATCTTTTCAAGCGCCAAAGCCATTTACATTAAAAAGTATAACAGGAAACATAAGTATTCTAGGTGGCAATAATACTGATATTAAAATTTACTGTTCAGGTGGAAAACCAGACTCAGTCAATCTGCGCTTATTACCATCTCAAATAGCATCGCATAAACGCGATTCGACAGTATTGTTTTTTTCTACTAAACGAGATAAATCTGGATTTTACTATTTTAATCTACCCGAGCTATACCAAGATTATTATTACGAAGCTTTTGTTTCTGCCGAATATTTTTGGCAAGCCTGGGGAGAGGTAAGCTCTCAAACCGATACAATATTTGTTACAGATAGACCGATTTTTGAATCATTCTCTATTACAGTAATTCCACCAAAATACAGCAACCTAACACCTGTTACCCAAAAAGGAAATATTGCTGCAATTGAAGGCCTTTTAGGCTCAACCATTAAAATTGATTTAACATCAAATAGGTTATTGGGATCATCCTTTTTAAATATCAACGAAAATATTAAAAAAATGACCGTATTAAATAAAAAAGCCCAAGGAAAATTTGAGATAGCTCAGGAAGGGCTTTTTACTGTTAATCTAGTAGATACCCGCGGAATTACAAACCGAGACCCTGTCCCATATAAAATATTCGTAATACCAGATAACTACCCTATAATGAATATAATTAGCCCTCCGCCAATTACTGAACTTGGCAGTTTAATGAATATACCTGTGAAAATAGAAATTGAAGATGACTATGGATTCTCAAACTTTCAAATTGCATATGAAATACAAAGGCCTAGTTATTTAAAGGCTGATCCTTTTGTTTCAATCTTTAATATAAAAAATCTTGTTTTGGATACAACCTTTCAGTCTTTTGATTTTTTATGGGATCTATCAGAAATGATGCTTATGCCTGAAGATGAAATACATTTTCATTTTGAATTATACGATAATGATTCTATATCAGGGCCAAAGAAAAAACTGTCACGGCGCTTTACTGCAAAAATCCCATCTCTTTCAGATTTATATGAAGATATTTCAAAAGAAGAAATGAAATTCACAGACAACTTGAAAGAGAATATTTCAGAATTACAAAATTTGAAAAAAGAAATAGAAACACTACAACTTGAAACAATAAAATCTGATGAATTAGATTGGGATCAGAAAAAAAATATCGAAAAGTCTATGGATAAAATTACCGATGAAATAAAAGACTTTGATAAAGCCCTCGAATCTTTAAATAACTTATCAAATGAAAGTGAAAAACATGATCTATTTTCTCCTGAATTAATGAAAAAATTCAAAGAATTATCAGAATTAATTCAAGATGTCTTTCCAAATGAAATGCTAAGTTCGATGGAAAAGCTTCAACAAGCCTTAGAAGAAATGAACATGGAAACAATCCAAAATACTTTAAAGGATCTTGCAGAGAATATTGAAAAAATTGAACAAGATCTAGACCGATATCTAGATATATTTAAAAGATTACAAGCAGAACAAAAGATGGACGAAATAGAAAAAAGAATGGAACAACTATTTTCACAACAGAATTCGTTAGATAATGAAATAAATCAAAATAATAATTATCAAAGATCTGATTATGCTAGACTAAGCCAACAAGAAAAAAGAAATTTGGAGGAATTAAATGCAATTAATGATTTAATAAAAAAAACAGCAGAAGCAGTTAAACAGTTTAGCGATAAAATTGCTAAAGATTTGATTGATTACTCTAATGATTCTCTTATGAATCAAACCAGTGCTATTCTAAATGAGACCATGCAAAATCTATCTTCAGGTCAAAATTCACAAGCTATCCAAAATAGCGAACAAGCCTTAACTAATCTCCAAGAAATGCTTCAAAAATTATCCGAGCTAAATAGCCAGTTTAAACAAGAAACTGTATCAGAGATGGTCTCTAAATTTCAAGATATAATGAGAGATATTATATACCTATCAACTCAAGAAGAAGAGTTAGGAAACAAAACTCAAAACTTGCCTAGTAATTCACCACAATTACGTGATTTAGCTGGGAAACAACAAATTTTACAGGATCAATTAAAATCAATAATTAGTCAATTAATTGAATTGTCTAAAGAAACATTCGCAATTACACCGGATATAGGTAGATCAATAGGAAAAGCTAATTCTGGTATGGAAAACGCTAAAACAAATTTGACAGAACGAAAAATATCTGATGCAAAAAAAGAACAAAATATCGCAATGGAAGGCCTTAATGAGGCTACACTAGATATATTAAACAGTATAAAACAAATGAAAAATTCTGGATCTTCTAGCGGTTACGAACAATTCATGCAAATGATGCAACAAATGGCTGGCCAACAACAAAACATAAATCAACAAGGAATGCAGCTTGCGATGGGACAAATGGCAGCATCTGCTCAGCAACAGCTAATGCAAAGCATGTTACAAAAACAACAAGGAATTCGGAAATCCTTAGATCAACTAATTCAAGAAATGAAAAAATCAGGAGGATATAAAAATGGTGAACTTTCTGGAATAAAAAAAGAAATGGATGAAGTAATTAAGGATTTACAAAAACAGCGCTATACAAGAAAAACAAAAGATCATCAAAGAAAAATTTTGTCAAAAATGTTAGATAGCCAAACATCAATGAGTCAACGTGGATTAAAAAAAGACCGTAAATCAATTTCTTACGAAACAGAAATTGTTTTTGAAGGACCCGGTGGACTGCCCTTAGATTTGGGTCAGCGTCAAAACCTGACTATTGATGCATTAAATAAATCAATAAACGCTGGATATTCAAGAGAACATCAAAATATGATAAAAAGGTATTTCAATTCACTGAACCAATTAAATACCCAAAATAATATAAATAAAAAATAAAATGAAAATTCCACTTCGATTAATTTTACTTATCTGCCTTTTCTATAAATTAATAGCTGCGCCCACAAATGATAGAAATTTTAATGCTTCAATAAAAACAGCTCAGATGATGGTAAAGAGAGGTGATACTGAAAATGCTCTAGTTATTTATTTAGATTTAAACAAAAAATATCCTAATAATTATTCCATTATCAGATCAATAAAAAATTTATATTTAAAAACAAGTCAATATGAAAAAGGCATATCCTTTCTAAAATCTCAATTAGAATTTCAACCTGAAAAATTTCAAAGCTATATAGACCTAGGAGAGTTTTACTTATTAAATAATAAAATAGAAAAATCTAGAAAAATATGGGAATTGAGCGTTCAAAAGTTTAATAATAAACAACTTTACAGAAATTTATTTTCTATGTTCAGTAGACATAATTTAGATAAAGACATAAAAAGTTTATTAAAAAATGGAAGAAATAAATTTGGGAATTCATTTTTATCTTACGAAGCTGGTTCATTTTACCAATCCAAACAATCATATTCTCAAGCAATGGATGAGTATATTATTTATCTTTTATATAATAAAAACCGCCAAAACATAATACAACGGAGAATATCAAGGATGAGTGATGATAGCGAAGCTGTTGATATAATTTTATCAAAACTAATATCAATCTCAGATACAGAACCTAAAAAATTTTTATTTCTACTTGCTGATTTTTATTTCCAACAACAAAATTATGATAAATCATTCCAAGCTTATAAAGCATGGCATAAGGCTGGAAAATGGGAACCTAAAAAATGGCTGTCTCTTGCAAACAATCTCAGGAAGGAAGGGCAATATATTATAGCAGTAGATGTATATAATTATATACTTAGAAATTCGAAAAATAGCAATGAAACTGGGAAAGCACTTCTTGGCTTAGCAAAAACTTTTGAAAATCAAGTTGTGCCAATTAATACAAATGATTTGATTCCATATTTTTTTGATCAAAATGTATTTTTCAAAAATTCTTATACGGAAACGACATCAATATCACCTATACATCTTCAAAATAGTTTATCAATTTATGATTCATTATTATTTTCATTGCCTCAATCTCCATTACTTTCAGAAGCTTATTATCGGCTAGGGACAATTCAATATAATATTTTACAAGATTTTGATCGCGCACAAGTACTATTAAAAACAGCTCTAAAAAACAATCCCCCTGATATTCTGAAATTAAAAATTATCAAACAATTGATTAATATATATATAGCTCAAGGAAGACTAAATGATGCATCAGATTTTTTATCTAATATTAATGAGCCAAATAGTATACATGTTATTAATCAAAAAAAAATATTAATTATGCTACTAAGTGCAAATATAGACTCCACAAAAAGCTTAATTCAATTTGAATTAGAAGCAATTACCCCTGGTGATACATATTTTAATGACTTGATTGAATTAAATGAGTTTCTTGTGCGTTACACTCAAAAAAATGAGCCAAGTGAAATAAAAAGTTTCGAACATTTTATTAAAGCTGATTTTTTAATTAGACAACGAAAAATAACTGAAGCAATTAATGAGTTAGAATTTATTTCTAATAACTATTCAGAAACTGAAATAGCTCCTTTGTCTGATCTGAGACAAGCATTATTACTAAAAAAAATTCAACAATATGATGCCGCCATAAATCTATCATTAAAGCTAGAGAAAACATGGATTGCTGACCGAAGTATTATACTAACAGGACAGATTTACGAATTAAATTTCAAAAACACAGAAAAAGCTATTTCAAGATACATGAAAATATTAAATGAACATAAAACATCTATTTATGCAGAACCAATTCGCTATCACATCAGAGAATTACAAAATTTAACCGTTAAATGAAAAGTTTATTTTATTTTCTTTTTTTTACAATAAGTATTGGACAAAAATTACTTATTCCTATGGATTTAACACAAAATGATCATTTAAAATCGTATGGGATCACCTTTTTTTCCTTGGAAAACAACATTAATGTTGAATGGTTACTGAATTATCGAGGCGGATCCTTTTTAATCGATGCACACGAATTTATAATTACAGAATGCAAACTACGCGGTGTAACCTTTAGTTTTATATCTCCAGAAAAGTTATTGTCTATTTATTCTGAGATAGATCAAAATAATATGGATATAATTCTTTTAGAAAAAGCACCTAAAATTGCAATATATACTCCAGAAAACAAACAACCCTGGGATGATGCCGTGACTTTGGCCTTAACATATGCTGAGGTCAATTATGAAACCTTATGGGATGAAAAAGTTTTGGCGGGAAACCTTTCTAAATTTGATTGGTTACACCTACACCATGAAGATTTCACAGGACAATATGGAAAATTTTATCGAAGTCATCATAACTCAAGATGGTATATAGAACAAAAAAAACAATATGAAGAAATAGCAAAACAGTTTGGATTTATTAGTGTACATGAAGAAAAAAAAGCTATCGCTAGAAAAATTAATGATTTTGTTGGTAGTGGTGGTTTCCTCTTCGCAATGTGTTCTGCGACCGATTCATATGATATAGCACTTTCAATGGAAAATTTAGATGGAGTCCACTCAGTGTTTGATGGCACAAGCATAGAGGGAGAATTACAATCAAAACTACAATTTGAGAAAACTTTCGCTTTTAAAGATTTTAAACTAATTAGCGACCCAATGGTCTATGAATTCTCAGATATTGATTACCCACCTAGCCATAACCCAGTTACCAGAGGTGCAGAAGCAGACTATTTTTCATTATTTGAATTCTCGGCAAAATATGATCCTATCCCAACAATGTTAACTCAAAATCATGTTAGTGTTGTTAAGGGTTTCATGGGTCAAACAACAGGGTTCCACAAAAATCGTATAAAATCACATATAATAATAATGGGTGAAGATCCAGCTTCAGATCAGGTAAAATATCTACATGGAAAATTTGGCAAAGGGACATTTACTTTTTATGGCGGGCATGACCCTGAAGATTATCAACATTTTGTTGGGGACCCTCCAACAGATTTAAAATTACATCGAAATTCACCTGGCTACCGTTTAATATTAAATAATATTCTGTTCCCAGCAGCACGAAAAAAAGAAAGAAAAACTTAATCCGATATGTGGAAACAAAACTCGATTTTTTTAAAACCAAGACCTAAAGGATTTTATTTAATAACTAATGAAATACTAAAAGAAATTGAATATATAAAATCATTGAAAATCGGTATACTATACTTATTTATTAAACATACGTCTGCTTCTATAACATTAAATGAAAACTCGGATCGATTAGTAAGAAAAGATTTCGAATCTTACTTTAATCGACTTGTACCAGAAAATCAAAGCCACTATAAACATAGCAATGAAGGACCAGATGATATGCCTGCACATTTAAAAACATCTATTCTTGGCTCTTCAATTTTTATACCTATAAACGATGGTAAACTAACATTAGGGACTTGGCAAGGCATTTATCTTTGCGAACACCGGACAAATGGACCAACCCGAAGTTTAATAATTACTGTAATGGGATCTAATTAATATCATATATCTTTTTTTACTTTATCCCATACCACATTTAACTCTTTTGATGAAACATTTTTAAAAGTTTTTCCTTCTTTTAAAAGAATTTTTTCTAATTTATAAAATCTATTTGTAAATTTTTTACTCGCATTCCTTAATGCATCTTCAGAGCTAATATTTAAAAATCGAGATAAATTAACAATTGAGAATAAGAGGTCTCCTAATTCTTCCTCCGTTAACTTTATATCTGCACTTAATTGAGCCTCTTTTAATTCTTCGATTTCCTCTTCAACTTTTTCCCAAACAGAACCTATATCATCCCAATCAAAACCAGCATAAGAAGCTTTTTCCTGTAATCTTTGAGCTCTATTTAATGCTGGCAAAGTCAATGGGACACCATCTAACCGGGAATTTCTATTTTGTTCTTTGAGCTTTAATTCTTCCCAATTCTTTTTTTGATTATCCAGTTCTGTATTTGTTTTATCATTAGTAAAAACAGATGGATGACGACTTATTAGTTTCCTATTAACTGTATCTAATAGGTCTACAAAATTAAATCGATTATGTTCAATACCTATTTGAGTTTGGAGAATAACATGTAAAAGAACATCTCCCAATTCTTCTTTTAAATTATCCCAGTTTTCAGAGTCGACACTTTCAATAACTTCGTAAGTCTCTTCCAAAAAATAGGGTAGTAACGATTTTGGTGTCTGCTTTTTATCCCAAGAACAACCATCTGGGGAACGTAATTTTTCTACAATCTCAATTAATTTTATAAATTGGTCAGAAATTCTTTTTTTATACATTTAACTCAGGAAATAACATATTGTTGACTATTTTTAAATACTGATCTTCTGATTTTTTCATTTCTGCTCTCTCATTATAAGTTTGATCATTTAAACCTAAAAGATGTAGTAGCCCATGTATAATTAGGCGGGTAACTTCATCATTAAAAGTTTGTTCGTACTCTTTAGCATTAATCCATGCTCGTTTTAAATTAATATATATTTCTGCTTCTAGAAACTCCCCCGCATTTTCACTTAAGTCAAATGTAATTACATCTGTTAATTGATCTACGCCAAAATATTTTTTTTTTAATTTCGATAGTAAATCATCAGAACAAAAAATGAATGATAAATGAGCATTTTTAATACATTTATCTTTAAGTATAAACTCTGCAATTTCTTTAACTATTTCAAACTTTGGCGCTTTTAATGATGGGTCACACTCTTGAATAACTTCAATCATTATATTACTTATTTAATAGGTTTATCTGGGTATTCTATTCTTATATGATATATACCTCTTAAAACAGACAACATTCCTGAATTTCCATCAACTGTCCCAACAATTTTTTTTAATTCAGCTAATGTCAACGGGCACTCATCCAATTGGCCATCATCAATTCTATCTTTAATTATTTTATTTATCATTGCTTCAATTTTAATAATATCAGGATTCTTAATAGATCTAACAGCTGCTTCGACTGCTTCGCATATCATTAAAATGCCCGTCTCTTTTGTATTTGGCTTGGGTCCTGGATATCTAAATTGATTTTCATCAACATTCTTTTTATCAGATTCTTGTTTTAAAGCCATCTGGTAAAAGTATTCTACTCTGGTTGTCCCATGATGCATAGGAATAAAATCGGAAACTATCTTAGGTAAATCATATTCTTTAGCTAATGCTAAACCATCATTAACATGGCTACGAATAATTTTAGCACTCATTGTAGCAGTCAATACATCATGTGGGTTCTCACCTAAATATTGATTTTCAATAAAATAATCTGATTTAACCATTTTCCCAATATCATGATAGTACGCGCCAACACGACATAATAAAGCATGCGCGCCAATAGCGGCTGCGCATGATTCTGCTAAATTACCAACAACAATACTATGATTAAAGGTCCCATTTGTTTCTTGCTGGGCTTTTTTTAACAATGGATGATTATAATCAAGCAATTCAATTAAACTAAGATCTGTAGTAACACCAAACCCAATTTCAAATAAATGAATAAAGCCATAAGTTAATAATGGAGCAAAGAGACTATTTAACAACAATAATTGAATATCTCCTAACATAGATAACCAGCTATGTTCTTTAAAAAGACCTAACCCTAAAACAACAATTACGGAAGCTCCCATCAAAGAAAACATCGTAATAAAAAGTTGACTGCGTTTTCTAATATCACGAATATTATAAACAGCAATTGTTGATGTAAATAATGAAATAATAACAAAATCAATATTTTGACCCATCATTAACGTCATCAAAACCACCATCGATGTTGTAGCAATTAACCCAATCCGAACATCAAATAAAATAGCTAATGCCATTGCTCCAACAGTAACTGGAATAAGAAGCTCTGACCAATTAAGACGAATTACAAAAATATAAGCCAGAATAATTTGTAGGAAAAAAATAATGGAAATAAGAAGCACCATTTTCCAATCATGAAATGTATCTGGTCTATATACGATTAAAAATGTATAAAAGAGCGTAAAAATAACCGACAAAAGTATAAATCTTCCTATATACCCTAGAAAAACAGTCCCAATTTCTGATGATATTTGTTTTTTTGATATTATAAATGATAAAGAATTTAATTTTTGTAAAACATCATTAGTTATTCTGGTATTTGCATCAACAATCATTTCATCTTTGAGTATTACACCTCGAGATTTTGGGATCATTTTTAACCGTTGATTTTGCACTTTTTCTGTCGCCTGCAAATCGTATTTTATATTTGGCTTCATAAATCTAACAATTAAATCGTAGCCCAAATCTTTAAAGCTACTTTGACTCGAATAACTGTTGAGTAATTCCTTCCGTGCTAATGTCCATGCCATTTCTAAATCATTAAATCTGTCAAAAGGAACTAATTCAGGTACATCTCCCTGATTAATTGTAATCTCTTCACTAAGAATACTATTAATCGAAATATCATAAATACCTTCAGACCACCTATTTCTACAAATCCTAATTATATTATCTTTATCTATACTAAGATTATCATTATCAATATCATCTATTTTAGGTAGTAAATATTCTTCCCAGGAATTATTATTTTTTACAAATGGATACTCACCCTTAAGCTTATTTAATTGATTAGCTAACTCAGCACTATCAGATACAAATACTGAGCGGGCTTTTTCATATTGTTTATGGTATCGTCTTTCATAGACTAATCTTGTAGACTCTTCAAACCTTCTGGATGCTATCCGAATATCATTTACAATATTAAAAAAATTACTTACTCTATCTATTTGGAGATTGACAACATCATCTCTTCTATGAAAAATAAATGGAACAGATTTTAATTCTAAATCTTTTTCAATTTTTAACTGTTCCTTTGACTTTTGTATTGCAAACGTAATTGGTGCAATAATTGGTTCTCGCGTTATATCATTCAATTGATATGAGTATTGAAGAGTTTTACCACTTGGGAAAAGGAAAGCAATTATAATTACCAGAAAAATAATTATACTATATTGTCTCCAATACTTATCCAAATTAAAAAAATTTGAACTGAGAAAGTTAATTTTTCCTGGTAACATATATTTAATATAGTTTCAATAATTCGCGTGCTATAATTAGCCGTTGTATTTCACTGGTACCTTCACCAATCTCAAGAATTTTTGCATCTCTAAAATATCTTTCCACATCATATTCTTTAACATATCCATTTCCTCCATGAATCTGAATCGCATCGGTTGTAACTTTCATTGCTGTTTCACTTGCAAATAGTTTGGCCATGGCAGATTCTTTTCTTATATCATAGCCTTGATCCTTCATCCATGCCGCATGAAAAACCAATAGCTTTGATGCTTCGATAGCCGTTGCCATATCTGCTAATTTAAAACTAATTGGTTGAAATTCGTTTATTGAACGATTAAAAGCTTTTCGTTCCTTTGAATACTTTAAAGATTTTTCATAAGCACCCAATGCAGTACCTACTGATAATGCACCAATAGATATTCTACCAGATGTCAGGGTCTTCAAAAAGGTTTTAAAACCAGTAGATGGATCTCCAAGTAATGATGATTTAGGTATTTTCATTTCTTTAAAAAACAACTGCCTTGTATCACTAGCACACCAACCCATTTTATTCTCTTTTGGACCAATCTCTAAACCTGATATACTTGTTGGAATAATAAAAGCACCAATGCCAACATCACATCCATTGTGTTCTATTCTAGATGTAAAAGTAAGCAGTTTAGCATAGCCAGCATTTGTGATAAAAATTTTTCCTCCATTAACAATATAATAATCTCCTTGTAGTGTTGCTTTTGTTTTACAAGCCACTGCATCACTACCTGAATCAGGTTCTGTAAGTCCGAAAGCAGATAATGATTTACCAGAAGCAATTTCGGGTAAGTACTTTCTTTTTTGTTCATCGTTTCCTAGTATCAAAAGTGGCAACGTCCCCAAAGATGTATGAGCAGCCATTGTGATAGCAACTGATGCATCTGCTCTTGCTAGCTCTGTAATAACCATAGCATAAGAAATCATATCAAGTTCAGCTCCACCATATTTTTTAGGAATATGAAAACCCATTAAACCTAATTGAGCCATTCTCTCAACTAATTTTTTTGGGAATTCTCCTCTTTTATCCATTTCTCTTGCAACAGGTGTAATTTCTTGATCAGCAAATTTTCTGACAGTGTCACGAATAAGAACATGGTCATCATTAAAAAATAAATTATCCATTTTTAGGGTGCTATTTTATTATTAAAAAAAACTTTAATAATAAATATACATAAAAAAGAGTAAACACAAAACCCGTACAATATAAATAAAAAAGATTAGCCAGTCTATAAGCCGAGTTCTGTCATATGATAATTATCATAGTAATAGTTATTTATCTAGGCATAGTGTCGCCACTAAGCTCAAGCAATTTACCCGTTTCTCAAGCGGTGCGAACAACACCTTGAAACCTATTCAATCTTGCACCAAATGGGGTTTACAAGCTCTTGATATTTTACTCAAGACTGGTGGTCTCTTACACCACCTTTTCACCCTTACTTTGCTTTACCAAAGCGGTTTATTTTCTGTTGCACTTTCCGTACTCTATAAAAAAGTCCCTCTAATTATGAGGCATTTTGTTCTACGGTGCTCGGACTTTCCTCCCCCAAAATATTATTACATTTTGAGAGCAACTATCCAACCAGCTAATCTGTTTTTACATTAATTTATTTTTTTTGATTCATTATACAAGAATCTACCACAAACACCACATCTATGAATTGTTTTTAATTTTATTTCCGAAACAGTCTGCATTGGAATTTGTGCTCCACATCCACCACAAGAATATCCAGAAAGTGAAACCACTGCTAAACCGTCACGGGCATTAAGAACCTTTTCATATTCTAAAAATGTTTTTTCATCAACTTGGTTAACATGATTAGTCCTTTTTTTATCCAATATAGATTTTTCATCGGCTGATTCTGAAATCGCGTTATTTAGTTTTTCTCTTCGAATAACAAGATCTGAAGTTAAAGTTTCTAACTGTGATTGCATTTCTGATGTTTGCCCATCTAAAGAATCTTTTTCTTCCATCATTTCTAATGTTTGTTTTTCAATTAATTTATTTTCTTCTTTAAAATGATCAATCTCATTCATAATTGCGTCATATTGTTTATTATTTGTAACAAGAAATAACTGATCTTTTAATTTTTCAATTTTATTATTAACCTCAGAATTCCGTACATCAATTTTGCTTAATTCAAGTTCCAATTTTTTTAAATAACTAAGATTATCATCAATTGACTGGACAAGTCTACTTTCCTGTTCATCCAATTCTTCTACTTTTTCAGGAAGATCCCCTAAAAGTTCACTAATATCTTGTAATTTCGTATCTATATCTTGTAACTGCTTTAACTGTTCAATCAAATTAAAATCCTCTCTATAAAACAAATGCACCTGACTGGTGCATTTTGTTTGTTAATTAATCTCAGAAAATAATATTCCTAAAAATATTAGAAAAATTTTTCTTAAAAAAAGAATAATTCTTTTTTCCCTTATTATTACCAATTGTTTCATTTAAACCTATTTTACAACCGCCTATTTTACAACTAAACTTTTTATCTTTCCTTTATAAAAACACCATACTATAGATTAATTATTAGTGTTAACGTTTAGCCCCAATAAAACCAGTTTATTTATGAAGGAAACAAAAACAATGTTTAAATCCAAACACATTGGATCGCTTGATCATATTAATACGATTTTATCCTCAATGGGATTTAAAACGCTCGATTTATTTATTGATAATATTATTCCTGAAGCAATTAAATCCAATGCTAAAATTGATACGCCAAATGCAATTACCGAACAAAAAATGTTAGAAAGACTATATAAATTGTCAAAACAAAATAAAATTAATAAATCTTTTATTGGAATGGGATATTATGGAACAATAGTTCCCTCCGTAATTAAAAGAAATATTTTGGAAAACCCAGGTTGGTATACTCAGTATACGCCTTATCAAGCAGAAATAAGCCAGGGCAGATTGGAGGCCTTATTCAATTACCAAACTCTTGTTTGTGATCTAACTGGTTTACCAATATCTAATGCATCTTTACTAGATGAATCTACAGCTGCCGCTGAAGCAATGATCATGTTTTATAATATGAACCCCAGAAATCATAAAAACTGTTTTCTAATATCAAATAAATGCCATCCCCAAACAATTGATGTACTTAAAACTCGGTCTGAACCATTAGGTATTAAACTTAAAATAATAGATACTCAAAAAATTAAATTTCATGACTCTGTTTTTGGCATTCTTTTACAAAACCCAGATACCGAAGGTTTGGTTAAAAACTTTTCATCTATTTGTAAAATAGCAAAGGAAAACAAATCATTTGTTTGTATTGCTACTGATCTGCTTGCCCTTACAAAAATAAAACCGCCAGGTGAAATGGGCGCTGATGCAGCTATTGGCAGTTCCCAAAGATTTGGTGTCCCCATGGGATATGGTGGTCCTCATGCTGCATTTTTTGCAACTACCGAAAAATTCAAACGCAAAATTCCAGGCCGAATAATAGGTTTATCTAAGGATAAACATGGAAACCCAGCATATAGGATGGCTCTACAAACTAGAGAACAACATATAAGAAGAGAAAAAGCCACGTCAAATATTTGCACATCACAGGCTTTGCTCGCTATAATATCTAGTATGTATGGAGTTTACCATGGCAAGGCTGGTTTGCTTGAAATAGCAAATCGCATAAATAACCTTACTTATCTATTAGCTGAGTCACTTATTAATAGAGGGATTTTTATTAAACATAAATGTTTTTTTGATACAATCTGTATCAAAGCTGATAAATGGGCGGGCAAAGCAGACCTTTTAAATATTAATTTTAGAAAATTCAATGATAACACTATCGGGATTTCTTTAGATGAAACTAGCACAGAAGATGATATTAAAAAGATTGCATCTGTTTTTGGGGCAAAAATATTAGGTGCAAAAACTACATATATTCCTAATGATGTCCTTAGAAAATCATCTTATTTAGAACATCCTACTTTTAAAAATTACCAAACAGAAACAAAACTTATGCGCTACATGCATAAATTAGAAACCAAAGATCTTTCCCTTAATTCAAGTATGATTCCACTAGGCTCATGTACCATGAAATTAAATGCAGCTTCAGAAATGGAAGCACTATCATGGCCAGAGTTTGGAGAATTACACCCTTTTTGCCCACTTAATCAAGCGCAAGGATACAATAAAATACTTACCGAATTAGGAGAATGGCTTACAAATATTACTGGTTTTGATGATATTTCTTTTCAACCTAATTCAGGAGCACAAGGAGAATACGCAGGGCTTTTACTAATTAGAGAATATCATAAAGCTAATGGAAATACTAATAGAAATATTTGTCTAATCCCATCATCTGCCCATGGAACAAATCCAGCTTCAGCTATAATGGCGGGGATGCAAGTTGTTATAGTTAAATGTGATAAACATGGAAACATATCAGAAGATGATCTAAATGAAAAAGTTAAAAAACATTCTGAAAATATTTCTGCATTAATGGTAACATATCCTTCTACCCATGGTGTATTTGAAAATTCAATTAAAGATATTTGTCAATTAATTCATAATAATGGAGGGCAAATATATATGGATGGAGCAAATTTAAATGCGCTCGTGGGTTTATGTAAGCCTGGTGATTTTGGATGTGATGTTATGCATATAAATCTTCATAAAACTTTTTGCATACCACATGGTGGTGGTGGCCCAGGAATGGGACCAATAGTCTGTAAAAAACATTTATCGGATTTTCTTCCAAATCATTTTCACACTAGAAAAAATGATGAAAAAACAATCAATACTGTTTCTGCCTCACCCTATGGGAGTAGTAGTATTTTAACTATTTCATGGGCATATATATCAATGATGGGACCAGATGGATTAAAACAGGCCTCTCAAGTTGCAATTTTAAATGCAAACTATATGGCAAAAAAAATTGAAAATCATTTCCCTATATTATACAGAGGCATAAGTGGCTTTTGTGCACATGAGTTTATTATTGATATAAGACCCTTAAAACAAAAAAGTGGTGTTAATGAAGAGGACATTGCAAAAAGACTTATGGACTATGGGTTTCATGCACCAACTATGTCATGGCCAGTTCAAGGGACAATGATGATAGAACCGACTGAAAGCGAATCTAAGGATGAACTGGATAGATTTTGTGAAGCTATGATTAGTATTAAAAATGAAATTAAATTAATAATAAAAAATGGAACTTTAATTGAAAATAGTATTTTAAGAAACGCTCCACATACTGCTCTAGAATTAAGTTCCGATAAATGGTCTTATCCATATTCTAGAAAAGAGGCAGCATATCCATCTTCTTGGTTGCATGATTATAAATATTGGCCTCCAGTAGGCCGGATTGACAATACTTTTGGAGACAGGAATTTAGTTTGTACTTGCGCAGCTATTGAAGAGTATAAAGAGGATAAAGCTTAGCAAAAAAACCAAAAATAGTTTTTAATCTATCTCTAGTTGTATTCTTTCCTGTTCATCGATTAGCTTAAAATATTCCTCTTCTAGTCTTTGAATATTTTCTATTTTTTTTTGTAACATTTTGTAATCTTTAGAATTAATTGGATCATTAAGTAATTTTTTTTCAATGCTAATTTCATTATCTAAACAAGAAAATCTTTTTTCAATCCAGTTTAATCGATTTTTATGTTTTTTTTTCATTTTATAGTTTAGACTAGCTTTTTTATTTTGCTTTAAAAATTTTTCTGGTTTCAAATTTTTATCAGTTATTTTTTTTTCTTTCCAAATAAAATAGTCGTAGTTCCCATTATAGATTTGAATTCCTCCTCCCTGAACTTTCCATATTGTATTAGTAACTTTATTTAAAAAATGTCTGTCATGCGATATGCATACTATTGAACCTTTATATCTTTTTAATGCGATTTCTAAAACTTCCCGGGATCGCATATCTAAGTGATTTGTTGGTTCATCTAATAATAAAAGGTCAACTGGTTTCAGCAACATTCTTGCCAAAGCCACTCTCGCTTTTTCCCCTCCAGATAAAACCTCTATATTTTTTTCTATATCTTCGCCAGAAAATAAAAAGCTTCCTAAATAAGTCCTAATCTCTGTATCACTTTTCCCAGATGAAACGGATACTATGGAATCAAATACTGATTCATCTTTATCTAATAAGTCTAATTGATGCTGTGCATAATATGCTATTTTTACATTTTCCCCGCTTTTTATTTTACCAGAGCTTGGCTCTATTGCATTTGCTAATAATTTTAATAACGTTGATTTACCTGCTCCGTTATATCCAATTAATCCAATTTTTTGATTTCTTTCAACTGTAAAATTCAAACTCTTAAAAACTATGTTACTATCATACCTTTTACCTAAATCATGGCACCAAATAATTTTTAATGGAGACCTGGTCTTGTTGGGGATAATTAGATTTAATATTTTATTATCTTCTATAGGTGATTCAATTTTCTCCATTTTTGCTAAAGTTTTTACTCTACTTTGTACTTGAGATGCTTTTTTATTTTTATATCTGAATCTTTCAATAAACCTTTCTGTCTGTTTTATCTGTTTTTGCTGATTTTGGAAAGCATTCATTTGCTGTTCCATCCTTACAGACTTTTCACTTAGGTAATTTGAATAATCACCTTTAAATAAAAAGACTTTTTTAAATTCGATTTCAAGTATATGGTTTACTGACTTGTCCAAAAAGGTCCTATCATGACTAATTAAAACTAGACTTCCCTTCCAATCATATAAAAAATTTTCCAACCAGATAGTTGCATCTAAATCTAAGTGATTTGTTGGTTCGTCTAAAAAAATAATATCTGGATTTTTTAATAAAATTGAAGCTAAGGCAATACGCATCCGCCATCCTCCAGAAAAGGTGGATACTTTCTCTTTAAATTGATCTTCTTTAAAACCAAGGCCACCTAGAATTTTTTTTGCTTTGTTTTCTATTGACCAACCGCCTATTACCTCATACTTGTGTTGTAAGTCACCAACTTCTTTTATAGCGCTCTTATTTCCTGGATCTTGTTTTATTACATCATTTAATCTATCTATCTCAATTTCAATTCTTTTTAGTTTAGGAAAAGATTTAAGTGTTTCTTCCAACACTGAACATTTCGACCCAGAAATAATATCTTGCGGTAGATAACCTATGCTTATTTTTTTATCAGCTTGAACATTACCAAAATCATAATTTTCTTCACCCACTAATATTCGAAGCAATGTTGTTTTACCCGTACCATTAGCGCCAACAAGTCCAATTCTCATACCTTTTTTAAGAACAATATTTACATTAGAAAACAAATAATTATCATTATAAGATTTTGATAGACTATCAATATATATCATTTTTCTATATTTTAAATAATAAAATGAACTTTACAAATCAGATGCAACCTATCACATGGCCACCATTGTTTTCGATTAAATTAATTTCAACTATTTGGTTATTATAAGTAGTTAGGCTTTTAACATAAGCTTTAATATAATTATCTGTATGGCCTATTATATATCCACCTTTTGATAATTCAAATAAAACTGGTCTTTTGGTATTAATAAATTTATTATTGAAGATGTGTTGTTTTTTTACCGATAAAGCATGAAGAATTTTACTTCTTTTAGATTTATCCTCTTTTTGGACTTTTGCACTGATTTTAATAGATTCAGTTCCTCTTCTTTCTGAATAGGTAAAAACATGAAGATATGTAATATCAAGTTCATTCAAAAAATTATATGTATCCGAAAAATCTTCATCTGATTCACCTGGAAACCCAACTATAACATCTACTCCAATACAAGCTTCTGGGCTTATCTCATTAATTTTTTTTATTCGATCTTTATATGCTTTGGTATCATATCTACGTTTCATAGCTCCTAATATTTTATTAGAGCCTGATTGGAGAGGGATATGAAAATGAGGCATGAATTTTTTGGATGATTCACAGAATTGAATAATTTCATCTGTTAAAAGATTAGGTTCAATCGAAGAAATTCTAATGCGCTCTATATCATCTAACTTATCTAATTCTTGTAGAAGGCCAATAAGATTTTCATTTGTTCCTATACCAAAATCACCAATATTAACTCCTGTTAAAACAATTTCTTTTGACCCTGTTTTTTCAATTTTTTTTGCTACTTTTATTGTTTTTTTAATAGAGTTGCTTCTACTTCTACCTCGAGCTAATGGGATTGTACAAAATGAACAATTATAGTTGCAACCATCTTGGATTTTTAAAAAAGAACGTGTCCGCTCATCAGAAGAATAAGAAGGAATAAACTCTTTAACAGAATTAATATCCGATGTTAATATTCTCAAATCCAGTTTTAAATCCATAGTATCCAAATATTTTAATAAGTCAAATTTTTCTTTTGCGCCTACTACTAAATCCACACCTTCGATTGAGCCAACTTCTTGGGGTCTTAATTGAGCATAGCATCCAGTTACCACTATGGTAGATAAAGGATTTTTCCTTTTTGCTTGCCTAATTAACCTTCGGGCCTCTTTATCAGCATTATTAGTAACAGAACAAGAATTTAAAACATAGATATCTGCTACATCTTTATAATTAACCGCCATAAATCCATACTGTATAAAATCTCTCGAAAGTGTAGATGTCTCTGAAAAATTTAATTTGCAACCCATAGTATGAAATGCAATTCGTTTTGTTGGAGTACTCATTATAAATTTTAATTATTATAAAGTTGGTTCTTTTATTTTATTTTATACAAATGTTAATTTTAAGAAATTCATTCACTAATAATAGAAGGATAAAATCAAATGAACAATTTATCTTTTATCAAAAATATTGATAAAAAAATAGATGACCTACACTTATTGAAACACCCATTTTATGAAGCCTGGAATGCTGGGAAATTAGGAGTTAACACTATACAAGAATATGCTGCACAGTATTTCAATCATGTTAAAGCTTTTCCAAGATACTTATCATCAATACATACAAACTGTGATGATATCAAAACCAGACAAGTTATTTTAGAAAACCTGATTGATGAAGAAATGGGCGATGAAAACCACCCTGAACTTTGGATGCGCTTCGCAGAAGGCACTGGAATCACTAGAAAAGAAGTAATCTCTAAAAAAATGATTATGGAAACCAAAAAACTAGTTGACACTTTTTCGAAATTATCTAAAAATGAAAAAACCCATATCGGAATAGCAGCATTATATTGTTATGAATCCATGGTACCAGAAATAGCAGAAACAAAGATAGAGGGATTAAAAAAATATTATAATATTAATGATAAAAACGCCCTGAAATTCTTCACAGTACATATGCACGCAGACAAATGGCACCGAGAGGTGATAAGAAATCTAATAGTTGAACTAGGAAATAGTGAAGAGCATAGGCAGGAAATAGTAAAATCAGTTGATAGCGCCCTAGAGGCATTAAATAGATTCTTATCAGGAATACAAAGAGTCTATTGCTAGAATATATATATAATATTTATTCTTAATAAAAAAGGCAGTTAAATCTGCCTTTTTTATTAATTTCTTCTTTCTCCCTCTGCACGGCGATTTCCTTTCCGCTGATAACCTTGGCGATTATCAAGTTGATTTCGCCTATCACTATCTACAGGAACATTAGATTTCCTACGGTGTCCCTCTCTTCTGTGCGTATTTCTACGCTCATCAATCCTACGTGGGGATTCTCTCTCTGTATTATTCATATTTTAATACTAGCCGCACAAAAATTTGTGCGGCTGTCATACTTTTAATCCAGTTCTCTAACCTTTGTAATCAACAAAAAGTGTTGATTCAGTGATTACAAGACTAACTTTATCAGTCATATCTAGTACACTTACGGCTTCCTCAATCATTGCCTTTTCATTTTCATGGATGAAATCATCTGCTCTAGCAATATAAGCAAGGTTTTTTACCAACTTAAAACGATCTTCATCATTGGTAAACATTCCTTTTAGAGAACCTAGTGCGCTAGTATAATGCGCACTTCTAGAAGCTTCATCACCTAACTCAATGAATTTATCAATCACTTCTGCTTCTGTTCTATTATAGTCATCATCAGACATATCAGGGGCCATAACTTTACAGTTCCCCCTCATTGCCTCTTTTTCTGCTTCATCTACTTCCCCATCTGCTAAAAATGATACACAGACAAAGGCATAGACGAGATCATGGTTTTGACTCCAATTTGACATAACTTCCCCTTCTAATTAGATGTTATGGTTATTATTATTATTATTATTTAACAAACAACTACATAAATAGTTTGTAGTGACTCATCAAAATATGTGAAAATTAGGATGAAGATATACTAAGGTCAAGATTCCCTTGAATTAAAATATTAATTTTTATATCAACTAAATTCTCATGTTAATATAGTTTACCCCCTTTCTTTTATGCAACATTTATGATAATTAAGGATTATATTTATATGCTATTGTAATTGTTTAAACTCTGTATAATTTAAAATTTGATAAACTAAAATGAAGAAGATTTATTCTCTAATAGTAAAGTTTAATAGTCTACATTTCAAGTATCGTTCATTGATTTCTTTTATTCTTGTTCTAACTGGAGTTTTTTTAAGCGATTTAATATTTCATTATTACTTCCCATATATAGTTGATTTTTTAGATAAATATTTTGGTATTGTTCTAGATGATCATAAACAACTCGATCTCGGTTTTGCGCCTGAAATTTGGGGTGGTGTATTAGCAATGGTATTGGGAACATTAATTATTGTAATCGCTATTGCTGCTGAATCATCTCCAAAATTAATGGATTTATTTGTTAAAGACTGGCTTAGCCTTACATATGTCTGGTTTCTGATTATCGCTTCCCTTCATGCTATAGTAATTATGGTTTATTGGGATCCACTAAGCAGAGTATCATCCGTAATTCTAAACACATATATATATTTATTTTTTGGATCAATTTTATCTCTTCCATATATCTTTTACATCCTGCTATATTCAAAAACAAGTAATGTCGTCGTAACTATTTCCAATATAATAAAACAGTTTATTGTAAAACTACAAAAAACAGGTATTAAATCAGCAATACAAGAGAATGATCAAGTTGTAGAAGAATATCAAAAAGAAATGATGGGCTCTTTAGACCAATTAGATGATTTGCTTGCTTTTACAGAATTCAAGGAAACCCAAACAGAAATAATACGCGAAATTAGTGGATTAATTCAAAAATATATACGCGAAAAACAAAATTTTAATAAACGGTTTTTTAACCTCACTCCAATAATAAGAAATAATGCTACATATAGGACATACACAGAACAACAATATCAAGAAATGGAAAAAGCCTGTACATTTTTTGAGGTGAAAACATTTAGACTTTTAGGCAACTCTTACATTAAAATGATTGAGAATGATCGTTTTGATATAGCATCACTCATACCAGCAGAAATTATTGATATTGGTAAAACCTGTATCGAAGCAGATGATAGTACGAATATTAGTAATGTAAACATTAGGTTTAATACTCTTTTCCGTTTTGCTGTAAAACATGCCTATAAAAATAATGAACCTAGAAATTTATACAATCTTGCATTTCATTATTCAAATATGGTCCAAGCTTACATTCTTGCAGGTCGAGTTGATTTGGTTAAATATTGTTATGATAAGTTTAAATTTTACGCAAATGACATCTATAAAAACGCAAGCAATAATCCCTCGCTATATTTTATTGTAGACACTCTTACTTTTGAATTAAGGAAATGTCAGGTTCTAATTCATGAACAAAATTGGAGTGATGAAGACCAATTATTTCTCCTTAAGATAATTTTACAGTTAGATGCCCCACCTGGATTTTCAAAAGACTCAGTTGATAAGGGAATTTTGGGTGGGAATAATGGAACAAGAAGAATTCAGATAGGTCTAGCTTTATTTTATTTATCCGTTTCAAAAATAGATTTTGCAAAGGAAATAGCAAAGGATTATTTAGATGATTTAGATTATTTTGATGAAAAAACATTTAGACAGAATGTAAACACACAATGTTTTTTATTATCAATTTTTACTGCAGAATTTTGGGAAGATACAGACAGAGGCAATATAAATATCTATTTTGCTCAAGAAAAAGACATGATTGATCCTTTTAAGGAATTATTGTTTGGCCTTTTAGATAAAAAAATAGAAGAGCTCGAGTTTGATGTTCAGTTTTTATCACTCGAAGTAGATAAACTTATGCAAAAACGCCAAAAACAGGATGGGTATCTTAATGAAATTGATAAAAATAGGTTAGAAGATTTACAACGAAAAATTAATGCCCGTGAAAAACCTGAAGATGAAAATGAAATAACTTGGGATGTAGATCACGATGTGTTATATACAATGTTGTGTGTTGCTTTTTTTGCAGATCAAGAAATAGACGATGTTGAAAAAACTGTTATATTTGAAAATTTTAATAAATTTGTTGATAATATTGATGAGGATCGATTCAATGAGCATCTAAATGTCACAACAACTCGTTTTATTGATTTAAAAAATGATGAAGATAGACAGGATCAATTTGAAAAATCCCTAACCGCAATCCAAAACAAACCAGAAGCTGATAAAAAATATTTGATAGAATTAATAAACACCTATTTAGATATTGCCAACGCAGACGATTTTATCCATGAAAACGAAATCATGCTGATTAATATTGCAATCAATTCATGGAAGCTCGGAATATCAATTAACAAACCAGGTACAAATCAAAAACTCAAGATAGAAAATAAATAATTTGTTATTTTTATCTTGTAAGCGAGAAGAAAAAAGCTTGGGTAAGATTAGATACATCAGCACTAACTGTGGCTAAATTATTAACCGCAGCTTTAGCAACTTCAAAATAAACTGGCCCACCTATAGAAGGGTTTTCATCAACAAGGTTAGTAAAATCATCTAACTTTAGGATCCCATATTTTAGTGGTGTTGTCGCTATAACATGAGCCGTGCGAATAGCATTATCCAAAACCAATGAAAACTCTCCAATTCCAAAAGCTGGCAAAGGAACAACCGCCACAGTTGCATCAGAAATAGGTTTCTCAGATGGTGGAGGGTCTGTAGTCTCCAATCGAATAATTGATTTTCTCGAAGTGGTAAAACCACTCGCAGCCTTAACCATCATACTTTTAGAGACTTCAATTTGGCCTTGAAATACAAGTATCATGGTATCTCCCGTCTCTCCTTCTGTAAGTAATTGATGTTTTGCTTGGCACTCACTGATCTCTACAACAGATGCAATTTTTTTGCACATATCAATTTCAAGTTTGCTAAAGTGATTGATTTTTTTTATTTGTTCTGGTGTTGGATTCATATCTTACCTTAATACCAAAGCTCTATGTTTTTCATCAATAATATAATCATCTGACGGATTTATTTCTACTATTACGTGCTCATCACTAGATAGTTTAATTCCCGCACCGTCAAGTTGTTCTTTAATCATATTTCTAATAAGAGGACTCCCATCATCACCCATCTGTTCTTCTAAACTAAAACCAGATTTTTTAATCGCGTAGCCAACTAACAACCATTTGTGTTTGAACTTGAAGTAGGCAGATATTTTATTATGGGTTTGGCCAAATAAAGGTCTTGGAATTGGGACCTCTTGAATACCAGCATCTTCTTCTTCTTGATTAATTAATTCATCAAATAACTGTGGTACACCTGGATCAGTCACATGTTTTGCTAAAAGATGGGGGACGTGTTCATCTGGCATAACAATCTCATTAACATTCGCCCTTTGCAAATGAGAAACATTCTCTGGGTTAAGTACATGAGCAATCACAGTACAGTCTTCAGAAATAGACTTAGCGGTTAAACAAGTCAAAACCGTTTTGTCTTCATCTGGTTCTTCATGAGGTAAAAGTCCTGAGCTATCTGGTAAAATCATGAATTGCCCAGCGCGATCAAGAAACGCTTTTTTTAATACATTTTCATTCGTGAAGTTTTCACATAAGTGAGTGATGTCTAATCGCTCAAAAGCAGCAGTGGCTCTTTCTACAATCTCAGCATCTGTTTCATTCACAAGAACAATAACAGAACTTGCATCCTTGTTCGATTCAATAATACGCAGTATTGAAGGCACCGAAGGGTTCCAACCCGCAATAACTAAATGTCCATTATATTTATTTTCATCCAATGTCTCATCTCCTTTTAATCTTTCAGCTACTAAAACAGATGCCACAGCACCACCCAACAAGGTAACAATCCCAAAATTAAGTAACATAATAATAATCGTTAAAAACTTACCAAGGTGAGTCACTGGGCTAATATCTCCATAGCCTACTGTGGTAAACGTAACGACAGACCACCAAAAAGTATTGAAAAATGTATCCACCCAGTTTGGCTCTGAATCACCAAATTTAAAACTGCTTGTGTTGCTAATATCATCAGCAACGTCAGCTTGAAAAATATCATACTCAACAACTGTCAAAGTTGTGGTAGATGCAAGCATCAAAAGCATTGACCAGAGTGCGTACCTGATTAAATCATTATTATAATAAACAGCTTTAATTCTATCAAATATAACAAAAGTGGGTCTTGTTATCTTTTTTTGAGTTGTTTTTTGTTCTTCTTCTGATGAAATTTTTTCTATTGCTTCTAACTCAGTTAAAGCATTTAACTCATTATACAGATCTTTGTTAGCATCAATTACAGTATTCAAACTGTCTATTGATAGGCCTTCATTTTCTGAGGTTTTTTCAGCTTTTTCTTTTTTCATATATCTAAATACATCTGTACTCAATAAAAAACATTCTTTATTGAGTACTATAATATTTAAATATTTCTAAATAAACAAATGAGAATTTTAAAAATGAAATTCTTGTATAGACTTAACTTCTATATCTTTCTCTACCATTCGGATTGCACGAACTGCAGCCTCGGCACCAGAAAGTGTCGTTATAACAAGGAGACCTTTTCTAATGCATGCACGACCAATAGCTTCCTCATCAAATCGAGACTTTGATCCTGCAGGAGTATTAATGACTAGTTTAATATCATTATTTTTTATTGCGTCTACAACATTTGGCCTACCTTCGCCAACTTTATATATTGTTTTTGTTTGAATTCCATTTTTATTTAATTCTATGGAAGTTCCTGAGGTTGCAATTATATCAAAACCAAATTCAACTAAATCTCTTATAATATTAATAACATTTATTTTATCTGAATCATTTACAGAAACAAAAACAGTACCTCTATTGGGTATTTTATTTCCTGCGCTTATAGAAGCTCTTAAAAATGATTGCCCAAAAGAATTTGAAATACCCATTACTTCGCCAGTTGATTTCATTTCTGGACCCAAATAAATTGCTTCATTAGGAAATTTATTAAAAGGTAAAACGGCTTCTTTAACTGCAATATGTTTAATACTATGCCATTTTGGTAATTCAAGATCATTTAGCTTAACTCCAGTAGTTAATTTTGCTGCAATTCTGGCTAAAGGAACATTTGTAACCTTACTAACAAAAGGTACCGTTCTACTTGCTCTTGGATTAACCTCTAAAACATATAAAATGCTATTTTTAAAGGCAAATTGAAGATTAATTAATCCAATAACGTTAAGCTCCAAAGCAAGATTTGTGGTAATATGAGTAATTCTGTCAATAATATCTGCACTAATTTTATATGGTGGAATAACACACGCTGAATCACCTGAATGAATTCCTGCCTCTTCAATATGCTGCATTATACCACCAATATATACCGAATTACCATCGCATAGAGCATCTACATCAAATTCAAATGCATCTTCTATGAATTCATCAATCAAAATAGGATGACCAGCGGTCACATCTGCAGATCGCGATATATAGTTTACCAATTGTTGATTTGTATATACAATTTCCATTGCTCTTCCACCCAACACATAACTAGGTCGGGCGAGTACAGGGAAACCTATTTCTTCTGCTACCGCCATTACCTCTTTCAATGTTTTACCTGTACCATATTTCGGGCAAACTATATTTAATTTCTTTAATATTTTACCAAACTTTTCACGATCTTCTGCAAAATCTATATTTTTAGGAGAGGTCCCAATGATTGGAACACCTGCTTTAAAAAGATCTAAGGCAATTTTTAGCGGAGTCTGCCCGCCAAATTGGACCAGAACCCCATTTGGCTTTTCAAATTCAACAATATTTAAAACATCTTCAAATGTAACAGGCTCAAAATAAAGTCTATCTACTAAATCAAAGTCAGTGCTAACCGTTTCAGGATTACAATTAACCATAATTGTTTTATATCCCTGATCTTTCAAACCAAAAACAGCTTGAACGCAACAATAGTCAAATTCTATGCCCTGACCTATTCGATTTGGACCCCCTCCTAATATTATAATTTTTTCCCCTTCTAATGGTTTTATTTCATTATACTTATCATATGTTGAATAACAATATGGTGTTTGAGCTTTAAACTCTGCTGCACAGGTATCTACAATTTTGAAAGAAGGTCTACATCCATTATTAATCCTAATTTCCCTAATATCTAGTTCGCTTTTTTTCAGCTTCCTAGCAATTTGTCTATCTGAATAACCATTTTCCTTTAATATTGATATCGGAGTCATTTTTGGCAAAGTTACCATCTGTTTTATTTGATCGAGAAACCAAGGGTCAATTTTTGTTGTTTTATATATTTCTTCAATTGTTCTTCCTTCCAAAAAAGCTTCTCTGATTTTTAATAATCTAAAAGCAGTTCCATATCTAAGTGCGGACATGTCCAAGAATCTAGATCTTTTTATATCTGGATCTCCTTCAGCTACTGGTTTTGGTTCCAACCCATCTAAACCAACCTCTAATGATCGGAATGCTTTTTGTAACGATTCGCGAAATGTTCTTCCGATAGACATTACCTCGCCAACACTTTGCATTTGGACACTGAGATGCCCACTTGCTGAAGGAAACTTTTCAAAATCAAATCTCGGAACTTTGATTACAATATAATCAATGGTTGGCTCAAAAGCTGCTAAAGTTTGTCCTGTTATATCATTTGGCAATTCATCTAAAGAATATCCAACAGCTAGTTTAGCAGCTACCTTTGCGATTGGAAATCCTGTTGCTTTGCTGGCTAAAGCAGATGATCGACTAACTCTCGGGTTCATTTCAATTATTATCATTCTTCCATTTTCTTGATTTACAGCAAACTGTACATTTGATCCACCTGTTTCAACTCCAATTGTTCTAAGACAGAGCAAAGCCCAGTTTCTCATTTTTTGAAATTCTTTATCAGATAAAGTAATTGAAGGTGCTACAGTAATTGAATCCCCTGTATGAATCCCCATTGGATCAATATTTTCAATAGAACAAATAATAATTGCATTATCTGATTTGTCTCTCACTACTTCAAGTTCAAATTCTTTCCATCCTAATAAAGATTCTTCAATTAAAACCTCGCTAATTGGACTAGCCGATAATCCTTTTTCAACAAGCGGTCTATATTCCTCAGAGTTGTAAGCGACTGAACAACCTGTTCCTCCCAATGTAAATGATGGTCTAATTATTAAGGGGAATTGCATAGTTTCTGATAATGATTTTGCTTCAACCCATGAATGGGCAAAGCCTCCTTTTGCAGTATCAATTCCTACAGAATCCATTGCCTCTTTAAACAGTTCTCTATCTTCTGCCTTTTTTATTGCTTCTATCTGGGCACCTATTAATCTCACATTATATTTTTTTAGAATCCCCTTTTTTTCAAGTTCCATTGCAACATTTAATCCAGTTTGACCACCAACAGTAGGAAGTAAAGCGTTTGGCTTTTCTTTTTTTATTATGGCTTCTAAATATTGTGTTGTTATCGGTTCAATATATGTTGCATCTGCTAAATCTGGATCGGTCATTATTGTTGCTGGGTTAGAATTAACCAAAACAATTCGAAACCCTTCTTCTTTTAAAGCTTGCGTTGCTTGAGTTCCAGAATAATCAAACTCACATGCTTGTCCAATAATTATTGGCCCAGCGCCTATAATTAATATTGATTCAATATCTTTTTGTTTAGGCATTTTTCATTAAATCAATAAATTTTTCAAATAAATATCGACTATCATTTGGACCAGGACTAGACTCGGGATGATATTGAACAGAAAATGCTGGTATATCAGTACATTTAATACCTGCTGAGGTATTATCATTAAGATTTATATGAGTTGAAATAACATTGGTGGGTAACGAGTTTAAATCAACGGCAAAACCATGGTTCTGGCTTGTGATTTCAATATTACCAGTATGCAAATTTTTAACGGGATGATTAATACCTCTATGTCCAAATTTCAACTTAAATGTTTTAGCTCCTAAAGCAAGGGCTAAAATTTGATGTCCAAGGCATATACCGAAAATAGGTTTAACGCCCAATAGTTTTTTAACTAATGATATTCCATAATCAACAGCGGCTGGATCTCCAGGTCCATTTGAAAGGAACACACCATCTGGATTATAATCAAGTATATCATTTATACTTGTCTTTGCAGAAAAAACGGTTATGTTACACCCATAATCCTCTAAAATTCTCAATATATTAAATTTTATTCCAAAATCAATAGCAGCTACTTTAAAAGGAGCTGATTTATTTTTTTTATTCCATATATATGATTTTTTAATAGTTAATTCTTTTACTAAATCCAATCCTGTCATTGGGGGGTGACAAGAAAGTTTTTTATTTAATGATTGAATGTCTGAATCTTTAGATGAAATTATAGCATTCATGGCTCCATTATTTCTAATATGAATAGTTAAAGCTCTTGTGTCAATATTTTTAATTCCAACAATTCTATGTTTTTTTAAATATTCACCTAGAGACCCATTAGATCTCCAATTAGATGGTGTTTTAGTTTCTTCTTTAATTACAAAACCAGCAACTTTAATTGAACTAGATTCAATATCATCCTCATTTATACCGTAGTTCCCTATATGAGGCATCGTCATATTTACAATTTGTTTAAAGTAAGATGGGTCTGTTAAAATCTCTTGATATCCCGTCATCCCTGTATTAAAACATATTTCTCCGATTGTCTCCCCATCATAGCCAAAAGATTCGCCTTTAAAAGACTTCCCATCTTCTAACAGTAAAACCGCCTGCACTTTTGCCTCTAAAATATCGTACTTACTCATCAAAAAAAAACCATTCAATAAATGAATGGTCTCTAATAATTATTTGATTCCTTATTAGTATATAAAATCAGAAATATTAATCTGACATAAAAACAAAAACTTGTTTTATTGAAGTAAAACAAGAACCCTACAATCCCTTAAAACGCCAAATTTTTCTTCAGCATCTCTTATTTTATTTGCGTCTGCATTTGCAACCATTAAATTGACATCATCTGCATTTGATTTAGCATCTATATACAACGGATTTTCTCCTACTCGGCGTGCTACTGTTTTATCATCCATAGAATGTGCATAGCCAATCGGACCCCGATTTACAGATCTCGATCGGGTATAATGTCTAGGACCGTAGACCAAAGTATAATCTTCATTAAAAACTTTAGGTACCATGGCTGGAATATGATATATGCCTCTCGCGTCAATCACTATTCCAGAAATACGATCACTTTTAGGAATAGCTGAACGAGTCATTAGATATGATGGTTGTGTTAACATATCTTCTTTTAAATATCCTTTTGCATCCACAAGGATTTCTGCCAAGCCTGACATTTTAACCGCAAGTGCAATAGATAATTGATTATCCTCTTGATACTCAATTTCCCCTTGCTGAAATGCGCTGCTAATTAATGTTTCTATTCTATTTTCAATTAAACGATCGCTATCTATTAATTCAGATATAACTCTTCCATCAAAGTTAACCAATTTTATTAAATCGACTAGATTTTGACGTGCGTCTGATCGAGCCTCAGCTTTTGATAAACGCAAATTTGTACCAATTACATCTAAGCTCCCATCTCCTATTTCTCTTTGGTTAATATCTGCTGTTCCTCTACAAACTATGACTCTGTTAGCGTAATCTATGAATCCATTTTCGGATCTAATTACTGAAGATCGAGAGCCGTCTGTAGAAAAAGAAAAAGTAGTTATAAAAAAAAGAAAGGATACCAGCTTTGATATTTTTGTTTGATTAATCACAGTAGATAATACCAAAAAAAAATCATGTCAAGCAACTATCCTAGTTCAAAATTATTTTAATTGATTTTCAAAATATTGACAAACAATATAAAGAGTTGTTTTTATTTAATTATTTTCAAGTTTATTCATTATTTTAGCCTTACTATGGATTATAAAAAGAAAAATAAAAACTTTTTCAGAGTGGCTGCTATCTTAGTAACAATAAACCTGTTTAGCACCACAAACGGATCATCAAGATATGATGATTCTCAAATTTTAAAACTTTTAGATAATCACTTTAATACAAATAGTGAAATAAAAAAGCTCGGAGCAAATATATATACTGAAAAAACAGAAAGAACTTTTCAATTAGAAATTAGCTCAGCAGAGACAGAAGTAAACAAAAATTTACTTCGCGCATTTATAGTTTTATTTAAACTCAGTGCTTACGCACAAAATCCAATTCAAAAATGTAAATTAATCATCCATGTGGAAAAATATGACATCCCTATCATCGCTATTTGTGATTATAATTGCAGTAAAAAACATTTCTCATCTTATAAATTAAAAGAAAAAGAGTGGAGAGATGATTGTTTAATTATAAAAACAATTTAAATAATGATTTTTAAAAACATCGAGAATCAGAAGCTTTGATTAAAATATTTTCAATAGTGTATTTTTCTCTTTCTATTTTGTTTGGTCAAATAGGTGGGTTACCATACCCACTTCAAAATTATGTTAATTTGAAAAGGCCTCGTTTAATACATTATCCTGAAAATCCAATTTTTCTTGGTCAAAAACATAATATCGATTTTATAACTGATATTCCAAATGATTCTATTTTATCAGCTAGTTTGTTTTTCAGAACCGATTCATTAATTAATTTTCAAGAAATTTCACTTGATTATAAAAAAGGATTATACCGATTTACCTATGATCCAATAATATTTCCAGGAAAATCAATTGAATACTATTTAGTTCTTCAAAAGACAAATGATGTATTGTACGCATCACCTTTAAATAGTAAAGGAAAGTTGTCTCCCATGAAACGCATCCTTATAAATCCAAAAATTTATTATGAAAACAAAAAATGAATAAAACTGGAGATAAAATAAAAAAACTTAGAAGGATTATAGAGGAACATAATTATCAATATTATATACTAGACGCTCCTGTCATTTCTGATAATGAATACGATACTCTTTTCAGAGAATTAGAGACCTTAGAACTAAAATCACCAAATTTAATTACCGCGGAATCTCCAACCCAGCGTGTTGGAGCAAAACCATTAGAATATTTTGATACTATAAAACACCGAACTCCAATGTTATCTTTAGCAAATGCTATGAGCTCAGAAAATTTAATTGCTTTTGATATTAGAATAAAAAAAGCATTAAAAACTAAAAATAATATTGATTATATCGCTGAACCAAAGTTGGATGGTATTGGCGTTGAATTAATTTATGAAAAAGGTACTTTTAGCAAAGGTTGTACAAGAGGTGATGGCATAATTGGCGAAAATATTACTAACAACCTAAAAACTATATCTTCATTACCTCTGAGATTACGAGGATCTTCTTTCCCAAACCTTCTTGAAGTTAGAGGAGAAGTTTTTATATCTAAAGAAGACTTTTTAGAATTAAATAAAAGTCAGGATCAAAACGGATTGCCTCAATTCGCTAACCCCAGAAATGCCGCCGCTGGAAGTTTAAGGCAGTTAGACCCTGCTGTCACAGCTAATAGACCACTATCAATTTTTTGTTATGAAGCTGGTGCGATCGAAGGAAAAGGTTTTAAGAATCATATGGAATTTCTTTCTACTATAAAGAAACTAGGGTTGCCTGTAAATCCATTTATTGAACAGACAACAGGAGCAAAAGGATTAATAGAATATCAAAATAAAATGGAATTAAAACGAGTTAGCCTTCCCTATGAAATAGATGGGACTGTGTATAAAATAAATGAATATAAAACCAGAGAGAATTTAGGCAGAAGGAGCCGGTCACCAAGATGGGCAATCGCTGGTAAATTTAAAGCCCAGCAAGCTGTAACTACTGTTGAAAATATTAACATCCAAGTAGGTAGAACAGGTGCTTTAACTCCAGTAGCTAAATTAGAACCTGTTCCTATAGGTGGTGTAACGGTTACGAATGCCAGTTTACACAATCAAGATGAAATTAACCGAAAAGATATTAGAATAGGCGATACGGTAATTATTGAAAGAGCAGGAGATGTAATCCCAAAAATAATTCGTGTTAAACTAGAAAATCGTCCCCAGGGAAGTAGAAAATTCATTATTGATTTGCACTGCCCAGAATGTCATCAAAAAACTAATAAAAACCAAAATGAAGTTGTTTCATATTGCCTAAACTATAACTGCCCTGCTCAAATCAAAGGCAGAATAGAACATTTTGTTTCAAAAAGTGCTTTAGGAATTGAGGGTCTTGGGAAAAAAATTATAGGTACTCTAGTAAACAAGAAAATTATAAAAAAAATTGATGATATTTTTTCAATCCAAGTTGATGTTTTATCTGGTTTAGATGGGTTTGGGAACAAATTAGCAAGCAACATAGTAAAATCTATTGAAAATTCAAAAAAAACTACTTTCACTAAATTTATATATGCTCTAGGTATTAGGAATGTAGGTGAACATACAGCTCAAATCTTGGAGAATATATTTGATGGAGATATTATAAAATTTCAAAATTCAAAAATTGAAGAATTAGAATTGATAGATGAAATTGGACCGATAGTTTCTAAATCAATAAAACAATTTTGGGATGATGAAAATAATAAAACAATAGTTAATAATTGTTTAAATAAAGGATTGTATTTTGAAAATAGACTCAAAACATTCAATCCTAAAGTGACTGGTAAAATATTTGTTTTTACTGGAAGCTTAAAAGAAATGAGCCGACAGGAAGCTGGTTCTATAATAAAAAACTTTGGTGGCTTTGTGTCCAGTTCAATAAGTAAAAAAACAAATTTTCTTATTGCTGGAAATAGAAGCGGAAACAAAATATCAAAAGCAAAGGATCTTAATATTCCCATATTAACCGAAAGCGATTTTTTAGAAAAAATAAAAATCTTTAATTAGAAAATATTTTTAAAATTCAAATAATCAGTAATTTTTAATTATGAATATGATGAAAATAGAAGTCATTGTTGGCGATATTGTTCTCTTGGTCTTAAATAATCATGAGCCATTGCAAAAAGTTGGTATTGATCAAGATAAAATATTTGTAAAAATAAAAGGCTATGATGAGAATGGGATATGGATACATCATCCAAGTTTTAACATACCAGATATTGAAGATAAAAATGGAAAGAAAACAAAGAAAGTAGAGGCCTCTATTTTGATTCCTTGGGCTTTTATTATTTCAATTGTCCACTTCCCAGGGACTGATGGTTTTGATCTCCCGAGCCCTTTCGAAAAGCATATCGGGTTTAATTAGGCAAAATGCCACTCCCTGCTGTTGAGATAAAATCTCTCTCAAAATCTTATGGTTCTGTAAAAGCACTAAATAAAATTGATATTACAATTAATGAAGGTGATTTTTATGGTATTCTTGGGCCTAATGGCGCTGGGAAAACTACTATTATTAATATAATTACGGGGCTTGTATTTCGTGACAATGGTTCAACATTAGTTTTTGGGAAAGATACAGTAACAGATTTTAGATTTACAAGATCAAAGATTGGACTTGCAGCGCAGGAACTTTCAGTAGACTGGTTTTTTTCTATAGAACGGCTTCTTTTTTTCCAAGCTGGGTACTACGGGATTAAACCAAAAGAAGCAAAACCAACCATTGAAGAATTACTAAAAAGACTAGGCCTTTATGAAAAAAGGGACTCTAGATTAAGACAATTATCTGGGGGAATGAAAAGGCGTTTCCAATTAGCAAAAGCTCTAGTACACAATCCAGATATAATTATATTAGATGAACCAACAGCAGGTGTTGATGTGGAACTAAGAAAAGATCTCTGGAAGTATTTAAGAGATTTACACAAGAGCGGAAAAACTATACTACTAACCACTCACTATATAGAAGAAGCTGAATTATTATGCGAAAAAGTATCTATAATTGATAATGGAGTAGTGTTAAAAGAGGGTTCACCGAAAGAACTAATTGAAACATTAGGAAAGTCGGGTATAATAATTGAATTAAAATCAATACCCAAAAAGCTTGTTTCTATTATTAACGATTTAGATGCTATAATCGATGAAAATAAATTAATTTTTGAAGTAAAAGACCCTGGCGTTTCTTTACCAAAAATCATACAAAAACTAACAGATAAAAGTGCTGAAATAAAATCAATCAAGCCAAACTCTTCTTCTCTTGAAGAAGTCTTTTTGAATCTTACTGGGAAAAAATTAAATGATTAATTGGGTTGGTCTATGGACACTTACTT
Organism: uncultured bacterium; assembly: GCA_964561495.1. Lineage (GTDB taxonomy): Bacteria > Fidelibacterota > Marinisomatia > Marinisomatales > UBA1611 > CAZLPW01. Next base: position 49,001 of record CAZLPW010000001.1, on the reverse strand, counting down.
CAAGAGAAGTAGGTCGTTTTTTTTCAGTATATCGACAAACAATTTTACCAGGTTTGATTTCATCAATTCTTTATATCTTGATTTTTGGCTTTACCTTGGAACAAAGAATTTCTGAAATACAAGGTGTATCATACACATGGTTTATTTTACCTGGATTAATTATTATGAACACCTTAACAAATGCCACATCAAACACCGCTTCTTCAATACTACAAATGAAGCTATTACAACAACTGCCTGATTTGCTTATTGCACCACTTTCAGGATTCGAAATTGCTCTGGCATATATTATTGGAGGAACTATTAGAGGACTTGTTAATGGTGTTTTAGTCCTTTTGATTGGTATAATAATGATTGACCTACCAGTTATTGATCCAGTTAAAACAATATTTTATATTTTTCTCGTTTCATGGGCATTCTCAAGTATGGGACTAGTTTTGGGTCAACTATCTGAGAGCTGGGACCAGTTAGCAACAATGCAAAATTTCATTTTAACTCCTCTTAGTTTTTTAGGCGGCATTTTTTATTCTATAACTATGCTCCCTAGTTGGGCTCAAAAACTTAGTTATTTTAATCCAATCTATTATATGATCAATGGGATAAGGCATACTATTTTAGGCGTAAACAGTTCAAATATATCAATTAGCTTTATTATGGCATTTATTTTAACGATTACATTTTCTTTGTCAGCAATTTTCCTAATGCAGAGTGGAAAAAAAATTAAACAATGAAGTTCTTAAAAATATTTTTTTTCCTTTTTGGGTTAATATTCGCTCATAATCCAAAAAATGATACTCTAAATTGGGCTTTTTATTCAAGAGCTGGCGCCGTTAATACAAAAAACAATTCTGGCTTAGCAAACTATCTAAGGCTAAAAAGAACAACCAATTACAATTTTAGAGATATACGTTTCTATACAAATATTTTTGGATCAAATCAGGATATCCGGCTAAGACATAAATCAAGTAAAATTTCATTCAATTTACCTTGGTTTTATCACTTCAATACAGTCGCATATCAAAAAAACTCACTTATAGATATTAATCTGCGATACCACTACAACCAAGGGTTTGGATATCTACTAAAAAGCAAAAATAAAAATATAACACTTGAAATTGGTATAGCATACGATGTGTCTGATTATCTTAAAAACACATTAAAAACCTCATATACAAAATCTGCTCTTACATACGATCAAAGTTTTAAAAACATAAGTACAAAATTAGAAATTGAAAATTTTTTTCAGATAAGTGATGAAATAGATAATACAAATTTATCAAGATATCAATTAATGTTTGAGCTTAATTGGAACTTTTATAAAAGGATAAGTATAATTAGTGGAATATACCAAGAGGTTTCAACAAACAACTTGTATACTAAAAATGATAGATTAATTAGTTATTTAACTCTAGCATTTAAAAGCCCATTGAAATGGTTGTTGTAAAAAAAAATTAGCGCTGCATTATTTGTAGTATTATTTTCCTTTTCTCATACTCAAGATCTTGATGAAAACCTAACACTAGAAAAAAAACCAATTATTATTTTGCCATCAAAAGATGCAAACAATCCTGAATCTATTGGAAATAAAATTACCTCTATCCTTTCCCAAAAAGCGACAGATCTTGGACGTTTTGAAGTAATTGACAGAAGATTAATTGATTCTATTCTTGAAGAGCAGCGATTACAAAACTCTGGGATATTTGATGAAGATCAGATTGTTCAAATTGGAGAACTCGCTTCAGCCAAAGAAGCTTTTATAGTAAATATCTTTGAATATGCCCAAAAAGGGGTACCTAAAAGGAAAAAAGAAGAAAAAAAAGATGAAGATAAAGAAGAAACACTCTCAACCTGGGTTGTAAAAACCATGGTTAGCGCTTCTGTAAAAGCAATTACAGAAGAATCAAGAAAACGAGAACAAAACCTAGAACTAGAAAATAATATAAACACAATTATTAATGGTGAAATCCGGATGATAAATATTGCTTCTGGTATTTCAAAAAACACTTTCCACTTTGGTAGCCAATTTACTGGAGGAAATCGAAACCACTCTTTGAACAGAGCTCTTTTTTATGCCTCTCTTCAAATAGGGAAAAAACTTAGTAGTTTTTATTCTTTGACCAGCGAAGTTATTAACATCACTGGCTATGAAGTTGATCTACTTACAGGAAAAGATCTAGGAGTAAAAAAAGGCACCTTATTTGAGATAGCTTCTATAGATAAAGAAAAAAAATATAAAAATAGACTTGTGAAAATTCCTGGAAAGACACGTGCTCTTGCTCGAGTTTCGAATGTTGGGCCAAATGCTAGTAAAGCAAAAATAATTAGAAAATGGAGAAAAGTTGTGCCTGGATTAAAAGCATATGAAATGATGCGATTACCTCGGTTAACTCAAACTGATTTCTCTTATTCCAAAATGCCTTGGTATGAACTTGGATATCGATACTGGTTTTTACCATTTAATAAACTATCGATTAGTCTCAATTCTCAATTAGGGACCATTGAAGATTCAAGGCAAATAAATAATGTTTACTTCGGAACTGGAAGCAGTTTGAATTTTAATCTTGCATATTTTTTTGGTGTAACACCTTCTTTTGGATTAAATATTCCAATTAATTTTTTTATAAGACGAGATGATAACCAAAACAATGTTACATCTTATCTTATTTCTCCAAGTTTAAATTTTAATTTTTCTGTTCAGATAGGCCAATTTTGGGATGTCGTTTTTTCTACAGAATATGTTTTGAATAAAGTCCAGTCAAAATGGACGTATCATGCAAAAGATGAAAATGGAGAGCCGTATAGACAATCTGGATTTTGGGATAATGAAGAGCCCTCTTTCCCAGTAAATAACCAAGTTTATTTTAAAATATCTTTAAGAAAAATTAAATATTAGAACGGATTAATTAGTACTAGACGAAAATATGGTTCTGGAAAATTGATCTTTTGTTCATTTGATTCAATAAACCCTTTAAAACTAATTGTCCATTCTTTTGGTCTTTGAGCCAAACCATAGCTAAAGGTTAAAATAGGAACATCCCTAAATAAAATTGAAAAGCGCGCTTCTATGCCTGCAGTGATTATCAATGGGTCAAATTGTTTATTATTATTCCAAGCATTACCAAAATCAGAAATAATTGCAAATGTAGGCTGACCTAATTTTAGTGTCCTAAATAATTCCAAAATATTTAAGGGTAAAATAGGAAATCGTATTTCTGTTGTACCCATAAAGGCATTGTTCCCTAGGCGCATATTACTTAAACCGCGTAGACTCATATATTCTCTTCCTGGTACATATTGCCCAGCAAAATAATAGTTCGGGATATCCACTAGTCCAAGCTGCTCTTGTGGAGGATAAGACCCACTAACTTTTTCATACCTAAACCGAAAATAAAAAGCTAAAAAATCAATTTTTTTATTAAAATATGAATCCGTTTCAAACTTAGAATAGTTGCGCTCTCCCCAAATAGACTCATCAATGAATTTAGCCGAAATCTTGATTCCACTCCCTTGGTATGGTGCATATGCATTAATCTTATTTGGCCGTTTTCTTACAAACCTATAACCTAAGAAAAGGGTTCCTTCTTTACCTCCAAGTGGATTTTCAAAAATATCTTTCTTATAACCATTTGATAAGAAAACTTTTCTATCCCAAAATTGTACAGCAGTACTAAAAAAATGGTTAGATGAAATTAACCGACCAAAATTATATGGCAACTCAAACCAAAAAGAAGCTCCATTAAAAACTTCAACCAAAGGAGATTTGTCTTTATTATAGATTTGAAATTGAAAATTAATATCTCTAAAATAATTAAATCCCCAAAAACCCCTAAATGGTAGGCCTGTACTATTTTGATATTGAAATAAAATAGCGTTTGAAGAATCATAATCAGTTAAATAGACAAAATTTAAAAGATGCCGACCTAAAACATCAGAATAAGCTCCTTCATAGATTAAACTTTCAGTATCAGGTAATAATAAGGTCCCCACATGGGTTAAATGTTTATAAAATTTATAGTCTGATTTCATTATGTAGTTTATAGGTTTATTTGCATCAATCTTTTTAATAGAATAATCAGGTGATTTTCTAATCCATGATGAATATGCTGGATTCATTTTAATTTCTTTAATTTCAGCTCTGCGACTCGGTTTAATATCTACTACCGTAGATAAACCATCAACATCTAATGTGAAAGCAGTTATAGTAGATTTATTCTTATTCCATTTGTGACCAATAATAATATCACCAACATCTGTATTTTGTGTTATTTTCTTAGTATATGTACTATATGTATATAGGTTTGGAGTATTATTGTAAAAACCAGTGAAACTCAGAGCCTGATTATTGGGATGCCAAATAGGATAATAATCAGCTTCAGGTGTTTTCGTAATTTGCTCTATATTTCCAGATCTTAGATCAAGAATATGAATATCCAAATATCCATCAGGATCTGATTGGGAGTATGCTATGAAATTTTTATCATAACTCCATTTTGGATTTAAAACTTGTGTGTCGCCTTGATTTTTGGAGATAGTTTTAATATTTCCATTATCTAAATCCATTACATATATTTGAGTTGTCGAATTTTTGTGTGCTATAAAAACAATATCTTTATCATCAGGCGAAAAACTTGGATGGTTTGCTCTCATATCTGTTGTAAGCCTTTCTTTCTTTTTAGATTTAATATCTATTTTCCAAATATCAAAAATAATAGACTGATTTTTATTTCTATTATATTTGGTATATAAAATAGATTCTCCATCAAAGGATACATCTAGACTTACAGATATTTGACCGAAAACACCATAATCTAATTCATTGATTTTCCATCTTTGGTTAATGAATTGTTTACCTTTTTTTTGATTCTCTCGATCTTTTTTTTCAGCCATAGTATCTCTAGTAGCAATAACTAAAGAATAATCCCTCTGGTTTTGATTTAAGCGACCAATAAGTGCTAAACTCATTGAATCTGGAAAATAATCAAATGCTAAAACATTATACATTGGGAGCTGATGGAAATGCCCAATATCTTGGGCTCTTTCTTTTTGGGATCTTATACCATAATAATATGTAGTTATATGGCGTCTCCATTGTTCATTAAATTGTTTTAATGTTAATCCAGTATACTTATTAAAGGCCGAAGAGAAATTGAATAATTTTATTTTATTCCTATGATTAAATATTTTGGTAATAGTCGAATCGCCGAATCTATCCGCTAAATAAAGACTTTTTGAAAAACCATCATTATGAGGATCTTTGATTTTATCTAATTTGTTTATTATAATATGTTTTTTATGGGATATATCAAAACGAAACGAACGCCATTTTTCTGTATAATACTCTGCCAAACCCTCTACAACCCACCCTGGACTATTTGAATATAGGGTGTTCATTGGTTCAGGTAGCCAGGTTTTTATTGTATTAAAATATACAAGATGCTGTAGTTCATGAGCGACAACGCTCCTAAGCCATTTTTCATCTCCAGCCCATAAAGCAGCATCATTTTGATCTATCCATATAATAGTATTATTATTTGGCATAGCAAATCCATTTAAGATTTCATCTTCAGAAGTAAAAACAATATCCAATTTTTTTAATGTTTTTAAACCCATTTGCTTCATTAAAGTAGGTCTAATTTGTTCAGCAATTGAAGCCCCTTGAATTGCTATATCATAAATCCCCTGATGGTAATGAACATCAAAGTTTTTTGTTTTTATCGTTTTCCATTTTAGCTCTGAGTGAGTTCTCCCATTTATCATCCATGTCCCTGTGGCATTTAATAAAGAAAAAAAAATAAAACTATATATAAAAAACTTGATCATAAACCCTTTATTCCATTATAAATAAGATCTTCAATTAACTGATCTGTGGAAACATATTGAAAAGATAAAATCCCAATTTTTTTTGCAGATTCTACATTCGATTTTAAATCATCAATAAAAATACAATTTTCAAATTTGGTGTTGGCAGAACTAACTGCAACATAAAAAATATCTGGATCAGGTTTTATTTTTCCAACATCAAAGGAATAAATTGCCCCATCTATTTCATATGGAAAATCATATTTTATTTTTATTTCATCTTTTATATGCCTTGGGTTTGTATTAGACAATAGCCAAACTGAATAATGTTTTTTCAGTAATCTAAGAATCTTAATAACATCAGTCTGCTGGCCGAGCAACAAACTCCAAGCAAACCAAAAATCTTTTTCCTTTAGATTCGATTTATCAGGCAATGAATCCCGAACAGCCTTATACCAATCTTTATTGCTAATTTTTTCTTTTTCATAATTTTCATGCGAATCATTGGGAAAAGAAAGCTCTATTTCTTTTTCATTCAATCCAGTACAATCACTAATATATTTATATGTTTTTTCTGGATGGATATCTATTAACACACCCCCAATATCAAAAAATATAGTATCTATTTTATTTTTATTCATCTACCATTCAAATGGCCCCTCTAATATTTTCCAAAAATAAAGACTCATATAGGTTCTATAGGGTTTCCATTTTTGAGACCTAATATTCATTTCTTCGTGAGTTGGCAAGTTATTAAGATTAAAATAAATTTGATATCCTTTTCTAACGCCAAGGTCTCCCGTAGGGAAAACATCTAATCTGTTTAAAGTAAAAATAAGAAACATCTGGACAGTCCAAGGGCCGACTCCTTTTATTTTTGTTAATTGTTCCATTATTTCATTATCACTAAAATTATCTAATTTTGCATAGTTACTCTTATTTTTAATAAAATCCTGAGAAATATTTTTTATATAGTTTATCTTGGATTGGGAAAGACCCACTGATTTTAATTTTTTTTGATCCGTATTTAAGATATCAACTGGTTCAGGAAATAATTTTTCTTTATATAAGTTTTTAAATCTAAAAAATATTTTCCCAGCTGCTTTCCCACTTAATTGTTGATATACCACAGACCTACATAATGATTTAAAATAATTCACTTCTGGGGTGAGTTTCGCAATATCAATACTGTTAAATAAAACCTCTAATTCGGGGTCAGATTTTACCAGATAGTTCGTCGCTTTACCTACAGAAACCATTTTATCATTTTTTACATAAATAAATTTGCAAGCTACTATCGTCATTTAATGATGAGAAGTTATAATCCCCATATTTCTTCTTAATTATTAATCCAGCTTCATTAATTATAATATCTATTTCGTGTGGATAATACATTCTTAAATCAAAACAATATTCCTTATCTTGAATTTCATCATTTTTTTTTAAATACCATTTAAGACTGTTGACTTGTGTAACGGGATTATATTTGTTTTTTTCCATAAACTGGCACTTATCTCCATTAAACTCAAAAATACTGGAAGCAGGATATAGTCTATTTTTTGATCTATAGAGGAATGAGGGATCTGGTATAAAAATAGAAAGTAAAAAAACACCTTTATTATCCATGTGTTTTTTAACAGACTGTAAACACAAAATAGCATCTTTTTTAGAATAAAGATGTAAAAAAGAATTAAACCCTATAAAAATAAATTTATATTTTCTTTTTATCCTAAAATTTCTCATATCAGCACAAAAAAATTCAGCATTTTGAGTATGTGTTTTTTTTGCTACTTTTATAAACTTTTTGTTTATATCAATGCCAGTATATTCAAAACCTAAATCTAATATTCCTCTTGCGAGTCTACCTGTTCCAGCTGCCAATTCAAGTACTGGACCACCAATTTTTTTTGCTATTGAAAAAATAAAATCTTTATCAGCATTATAATCTTTATGCAATGCGTCATAAAGGTTTGGATCAGAATAAATATCCATTAAAAAAATTTATAGATTAAAAAATATAATTAGTTTAATTCAACTAAATCTTTGGTGGTTTTATTTAATATTTCACAACTATCTTTTTTAATTATTACGTCATCTTCGATGCGGACACCTCCCCATCCAGCCAAATAAATTCCTGGCTCAATGGTCATAACATTATTCTCACTAAGTATTTGATCGCTTTGAGGACTAAATCTTGGTGAGGTATGAATCTCAAGTCCAAGTCCATGCCCCGTCCCATGAGTATAAAATTCGCCATACCCCATTTGAGTAATATATTCACGTGTTGCTGCATCCACTTCTCTACAAGGGACTCCTGCCTTAGCTGTTCTGCATCCTCGCTCTTGTGCTTCTTTTACAATTTGATATATTTCAGAATGTTTATCTGAGGCTTTCCCTATGACTGGTGTTCTTGTCATATCAGCATGATATCCTCCATATTTAGCAGCTGCGTCTATTACAATAAAATCTCCTTTTTCAAATTCTCTATCTGTAGGAATTGCATGGGGGAGTGCTCCATTTGGTCCAGCTGCAACTATTGGAGAATAAGCCTCTCCTTCAGCATATTCTCTATACTTAGAAACCATTCTATTTGCTACCTCCTTTTCGGTATATCCAGGACATAACATATCTAAAATTTCTTCATATACTTTATCTGTTACCTCAACAGCTGTTTTAATACAAGCAATCTCATGAATATCTTTAACTGCAGCTAAATCTTCTAAAATCATTGATGTATCTATCCATTTTGTTTTAGGAAAAAGATTTTTCATTTGTCTATATAATGAATAACTAACATGCTGACCCTCAAAAGCAATTTTCAATCCTGGTTTTTTTAGCTTTTCATTTTTAATCTGTTCTAAATGACTACTCATATCGAGAAAACATTTAAACCCCTTTACCTGCTCTTTTGATTGTTCTATATAACGCCCATCGCTTAAAAAATATTGACCTTCAGGAGTAACTAAACACGAAGCAGCAGACCCAGTAAAGCCACAAATATATCTTATGTTTGTAAGGTTCGTAATAAAAATCCCATCCAAGTTATTCTCTTCTAAAACTGATTTTAAATTATTCTGTCGCTTAGTATATATACTATAATCCATTTTTTATTCGACCTCTTTACTTTTTTTTATTAAAACCTTAATTGTTTTCCTTTCTTGTTCAATTCTTTCTTTTTTTTCATTTTTTTCTTCTAACACATCCAAAACATCTAATGCCTGTTCAAATAATCCTTGGTTTTTAAGCACAGCAACTAGGGTAAAGGTTGCTAATCTCGCGCTTACATTTAAGGGGTTTATTGTTTTATCTATTTGTTGAATAGTTTTTAATGAATCTTTCTTTGGAAGTTTCTTTTTTATAGAACGATTTTTTTCTTTTATTGTGTTTTTAGTTTTTTTATTTGAACCTTTTTGGTTTAAGCCTGATTTAATTTTTTCTCCCTCAACTTTCTTTACAAATTCAATTGCAGTATGATTCATAGGGTCTAATTTTAGAAGACGTTTCCAACTTTTTAGCAGTTTTGTTTGAGCTCTACCAAGAACCGTATAAATCTCACATAGCATTTCTGTTGCTGCTAAATGGTCATCACAATAAACAATTATTTTCTCAAGAATTTTTTCTGTTTCCTTTAAATTACCTTCTGCCTTTTCAACCTGAGCTAAAACAAACATCCCAGAAACATCATTTTTATGATGTCGCAATCCTATTTCACAAACTCTCCGTGCTCTTTTGAGATCATCTTGATTATAATAAATATCAGCAAGAACCGAGAATAATACTGTATCAAAATGGTCTGCAAAATAAAGCTCAAGTTGTATCTGATTATCAAGTTCCATTCTAGCGCCTATTCTTTTTAACCCATTCTACTATAAAGTTAATTGTTTCTTGTACAGGTGTTCCTGGTCCAAATAATTTTCCAACACCTAATTTATATAATTCATTGATATCATCCTTAGGAATTATACCTCCGCCAATAAGCAAAACATTTTTTAATCCGTTTTCATCCATAAGCTTTAATACCTTTGGGAAAATAGTATTATGAGCATTATTCAAGCTTGATAAGGCAATAACATCAACGTCTTCTTGAAGCGCGGCAGATACAATCATTTCAGGTGTCTGACGAAGTCCAAGATAAATCACCTCCATACCAGCGTCTCTATATGCCGTCGCTAATACTTTTATCCCACGGTCATGCCCATCTAGACCAGGCTTAGCCATAACAATTCTAATTTTTCTTTCCATTACTCCCAAAAATTAAAACGCATCATAATCACTTCATAATTATTAGTAGCTTAACATATTTAATGATATTAAGACTTATTGTAAATTTTATTTAAATAAAAAAGGGATATAGTAATATGGATCAAGAAAAAAAGTCCATAATAATGCATTACATAAAAGAGTTTTTGGTCGCATTTACTGGAGTCGCTATTTTGGCGGTTCTTTTATGGTATCACAAATTTAATTTTAGTATAAAATTATTATCTTTATGGATATTTATTTTCAATGCCGTTTTATTTTCGTTTTGGTTATGGAAAAGCAAAAACAAAACATGGGAAAAAGGCGTAGTCGGAATCTATTTTATTCTTTTGGAATGGATAATATTAATTGGAGGAAGATGAAAACTACAATTCCGACGAGTTTAAATAAAATGTTGCTGGGCCCTCATTAATTAAAAAAATAGACATTTGGGCACCAAACTGTCCTGATTCAACAGGGACTCCTTGATTTATTAACCCATCAATAAAACATTCATATAAAAACTTTGCAAGCTTTGGCCCTGCCGATTTAATAAAACTAGGCCTTCTTCCCTTTCTTAAATCACCACAAAGCGTGAATTGGCTTATAGCTAAAACGGAACCTTTTATATCTATAATTGATTTATTCATTCTATCATTATCATCATTGAATATTCTTAGGTTAATTATCTTTTTGACCAATTGATTTACAGTTTTCTCATTATCATCTTTTTCAACCCCAATAAAAACGACAAGACCCTTATTTATCGAACCTATTATAGAATTTGAAACAGAAACATTTGCTTCAGAGCATCTTTGAAGAATTAATATCATTCTACCCAAATGTTTTCTTTTCCGTACTGCAATCGTAAACGTGAAATAAATTCTTTAGATGTTGAAACTTTAACATTATGGGCCAGAACACGAACTGACTTATTATTTTCACCTTTATCAAGATGGAAAACAAGTCTGCAGGAACCTGTATAACTTTTTGCTAATTCCATTAATAAATTAATTTTTTTTGCATCTGTATATTCTGAAGAAAGTTTTATATTAAGCTGATTAGACAACTTATCTCTAACCTGATCTACAGGTATAATATGATCGCCAATAATTTTTAAATCAGAGAAATTACTATTATCAGCTGGCGCACCTTTTACAAAAACCACATTATTCTCAATAATTTGATTTTCATATTTATCAAAACAATCACTAAATGCTATTACTTCAGTAGTCCCACCAAGACAATCCATATTGAAAAAAGCCATCGGACGATTTCTTTTATCATAACGCTTAGTAATTTTTGAGATCATACCACCAACTACAATTTTTTCTTTTTTACTAAAATTCTGCTTTTCATTAAAATCAATTGTAGTAAACTCTTCAATATCATCGGAATGTTCTAACAATGGATGACCTGATATATACATCCCCAGAACTTCTTTTTCCTTAGTTAACGCTTTACTTTCATCCCAATCTTCTAAATCAGATAGTGTTGGTATTTTAATAAGATTATCCTGACTACTATCAGAAAAAATATTAACTTGATCACGATTGTTTATAATGGACTTGTGTCCAAATTGGACTGCTTCATCTACAGATGAAAATAGCTGTGCTCTGTTTCCTTCTAAACTATCACAGGCTCCAGCCATTATTAAACTTTCAATTACCCTTTTGTTTACTTTTTGAAGATCTACCCTTTTACATAAATCAAAAATAGAATCATATTTCCCATTCAAAGTCCTTTCAGTTATTATAGCTTCTAATGCTTTTGATCCAACATTTTTTATTGCGTTTAATCCATACGAAATAGTATTACTATTGATAGGATAAAATTCTTGTTGAGAAATATTTATATCAGGAGGAGAAACATCAATATTTAATTTTTTACACTCATTAAATAAAATTACTACCCTATCTATATTGCCCATTTCACTTGTGAGATTTGCACTCATAAACTCAGCTGGATAGTATGTTTTTAGCCATGCTGTCTGATATGCAATATATGCGTAAGCTGTTGAATGACTCTTATTAAAACCATATTGAGCAAATTTTTCTATCATTGAAAATATTTCTTCACTTTTTCTTTTGTTTATTCCTTTTTTACGCGCCCCTGAAATAAACTTAACAGATAATTCCTCCATTAAGGTTTTCTTCTTTTTGCCCATAGCACGACGCATAATATCTGCTTCAGCTAAACTAAAATCTGCAACCTCGTTTGCTATTTGCATTACTTGTTCTTGGTAAACAATAATTCCATATGTTTCCTCTAATATAGGCTCAAGTAGAGGGAGTGAATAAATTATATTTTTCTTACCGTGTTTTCTTGAAATAAAATTATCAATATTTTGCATTGGACCAGGCCTATATAAAGCATTCATTGCAATTAAATCTTCAATTACCGTTGGTTGCAACTTTTTTAAATATTCACGCATTCCAGAAGATTCGAACTGAAATACTCCAGTGGTTAAACCCTTAGAAAACAAATTGTATACTTTTTCATCATTTAATGAAATATTATCGATATCTAAGTTTTTATTATTTTTATTAATTAATTTTTTTGTTTTATCAATAACGGTGAGGTTCCGCAAACCTAAAAAATCCATTTTTAATAATCCAAGATCTTCTAACCCCTTCATATCATATTGGCTTGTAATATCTCCACTAGATGATTTATATAATGGAACATAATCAGTCAAATCTCCATCTGCAATTACAACTCCAGCAGCATGAGTTGAAGCATGACGATTCATACCTTCTAACACCTTGGAATGCTCGATTAGTTCTTTATATTCGCCTTCTGCCATTTCTCGGAAATCTGGACTTTTGTTTATTGCTTTATCCAAAGTAATGTTTAATTCATCTGGTATTGCTTTTGCAATTCTATCAACTTCGCCAAAAGAATAGCCCATAACTCTGCCAACATCTCTTATAACTTGCTTTGCCTTCATTTTCCCAAAAGTAATTATTTGTGTAACTGAGTTATCTCCGTACTGACCTCTAATATAGTCAATTACTTCTGATCGACGCTCAATACAAAAATCTATATCTATATCAGGCATACTTACTCTATGCGGGTTTAAAAACCTTTCAAATAGCAAATTGTGTTTTAAGGGATCTATATCAGTAATCCCTAAAGAATATGAAACAATGCTTCCTGCAGCTGACCCTCTTCCAGGGCCCACTGGAATTGAATTATCTTTAGCATATTTAACAAAATCTGCTGTAATAAGGAAATAACCAGCAAATCCCATTTCTTCAATAACCCCTAATTCTTTATCAATGCGTTCTTGTATTTCAGGTGAAATCTCTTGATACCGATCAACTGCACCATCATTAGTAAGCAACTTTAAATACTTACTTGGATCATTAATTGATGAATCTTTTGGTATCGGGAAATTTGGTAAATGATATTCGCCCATAGGGAGTTCTAAATCAATTGAGTCTGCTATTTTCCTTGTGTTTTCAATAGCTTTTGAAAAATCTTTGAATAAATGATACATCTCATCTTGACTTTTAAAATAAAATTCAGGTGTCGCATATCTCAATCGGTTAGGATCGCTTCTTTCTTTCCCTGTACCTAAACAAATATGAATATCATGTGCGTCTGAATGATTTCTTTTTGAATAATGTGCATCATTAGTACAAACAAGCGGTAGATTTAAATCATCAGATAGTTTTTTCATGTTAATAATATTTTGTTGTTCTTCAGGAATACCATGATTTTGTATTTCTAAATAAAATCTGTCGGGGAAAATTTCTGAAAATTTTACAGCTGATTCCTTAGCTCCTTCATAATCTCCTTTTAGCATCTTTTCTGGGATTATTCCTTTTAAACAACCTGATAAACATATTAACCCCTCGCTATATTTCTCTAAAATATCCATATCAATTCTAGGCCTATAGTAAAAACCTTCTAAATATCCTGCAGTTACCAACTTCATTAAATTCATATATCCTTTGAAATTTTTCGCAAGAAGAACTAAGTGATTATTACCCCATCCGCCCTGTGGTTGTAATTTCTTTTCAAATCGGTTGCCAATAGCAACATAAATTTCACACCCAATAATTGGTTTAATTCCAGCCTTTTTTGCATATTTATAATAGGGAACTACACTAAACATATTTCCATGTTCAGTTAATGCAACTGAATCCATATTAAGATCACTTATTGTATCTATTAATTGGTCAACACGTTGGGCTCCGTCTAATAAACTATAATCAGAATGATTGTGTAAATGTACAAACTCAGAGGTCATAGAATTTCTCCAAAGTAGATGGCTATTAATCCAACTATGGTACTAAACTTTAAAAGACGAGCACAATATTTTATGTTATTAATTGTTGGATTATTTACCATAAAAACTACTAAGACTCCTAGGGGAATCTCAACTCCAAGAATTAAAAATATTCCGTACCAAAAATTATAGTAATTAATGTAAAATGGAATAAAAGATAAAAATCCAATAACAATGGCTATCCCTATTGTTAGTCTAATCGATTTCCTCTTACCTGAAATTATTGGATAGGTTTTTAACCCTAGAGCTTTATCTCCTTTAATATCCGCAATATCTTTAACTAACTCTCGAAGAAATGTCAACCCAAATGCCAATAAAGAAGGAATCACCATTTTATCTATTGAACCGAATGCTGATCCGCAAAATATAAATGAAAGACCTATAATAAAAGCAACTACAATATTCCCAAAAATAGGAATCCCTTTAAAATAATTAGTGTAAAACAATAAAATAGGCATAGATATAAAAAGACCAATAAAAACAGACAATTGGGGGAGCCTTAAACAAAACACACTCCCAACAATAAATAAAAAGGCGCTAATATATTTAGCTGAATCTATTTTAACATATCCAGATGGAATAGGACGAGTAGGTCTATTAATTAAATCTGCTTTATAATCAATGATATCATTTAGGGAGTTTGCTCCGCCTGTAAAACATATAACAACTATAATAATAATTGATAAGGTATTTAAATCATTATATTTATCAATAATACCAGCTGATAAAATCATAGCTAAAGTAGCTGTAAAAACATTAATAGGTCTTAATAATTTTATATGTGCAATAATTCTATTTATATTCAATATTGAGCCACTAATACCCTTTGATCTTTATTATAATCCTTAAATAGTTTTACATTTTTATAATCATGTTTATCAAAAATACCTTTTGCATCATGAGGATGTTTCCCCCTCCCAACTTCTAATATAATCCATCCATTTTTATTTAAATGAGATTTCCCTATTTCCGCAATCCTTTTATAAAAAGAAAGGCCGTCTAAGTTATCCGTCAAAGCTATTTTTGGCTCAAAGTCTAAAACATCAGGCATGAGAACAATATGCTCTTCCAATTTTACGTAGGGTGGGTTGGAAATTAAAATATCCAATGAATTCTGACTGACTTTTAAAAAAACATCTTCTTTAATTAATTGTAAATTTTTTACAAATAAATTTTCTATGTTCTTTTGAGCTACTTTTATAGCCTTTTTTGATATGTCACTACCATAAACTTTAGATTGAGGTATTTCTAAAGCTAATGTAATTGAAATACATCCAGAGCCAGTTCCAATATCTAAAATTTTTGGGGATTCGAATTGTTTTGCTTTTTCTAAAGCTATATCAATTAATATTTCAGTTTCTTGTCGAGGTATAAGCACATCTGGATTAACAAAAAAATCCCTACCATAAAAATTCGAGCTTTGTATTATGTATTGAATAGGTTCATTTTTATTCCGTCTTTCTATATAATTTTTTAAAATATCTAACTGGATATTATTTAATAAATTTTGATAATTTAAGTAAAGCTCTCCTCTAGTACACTTAAGTATATAACAAAGAAATATTTCTATTTCTGTTTGTGGATTTTTATTTGATTCAAGAAACACAGAATTGTTTTTAACTAAATTAATAATTTGATTTATAGACCATTTTTTCTCTTCCCCAAATAAGTCCATTAATATTTACCTTATTAATTAAATATATTAATTCATAGATGCTGATAACAATTCTTGCTGCTCAGTGATTTTGAGTTTTTCAATAATTTCTTTAAGATCTCCATCCAAAATTTCATTTAACCTTCCTTGTGGGAAATTATATGTTCGAATTTTAGCCGAACGATCTCCTGTAGAAACCAAACTCTTTCTCTGAGCAGCTCTTTCTGCATCTGCCTTTTCTTGCTCTTGGGCTAATAACCTAGATTTTAAAACCTTTAGCGCGGCAGCACGATTTTTATGTTGAGATGATTCATCTTGGCATGTTACCACCAAGTTTGTTGGTATATGAGTTATCCTAATTGCTGATTCAGTTTTATTCACATGCTGACCACCTGCTCCACTTGCTCGATAGGTATCTATCTTTAAATCAGCTTCACTAATTTCAATATCAACATCTTGTGCTTCTGGTAAAACTGCTACAGTAGCTGCCGATGTATGAACTCTACCACTAGTTTCAGTCTTTGGTACACGCTGAACTCTATGAACACCGCTTTCATACTTTAACATTCCAAAAGCCCCCTCACCTTGAATAGATATAATAACTTCTTTAAAACCGCCTATACCAGTATCATTAACACTTAGAACTTTAGTATTCCAACTTTTGCGTTCCGAATACCTTATATATAAACGATAAAGATCTGCAGCAAACAATGCTGCCTCTTCACCTCCTGTTCCTGCACGAATCTCGAGAATTAAGTTTTTTTCATCATTTGGATCTTTAGGTAAAAGAAGAATCTTTAAGGATTTTTCAATTTCTTCTATTCTTTTATTTGAAATCACAACCTCTTCTTGTGCAATCTCTATAAGGTCTTTATCATCTCCAATAAGAATTTCTTCGTATTCTTCAATTTGATCGTAAATTAATATATATTCTTTTGCTATAGTTACAATTTCGTTTAATTGCCTATGCTCTTTGGCAATTGAAGTCAATTTCTTTTGATCTGAAATGATTTCTTTTTTTGTCATCATTTCGGTTAAATGATTATACTTATCTATGATTGTGATCAATTTATCCTTCATCGTAATAATTTTAGATATTTTAAAAAATTAACTTGTTATATAAATTACTCTGAAAAATAGTAAACAGGATAAAATCCTTTTAAAAAAAGTGAAAATTAATTTTAGATATTTTAAATGGTAATTAAATATTAAAGTTTATTTTCTACCATATTTTTTATTGAATTTTTCTATTCTCCCAGCAGTATCAATTAGGTTTTGTTTACCAGTATAAAAAGGGTGCGATTTATCGGATATCTCTATTTTACATAGTGGGTATTCGTTACCATCATCCCATTTAATTGTATCTTTAGTTTCAACTGTTGACCGTGTTAAAAATGAATAGTCACACGAAGTATCTTTAAAAACAACTAGTCTATAATTTTCTGGATGTATTCCTTCTTTCATAATTATCCTCTATTTAATATTTCCAAGGGCTTTCTTAATTCTATTAATGCCTTCACTGATGTTTTTTTTATTAGTTGCATATGATAATCTTATATATCCAGGAGCACCAAACCCATCTCCTGGAACTGTAACCACATTCGCAACCTCCAAAATATAATCAGAAATATCAAATGTGTCTTTTATAATTTTTCTATTTACTTTTTTGCCAATATATTTATTTAAATTGGGAAAGGCATAAAAAGCTCCTTTAGGAATATCACATATTATATGGTTTAGATTATTAAGTAATGACAACATATGATTTCTTCTTTCTAAAAATTTGTTCCTCATTTCGTTTACACATTCTTGGTCGCCTCTGAGTGCCATAATTCCAGCTTTCTGGGATATTGAATTTGCACAAGAAGTTGCCTGACCCTGTATTTTTGCCATAGCTTTTATAATATCTTTTGGACCAGAGGCATAGCCAATACGCCAGCCTGTCATTGCATAAGTTTTAGACAAACTAAAACAAGAAACCACAGATGCACCTATTTTTTCATCTCGATTTAATTTCTCAGCACTAAAAAATTCTCCTTCATAGACTAAACGCTCATAGCATTCATCTGAAATTACTACCCAATTAAATTTTTTTGCTATTTTAAGAATCCGATATATTGCTTCAGCTCTCCATACACCCCCTGTAGGATTAGATGGCGAATTTATAATAACACATTTAATTTTAGGTGATAATTTATTTTCTAAATCTTTAAAATCAGGCTCAAAATTATTTTCAGATTTTGTTTTTACTATAATAGGCGCCCCATCTGATAGTTTTACAAACTCAGGAAACGATACCCAATATGGTGAAAAAACAACTACTTCATCACCTGGATTAATTAAAGCTTGACAAGCATTATACAAACTATGCTTTTCACCATTTGATACCAAAATTTCAGATGGGCTATAATCAAGAGCATTCTCCCTTTTTAATTTTTCACATATAGCTTCTCTAAATTCAATCATCCCTGGTCCAGCAGTATATTTTGTAAAACCATCATCCATTGCTTTTTTTGCTGCATTAATAATATGAGATGGCGTATTAAAATCGGGTTCCCCTACTGAAAAATTAATTATATCTATTCCCTGAGATCGCATTTCAGCAGCTTTTGTTGCCATTTGGAGAGTAAAAGAAGGAAGAACTTTTTTTACTCGATCAGATATAAAATAATTCAAATTTTGTGTTGCCTTTTATGATATTTGATAGAATTGAATTTAGATTCGTCTTGTTCATTTTCATTATCTTCATATTTGTTCCCTAAAGAGTTATTGGGCTTTCGTTTATTATATTTTTTCCGAGAAATTGAATTATGTATTCTCCTTTTATTTTTTCTATTTCTTTTTGGATTAGAATGATATTTTTTTTGCTTTTCTAATTCAGATACATCTATGATTTCAACATTCTTTTCTTCAGAAATTAGATATATACCTGAATTCTCATTTTCAGACTTAGGTTTATCTTTATCAAAATTAAAAGTATCAGGATTTAACATTCCAAAAATTGTTCCATACCCTCTTGTTAAACCATTCCCAATTCCTATATAACTAGGAAGAAAAAAATTGGTTTTAAATTCACCAGTAAAAGATCCCCACCTTTTTTCATCAACTGTTTTAGGAAATAAACTTGGTACAATTACTTTTGTATATACTTTTGGTTCTAGCACAGAACCAAATTCTTTGGCAATGAAAATTAAATTTTGGGCTAACAACATATTTAAAAACTTGATTTTTTCTTGGTTTTTTATTTTCTTGAACCTATTACCCGTCGATTGATTTAACGCCACCCAAGGAGTAATAAAACGGTAATGTATTAATTTATCCGTCATTTGGAATTGGTTTTTCAACAGATCACTATCAGTCTCTGTTACATTAAAAGAAATATTCCCGAAATCCAGTGTTTGGATTTTTTCTTTCAACGAAAGAACTGGATCTACACCTTCATTTAATCCTATAACAAATATTTGTTCATTTAGAATTTTTACCTGAACACGAGGATACAAGTATTTTTCCCTATTTTTACCATTGATCATTGATATAATAGGTTCATCTGGGTACTGTTTCATAAATACACCTTTTACTTGATAAGGTGTTTTTCGAACAGGTTTGTCGGTTACAATTCTAACAACAACTGATTCTATATTAGATAATGAATCATTCATATAAAAAAGTTAACTAAAAAACTACTGACTCATAGTATCAAGAAACTCATTGTTGTTTTTTGTCCTTTTTATTCGACTTAACATAAACTCCATAGCTTCTTCAACTTTCATATCATTTAATAATTTTCTTAAAATCCACATTCTACCTAGCTCTTTTCTAGATAATAAAAGTTCTTCTTTTCTAGTTCCTGACCTAACAATATCAAAAGAGGGATATAAACGCTTATCACTTAATCTTCTATCTAGTACGAGCTCCATATTACCCGTACCCTTGAACTCTTCAAAAATGACTTCATCTGCTCGACTTCCAGTATCAATTAAGGCTGTTGCTACTATAGTTAAACTCCCGCCTTCTTCTGTATTTCTAGCGGCACCAAGAAATTGTTTGGGTTTTTTCAATGCATTAAAATCAACACCTCCTGATAATATTTTCCCACTATGCGGGATTACAGCATTGTGGGCACGCCCTAATCTTGTGATACTATCTAACAAAATAACAACATCGTGACCATACTCTACCAATCTTTTGGCTTTTTGTAAAACCATATCAGCGACAGACACATGCCTTTCTGGAGGCTCATCAAATGTAGAGCTAATTACCTCAGCATCAACATTCCTTTTCATATCAGTTACTTCTTCAGGTCTTTCATCAATCAATAAAATTATACGCTTTGTTTTGGGATGGTTAGTACTTATTGCATTTGCAAGTTTTTGCAACAAAATAGTTTTTCCTGTCTTTGGCTGCGCGACAAGCAAACCTCTTTGCCCCATACCAATCGGAGAAATCAAATCCATTATTCGCATTGAAAAGTTTTTTTCATCCGTCTCCAAATTAAATTTGTCTTCTGGATATAGTGGGGTAAAGTTTTCAAATAAAATGCAATTTTTAATTTCTTCTGGTGGTTTATTATTGATTTGTTCAACCCGCAAAAGCGCATAGAAACGTTCCTTAGATTTAGGAGGTCTTATTTGTCCAGATATTAGGTGACCTGTTTTAAGTTGGAACCGTTTAATCTGTGATGGGCTTACATAAATATCATCAGGGCCAGGAAGATAATTAAAATCTGGTGATCTTAAAAAACCATACCCATCCTGCATTACTTCTAGAACTCCTTTTGCAACAACGCTTCCCTCCTTAATAGCTTGGGCTTCCATAATTTTAACAGTTAGTTCTTGCTTGTTTAATCCAGAAATACCCCCTTCAATTTTTAATTTATCAGCATATTCGGTTAATTCTCGAATACCTAAAGATTGTAATTCATTTAAATCCATAAAAAACTTTCATATAAAACATTTGGAATATAAAAAATGCAACTCTGTGACTTCAGAGAACAAAACTTACACTAAATTATTTCAGCATCAAATGATATTTCTAATGCTTTGTAAATCTCTTCCGCAATATAGTGGCTGCCGAAGATAAGCGCAATGTAACCATTTTTTACATCACTTTTTAATTTGTTTATACAATTTTTTATTGAATCTAACTCTATAGAATTATTCGTCTTCCCAGACAAAGCTTTATATAATTCCTTTCCAGACATAAGTAATTCACTTGAATTATTAAAAACATAGATCTTTTTAAAATAATTTGTAACTAAAATACTTATTTTATTTATGTTCTTGCCTTTTTTTAGACTCATTAAGGCTACCAATTTCTTGTTTGGAAATACTTTTTTAAGAGTATCAATTGTAACCTGTATTCCGCTAAGATTATGGGAAACATCAAAATAAATATTTTTTTTCAAGTTTTGCATTCTCCCTGGCCAAACAATGGTCTCCATTCCTTGTCTACAATAGTTTAACCTTATTGTTCTATCAAAAACTCTAACAGCTTCTAAGGCTAGTATCGCGTTTTCTACTTGATGTTTTCCAATAAGGGGAATAGAATATTTCTTCTGATCATAATAAAAAGATGTCCCTATTGCATTTAGTTTTACTTTTGTTAAAAGGTTATAATTAACCCTGTGTATTTTTGATTTTTGTTGTTTAGCTTTTTTTATAATTATTTTATCAACTTCCTTGATTTGTTTGCTAACTATAACTGGAACAAGTTTTTTAATTATTCCAGCCTTCTCATAGGCGATATCTGTAATTTTTTCTCCGAGAATATTTTGATGATCAAGTGATACTGGAGTTATAACAGATAATTTTGGAGTTATTATATTTGTAGAATCCAACCTGCCACCAAGTCCCGTTTCAATTACAGCAACATCAACTTTTTGTTTTTTAAAGTAGTCAAATGCCATTGCAGTAGTTACTTCAAAGAAGGTGGACTTGATTAATTCAATTGAACTCTGTATTCTATTAAAAAACTCTATTATATCATCGTCTGATATCATTTTACCATTAACACGAATTCTTTCATTAAACCGAATTAAATGTGGAGATGTATATAGACCAACTTTTCTACCAGATGATATCAAAATTTTTTGTATTAAGGCTGAAGTAGTTCCTTTACCATTCGTACCAGCAACATGAATAGAAATAAAATTATTTTGAGGGTTATTAATCTCATCAAAAAGTTTAATTGTATGTTCCAAGCCAAGTTTGATTCCTCTCCTTTGCAAATTAAATAAATCTGTTAAAGTACTAGAATAACTCAATGTGATTTATGCTATTAATTGGCAGTTTTAAAAATGTACTCACCATAGAATTAAACGATTCTATTGAATCAGTTACATAACATTTTATTATTCCATAATTATCATCACCTGCATTAATGTTTTTTTCCATCAGAATTTTTTTTACTGATTTAGCAGACGCTTCGCCAGAATCTATAAGAATAATCCCTTTTCCCAAAACTTCAGATATTACGGATCTCATTATCGGATAATGTGTACAACCAAGTATAAGCGTATCTATTTTAGATTCTTTAATTTCTTTTAAATAAACTCGGGCAATAGATTTAGGTATTTCACCTTTAATCCAACCCTCTTCTGCTAAAGGCACAAACAAAGGACAAGCTTTACTAAAAACAGATATATTATGATTAATATCTAATAATGTCTTTTCATATGATTTAGAAGATATAGTTGCTAAGGTTCCTAGTACTCCTATTCTATTAGTTTGAGTCCTTTCATTCGCTAGTATTGCGCCAGGCTTAATCACCCCTATAATTGGAATATCAAACTGAGAACGAAGAAATTTTAAAGCAAGCGCTGAAGCTGTATTACAAGCAACAATAATTATCTTACAATCATTTTCAATTAACCATTGAGTTATTCTTTTTGTAAATAGTTTTATACTTTTTGAACTTTTATTACCATAAGGTAATCTAGCAGTATCTCCCAAATATATTATTGTTTCATTAGGTAATGTTTTGATTAATGCATCAACTACCGTTAAACCTCCTATTCCTGAATCAAAGACACCTATCGGACGATTATCCATTTTTTATTCTTCCGCTAATAATTTTTCCCGTGTTTTTTTAAATCTTATTATGGCTTCATAAATTGATTGGGCAATTCTCTGGCGATGAGTTGCTTTCTTTAAAGCTTTTTCTTCTTTTGGATTAGACAAAAAGCCTACTTCAATAAGAACACAAGGCATAGATGCTCCAATTAATACATAAAACCCAGCTTGTTTAACTCCTCTATTTTTTGTACTTAACCTTTTCCCCATTTCCATTTGTATCATAGATGCTAAATCTTCACTCTCTTTCATAAACATACTTTGCGCCATCGTTGCCATGATTAAACCTTCACCAGAAAGATTACTATAGCTATCTTTTTTTTCTTCAAATTGTATAACAGAGTTTTCCCGTGCAGCAAGAGCCACAGCATCTTCACTTTTTCCAGGACTTAAAAGGTACGTCTCAAAACCCTGTATTGTCCTATTATTATGCGCATTGGCATGTATACTAAGAAATATTTTACCATTATTATCATTTGCAAATTTTGTTCTGTCCTCAAGTGGAATAAACACATCCTCTTCTCTAGTATAGTGGACTTTAATATTTGTATTCGTTTCAATAAGACGCCCTATTCTTTTTGAAATATCTAAAACTATATCTTTCTCCTTTGTACCATATCGACTCATAGTTCCACCATCTTTTCCACCGTGCCCTGGATCTAAAATAACAGTGTCAAGTTTCCACCTTTCCTTAACATCTTCAATTCGAACAGTATTTTTACTTAATGGTGTACGAAGTGTAATTACAATTTCATTTGGATCAAGATTTTGATACCAATCATGACTAATTACTTTTGAACCAAGCTTAAATGCAATTTGTGCCGTCTCTCCAATTTGATCAGATTCAACTTTCCTAATTACTCCTGTTATTTCTGAATCTCTTAAAGAAACGGTATCGACTAATGCCCCAGAAACAGTTATATAATACCAACCATGCTTATTTATAAATGAACTAATATTTCTTTCAGAAAATGGTTTTCTTGTTTGCAGGCGTATTATTGTACCATTAGATTTTTTCTGAACAGTCATCCCTATTATGTTAAATCTTACAATATCAATATCTAAAAATTCCTTGGTTTTATCAAAGTTTAAACCTGGTAAAACAGTAGCTTTTAGAATATTAAAAAAATCCGATGCTGGTAAATACAAATCGTCGCTTTCAATAACCACCTTATCTGGCATATGATAAGGGATATCTTCAACCAAAATAAAACTTGTATTCCCAGAAATTTTAATTCTTTTATTTTTAATATATAACACAAGCTTTTTTCTATCTTTATTCTCATAAAGCCTAGAAGATAAAGCTCTTGCTAAATCTTTTGTTGAAATATATAATTTAGTTTTTCCAAGTAGACTTTGTATTTCTGATTGAGTACCAGCACTGCGATTAAAAACCTGTATAGAAGCAAATATATTGCTTAAAAAAAGGAGGTAAATAATTAATCCACGAATAAATATATCTTTAATAAATCTATTCATTTAAAGAATTAAATTTAATAATAGGGTTTTAATATTTTTATCTAGTGATATAAATCAAAATAATATATCAACTAAATAGTTAAAAAATATAAATAACAACGCCCTAGGACTATCTAGGGCGTTGTTAGGCAAAACAATAGGACTCTACTTTTTACTATACCACATTACAAGAATCATCAGTGCTAGAATCCCTGCGAACCCTGCATCACCGAACTGAGACATAATACGACCTAGTCCAGCTATAACACCGAAGAAATCATCAAACAGGATCCCAACGACAATTCCCACAACAACTAATGATTTTAGTAGTTCTGTTATAGTACCGAGCCACTCGTTGAGTGTTTTTATACCGTTTAGCATAGTTTACTCCTGTTGGTATAGGAGAAATTTGGACTTTATAAATTAGCCCAAATTACTTCCTATGTTAATTATCCCAAAAACGAGAGAAATACCAACAGAGCCAAAAGCCCAGCAAAACCTCCATCTAAAAAGGTGTTTACTAGCTCAACAATACCTCCGATTGGGTCAAACCCAGTAGAATAAATAATATTGACGAATACAAAAAGCACTATCAAAGCCTTTATGACGCCAACGATTCCAGATGCTGCATTTGCAACGGTTGAGTTTACATCAGCCATGCGAATACCTCCTTGGTTTGGTTTCTAACGAAAACAGGGACACCGCGCCCCCGTTACTTTTAATAGATTGTTCTTTGTCTGTGGTTGAATTCAGAGTCAATCTCTTTCCATTAGTTATAATTTACTAATAAATATCCAACAACAATAAGATTATTATTTTATTTTCAAAATTTCATTTATAGCGCTAAAAACATCTTTGGGTTTTATTGTATCAATACATAGCTTACATAATCTCCAATGATTTCTTGAATGTCTACATTTTTCAGCTGGCTTCAAAACTCGAACAATTGATCCATGGGGCTTTGTTAATTCTGGATTCTGGGAACCAAAGATAGATATGACTGGAATATTTAAATGGGCCGCAAGATGGCCAGCCATTGAATCTGGGCCTACTAATAGCCTTTGATTTTTCAACCATGTACTAAATTTGTTTAAAGTCCCTTTATATATTTTTATAGATTTATTAATCTCGCCTAAAGAATTAATTAGTTCAATAGTTTCAGGCACTTCCACAATAGCTATTTTATATTTCTGAAACAAGGCTTTTACCAATTCAAGCCATAATTCCACTGACCATGTGCGCGAAGAATCACTCGCCCCAGGGTGTAAAACTAAATACCCGTCTTGATTTATTTTTATTGTTTCCCTTTTGATATGTGGTTTAACTCCAATGCTAGAAACCAGATGGAGAGCTCTGTCTCTTTGGTGAAGACTGTAAGGGAATTCAATCGCCTTATCAAGAAAATAGTCTCCTCCTGTAAAGCTATAACCAATAGAATATTTGCTTTTTATCTGATAAAGAAACCAATTATTTCTGACATCTCCTCGAAAGTCAATGGCCAAGTCAATATTCTTATTACGCAGTGAATAGGCAAATTTTCGAGACTTCCAAATCTTATTTAAGCTTAAAGGGGTTTTTTTCCACGGCACATTAAAGGGGATAACCGAATCCAAAGCTTTTATTGTTTTAGCCAGAGGTTCTGCTTCAACTGAACAAATTAAAATTATTTTTGCATTAATAAAATATCTTCGTAAGGATTCAATTGCAGGAAGAATAATTAAAATGTCACCAATACAATAATATTCAGTGATAAGAATAGTTTTTATTTTATTATTTAAATGAAAAATATTTTTAGATTTAATTACATTAAATAAAAAATATACTGGATTTAAAATTTTACTTAATATTTTTGATAAATAAATAAATTTTGGATTAAAAATTTCTTGATTCAATTATTAATCCCTATGGAACTATAATAATCATATAATTTTTTAGATACTTTGGAAATGTCGTGATTTTTATAAACCCATTTTTTTGCCTTAATCCCAAAATCAATTATTATATCTTTATTTTTTATCAATTTTCGCAAATCAGTTTCTAAAGATTCTTTATTTACATTAACAAAGGGATGATCTGGTAAAAAATTTTGGTATTCACTATTAATTTCAGTAAGTGTGCATATCCCCATAGAAAGTGATTCTACAGAATTCATTCCATACCCCCAGCCACCATAATCACCGATTTGATCTATAAACAAATCACACCGTTGCTTTCTCTTGATAGCTTCTTCAGAAGTTTCACCTTCAATTAAATCAAATTTTAATAATTTTTCATTCTCAAGTTTTTTACAAATTTTAATAATTTCATCAGATCCTTTATATAGCCTATCTGTGGGTGCATGTGCTATTCTAATTATTTTATTTAATTTAGGCTTTGGTGAAAAAACTTTTGTCTCGAACGGTAAAAACAAATACTTAATATTTGGATGTTTATACAATAGATCTAATTCATTTGTAATATTTAAATCACTGTTTCTATCAATAAACGGCATCACGCCTCTTGTTCTTAAATCTTCACCATGATAGTGGCATATTATTTTTTTTCCTAATGATTTCAACTTTTTAACAAAAAACTCATTTTTTAAAAAATCAGTGCCACTTTCAAAATGAAAAACATCAAAGTCATAAAATGAATATTTTTTTATTGCACTTAGAACCTTTGGTTGCCACAATTTATCTTTAAAATTTAAAAATCCCTTATCAATTACACCTTCTGGAGACCATTTAGGTGGATACCCATTTTTTTCTTTTTTATAACCCCGCTTTCCCCTATAGAATTTAAACACTGTATTTCTAAGATCTGACATCCATGGTATTGTAAAGTTAAATGGAAGATTTAAACAAATATCATCTTCATATTTTTTTGGCGATTTGAAAAAAGTAACAGTCCTACAATAATGCCCATTTTTTTCATGAATTTTTTTCCAAAGAGTTAGTGTCCCTACTGTGTTTTCAGGGGATATGTATAATATTTTTATGATAATAACCTATTGTAAAGATTAATCAGTTTATGACTAATACATTCCCAATTATAAACTGATTTGACTTTTTCTTGATTATATATTAAATCATTATTTGAAATATTGTTCATTGCATTAATTAAAACTGCTGATAAAGACTCGACATTACCTGACTGAAAAAATTTTAACCCATTAATATCATATCGCTTCATAGGTGGTAAATCTGCACACACTATTTGGCAACCTGCCGCCATGAACTCAAAAATTTTTGTTGGTGTTCCTATGCGAGTAAGAGCATTATCATTAAAGGGAATAACACCAATCCTATGATCCTGAAGTTTCTTCCATATATTTGAATGTAATATATGAGCGTGCAAAGTTATACACTTGTTCATGTTTAATCTATTTATTGTCTTGGATACATTGTTTTTAAAATCATTTGTCCTGAAATTTCCGTATAATGATAGTGTGGCATCAGGAATCTTTTTAATAACGATTGGCATAGCCTTAATAAGCTCAACAATGCCCCTCTCAGGTGCCAAATTACCATGGTAGATTATAGAGTTTTTTACTTTTTTTTTTATATCAAGATTATTGATAAAAGCTTTAGACGGAAAATTTTCTAATAATAATGGTTTGAATCCCTGAGATCCATAGTTTGAATTAACTATTGCAGAGCTTGCAATAATTATTTCATCAACATATTTCAAAAATAATTTCTCTTTAAAAATCCAATAATTTTCTTTTAAATATCTTATCTTTTTATTCCACTTAGAAAAAGTGTTAATTACAGAAGGGAAATCCTCATGTACATCATAAATAATTTTTGCCCCAATTGATTTTTTAACATTAATTGCAAGTGAAAATAATTCTGGTTCATGAATGTGAATTAATAAAACCTTATTAGTTTTTAAAATCTCCTCTAATATCATTTTTGTATATTCTGATATAGATAGAGTTTTCGAAAAGTTAATATGGGAAAGGCCTTCCCCAGATAAATTCTTAGTAGCAAATGAGCGAGTATAGTATTTTACTTTAAAACCGCCTTGTAATAAGGTTTTAATTTGTCGATGATAAATTCTTTCATCATCAGGAAAATGCGAACAAGAAACAACAGCTATCACTTTACGAAACTTTTTAAAATAGATTTTTCGTTTTTATTAATTATTATTGAATACCAAATCAAAGGATACAATAACATTAATAAAATACGAATTAAAATATTTTCCCCTAAAGAAAAAGCGATACCAACATATACAATTGGATAAAAACACCCTACTAAATTATAGTTAGTAGGATAAATTTTATTAGAATAAATAAATATTGCCAAACTCATAAGGAAATATGCAATGGCCGTTGCGCAAGCAGATCCAATTACGCCATAGCTGGGTATTAAAATAATATTTAATAAAATATTAGAACAAGCACCAATAAACCTGAAACCTGGTATCCATTTTGTTTTATTTTTAACATATATTCCAGGGAGCTGTATGACATAAACCCCAAAAAAGAAATACGCTAACAAAATAAAATAAACTACATCCGCAGCCCCCCAAAACTGTTCTCCAATTAAATTAGCATTCCCAATTTTTATTTGCATTAATTCATGCACCCATAATGAAATAATCAATATTATAAAACCAAGAAAACCAAGAAAAATTGTTGCTGATATTGAAAAGTCTCTTCTCGCCTGTTTTTCTTTCCCTCTTTTTAAAAAATAAGGCGTCCAGCCCATATTAAAACCCATAACAACAATTAGGCCAAGCATTCCTATTTTATGCCCAGCTGAGTAAAGACCAACGGAAGATGAACCATCGATCATAACTAATAAATATCTGTTTGAAAGTTCCATTAACATAGTAAAAATTCCTGCAGGAAGAAAAGGAAGCCCAAACTCTAAAATATTTTTTGCTACAGTAAGAGATAAATTTCTAAGGCTTAAACGTTTTAAGATTACGGGGAAAGAAAGAGTTAATAGTAAAAAAGATGCAATTAGGTTAGCCAGCAGAACACCTTCAATACCCCTCTTTAAATAAACAACGAAGTATATATTAAAACCCATTGTTGCTAAAACATTAATCAAATTAAACGTAACAAACTGGATTGGTTTTTCTTCTGCTCTTAAAAGAAGTACCGATAAATTCCAAAGAGCGTCACATGCTAATATTCCAGATAAAAGCATAACTAATTTTGGTTCATCTATGGCTAAAATATATTTGGATAAAAATGAACTAGAAAAATATATAATAATAGAAAAAATAAAACTTGTTATTACCTGCATAATATATATTGTAGATAGATAAACAATTCGTTTCTCATTTTTAAAAGCAATTGCATATTTTAATAATGCTGAATCCATCCCATATCTATAAAATATTAATGTCATCCCCATAAAGGCATAGGCAAGTGAGATTATTCCATATTCATCTGGTGTAAATAGGTGTGTATATAACGGCAGGAGCAAAAAAGTAACTATCCTAGATAAAATATGACCTATCCCATATATTAAAGATTGGCGACCTAAAGATTTAATTGACATATGTTTTAAAAAACTATTTCCATCGTATCACGGAAAACACCACTTGCTCCAAAATTTTCTTTAAACCTCCCCAAACCCATATTAGGTATTTCACAAATAGTAAATAAACCAAAATCATAGGTTGAATATTCTTGTTTAATGGCCCAATCTATAATATTATAAAAAAGTAAGTTTACCGATTTATATTCTTTATAACTATCATCATGACAAATATAAAAAGCTAAAACTGTGTTTTTATTTAAAATAAAATTAACAACACCTGCTATCATTTTATCTTTAACATTCGCTGAAAAAAGACAAATCCTATCTGGAAAAAGTTTAACTAATTTTTTTAATTCATCAAGGCTATGGGTTGGGGATACATTATGTCTAAGTAACAGATTCTTTTCCAAGAGTTCATAAAACATATCGTAATCATTTGATGTTTTAACCTCGATGTTTTTTTTCAATGCACTCTTGACTGCTCTTAAATGGGAGGGGCGAAACTTTTTTAGATTATGTTCTAAGCTTTTTTCCAAAAAAAGAACACTTGAAAGCTCTCTCTTAACATATTTGAAATCATATTTTAAAAATGAAAATTCAATATAATTTGATAATCTTTTTTGATAAATAATTGGCAATAAAGTAACCCTGATACCACCAAACCCAGCTTCATAAACGTAATTGATAAATGTTTTGATTAATAACAATGAATCCGATATACTTAAATTTTCTTGAACAACAAATGATCCTACAGATAATCCAGGATGAGAGACAAAAAATTCTTTATCATTTATCTTCTTAATTGCGGCAGGAATTATTCCAATAAGTTTTCCTTTCTTATACGCTAATAAACTATGATCAGCAAACCGACCTTTAGGATGGTAACTCAAAAATCTGCGAAGATGAAAAATAGTTCCATTATTACTTGAATCAACAAAAGAATCCCATTCCAGTTTTTTTGATTCTGAAAATTTTTCTATTTTTATCATATGTTCACCGTATAATTGTTTAATTTTTTTTATAATTCTTATTGGAACTTGCTTCAGCCTAAATATAATTTGGTATTTTAATTTACAGGAGTAAATATTGAATTCTGCTATTGAAAAAATTCATGCCCGCGAAATTTTTGATTCACGAGGAAACCCAACCATCGAGGTTGATATAAAACTAAAAAATGGTGTTATTGGCAGAGCTTCAGTACCATCGGGAGCATCAACAGGTATTTATGAAGCACTCGAATTACGAGATCACGATAAAAAACGTTATTTTGGGAAGGGTGTTTGTATAGCTGTAAATAATATAAACACAATAATTGCAGATACTCTTAAAGGATATGATGTGACCAAACAATCTGAGCTAGATAATATTATGATTGATCTAGATGGGACTGAAAATAAATCAAACTTGGGTGCAAATGCCATATTAGGCGTTTCTTTGGCCGCGGCCCATGCTGGTGCTAATTATTGTAGGCTTCCCCTTTTTAAATATTTAGGTGGGGAATATGCATCTGTTTTACCATTGCCAATGATGAATATTTTAAACGGAGGTAGTCATGCCGATAATACAATAGACATACAAGAGTTTATGGTATATCCTGTTGGCGCTTCCACATTTTCTCAAGCATTACAAATGGGAATAGAAATATTTCATAATCTAAAATCTGTTTTAGAATCAAAAAATTTGAATACTGCTGTTGGAGATGAAGGTGGCTTCGCACCTGATTTGCAATCAAATGAAGAAGCAATTAATGTTATTATGGAGGCAATTGATAGTTCAAACTATAAGGCAGGTAGAGATGTTTATATAGCGCTAGATGTGGCTGCAAGCGAACTCTACCAAGATGGAAAATATAATTTAAAATCAGAAAACAAATCACTATCTTCAAAAGACATGGTTTCATATTTAGAAAGTCTAGTAGAAAAATACCCAATTATTTCAATTGAGGATGGTCTTAATGAAGATGACTGGGACGGATGGTCCTATTTAACTGAAAGATTAGGAAATAAAATCCAGATTGTCGGAGATGATCTAACAGCCACAAACATAAAAAGACTGAGACGTTCTATAAACGAAAAATCAATGAACGCAATTTTAATAAAGCTTAACCAAATTGGAACAGTTACTGAAACAATTGAAGCTGTTGACTTAGCAAACGATTATGATTTTGGAGCAATAATTTCTCACAGGTCTGGAGAAACGGAAGATACAACAATTGCAGATTTTTCTGTTGCTATGGGCATGGGTCAAATAAAAACTGGCTCCGCATCTAGATCTGATCGTATAGGAAAATATAATCAACTATTACGAATAGAGGAGTTTCTTGGGAACAAAGCTAAATTAGCAGAAATTAAAGTTTTGGGTATTACAGTATAATGCAATATGCTGGAATGCGCAGGAAAGCTAAACCTAGAAAAGTTCGCAGAAAAGTTGAAGACAATCAAAAAAAATTAGTTCGTTTCGTTTTAATATTCATAGTATTTATTCTTTTAATAATATTTGTTTTTGGTGATCATGGTGTGTTTCAGCTATATAAATTAAAAAAAGAAAGAGTGCTTATTCAAAATCATATATCCCAACTACGGAAAGAAAAAGAAAACCTTAAAAAAGAAAAAAATATGCTGGAAAATAATTTAGATTATATAGAAAAGCTTGCAAGGGAAAGATTCCGAATGGCAAAAAAAGGAGAGAAAGTTTTTAAAGTAATACCAAAAAAGGAACAATAAAAATTAAAATCCTAACTGAAAATATACTTTTTCACTATTTTTCATTTTACTCATACAAATTAACTCAACATTGTTTGGAGGTTTTTTAAAATCAAAAACTAAATCAGAAACTATAGATTTGCCTTTTTTAATATCAAATGCAACTGTGTTTTTACCTTCAAACGGATTCATCTCACCTATATTATCCCCCGAACCAGAAACCTTTATTAATGATAAACCAGTAAAATTAAATTTCTTTGTATTGGTATTAGTTACTTGAACCTTAACAAATACCTGTTTGCCTTTTTGTCTTGCACTGATTAATTTAAATTTTACACCATCAGCTGATTGTGTTGAGCCCACTGGTAGTGAAACCGTTGCATTCTCGAGTGCCGTGACAGGAACATACGCCTCAAAAGCAACTTTTACATACTTACCGCTTGGGTCTAACTTTAGTTTCCTTACCTTAGTTCCCGCATTTAGCTTACCTAACGATGATTTATCATTTGGTTTAGATGTTAAACTTGATGATGTCGTTAATTTTGTATCCTGACTAAAACAAAATCCAATTATTAATAAAATTAAAATCTGCTTCATAATCTATAAAATCTCCTCACCTATTTTCTGTTTGAGAAACGCATCCAGATAAATTTCAACTCTGCGATTTGTTGCCCTGGCTTCCTTTTTCTCCACTCTATTCATTTCTCTTATTTCTTCTATATCAATAAGTGGTCTGAATGAACCATATCCCAAAGCAGAAAAATTTCTTTCTTCCATACCAGCATACTTGCTTAAAAGCCTAACTAAATTTAAAGATCTTGCGGCCGAAAGTTCCCAGTTACTTGGATAAGAAGCCTTTTTGGGTAAAGGAATATCATCTGTATGACCCTCACATCTAACCTCAACATTTAAAAACTTATTTCTATTATCAATAAGTACAAGGAGATCTTCGTAATCTGGGTCATCAAATACATTTAAAATTTTAGATGTTCTAATAATACCACCAATTTGAATTAGCAAAGGATGTACACGGGGATCAACATCCTTTGACATAGACTTAAAAAGCTTTCCCCGCATAGTAATTTTAATACCCTTTGTCACTCTCTCTATGGAAACATATGAAGATGATACACTCTCTGTTAACTCTTCATATGTTTCATCAAGTAATTTATTTATTACCCGATCAATATGTTTTTCTGCGTCGTTTAAAATCACCAACAAAAGAACAAAAAAGGTGAGCAATAAAGTAACCATGTCAGCAAAAGTGAGAGCCCAAGCTGTTGCTTTTGCTCTTCTTTCATCAAGTGAAAGCTGTTTCCGAATTTCCACTATTAACTAATCCTTCTTAGGTCTTAAATAATAAGGAACAAAGGTCATAAGTTTTTCTTTAATTAATATTGGGTGTTCTCTCGCATGAATAGATATAATTCCTTCAACAACAATGTTTTTTAACATCATTTCATTTTCTGATTTTCTTTTTAATTTCCCACCGATAGGTATAAATATCATATTAGAAAGAAAAACACCATAAAAGGTCGTTATTAGTGCAAGTCCCATGCCCGATAGAAGTTCGGCAAACTTTTCTGCAACATCATAATTAGCCTGCGCTTCTTCACCTCCACCTGCAGCAAAATTATTCATCATCACAATTAAACCTAAAACCGTGCCAAGCATACCAAAAGCAGGAGCATATGCTCCCATATATAGAAACAATTCTTGACCAGCAATGTGCCTGCTTTGAATATTACTCATTTCAAGGTTTAAAAATGTGCGCAACCTTGTTGATTCTCTTTCATTTATTGCTAATTCTATTCCATTCCTAAAAAACCCTGAGTTCATTTTTGAAAGCTCTGCTTCTAAAGAAAGCAATCCGTCTTTCCGTGCTTTTTCTGCCCATCGTACAATCTCTTCGATTGTTTCAACATAATTAGTTTTATCATCAATAAAAACATTCTTTAGAACACTAAAAACTTTCCCAACTGCGTTTAAAGGAAGCGCTACCATGGTTGCTGTAATAGTCCCACCAACAACAATAATTATTGATGAAATATTCCCAAACCAACCTAATTGGCCACCGCCACTTATAATTCCAAAAAGAATTATACTAATACCCGCAACCAAACCAATTACTGTACCTAAATCCATATATCCTCTTTAGTGTTTATCAAAATATTATATTAAGTAATTTTGGGCGAAACTTAACAAAATTACGTTAGTTTAAATACTAATCCTTTTTTTTACTTCTTGAAATAATTTTACTATTTTCATATAATTGTTTTTCTTCTTCTGAAGATAAACTTTCAAACCCACTTCTATTTATTTTGTCAAGAAGAATATCAATATCGTTCTCTACCGATTTTTTGAAAACAACTTTCCTCTCTTCTCTCTGTATTTGATACTCTATTATTTTTTTCCTTAAGGAAAACATGATAGTATTAAATCGCCATCTCCGTTTTAAATATATATATCCTATAAACATTCCAGCTAAATGAGTTAGATGACTAATATTTGAAGTGCTGTTGATTGTGCTGAATAAGGATAACGAACCAATAAATATTACAAATACAATTGATTTAATTGGAACAATCCCCCAAAGATAGATAGTCCGATTTGGAAAGGTTAATCCATATGCAAGAATAATTCCAAAAACAGCACCACTAGCTCCGATCAAAGGCACCATCGAATTTAGAGACAGACAACCAGTGATTATTCCCGAACCAACTCCAGTAATAAAGTAATATTTAATGAAACTTTCTTTTCCCCAAGTCCGCTCTAATTCTGTGCCAAACATCCACAACACAAACATATTCATTAAAACATGCCAAGGGTTCGAATCATGAAAAAAAAGATATGTAAAAGGTTGCCATAACATAAGATTAGACCAAATTTGTTTTGGCACTAACCCGAAAAGCCTCCAAAGATCACTCGCTACTAATGGACCTGCAATAGATTGAAGTACATAAATTAAAAAATTAACCGTTATAAGAACCTTAATAGCCTCAGAGAACAAATTTGATTTGTAGGAAAAGTTTCCTCTATTCGATTGAAATTGATAATTCATATCGCCTCAAATATAATTAAATAAGTTTTCCATAAAAAGATAGTCTAATTTTTAAGATAATAAAAAACTTTGATCCTTAGTAAAAAATCAAATCATTAAATAATAAATCAAAAACCTTTTGGTCTTAAGATTTGTTTTGCTATTTGAACAGATTTTATATTATACAAACCATCAAAATGATAGCATAATAACAACCATAGATAATCACTAATTATTTTATTATCTTTTTTAGAAATAGGTTCTTTTGGTAATTGATTAATGTTTTCTTCCATTAATTTTTCTAAGATTTCTCCAGTTTTTGAACCGCTATTTGGATCTGGAAGAACAATCCCTGGTAAATTTTGTTTTTCAAGAATTGGCCTGAAACCTAAATGGTTAAGAAGTGCACACTCATAAAACCAAAACAATAAATTTGGATTATCTGGATTTTTATTATATGCCCTTAACACATCTTTTAAAATTTGAAACAGTTTAGGGTGCGGATCCCCTTCTAATATTATTTTTTCTGTGATTTCAAGGATAGCTATGGATAAAGATAATGAACGAATATCATTAAAAATATTTTGCCAAGATTCAATGAAACTAACTTTAGAAAGAATGTTAAGAGTCCTGTTTGGCTTTTCATTGTATACTAACTCCACATAACTAAGCGGTTGAAAATAAGAGACTTTAGGGACTTTTTTTGATTTCGCACCCTTGACCATAAGGCTGATTTTTCCTTTATTTCTACTAAAGCACCGCGAAATTATACTGGTTTCTCCATATGCAATAGATTTGAGAACAATCGCTGGTGTATTAACTATCATTTCTTATTTGATTTTATAGGGACCAGAAAAAGAATTAATAAGCCCTTGCGTATATAACCTCATGCTTTGCTGGCTTTTTAGAAAAAACACAATGCAGGCCTTTGGGATTTTCATCAAAGGGGATACAACGTATGGTAGCTTTTGTCTTTTCTTTTATTAGCTTTTCAGTCTCATCTGTTCCATCCCAACCACAACGAACAAAACCTCCTTTGTTTATCTTTTCAGTAAATTCTTCAAAAGATTCAACGGTGAAGGTATTTGCATTCCTAAAATCAAGAGCCTGTTCATATAAACATTTTTGAATTTTTTCTAATACTTCTGGGATTGTATTTAATAGATTTGATATATCTACTGTTTCCTTGGAACCTTTGTCTCTTCTTGCTAATATTAAATTATTGTTTTCTATATCCCTGGGGCCAATTTCAAATCTAATTGGAACCCCTTTCATCTCCCAATCATTATATTTAAACCCTGGTGAGCTTTCAGACCAATCAACATGATAACGGATTTTTATTTTGTTTAAATCATCAGTTATAATTTTAATATAGTTTTTTACAAGCTCTTTTTCTTCCTCGTTTTTTGAAATAGGAATAATAACTATTTGAATCGGTGCTATCATCGGGGGCAGGCGGAGACCCTTTTCGTCTCCGTGTGTCAAAATTATAGCACCAACGAGTCTAGTGCTAACACCCCAGCTAGTAGCCCATACAAGCTCCTCTTTATTATCTTTTGTTTGAAAAGTAACATTAAATGCTTTAGCAAAGTTTTGGCCGAGATTGTGTGAAGTCCCCGCTTGTAATGCTCTTTTATCACCCATCATTGCTTCAATACAATAAGTTTGTTCGGCCCCTGCAAATTTTTCAGATTCTGTTTTCAACCCTGTTATAACTGGAATTGCTAAATATTCTTCAGCAAGCGTTTTATACAAATTCAATATGTCTATTGTCTCTTTTTGTGCTTCTTCTTTTGTTTCATGCGCCGTGTGACCTTCCTGCCATAAAAATTCAGATGTCCGCAAAAACAAGCGTGTTCTCATTTCCCATCTTACAACATTCGCCCATTGATTAATTAAAATTGGTAAATCCCTATACGACTGAATCCATTTTTTATACATTGACCAGATTACTGTTTCAGATGTTGGTCTAACAATAATTTCTTCTTCTAGTTTTGAATCGGGGTCTACTATAACTCCTTCATTATTATCGGCCTTAAGTCTAGTATGAGTGATTACAGCACACTCTTTTGCGAAACCCTCTACATGCTCTGCTTCACGGGCTAAGAAAGATTTGGGAATAAATAAAGGGAAATATGCATTTACATGTCCTGTCGTTTTTATCATTTTATCAAAAACACTTTTAATTCTATCCCACATTTCATAACCATATGGACGAATAACCATGGTCCCCTTGACTGGACCATAATCAGCTAACCCAGCTCTATTAATAACTTGGGTGTACCAATTAGAAAAATCTGTATCTCGATCGGGTAATTTTTTACTCATTTTATTCTGTTATTTATCTTAAGAAGAGAGATCATATTTTGATATATTCAAAGGGTCAAGATACAATTATTTAATAAAATTTTCTAGAAGGCTTTTATTTTATAAAATAAAAAACAAATACTTTATCTAAATGATATCAAAATCTGAAATAATATTATTAAAATCTTTAAGACTAGCTAAATATAGAAAATCTGAAAAAAAATTTTTGGTTGAAGGAAGAAATATAGTTTGTGAAGCTATAAAAAGGGATTCTATAATTGTGAAAATTTTTTATACTAGCAGATTCAATGATCAAAATAAACAACTAGTAAGTTTGCTTAAAAACAAATATTTCAACACAGAGATTAGTGAAAAACAAATGAGTACAATCTCTCCTACAAAATCTCCAAGTGGAATCGCGGCATTGTGTAATTTCCCAAAAAAAACATTAAATACAAAGATGAGTACAAACTGGCTATACCTGGATTGTATTTCAGACCCAGGAAACCTTGGAACCCTTTTAAGGTCCGCATGTTGGTTTGGAATAAATCAAATTGCGCTATCAAAACACTCTGTTGATCCTTATAATCCAAAAGTAGTTAGGTCAGCCATGGGGGCTCACTTTTCCCTATCAATTCTAATAGAAACCAATATTGATTTTTTTGATAAAAACAAGTTTATTATCCTAGGTGGTGATATAAATGGTGAAGAAAAAATAAATTTAAAAACTTTAAAAAAAAATTGGGTGTTAGTTCTTGGTAATGAGGCTCACGGCATCTCAGTTAGTGTAAAAGAAAAAATTGACAAAAAAATATCAATAAAAAAATTGGGGACAGGTGAGTCTCTAAACGTATCTACATCTGGTTCAATCCTAATGTATTTATTAACAAAGACTTAATAAATTCTTTTGTGGATAAATTTAATATTATTAACTCACCATTTTTCCTTTTCAAAATGAAATTTGTAGTTTTAGGCTGGTAGCTATCAAGAACTAAGTAAAAATGACAAACAACACCTTCACTCTTCGTACAGTTTTTTCAATCGTATTGATTTCTATAATCTCTGCTTTTTTAGTTGGTGGTATCGTTATGGCAATAGCACTAACAATATCAGGGGAAGCAACCAAGCTTCATACTTTTTTATCAATTATTATTGGTCAAAGTTTTATGATAGTACCATTGTTTCTTTTTTTAATTAATAAGAATGAGCCTTTATTTAACTCTCTTCGAATAAAATCTGTACCAAAAGAAATTATATTATACTCCATTTCTATTTCAATTGGTTTGACTTTTATATCAGATGAGTTCGATAGAATAATTCAAATTTTTGTCCCACAGCCAGATTATATCTTGGACCTGAATGGAGCATTACAACCAGAAACAACACTAGGTTTCGTTTTACTGTTTATTGCAGTTGTAATTATAGCACCCCTAGGAGAAGAATTGTTGTTTAGAGGGTTTTTACAACATTTCTTAGAAAAATACTGGAAGGATATTACTAAAGCAGTTTTAGTAACTAGTCTGTTTTTTGCTTTCATTCACATGAACTCTTATTGGTTTATTCAAATATATCTTTTAGGAATTTTTTTGGGTTATCTTTCTTGGAAATCTGGTTCTATTATCCCAAGCTTAATACTACATTCAACCAACAACGGAGCTGCTATTTTACTTTCATTTACAAACATTAATATAGATAGTATATATTTATGGAAAGGACATCTTTCGCCTATCATAATTTTAGTTGCATTATATTTATTCTTTTTCGGTTTTAGAGGTATCAACAATTCGAGGTTGTATTAAAAATGAGAAAAGAATTATTTGAACATGAAATAACAATATTGAGAGATACCTTTCGAAGACTACTAAGACGACGAGCAAATACAAACCTAATAAAATTAATTAATAAAACACACCCAGCAGACCTTGCAATTGTTTTTCGATATTTTCAGGATGAAGAGCAAAAACATCTTTTCTCAATTATGGAAGTAAATCAACACACAACAGATTTTCTCATTAGTCTTGATGATATTCTTTTAAAAAACTTGTTAAATGAGGAAAGTCTAGAACGTATTAAATCATTAATTCAACAAGCACCAACAAGTGATCAAAGTTATATTTTAGGTAACGTCCCTGAAGAAATTTCAGAATCAATTATTGATTTACTTAAAGGAGAAGAAAAAGCAGAAATTGAAGAGCTAATGGCATATCCAGAAGACTCTGCTGGTTCAATGATGACTACAGATGTTTTTACTCTAAATCAAAATATAACATGTGGAGAAGCTCTAAAAACTCTTCAAGATAGAGAAGAGACAGAGATGGCCTTTTATTTATATTTAACTGATGATGATAAACGATTAACTGGCGTTGCTTCTCTTCGGACATTAGCTACATCACAAACGCATATTAAAATGAATGAAATTATGGTAAAACGAGTCCACTCTGTTCGTCCAGAAACAGACCAAGAAGAAGTAGCAAAAATAGTAGCACAATATAACTATCTTGCCGTTCCCGTTATAGATGATCATGATATTCTTTTGGGAATCGTTACTGTTGATGATGTTGTTGATGTTATAAGAGAAGAAGCCACTGAGGATTTTCTACAAATGGCAGGAGCTGGAAAAGATAGAGAGATTTTACTTAAATCAAGCTGGGAAAATTCAAAAGCACGTTTTCCTTGGTTATTTGCAAGCTGGATAGGTGGAATTATTGCTGCGATAGTGATTGGTGTTTATGAACCAATGTTAAATAGTACAATGGCCTTAGCTGCGTTTATTCCAATAATAATAGGTATGGGCGGAAATATAGGAACCCAGTCATCAACTATAATTGTTAGAGGCATGGCTACTGGCAGAATTGATAGTGGCGGTGAAATAAAAGTTTTTTTTAAAGAGCTTCAGGTTGGTATTATTCTTGGTTTTTTATATGGCGTTTTATTAGGATTATTTGCAAAGTTTAAATTTATTGATGCTGATCCGCTGCTTGGTCTTGTTGTTGGTTTAAGCATTTGTTGTTCAATGATAATAGCGGTCACAGTGGGATCAACAATTCCACTAGTCCTAAGAAAGTTGGATATAGACCCAGCAATAGCAACAGGGCCATTTGTAACAACCAGCATAGATATTCTAGGCGTGTTATTATATTTTGTTATCGCAGCTTACTTAATAAAAATATAATTTAATGGTCACACTATCGTTTATATGTGTGTCAATTTATTTCATTTATGTATCATATATTTTGTTTGGCCTTTTCCGCCACACTATTAAAAACGAAAAAAAAGAAGATAATAAAAGAGTATCTGTAGTCATTGCTGCAAGAAACGAAGAAAAATATCTTCCTGGGTTATTAAACGACCTTGTTAACCAAGACTACCCAAAAAACAAATTAGAAATTATAGTTGTGAATGATAGGTCTACCGATAATACTGGTGCTATTGTGAAAAAAATGATGAAAACACACAATAACATGAAATACATAAAAATTGAAAATACCAGCAGAATCGCTCCAAAAAAATTTGCACTTGAAAAAGGGATAAGAGAATCTAATGGAGAAATAATTTTATCTACAGATGCTGATTGTAGAGTGTTAAAAACATGGGTTTCTTCTATGTCTTTGTCAGTAGATAAAAAAGGTGGAATAACTATCGGATTTTCTAGGGTATTAGCTAAATCTTTTTTTGATAATTATCAATTAATTGATTTTTTTTGTGTTTTTATTGCAAATGTTGGTTTTGCAGGTTGGAATAAATATTTTTCTGGATCTGGTCAAAATTTAGCATATGATAAAAAATCTTTTTTTGATATTGGAGGATTTGCAAATAAAGAAAAATCCATATCTGCAGATGACATGTTTCTTGTGCAGTCAATTTCATCTATCAGAATGTGTAAAATAAATTTTCACCCAGATTCATATGTTTTTACTATTCCTGAAAAAAACATAATAAATTTTATAAACCAACGTATTCGCTGGTCTTCATACTCTAAGTATAACATAATTAAAAACACAAATTTTTTTTTATTCCTACTTTCGGCTTTTTTATGTAATGTGACAATACTTGTATTTAGCTTTATTGAGCCGAATATTTCTGTAACTATATTATTAATTAAATTTATTCTTGAAAGTATAATAATTATAAAAGGAAGCAGGTTATTCAGAATGAGGGTTTCAAGTTTCTCTTTTGTGATTTGGTCTGTTTTACAACCAATTTATATTCCTTTTATTGGGATAGCAGGACTGGGAAAATTTTATAAGTGGAAGTAAGTTGAGAATTTTTTTCTTTTTTATTTTAAATCTCCAAATTATTAATGCACAAGAATACCGAATATCAATTTTGGGGGTTGATGTCTGTAATGTCAATCAAATTTTTAAACCAGACGGTAAGATAGAATTTTCAACCGAAAACATTGGCATCCCTGCCATAATATGGCCAGCAAAAAATCATTATCATTCTGAATTTGATTCTACAACTTTTAATTTAATTAGTTGGTCAAAAAACATTAACCAGGGAAACTTTAAACAAAAAATAAGTGCTAACTATATTGATAGTATTGGGACTATAGAATACGATGACAAAAAAGTTCAAGTTCCAGTTAATACAAAAAACATTTTTTCCCTTTTGGCAATGGTTCAGGTTAGGCAGCCCTCTTCTTTAGATACACGATGGTTTAATTTTGAACAAGAAGGTTCTGTAGGCAAAGCCCGTTTTATATGGTCAGATACTGTTACAATAGAACACAACAACAAAAGGGAATTGTGCGATCACTACCGCTTAGATATTGTAATAAAAAATGAATCTAAATTATATAAAGAATCAGACTATTTTTTGGGTGAAATATTAGCCCCAGGAATGGTAAAACAACTATGGGTTTCAAGAAAAAAACCTAAAAAAATAATTAAAGCAACATTTAAGACAATGGGTATTCCATTAACAGCAATTATTTATGAACAAAATTAAAATTTGGAAAATTTATAGGATTAAAATTTTATTATGGGTTTTTATTTTTGGTATTATTTCAGCTGCTATTTACTTTGGGATAGATAAGAAATTTATTTTATTTGTTACTTTCGCTTTTGGAGTTTTCACACAATTATTTGCAGGTTTAGGCTCAATTATTGCGCTTATTCCCATTATCGGACCTTTAATAATAAAAATTATTACTATTCCTGGATTTTTTTTGTTAAATGCAATGGGGACAATAATTTCTGGAATAGCTATAAAAAAAGGATACACATCCCAAATGGCAAAAGGACGAATTATTACACTAGCTCTTATGATCGGTATCATAATTGGATATATAATTGGTAATTTAATTCCATTAAAATGAATATTCTTTTTCTAGAAGGACCCAACCTAAATCTTTTAGGATTAAAATCATCAAAGATTAATGGCAGTAGACTTACATTAGACAAATTAAATAAACATCTCAGAAGGCAAATTAGAAACACTAATCATAATCTTAAAATATTTCAGACACATAAACAATTTCAGGCAGTAAATTGTTTACAAAGAAATCGAAATTGGTCTGATGGAAATATTATAATACCTACAACTTGGTCAATATGTGATTGGACAATAGCAGAGACAATTAAAATTATAGATACTCCAACCGTAGCGGTTTTTTTCAATAAACCTTATGATTTAGGTGGTAAAAAATCTGATTCTATAATTAAATCAAAAAATGTGACTTCTATAAAAGGCAATCCTCTAGAGGTTTGCATAGAAGCCTTAAATATATTACTAAACAAAAAATGAGGCTATTATTATTTAGCTTTTTTTTGGTTTTAGTTTTTCCCCAAAATATAATTCCACAAAAAAATACACCAGAATATTTCCTTGGAATCAACAGAAAACAAAAAGAATTAAAACAATTAGATACTCTAACTTTCAAAATTGATTGGGTTGATTCATTATCACTAATATTACCATGTGAAGGTGTTCCTGTACCAAAAAAAACAAGCAGACTTCCCAATGCTCCTAGAGATTACAGAAACGGAACACACAGAGGAATTGATTTTTTTGCTAATTGGGGGACCCCAGTAAGATCAGTTGCAGATGCATATGTAATAAGAGCAGATCATAATTATATAGAAGTTCCTGCAGATTTTAGAGTTAATCTTTTATCCGCAACAACAAAAGTTGGCGCAACACCATCTGATATTTTTAATAGTATTCTCCTTGGTAAAGCAGTCTTTCTTGATCATGGATTTAATCTTGTCCCTGGTTTTAGGGTTATTTCGATATATGCACATCTATCAAGCATTGAAGATAGCA
Organism: uncultured bacterium; assembly: GCA_964561495.1. Lineage (GTDB taxonomy): Bacteria > Fidelibacterota > Marinisomatia > Marinisomatales > UBA1611 > CAZLPW01. Next base: position 4,688 of record CAZLPW010000001.1, on the reverse strand, counting down.
TATCTCCAGGAAAATTTATAAAAGCTGGACAATTAATTGGAAAATCAGGAAATACTGGAACTAAAGAAAGCACTCTAGGAACAAAAAAGGAATCACATCTTCATTGGGAAATGATTCTACAAAAGGATGAAGAAGAAATTTACCTAGGAAAGGATATTTCAAATCCTTTATTATATGAAACTTTAAAAAGAATCTTTTTAGAAAAATAAAAAGGCGATAAATATCGCCTTTTTATTTAACAGCTATATTTTTTATTCTATTAAAAATTAACTTTCATTTCAATCACACTATTATCATCAAAATAATCTGATATAGTTCTTAAAGAATAGCCAACATCAAGCATCAACTCTCCAACTGGAATAGTAACCCCAGCACCAAAGGTTGCACCATAGATTCCTTTAGTCATATCATCCCATTGTGCTGAACTAAAATCATCATCCTGCCCAATACCACTTTGTGTAGACATTCCACCAGCAACCCAAAATCTACTGCTTGAATACTTTCCTGAAAAACTCATCATATTAGTGCTAAAGCTATTATTCGTAAATGACGCCATAACATCCAAACCTGGTACAGGCGTAGAATAAGCCAGACCAATATCAAGCTGAGCGGGTAACTCGAACGATTGAGATTTAACTCTAAACTGTTCATTAATTGAACCAGACTCTGACCCTTCAGGCACATGTGTTTGCTCTAAATCCGAGCCATCATATTCCATCCTACCCCCTAGATTTTTTAAAGCAATACCAATACTAAGTGGTAATTCATTAAACTTGTATTGAACGCCTAAATCAGCAGCAACTCCATTCGCGGAAGTATTAATAATCTGCTCGCTTATAAATTTAAGACTGGCCCCAAAACGCACATTCTCCGCAAAAGACCTAGAGTAGTTTGCAGTTGCAGTCATAAAGTTTGGTGAATACATCTCTCCTGTTCCCTCTGTCTCTTCTGCAGTTGTCACAGGAATATCTCCAAAATCAAGGGTCTTCATTGAAAGACCGACTGTTCCTTTATCGCCAAGAGTAGCAACCATACCCATATAGGTAACATCAATATCTGCTATATAAGTCATGCTTGATACTGTAACCTGTGCTCCTGATGATATACCAGAAGTTCCAGCAGGATTTACATAAAGAGCATCAACCCCTGTTGAGGTTGCCGTATTTGAACCGCCTTGAGCAACATTTTGCGCTCCAACAGGTATTAGAAGCTGAGAAGCTCCCGCCGTTCCTTGTGACCTTATAGTACCAGCCTGTAAACTGGAAACACCCAGAATAAGAATTAAACTGGTTATTTTTTTTGACTTTAAATTCATCATTTTTATATCTCCTATAAAAAGTTTATTAATAAACATCAATTCTTTGTTCTGGCTGAACAATACCAAGCTTCAAGATTTTACTTCCTGAAGTAGTTTTGACATAAACAAGGTACATGCCGCTCGCAACAGGAACACCATAATTGTTTTTCAAATCCCAATGAGAATACTGAGAGCTTCCATCATGGCTTAATGTTCTTACTGGCTGACCAGCTAAATCAAAAATACTTATTTTTGTCTCGCTTCCATCATCAGGTAAATGTGTAAACTGCACTTTCTGATCCAATGGATTTCTTTCTTCTGGATTATATCCAAAATAAGGGTTTGGCCAAACATTTACGTTTCCAGTCTCATAGGCTACAGTTTCACCAATTAACCCATCAGTTGTAAAGGCGAAAACATCAGCAGTAGTATTCGGTTTATTAGTTATCCACCTGAAAGTTGTCCCAACGTCTGGTCCACCTAAAATAATACCATATGCGTAATCACCATCAACACTCCACTTACCCATAGAGTTGGCAGCATCGAGAAACCAACCTCTTTCAAGCAATAACGTAGTATCCGCTGCTGTCCATTCTAAAGTATCAGTACTGGAAAGGTCGGTTAACGCAATAGAATCTTGCTTACTTACATACGCATTCCAATTCATGAGCCTGGTTCTGGCTATAACCTCAACACCCGCAGCTCCAGCACCATAACCATAATCATCAGATGTAGCACAAGCTTGATAGCCAGCATCACCAGGTGTCATATCAGTTGGGTTTCTCCAATAAATCCAATCAGAAGATGGATCATTATCGGCTGAAGAACTAGGATCATCACCTGAATAGTCAAATATATCATTAAAGTTAATATCGTACATCCAGTTAATCATTCTAACATCATCGCTAGGATCATCAGGGGTTGTCCCAAGGTTCCAACATTCAAAAGGAACATCAGCTACAGCTCCAGACGTATAAGCCATCCAGCCTTTCCCGCCTGCTTCAGTAAACCTCATTTCATAGTCAAATGGAATAGCGCGATCGAAATTTGTTCCTCTAAATACACGAGCATAAAATGATTCCATATCGTTTGCTGTTCCACCGCCATGGGTAACAAAAAACCACCCACCTGTTCCATCAACACCAACTTGTTCAGTCGGATAATCAGGAGCAGTTAAAAAATTAATCCATAGAATGTTTTCATTTACATCCTCATCAACACCAGCAATTGCGCCAGCGCCGTTAGAGACCTGCCAAATTCCGTGAATTCCTTCGCTTGGCCCATTTACCATAACCTGTAGACCATCAAAAACAGGGTTAGCATCTTCACCCATTTCAGCTGATGCTGAAACTAACGAACCGTTGACTACGTTTTCACTTCTAAACCCACTGACCATTGTCTGGTCTTCAACAACAATGTTACCGGTCGTTTTGTTCATAACGTTCCAATGCTGGAATGTTTTAAACTCATACCCGAGCTCTGTAATAGAAGCACTTCCAGAAGCATCAACAATTGTGCCATCATATCCATCATCCCAAACCTCATAGCTTACGCTAACTGGATAAGACGCTGGTAAAGTTGTGTTTACGATCCAGACCTGACCCGCTTCTATACCGCCAAACTCAGATCTTGCGCTATCACCCCAGGTAATTGTGTTTGTAGTCGGGTCTAGAGTTCCGTCTAAATTCACACAGTTTTGGGATTCTGGCCCATAACTACATTCACCTATAGCCTGCCAACTGTTGACAGTAATATCATCTGGTAGATCAAGCATAAGACCATCAACCCAGTTAGAGCCACAGGCCATATCAAATGTAAACCAAAGGTCAGCTGTTCCAACAGAAGCAGAGGCCAAAGCTGTTGCAGTTATTGTCGAACCACTACAATCTGTTTGCTTAGCGGCAGTGATTGAAGAATCCGTTGCAGCTGGCTTCCAAACACCATCTGTATCTCGATAAAAATGACCATTGTTAATAAAAACTTCGTATTGATCACCAGTTACCTTCGTTGGATCAACAACCTTTACGATAATACTACCATCTGAACCCCCAGCTGGATGAGTAGAAGCTAGCTGATCTCCATAGGCAACAGTACTTTCACCAGAGGCCCAAGTATTGGGAACCTGCGGCTGCACTTTAAAGATAGCACTCGCACTTTCTAGTGTTTTTGGAATACCATACTCATTATAACCATACGCAGTTACCGAATAATAATAGCTACGATTAGTTTTAAGCGGAGCTCCACCCAGAATCAAATCTTGGGTAATTACAACATGGCGCTTTATACCAGAATCCGAGCCATGTTGAACAATCTTGTTTATGGTTTGACCAAGATCAGGATCAAACACGTCATCAGAAACTTCTTTCAAACCATTATTTAAGTCAAAAGTAGCGACCCTTTTAGTGGTGCCCGCTCCAGACATAGTTTCGTGCTGGTAAACATTGTAACCCTCAAACTTGAAATAAGTATTTTCACCAGCGTAGGTGGTGTCAATCCTGTCAACAACCTGTACATATTGAAACGTTGTATCGTATACCGTAGTGATTGTTGTGTCAGTTCCTGTGATAGATGTGTCCTGACTAGAAGTAATGACATCCACGATATCTGTTACAAATGTTGTATCAAAAGAAACCGGGACTGGGAGCTTATCTATAACATCAATCTGATTGTAAGCCTCTGCAGCATCATCCCAAGAAAGTAAAATCTGATCTTTGTGCGCGGTAACAGAAACGTCTGGACTTGGAGGTGATGCTGGCAGTGCAAACTGTATATCATAAGCAAGCTGGGCCAGTAAGTCCACCTCTTTAAGATAATCTACGGAAGCCTTTGCCTCACCTGCAGCTGCATGCATTATAGCAAAAACAACCTCTTGAGAATCACTAGGTACCATTGTAAAAGGACCAGTGTTCATTAAAAATCTACGGTCACCAGAGGCATGCAAATCAGAATCAACTAAGACATCATCACTTGGACCCGTATCTAAAGAAGGGGTCCCAGGATGAACAAACTTTGTGCCTCCTGTGGCGGCGACTGGAAAATCTGATCCGTCCCTCATAAAGCCCTGCATATAATTATAAACCTCTACAACATCATTAGGATCTGTGTAAGTAGGGTCTCCATTTATGTATTTTGAAAAGGAGCTCATTCCAAGATTTTTATAGCCAGGATATCTTTTGCCAAAGGCAAAGGCTGTATCAGTTGATGCACTAGCAACCATTGGCCCTTGAAAAAAGTCATACCCTACTGCGGGAGTTCCACCAGAGTAGTTTGCATAGTCAGCATCTACACCATCATTCCAGCAGTACCCAAGGCCAAGGGTAGTATCACAACCTACAAAGTCATCACCAGCATCACCCAGGTCAGGATCAGACCATAGACCAATATACATATC